>VGYB01000015.1 GCA_016873115.1 Planctomycetota bacterium | reverse complement strand
AGTGAACCGCGCCGGCCGCAATCTTGACGATCGCGGCGAAGAGCAGGTCCGTCGCAATGGCGACCACGGGATCGATGCCGAAGCCCAGCACCAGGATGGGCGTCATGATCGCGCCACCACCCACACCGGTGAGCCCGACGAACGCACCGACGAGCGCACCTGCAGCGATGACCAGCAGCGGATCGGGCACGCGGCGAGTGTACGGGAACCGATGCGCGCGCTGACGCCGCGGGGCGCCTCAACTGCGCAGCGGCACCAGCCCGACCGCCTTGCGTCCGTCGTTGAGCATGCCGAAGGCGTGCTTGTGGTGGCGCACGAGCCGGCTGAGCTGGCTCATCGTGATGCCCAGGGCGCCCGCAGCACCGGCGACGTCATAGCGGCGCGCGACGATCACATCGAGCGCTTCGGCAAGCAGCGCCGGATAGTCCCCGTGTTCGGGGTTCACGCTCATCTTCTCGCCCTGCCTGCGCCGGCACCAGAGCTCGCTGCACTGATGGCGATCACGGCTCGTGGGCGTGCGGCAGTGCACGGCGAGCTTCAGCCGAACGCGCCAGATCGCCATGCCCTTGTTCTGTCCCTGGCTGCGGCGTTCGGTCGCCTGGGCCTCGATGCCGGTCGCCGTGTGCTGGACCCAGCACGCCGTGTCGACGCGATTGCGGTGCTGGCCGCCGGGCCCGCTCACGCGACCGAACTCGACGGTGCACTGCTTGAGGAGCTCGGACTCCTCGAGCGTGGCCGGGTGCGGTGCCTGCAGCATGGTCAGGCGGGGATCGACATAGGGAACGCGGTAGCTCACGATGCCCTTCTCGTGGGACCGCGCACGCCGCGTGCGATCCGGCTCATGGGTTCGGCGACGAAGCCAAGATCACCGATGCCGTCCGCCTCGGGCATGAGCGCGGCAAGCCCTGCGATCATTGCTGCGTTGTCGATGCAGTGCGCCATGCTCGGCACGCGGCATTCGATGCCATGCGCTTGCGCCCAACCATCGAGGGCGCAGCGGAGCGCCTTGTTGGCGCTGACGCCTCCGCCCACGAGCAAGGTCCGTGGGCGCTCGCCCGACTGCGCAAGCGCTGCGTCGAGTCCTTCGATGATGCTGGCGACGGCTGCATGCTGGAAGCTTGCGGCAAGATCACGCACACGATCGGGGGTGAGCGGGGGAGCTGCGGGTGCCGGGCGGCGCGCGGTGCCGGGCACGCCGCGGGCGGCGTAGAGCAGGGCCGTCTTCACTCCGCTGAAGGAGAACTGGACACCCTCTCGGCGCAGGAACGCACTCGGCAGTCGGACGGCGTGCGGATCGCCACCGACGGCCTCGCGCTCGACCCTCGGGCCGCCCGGATAGCCCAGACCGAGCAGTGCTGCAGCCTTGTCGAAGGCCTCGCCGATCGCATCGTCGATCGTCCAGCCGATGAGGTGGGGCTCCGTCGGTCCATCCAGACGGAAGACGCTCGTGTGGCCACCGCTGGCGACCAGGCCCAGCGCCGGCCATGCCGGCATCGGCCGATCGAGCAGGCACGCCGCGAGGTGCGCGACCACATGGTCGACCGGGACGACTGGCTTGCCGAGCGACCACGCCACGCCCTTGGCCGCACTCACGCCGACCAGCAGGCTGCCGATCAGGCCCGGGCAGCGCGCGACACCGATGCGGTCGAGGTCGGACCACCGGACGCGGGCATCCTTCAGCGCGCGTTCGAGCGTGGGCACGATGCGGGCGAGGTGGGCGCGGCTGGCGAGCTCCGGCACCACGCCGCCGTACGGTGCGTGCAACGCTTCCTGGCTGGCGACCACATTCGAGCGCACGCGCAGTGCGCCCGCGGTGCGTTCGACCACGCTGGCGGCGGTCTCGTCACAACTGGTCTCGATGCCCAGGACAAGCATGCCCGAAGCGTACGGCATCGTGGCGCATCGCCCCTAGAATCGGCCTCGTGGAGCAAGGACTTCGTGACGAGATCGACATCCGCCGCGAGCGCGCGATCGTGGCCAGCGTGCTGGCCCGCGAGGACGAGCTCGATCCCGATCCATTGTCCGAGTTGCGTGCGCTGGCTGAGACCGCGGGCGTGCGCGTGGTGGGGGAACTGACGCAGCGGCGCTCGAAGCCCGATCCCCACAGTTACCTCGGCAAGGGCAAGGTCGAGGCCCTGGCCGCGATGGTGCAGGAACTTGGTGCCAAGGTCGTGCTGCTCGACAACGACCTGTCCCCCAGCCAGCTCCAGGCGCTCGAGGAGGCCGTCAGCTGCAAGGTGCTCGATCGCAGCGAGCTCGTGCTCGACATCTTCGCGGGCCGCGCCACCACGCGTGCCGCGCAACTGCAGGTCGAGATCGCCCAGCTTGAGTACACGGCCCCGCGCCTGCGCGCGATGTGGTCGCACCTCGGCCAGGTCACCGGCGGTGCCCCGATGGGCGTGGGTACGCGCGGCCCCGGCGAGAAGCAGATCGAGATCGACCGCCGGCTCGTGCAGCGCCGGCTGTCGCAGCTCAAGCGCGAGCTCGCGGAGGTGCAGTTGCGTCGCACGCGCGAGGTCGCGAGCCGCCGCGCCGACCACTTCACGGTGGGCATCGTGGGCTACACGAACGCCGGCAAGAGCAGCCTCTTCAATGCGCTGACCGCCGGCGGAGCCTTCGCCAATGACCAGCTCTTCGCCACGCTGCACACGCGCGTGGAATCGTGGCAGCTTGGTGGGGGCGAGTCGTGCCTCCTCAGCGACACGGTGGGCTTCATCCGCCGCTTGCCGCACCATCTGGTGGCGAGCTTCCGCAGCACGCTCGAGGATGCGATCGCCGCACATGTGCTCCTCATCCTGCTCGACGCAGGCGATCCGCACGCCGAGCGCCAGCTCGGCACGGTCGAGGAGGTCCTGGATGAGATCGGAGCCAGCCACCAGCCGCGGATCGTGGTGCTCAACAAGCTCGATCGCGTGGCGGATCAGTGCGCGGAGTGGGATGCGCTGGGCGACCGCGAGCGTGCTGGGCTCTCCGGGCCAGTCGGTGCTGCCCCGGACGATGGGCTCGATGGCGACGAGGACCCGAGAGCGCGGTCCGGCACGAACTGGGCCGAGTACGCCAAGGTGCACGGCGGCATCGCGGATCCGCGTGAGCGGCTCGAGCGGCTGCGCCGCGCCTGCCCGGGTGCGGTCGAGGTCAGCGCCCGTACGGCCGAGGGCCTCGAGGCACTCGCTGATGTCGTGCGCACGCAGATGCTCGGGCCGGTCGTGACCGTGCGCATCCAGCTGCCGCTCTCGGCTGGCAAGGCGGTGGACATGCTGGAGAAGCGTGGGCACGCGCGCGAGCGGGAGTATGGCGACGACGGCACCGTGACGCTGACCGCCGATCTGGCGCGTCGCCATGCGGAGATGCTCCTGGCGCAGGGCGTGAAGGCAGTCATCAATGGAGAGCCGGCGATCCACGCACTCAAGCGGCTCTGGCCTGAGGAGTCAGCCGAGCGCGCAGCCCGGATCCCGCTCCATGAGCGGTTGTTCGGCGCATAGGTCGCGCACGAGCGCCGATGCATCGTCGTTCGCCGCATCGCGCAGCCACGCGCGGCCGGCGCGCGGCCAAGGCGCCATCCACGCAGCCAGTCTGCACGAGGGTTCGCGGCCACGCGACCAGAGTCCATCATCTGCGCGCCCGAAGGCCACGCGCTCGCCGCGTCGGGGGAAACGATCCCAGCGCTCGATCGGCGTGCCCAGGAGCGCCCAGTCGATCGCCAGTTCCTGCGCAGGCATCGCGGCGATCGCCACGAGATTGCGCTCCCCGGGCATGAACTGTGCGCAGGCCCTGCGCATGAGCCGATCGATGCGGCCTCGCTGCTGCCCCGGGCGCTGCACATCACCAGGAGCGATCGCGACATGACCGCCGTCCCACGGTGAGAGCACGCTCATGCGGCCCAGCACATCGCCTGCGGCCGATCGCACGAGCAACTCATCGCCGACCGAGGCTCGGCGCAGGAACT
The DNA here is from genome assembly GCA_016873115.1 of Planctomycetota bacterium. Taxonomy (GTDB): domain Bacteria; phylum Planctomycetota; class Phycisphaerae; order Phycisphaerales; family SM1A02; genus SYIB01. Next base: position 40,839 of record VGYB01000015.1, on the reverse strand, counting down.
CCTGGGCGGCCCTCACGTCCGGTGCCGTGGTCAAGAGCGGCGCGAGCGCCTCGACCGAGACGACCACGCCGCGCGCGACGCCTTCCACGCTGCGCAGCGCGGCGACGAGTTCCTCCTGCACGGCGCGCTGTCGCTCCACCGGCATCGGGTCGATCGATGGATCCGGTGCGAGCGACTTCACATGCACCCACAGCCGGGTTGGACCGCGCGTGGCGACGAGGTCGCAGGTGCGGCCATCGTGCGTGGGTGCATGCAGTTCCGTCGATGCACCTGCCGCGAGTGCTGCGGCGATCGCGTGTGCCTCGGCGAGGGCGCTCCACCAACCCGTCACCGATGGCCCGGCCCGCAGCACGGCGTGCATCGATTCGATGTGCCGCTGTGAGGCTCGGCCTTGCACAGGGCCGCGGCCGCTCGCCAAGTCACCGAGCCAGGCTTCGACCCGTTGCAGGAGAGCGTGGTGCGCGGGGGCGGTCACCCGGCAGAGCCTATCGGTGCAGGCCCCTCGGGCCGTGGGGGACAAACTTGCCCAAATCCCGGGCATCGGGCGAAAGTCGCCACCGGATGGGCCCGATGCACCGCTCAGAGGGAAGCACGATGGACCCAATGGAACTCATCCGCAATGTGCCGCGACTGGGCGAACTGCTTGTGGCGCAGGGCGTGATGACCGAGCGAGAAGTGGAGCGGGTGCTCTGCCGACAGAAGCAGGACGGGCGCCCCTTCGGCGCGCTCGCGGAGGAGATCTGCGGCGTCGCACCATCGCTCATCGAGGCCGCTTGGATCGACCAGTACCGACAGATCCAGGCCTCATCGCGAAGGACCCTGTCGACCACCGAGCCCGACGCGCTCGCGCTCGTCGATGCGCGGCAGGCATGGCAATTCCGCCTGCTTCCCCTGGCCCTGGATGAGGGCGCCCTCGTCGCCGCGACCACGACCCAGCACATGGCCCGGGCGGCGCGATTCGCCAGTGCCGTGCTCGGCCGGACCGTCATCTTCACGATCGTCGACAGCGAGGAACTCGCCGTGGCGCTCGAACGCCACTACCCCATGACGGGGATGGACGCGCGGACCGTGCGCGGTGGCGTTCAACTGGACCCCCTTGGCGGTCGCCCTGAACCGAGCAGTCGGTAAGGCGACCCAACAATGACGCGCGGCGCCCAGCAAACCTGGGCGCCGCGTCATTGATGCCACCTCGCGGACTTGAACCGCGGACACCCGCATTTTCAATGCGGTGCTCTACCAACTGAGCTAAGGTGGCGGACCGAATTGGCCCCTCTGACCAGGCGGCCAATCACTGCACCGCGGCAATCAGGGGGAAGCGAAGGGTACGCGCTTCCTCGATCATGTCAAGCGACTCAAGTGCACGCACGGGCACCGCGGGGTGCGATGGAGCGAACTCACGCGCAAGTTGCACCTGACTGAACAGTAGGTCGGTCAGCCAAAGACCGAGCGGTCGGCGCGGGTCCCACGAGTCCAGGCCTCGTGCGAGCGGACCCAGTTGGCCGCGAACGGACGCCGCCTGCAGGTTGCACCAGAATCGCTCGACCTGCAGCCCGCGATCACGCGAGGGAGCATAGGTTCTCAGGGCTTCGATCAAGATCCAGGTGTGCTCCCGGCGCAGCTCGCTCCAGGCCTGTGGTGCATCCTGCACACAGCCGGCGACCAGCACAAGATCATGCACTGCCTTGCGGATGGTGTCGACTTCGGAGTCGTTGAAGCCAGCATCGGGCTGCAGCGCACGCACATGCGCGACGCACGCATCGACGCTCACGCCCATCGATGCGGCGAGGCGGCCTGCACTGCTGAAGAACGCACGACGGAGCGGCGTTTCCCAGCGCTGCGTGCGCACCGAACGCGATGCCCTTCCGCGCCCCGATCCGCCGCGCGACGGGCGCGCCGACGAGGCCGAGGCACTCTTGGACGATGACGACTTTCTGGTTGGTGAGCTGCGCGATGCTGCGCGTCGAGACGTCCTAGTCTGCATGATCTTTCTCCGCGATCCGTGCGAGCGCAGGGCAAGGCCCGGCGCGCGGAGTCTACTCCGCATGCGGCGCTCGTCAACCGAAACGCCTGCGTTTCAAGTGTGGCGGCGATCCGATCCGAGCCATCCCGGCTGCATGTCGCGGAGCGCACCGAAGTCGCGTCGCCATAACTCGATCGTGCTGCGCCGCGCTACCGCGTCGAGCGCACAGGCGCGGCCGTCGCCGACCACGAGCGCTTCGCCCATGGGATCGATCAGGGCCGATCCGCCGTCGTAGGCCAAGTTCGGATCACGACCGACCCGATTGCAGCAGGCGACGAAGGCTTGGTTCTCGATCGCCCGTGCGCGGACGAGCGCAGCCCAATGCGCATGGCGACGCGCGGGCCAGTTCGCACTGAGCGTGAAGAGCTCCGCGCCCGCAAGTGCAGCATGACGCCACACTTCCGGAAAGCGAAGGTCGTAGCAGATGAAGGGTGCGACCCTCCAACCTGCAATCTCAACCACGATCGGCCCCGACCCGGCCGCGTAGTGCTCGGTTTCGGTGCCGTGCGAGAAGAGGAAGGTCTTTCGATAGGTCGCCAAAAGCGAGCCATCGGGTCCGATCATGCACGCGGCATTGAAGGTGCGGCCTGCCTCCCGGATCGCAAGTCCAGCTTGCAGCCAGACTTGGTGCCGGGCGGCAAGATCCTGCGCCCAAGGCAGGCTCGATGGCTCGGCAGCGCGATCTGCCTGCATCGTGAAGCCGACATCGCACAGTTCGGGCAGGATCACGAGCGACCCCGGTTGGGCCGACTCGGCCAAGAGCGAGGCGAATGCGCTCCGGTTGGCGGGCTTGTCCTCCCACGCCAGGTCATGCTGGAGCAGCACGATGCGGAGGTCGTTCGTGGGTGCGTGACCCATAATCGAGGAAGGGAGTCCGACGGGGCTTGAACCCGCGACACCCGGGATCACAACCCGGTGCTCTGCCAACTGAGCTACGGACTCCGCGAGTCGCGGAAGTCTAGCGTGGCAGCACGGTTGCTGCAACGGCGGGAACGCATGGGTCGGGGGCCTCGACCTGGGTAGGATTCGCGACTTCCCGTGTGTTGGGATGTACCACCATGACCACCACCCTTCAGGCCCGTCCGTCCTTCGGTTCCGCCACGATCCACTCCAACCTGACCGCACCGAGCTTGGTGGAGCAGGCCGTGGCCCGTGGCGAGGGCATCCTCGCGGCCAACGGTGCGCTGACCTGCGATACCGGCGAGCGCCGCGGCCGCAGCCCCAATGACAAGTTCCTGGAAGACACGGCGGGCATCCATGGCACGATCGACTGGGGCAAGGTCAACCAGCCCGTCACGCCGGCCCAGTTCGATGCCCTGCACGCCAAGGTCATGGCCTACATGTCGGCGAAGAAGGACCTGTACCGCTTCGATGGCTACGCCGGCGCCGATCCGTCCTACCGGCTGAAGGTCAGTGTCTTCACCGAGGAAGCCTGGCACAGCCTCTTCGCCAAGACGCTCTTCATCAATGCACCGGAGGCGGAACTGACCGGATTCGCGCAGGACTGGACCATCATCAACGCGTGCAACCTGCGCATCGACGATCCCTCCGCGTACGGCCTGAAGACGCACCTGGGCATCGTGCAGAGCCTCGAGCGCCGCACGGTGCTGATCGTGGGCACGCGCTACGCGGGCGAGATCAAGAAGTCGATCTTCTACGCGATGAACTATGACCTGCCGGACATGGGCGTGTTCCCCATGCACTGCTCGTGCAATGTCGCGCGCAACGATCCGGCGAATGTGGCGCTCTTCTTCGGGCTCTCGGGGACGGGCAAGACCACGCTCTCGGCCGATCCGCACCGCGACCTCGTGGGCGACGACGAGCACGGCTGGAGCGATGCGGGCGTCTTCAACATCGAGGGCGGTTGCTACGCCAAGTGCATCAAGCTCTCGAAGGAGGGCGAGCCCGAGATCTGGAACGCGATCCGCTTCGGCAGCGTGCTCGAGAATGTGGTGCTCGATCCATCCACGCGTGTACCCGACTACGACGATGCGTCGCTCACCGAGAACACCCGGGTCACCTATCCGCTCTCCTACATCGCCAACGCCAAGCTCCCGAGCGTGGCCGGCCACCCCAAGAACGTCGTGTTCCTGACCGCCGATGCATTCGGCGTGCTGCCGCCGGTCTCAAAGCTCACCCCCGAGCAGGCGCAGTACTACTTCCTCAACGGTTACACCTCGAAGCTCGCCGGCACCGAGGCCGGTGTCACCGAGCCGCAGCCGAACTTCAGCGCGTGCTTCGGCGGTCCGTTCATGCCGCGGCCGCCCATGGTCTACGCGCGGCTCCTGAGCGACCGCATCCGCAAGCGCGGCTCGCACGTGTGGCTGCTGAACACCGGCTGGACCGGTGGGCCCTACGGCGTGGGCAGCCGCTTCAAGCTCTCGTACACGCGTGCGATGGTGACGGCGATCCTCGATGGTTCGCTGGCCAAGGTCCCGTGCGTGAAGCACCCGGTGTTCGGGCTCGAGATGCCGACCTCGGTCCCCGGCGTGCCGGCCGAGGTCCTCGATCCGCGCAACACCTGGAAGGACAAGGCGGCCTACGACACGAAGGCCAGGGAGCTCGCGCAGAAGTTCCGCGCGAACGACCAGAAGTTCGACATCGCACCCGAGGTTCGCGCAGCCGGACCGGTGGCCTGACGCATGGCCATCGCAACCGTCACCTTCGAGGATGTGAGAGCCGCGGCCGCGCGCATTGCCGGCGGCATCGAGCGCACCCCATGCCGCCGCAGTTCGGCGCTGAGCGATCACCTCGGCGCCGAGATCTTCTGCAAGCTCGACTACCGCCAGGCCACTGGCTCCTTCAAGGAGCGTGGTGCGCGCAACACGCTGCTGCAGCTCGATGCCAGCCAGCGCGCGCGTGGCGTGATCGCTGCGAGCGCCGGCAACCACGCGCTCGCGCTCGCCCATCATGGCCGCGACCTGGGCATTCCCGTCACGGTCTGCATGCCGCGCTTCGCGCCGCTCATCAAGCAGGTGCGCTGCAAGGAACTCGGCGCGCGCGTGGTCGTCTACGGCGACAACATCGCCGAGGCGCGCGTACGGGCCGACCAGCTCGTGGGCATGGAGGGCCTGGCGTACATCAACGGCTACAACGACCCCGCGATCATCGCGGGTGCCGGCACCATGGCGCTCGAGGTCTTCGAGCAGGTCGAGCGGCTCGACGCGGTCATCGTGCCCATCGGCGGCGGTGGGCTGCTGGCGGGTGTCGGGCTGGTGGCCCGTGCGGTCTCGCCTGCCACGAAGGTCATCGGCGTGGAGGCATTCCGTGCGGCAAGCTTCCGTGCGGCGCTGGATGCCGGTCATCCGGTCCGGGTGTCGATGGAGCCCACCCTGGCTGACGGCTTGGCCGTGCCCGAGGTGGGCGACCTGGCCTTCTCGATCGCCCGCGACCACGTGGATGAGGTGATCGAGGTCGGTGAGGAAGCGATCTCGCTGGCGATCCTGCGACTGCTCGAGTGGGAGAAGGGCGTCGTCGAGGGCGCGGGCGCAGCGAGCCTGGCCGCGTTCATCGCCGGCCGCGTTCCCCAGCTCAAGGGCAAGCGCGTGGCGCTCATGCTCTGCGGCGGGAACATCGATCCAACCACCTTGGCGCGCGTGATCGAGCATGGCTTGGCGGTCGATGGCCGCATCGTGCAATTCACCGCGATCATCAAGGACCGGCCGGGCGGGCTGGCCGAGCTGGCCACGACGCTGGCCAACGCCGGCGCAAGCGTCAAGCAGGTCAGCCACGAGCGTGCGTTCGGCGGACCAGACATCAGCAAGGTGCAGGTGCTCTGCCAAGTCGAGGTCCGCGGCCCCGAGCATGCGGAACAGGTCTTTGCGGCGCTGCGCGACTGCGGCATCACGGTGCTTGAGCGTTCACGCATGGGCCTTTCGCGGTTCGGCGAGGACTGAGCGCGCATGCGCATCGCGCCGCTCCAACTCGATGTCTTGGTGGGCGACGTGCAGGGCAACCTCGCACGGATCGCCGAGGCGGCGCGCACGGCGGCGTCGCAGGGTGCCGATCTTGCCGTCACCACCGAACTGGCGGTCTGCGGGTATCCACCGCGCGACCTGATCGAGCGCGAGGGTTTCGTCGAGCGGTGCGAGCAGGCCGTGGCCGCGCTGGCCGGGCAGTGTCCGCTGCCCATGCTGGTCGGTTCGCCGCGCCGTGTCGGACGGCGAACGCGCAACGCCGTCGCCTTCCTTCGCGGCGGGCGCATCGAGGCGTGGTACGACAAGCGACTGCTGCCGACCTATGACGTCTTCGACGAGTGGCGCCACTTCGAGCCCGGCACGGAACCGTTGGTCGTCGAGCTGAGAGGCACGCGGCTGGGCGTACTCGTCTGCGAGGACCTCTGGCGCGCCGATGACGCGGTGGGGCCGGGCCGCTACGGATGCGATCCCGTGGCGGAGTGTGCGGCGCTCGGCGTGCGTGCGATCGTCGTGCTCAGTGCGAGCCCCTTCCGGCTCGGCAAGCACCAACGCCAGATGGGCATCCTGCAGTCTGCGGCCGAGCGGATCCGGGGCAGCGTGGTCAGCGTGAACCAGGTCGGTGCGAACGACGATCTTGTCTTCGACGGCGCCAGTGCGCTGGTGGGCGCACAGGGCGCGATCGCCGAGTTGCCACGATTCGCCGAGTCGGTCGAGACGCTTGACCTTGACCTGCCGGCGCGCCCGATCGAGCCGCGCGATGGCGAGCACGACACCTTCCGGGCCCTGGTCGCTGCGATCGAGGGCTACCTGCGCAAGACCGGTCATGCGCGGGCGCTCATCGGCCTCTCGGGGGGCATCGACAGCGCCGTCGTGGCGGCACTCTGCGTGCGTGCGCTCGGTCCGGCCAAGGTGCGGGGCGTGATGATGCCCAGCCGGTTCAGCAGTGACCATTCGCTCTCCGATGCACGGGCCACGGCGGCTGCCCTCGGCATGCAGCCACCCGACCTCCTCCCGATCGCCCCGGCGCATGAACTGCTGGCGAGGTCGATCGGCGGCGTCGAGCCCCTCCAGGGCCTCGCCGACGAGAACCTGCAGAGCCGCCTGCGCGGGCTGACGCTCATGGCGCTCTCGAATGCCACGGGTGCCATGGTGGTGAGCACCGGGAACAAGAGCGAACTCGCGGTCGGCTACGCCACGCTGTACGGCGACATGTGCGGTGGCATCGCGCCGATCGGTGACCTCACGAAGGGCAGGGTCTACGCGCTCGCTCGCTGGATGAACGATCACCATGCGCGTGCGGGATTCGCGCGGCCACCCGTGCCCGAAGGCAGCATCACGAAGCCACCGAGCGCGGAACTGCGCCCGGACCAGCGCGACCAGGACACGCTGCCGCCCTACGACGAGCTGGATGCGATCGTGCACGGGTTCGTTGACCTCGAGCAATCGCCGCAATCGATCGCGCGCAGCACCGGCTTCGATGAGGCGATGGTGCGCAGGTGGTGCCTGGCGATCGACCGCGCGCAGTTCAAGCGCGAGCAGGCAGGCGTGGTGCCCAAGATCAGCACGCGAGCCTTCGGTCCCGGCCGGCGGCTGCCGTTGGCGATGCGGGAGACCTGATGCCGATCCGATTGCTGATGCCCGAACTGGTGAACCAGATCGCCGCGGGCGAGGTGGTGGAGCGTCCCGCGAGCGTGGTGAAGGAACTCGTCGAGAACGCGCTCGATGCCGGTGCAGCGCGCGTCAGCATCGAGCTCGAGGGCGGGGGAGCCGATCTGATCCGTGTGAGTGACGACGGGGGAGGGATCGCACCCGATGAACTGCTGCTGGCGGTCACGGCCCACGCCACCAGCAAGATCGCGAGCTTCGATGACCTCAAGGCGGTCGCAAGTTACGGCTTCCGCGGCGAGGCGCTCGCCAGCATCGGCAGCGTGGCGCAGCTCCGGATCACGAGCCGTCGAGCCAATGATCCCCACGCCCATGCGATCGAGGTCGATGGCGGGTTCGTGAACGGGCCGCGTCCGGCGGCGGGCGCGCCGGGCACCGTCGTCGAGGTCCAGACGCTCTTCCGCAATGTGCCGGCCCGGCGCAAGTTCCTGCGCAGCCAGGCTGCCGAGACCGGCCGCGTGCATGATGCGGTCGATGCCATCGCGCTCGCCGCGCCGGGCATCGGCTTCACGCTCTCGAGCGATGGCCGGACGATCATGGACCTTCCGCCGCAGGATGAGCGCACCCGCTGCGTGCAGGTGCTCGGCGCCGGATTGGCGCCTGAACTGCTTGACCTGGCGCTCGAACTCGAATCCCCGGAGCTGCACGGGCCCATCCGCATCGGTGGCGTGGTCGGTACGCCGGCTGCTGCGAAGGCATCCGCCCGCAACCAGTGGCTCCTCATCAACGGGCGCTCGATCGAGGATCGCTCGCTGCAGCATGCGGTGCGCGAGGCGTTCCGCGGGCTGATGGATCCGTCCGTGCATCCGGTGTACGCGCTCTTCGTCGAGCTCGATCCGCGTGCCGTCGACATGAATGTGCATCCGGCCAAGACCGAGGTGCGCCTGCGCTTCCCCAGCCTCGTGCATCGAGCGATCCGCCGCGCCGTGGCGCAGGCGCTCGAGCGCCGCGGGCTCGTCGTCACGCAGCGGCTGCCTGCGATGGAGCATCCTGAACCCACGCTTCCGCTCCCGCTCGGCATGACGCAACGGACGATCGTGCACGCGGATGGCGGCATCCCGTGGACGCAGCCGACCGGGGACGCCGTGACGGAGCTCTCCCGTGAACCTGCTGCACGATCATCAGCCCACGACGCCGCACCGATGCGGGCGGTCGAGCGCTCGGCTCCCGTGCGCTTCATGCAGATCGATCATGCCTGGCTCGTGGTGGAGGAGGGCGATGGAGTGACCGTGATCGATCAGCATGCCCTGCATGAGCGCGTCATGTTCGAGGACCTGAAGGCCCGCATCGAGCGCGCCCCGCTTGAACGGCAGCGCCTGCTCATGCCCGAGCTCGTCGATTGCGGCACCGGCGCCATCGAACGCATCGAGGCGCTCGCACCGATCCTCGATCGGCTCGGGCTCGAGTGCACGCCCTCGGGTGCGCGCATGATCGCGGTGCACAGCATGCCGAGCTTTCTCGTGGAGCGCGGCGTCGGAGCGCAGGAGTTCCTGCTCTCGATCGCTGCGGGCGACCTGCGCGCCGATGATCCGCGCGCCGCCGAGGCGGCGCTGAGCGAGGTGCTCGACCTGATGGCGTGCAAGGCTGCGGTGAAGGCGGGTGATCGGCTGACGGCCACCGAGATCGCGGCACTCCTGGCGCGCCGCGACACGATCGACCGGCCGGATCGCTGCCCGCATGGCCGGCCCACCGCGTTCCGCCTGACCACGGCCGAGCTCGAGCGCCGTTTCGGGCGCTCGTGACTGACCCTCTGGCTCGCTTACTCCTCGCGCGCAGCGGCGGCGTCAAGGACGACCACGATCTGCAGCCGCCCACCGAACAAGAACTCCCATCCCCGAGGGTAGAGGCGCATGGGGCTGATGAGCTTCACGATCGGCGCGTGCACGCGCGCGCAGAGCGCCCGCCACTCGTGCAACGAGTGGTATCGATAGAGGCAGGGCACGCCGTACGGCGCGTTGGCCGCCCAGTCCATGAGGGAGATGCGTGACTGCGCCAGCGGCCCTTCGCGCGCATGGTCCTTCACCACGACCACCCGCCGGGCCACGCGCAGGCACTCACGCAACAAGGCCTCGTCGTCGGGCTCATGGTGCAGCACATCGGCGATGGTGACCACATCGAACGATGCATCATCGAAGGGGAGCCTTCCGCCGGTGTAGGCCACCACCGGAATGGGCTCACCGCCGCGCGTCACCCGCTCGACACCCTTCGGCATCACGCCCTTCGGGCAGCGCGGATCGCGCACCAGGGCATCGAGCAGCGTGCCATTGCCGCATCCGACATCCAGGATCCGGTCGCCCGGGCGGACGACCTCGACGAGCAGGTCCACGAGGTGCCGCAGTCGCTCCGCGTAGATGCCGCGGTGCAGCGACTTCATGATCGACTTCATGATCGTGGTCCCATGGAATCAGTCTTCGATGATCTCGCGGAAGACCACCTGTCCCGAGGCAAGGCAGCGACGGAGATAGGGCTCGCAGGAACCGCAGCCCGTGGTGCAGCCCAGCTCGTCGGCGAGCTGCTCAAGCGACAGCGCACGCCCCTTCGCCACCTCGAGCGCACGCTCGAAGGTCACATCGTGGCATACACAGCGATCGATGCTGAGTTGCTGGTCGTGCATCCGTCAGGCCTCACCGTGGATCGTAGGCAGCGTCATCCTCGGACAGGAATCCATTGGCGGGATGGCCCATCACCGTCTCGAGTGATTGCGGCGTCGAGATCGCGCCGGCGCAGCTGGTGCAGACGCCGTGCACGGAGCCATCCAGGCGCACCACATGCGAACAGCCAAGGTGCCGGAACGCCTGGGCTCCGGCACAGATCATGAGGAGGTCGCCCTCGACCGTGTTCATGGGTGCACGCATGTACTTGTTGGTGCCGCCGGCCCAACCGGCATCGCCCATGAGGGCGGCCTGGGAGTTGCGGCACTGCGCACTCGCGAGCCCCGTCCGTGCGTTGGACCATCCATCGAGGATCGTGCCACCAGGACCCACCTGCGGGAAACGGCCCTCGGCACCGATGAAGGTCGTGTTGTAGTTGTAGCCCGTGAAGGGATCGCCGCTGGGGTCGTTGCCGGTCCAGCTTGGGCACTGCTGGACGCGGCTGGGCGAGTCGAGATGCCGCGTGATCGACCCCGGCAGGGCAGCGCGCCCCGGTGCGGTGTCGAGGTCCCACGAGAGCGTGCGCACGCCGGTACCACCACTGGGAGCGAACATGAGGATGGCCGGGGCGAAGCGCTCCTTGTTCAGCGTGATGTACGCCTGCGACGCGCTGAAGAGTTGCCGGAGGTTCGACTGGCACTCGGCGCTGCGGCCGCCCTCGGCGAGCGTCGAGAGCCCAGGCAGCACAAGCCCGATCAGGATCACGACGACGCCGATCACGACCAGGACCTCGATCAGCGCGAACGCGCGCCTCATGACCAGGCCGCCAAGAGTGCACCGAGATCGCTGCCATCGACGATGCCGTTTCCATCGAGGTCCGCAACCGGATCGGCGATGCCGAAGGCACTCAGCATGATGCCCAGATCGGCGCCATCGATCGAGCCGTTGCCATCGAGATCACCACTCGCGACTTCTGCCGCCACATCGCTGAAGCCATCGATCTCGGCACTCTGCATCGCACCCACGGGCACCCGGACCCGCACGAATCGGATCGAGGCAAGACCGAGCGGAGCAAGATCGATGCCTGCGCCGCCGCCGGAGCCGTCGTACATGGCACAGAGGTTGGCCCAGTCCTGACCGATCATGGATGCCGCCGTGATGGATGGGTCGATCGGCCTGGTGAAGTCCGAGGGTTCGAGTCCCGGCACCGCCGAGTAGGGAGGTGCATCGAGCCAGCCACGGGTCGGCGCGAAGCCATCGGCATCGATGCCCGCAACCGTGGTCCATGTCGCGCCGTCGGCGCTGACGGCGATCTGCCCGCCTTCGGCGAAGATTCCCGCCGGCATGCCTGATGGGTACGCCGCATCACTGAAGAACGCATTGCCGAAGACGATGAGGTCCACGCCGAATGGATTGCGCGGGTCGTCGATGACCTCATGGTCGAACGCCACCACGAGTTCGCCGCCTGCACCGAGCGACACGATCTCGTTGGTCATGAACGCCGGTTGGAACGGCGTGACGGCCTGCGGGAAGAAGGGGCCGCCCGTGAAGCGGGTGGGTTCGCCGAGTGCCGATGCGGCGATGGTGAAGCCGCCTGCCGGACTTGATCCTGGCGAGTAACTCACGACGGTCGCGGCGAACGGTGATTGTGCGAAGGCCGAGCCTGGCAGGGCGGCAAGCAGGACGAAAAGGGGCAGGCGATGCATGGGAACCTCCGCGGACTCGCGCCCTGGCCCCGGGATCGCGGGGGCACGCAGCGCATGGTGTCGGCAGGTCTTCCGGCTTCGGGTCCCGACTCGACCTTCCCGGGCCGCGGAGCCCAGTGGTCTTCATTGAGTCGAGGCGCTGGCTTGTTGAGCCAACGACCCGTTACGGCGGCGCGTCCGCGGTGGTGTTGCACCACGCTTCCCTCGCAGCACACGGCGCGCTGCGATTGGCCGGACATCCGGCCAACGACCGACGCCGGGAGGTTACCGGGAACCTTGCCTGGCGTCCGTGCGAACGGTCGTCCGGGGTTCGTTGCACTGAAGCGGGATGCCCGATACCCTTGCCAACCTTGCCCCTGCGCCTGCCGGGGCCACCCACGACCACGGAGTCCGCGACGTGATCCAACCGCTCTCGACCCTATCGCTGCTGCTGGCCCTCGGCCTCGCCCGCTTTGCCTTGGCGGCTCCCCTGACGGTGTCACAGCCCACCTCCGTGGTGATCGCCGTCATCGATGATCCGACCGAACCCGACGAGCCCTCGGAACCTGCCTCCGAGCCGGCCGATGACCCGGCTGATGAGCCGGCTGCCGAGCCGATGGATGAGCCCTCTGGTGATGAGCCCATGGCGGACGACGCCGGCTCGGCCAAGGGCAGCGATGACGCGATGGCCACCGACGATGGCGGTACCGACAGTGCAGGTGCCACCGCCGAACAGGCCCGACTGCTGCGGGATGTCCTGCACTACATCCTGGTGGCCAATGTGGAGCTTGCCCAGGCGAGCGCCGAGAAGCTCCTGGAGTCCAGCATCGCTGACCAGGACCTTGCGCTCCTCGTGCAGGAGCAGAACCTGACGGAGCGGCTTGAGCGTGCGCTCGCCCGCAGCCGCAAGATGGGTGACGGCGTCACCAAGGCGATGGTGACCTTGGAGACCCGCGTCGAGAACGGTCGCCGGGAACTGGCCCGTAACGGCCGCATGATCCAGTCGGCCGTCGACAACCTCGTTGGCTCGGGCCGCCAGCAGGTGTATGCCCGCGCTCGCCTGATGAGCGCTGGTGAGTTCGCCGTGCCGGCGCTCCTGCGCGCGGCGACCGGCATTGGCAACGACCAGCTCGCGCTTGCCGCGCAGCGCATGCTGACCCAGCTCGGTTCGGCAGGGGTGGCGCCGCTCGTGGCTGCTCTCCCGAACCTCGATGCGAGCAACCAGATCCTGATCTGCGAGATCCTTGGCGCCATCGGTTCGCCAACGGCCGCAGCGGGCCTGCGCGCACTCGAACTCTCCAAGGATGGATCGCAGGAAGTCGCTTCGGCCGCCGGCCGCGCGTACACCGCGTGCGGCGGCAAGGGTGCATCGGTCTCGGCCGAGTACACCTCGCTGGCCCGCGCGCACTTCGATCGCCGCAGTGCGCTCCTTGCGCAGCCCTACGAACCCAACAATTTTGCGTGGATCTGGGAGGGCGACGGCCTGATGCCGGTGGCCGTGCCCACGGGAGCCTTCCACGCCATCATGGGCATGCAGGCGGCGCGCTCCGCGCTGCTGGCTGATTCGTCAAACGCCCAGGCGCTTGCGCTCTTCGTCGCCAACGATCTGCGCCGCGAGGCGGTCATGGGCGAGTCCCCCGATCCGGTCAGCGGCGAGCGCGCCTACAGCGCGGCCTTCTTCGCGACCGCGGCCGGCGCAAGCATTGGCCAGGATGTGCTTGCCCTCGCACTGGGTGCCGATGACCTCGGACTGGCGCGCACGGCCCTGATGCACCTTGGTGAGATCGCGGGCGAACAGCGCCTTGCCCCGAGCGATGTGAGCGCTGCCTGCGAAGCACTGACCTACGGTGACCGTCGCGTGCGCTTCGATGCGGCGCTGCTCTTCGGTGGCCTCGCCCCGACGAGTTCGTTCGCGTACGACTCGAGCGTGGTCCCCACGCTCGCCTCGATCCTGGCCGTCGGCGCCGATCCGCTCGCCGCCGTGATCACCACGAGCAACGAAGACCGGGCCGCATTGCAACAGAAGCTCGGCACGGCAGGCTTCCGGGTGGTCGGCGGCGACTTCCGGACCTTTGAAGAGCTCGAGGCCGAGCTCGGCAACAGTGCCGTTGACCTGCTCGTCGTGCAGTTGATGGCTTCCGAGCGCGGCGGTCGCCGTCCGGTCGACGATGCCGGCAGCCGCACCGATGTCACTGGCACCTCCCGCGCCGTGGCTGGACTGCGCGCGAGCCGCACGATGGCCTCGGTCCCCGCACTCGTGAGCGTCAGCGCCGCCGATAGCGGTCGCGTGCGTGCAGCGGTGGGTGCGGACATGAACACCCAGCTCTTCGAGATCGGCGCACCCGACGAGGCGTTCAAGGCTGCCGTCACCAGCATCATGGGCTCGGTGGCCGGCGGCGCGATGACCGCCGAGGAAGCTTCCGGATACGCGGCCAGAGCGCTCGCGGCGCTCCGCGCGATTGCCTCCAAGCCCGGCTGTGCGCTCGATGCGAGCGTCGCCGAATCCCAGCTGCTCGATGCGCTCGCGCGCTTCGAGGGCGAGTCGCGCCTGGATGTTGCCAACACCGTGGCCGTGCTCAAGTCTGCCCGCGCTCAGTGCGCCCTGGCCGACACTGCACTCGCCGCGAGCGGAGAGGAGCAGTCGGCGCTCCTGGGTGCACTGGCCGCCAGCGCACGAGTGGGCGGCAATCGCCTGCAGGCCCGCCATGTCGATGGCCTGCGCGCCCTGATCGGATCCTCCAGCGGCGACACCGCCGTGGCGGCCGGCCAAGCGTGGGGCGCCCTGGATCTGCCGGCCGCCGAGAGCGTCGGCCTGATCCTGAAGTAATCTCACCAGCCCGTCGCCACCCTAGCTCAGCCGGTAGAGCGGAGCTTTCGTAAAGCTCAGGTCACGGGTTCGAGTCCCGTGGGTGGCTTCCGAGCCAGCGGCCCGTCTCCAAGGACGGGCCGTTCTCGTGAGTGGGACCTCAATCGCGCGTTGGCGTTTCGATGCGACCGAGCAGGAGTTCGAGCGTCGCGCACACCTGATCGATGTCGTCTTCGCTCATCGAGGTGTACATCGGCAGGGTGATCGTGCGATCGGAGAGGCTCTCCGCGACGGGGCACTGTCCGTAGTGCGTGCCGAACGCGGCGCGGACATGCGGCAAGAGGTGGCACGCGGGGTAGTGGTTTGCCGCTCCGATGTCATGGCGGTGGAGTCCATCGACGAGTGCATCGCGCTCGATGTTGCTGAAGCGGTCGGAGAGGCGCACCCAGAAGAGCGGCCATGAGATCGTGCCATCATCCGGGATGGACGGCAGGATGAGGTTCGGCATCGCGCAGAGCCGCCGCACATAGCGACGGGCGACTTCGGTGCGACGCTCCAGGATCGAGTCGAGCCGATCGATCTGGCTCGCTCCGAGGGCGGCGAGCGGCTCGGCCAGGCGAGCGTCGTAGCCCAGGCACGCGAAGCGCATGATCATGCCGACATCGGGCGATTGGTCGGGGAACGACCGCCGGTCCGTGCGGCCTTGGTTGCGCATGGCTCGGCACAGGATCGCCAGCCGATCATCGTTGGTCACGATGGCCCCACCCTCGCCCATGGCGATCGGTCGGTTGGGCCCGAAGCCCAGTGCCGTGATGCGCCCGAAGCGGCCGGCATTGTCCGGACCGAGCGTGCTGCCGAATGCCTCGGCCGCATGCTCGACCATCGGCAGTTCGGCGCGCGCGCAGACTGCGATGAGTTCCTGCAGGCCGGCGATCGCACCGAAGATGGGTACGCCGAGCAGCGCGCGGGTGCGCGGCGTGATCTTCGTCTCCGCCTCGGTCGCGCTCATGCAGAGGGTGCGATGGTCGGCATCCACGAAGACCGGCGTCGCGCCGACGGCGATGACGGCATTGGTGTTGGCTGGGAATGCGAAGCTGGGGACGAGCACCTCGTCGCCATCGCCGATGTCGAGTGCGCGCAGGGCCAGTTCGAGCGCCGCGGCGCCGCTGGAGACGCCGATGGCGTGCGGACGGCGGGTGACCTGCGCCACCCTGCGCTCGAACTCGAGCAGCGCACGGCCCTGGGACAGCCGCTCTCCACGGAGCGTCTCCATGACCGCGTCCATGTCAGCTTGCACGAGGTCGGGCTTCGAGAGGGGAATGTTGCTCATGGAGTCATCTTGAAGGATGCCTCGGTCATGGCCTTGATCGCGCGATCGGCCTGGCCTGAGCGCGACAGGAAGATCCATGCCGCCTGCGTCCTGAAGTTGATGCTGAGTTCGCTTCCACCCGATGCCGCCACGCCGACCTGGGTGAGGATCACCGGATCGACCGACTCGCTCGTTCGCGCCCGTGCCATGCAGGCCATCGATGCCGCGCTGCGGCCGAGCTTCTCGCGGGCGGCACACGCGAGTTCCGCGGCGCGAGCATCCCTGGATTGGTAGATCGCATTGACCAGGAGTTCCGATGCGTCGCGATCGTCGGCAGCGCTCACCAGTCGCGCGGCCATGCCATCGGGATCGATCACGGAGAGTCGCTGCCCCGCGTCGAGAGCCATCGAACGGAAGGGGATCGAAGCATCGGCCTTGAGCCCGGCATCGACGAGGGCATCGAGCACCGGCCGAGCGGCGTCCTCCGGCATCGATCGCGAACGCTGCAGCGCAGCCTCGGCCATGAGGCGCTGTCCGGTGCCGACCATCGCGGCCAGCCGTTTGCCCAACGCTGGTGCATCACCCGAAGTCGCGGCATCGATCGCGTTGGCCAGCGCCTCGATCGAGGGATCGCCGTTGCGGATCGCAGCGGCCCAGCCTGCGGGCGGCACATCGATCGAGACCAAGAGTTGGAGGCCTGCGCGCAGGAGCGCGACTTGCGAGCGCTCGACGGTCGCCGCACGCCAGAGCGGCTCGGCCCTCGTGGGATCGAGCTTGAGCACGGTGCCCATCACGAGCAGGCGGAGGTTGGCAGGAATGCCCTCGCCATTGGCCAGCGATGCGAGCTTCGGTGCAACAGCCTTGAGCGAGTAGGCCTCGGCCGCACGGGCGACCTCCTGGATCGTGGCCGTGCGGTCGCTGGCCTGCAGGCTGGCCACACGGCTGGCAAACTGGTCCCAGGCCTCCGCGTCGCCTGCTTGCAGCAGGAGGGCGGCGGCGAGTCCGGCGACGGCGGGCCGTCCATCGGCCAAGAGCGGGCTGATGGACGCCGTCTCGACCGATTCACCCGCCTGCAGCAGCACGCTGGCGAGGACGGCGTGGTCGAGCGGCTCGATGTCGTCCCAGCCCATGATCTCGTGCGCGGCCGCTGGCGAGAGGAGCTTGAGACCTACGGCCGCGCGCATCGCCGCAAGGCGTGTCGGTGTGTCGGTGATCATCCGTAGCGAGAGTGGCGTGACGCCCGCGGGAGTCGCCAGTTCGGCCTCGCCCAGCAGGCCGTCGATCGCCGCGGTCGGATCAGGGAGCTGGGCCAGCGTGTTGAACAGCGGCGCAAGCCGAGGATCCTTCATGGATCGCAGGGCGAGCAGGGCATCGTGATGCGAACCGCTGGCGCGCGGGGCGATCGAACGCACGAGCGCATCCAAGCTCACCTGGGTGTAATCGATCTGCTCGAACTGCACGAGGGCGGCAAGCGCCATCGAACCGACCGCGCCCATGAGGACCATGGTGGCCAGTGTAGGGCAACACCCGCGTCCGGGAGGCTCAGGAACGAGGCGCAGCCAGCACCGATCGGCGCACGCGCGCCACCAGTTCATCCGCACCGCACGACCCGTCGGCGGACTCGATCAGGGCGCGCTCCTCGACGAGCCTCTGCACGCGGCTGGCCGCGGCATGGATCGTGCTGTGCGTGCTCCGGCCCATGGCCTTGGCGATTTCCGGGTAGCTGCGGGTGGTGAACTCGCGGGCAAGCATGGCGATCACGCCACGCGCCAGGACCGCGCGTCGATGGCGGCTCGCGCCCAGGCACTCGGAGCGCTCGACCCCGAGCGCCTCGCATACGGCATCGATGATGGTGGGGATCCGCACATTGGTGCGGCGCTCGCGCGTGGCGTCGGCATCGAGCACCTGGGTGACCGAGCTCTCGTTGAGCGCTTCGCCCTGCAGCCGTCGCGTATCGAGCACGGAGACCGCAGCCAGCTTGGCCACGGCACCCTCGATCTCGCGCACGCTGCCCACGCAGCGGCTGGCCACGCAGTCGATCGCGGCATCGGACAGACGCAGGCCCCGGCGCTGTGCGAAGCGCCGGACGAGCGCGTTGCGCAGGTCGCGGTCGGGAGCATCGACCTTGGCCACGATCCCGGCGAGCAGTCGGCTCACGAGCGCCTTCGAGAGCCGGGCGATCTCGCGTGGATGCTCGTCGCTCACGATCGCGACCTTCGCGCCCATCAGCCCGACGGCATCGATCGTGTGGAGGAACTCGGCCTGCGTGGCGGTCTTGTCGGCGAGGAAGTGCACATCGTCGATCGCCAGCAGATCACACTCCCGCACGCTCTGGCGGAATGCCGAGACGGTGTTGGCCCGGAGCGCCGCGAGGAAGCCGTTGGTGAACTGCTCGCCGGTCAGGTAGCGCACGCGCGTGGAGCCGGCCGACTGGCGGGCGGAGCAGAGCGCATGGAGCAGGTGGGTCTTGCCCACACCGCACGGCCCGTGGAGGACGAGCAGGTTCACGCCAGGCAGGGTGCCCGCCGCGAACTGGCGCGCACTCTCGAGGGCGATGCGGTTGCTGGTCGCTGCGACGAAGTCATCGAAGGTCCGCCACGCTCCGCCGGGGCGTGTTCGTCGCTCGCGCTCCGGAAGCGCGGACTCGATCGAGTGTTCCGGGTCGCCGCGCCGCGCACGCGCTGCCGGGGACGGTGGCTGCTGTTGCACCGCACGGATCGTGACCTTGGCACCAGCGCCGCTGCGCTCGTGCATCACCGACTCGAGGATGCCCCGGTAGTGTCGCTCGATCCAGTCGCTGGCGAAGGTGGTACGCACCGCGATGTCGAGCGAGCCCCCGTCGACCGCCAGGTCCGACTGACTCTCGAACCACATGCGGAACGGCACCTCGCCGATGCGTTGTCGGATGGCCTCGCCGATGGCCTCGCATCCCGTGGAAGAGCCGCGCGCATCGAAGGAGCAGGAGGTCTGGGTGTCTTTCAAGCGCGGAAACTCGGGCAAGGGTGCGGCGGGGCTCGGCATGGACGGGGCACAGCATGGACGATGGGCATCGTCGCTGCAGGATCTCTCCGTGCCGAGCACCAAGGGTGTTGTGGACCTCTGCGTCCGTGCGAGCCGCCCACGAGAACCGGGCGTCGGTCATCGTGACCGGGCCGCTCACTCTAACCCAAGTTCGGGATCTGCCAAGACGATCGTCGCGACTTGGTGGGAGTGCAACGACAAGCCGCGTCGGAGTGCGTACTTGCGCGTGGAGAAATTCCTCGCGCCTGCTCGCGTGTGCTCGGGTGCATGCACTGTGGACAACTCGGTCAGCGCAGGGCGTGCATGAACGCGATGCGGCGCATGGTCCTGTGAAATCCAGCGTTGTGATAGAGGTGCAGCGCCGGAGCGTTCGCCTCATCGCACGCCAGATGCAGGCTGCGCACGCCGCGATGCTCCAGTCGCCCGATCGTGTGCTGGAGGAGGGCCGGCCCGATGCCCCGGCCGCGCGCAGGGCGCACCACGCCGAGATAGACCAGTTCCGCCGCGTCGGTTCCCGGCAGCAGTGCGCACATGCTTACGGCGGCAGGGCGACCCTCGAGCCAGACCATCGTCCAGAGGTCAGGATCGACTGCGTGGGTCGCCAGATGGCCCTCCAGCGTCTCCTGGGGCGTGCGCAGGCCGGCGAGGGCCGGGCAGTCCAGCGTGGCTTCGTAGGTCGACTGCAGGACTTCCGAGAGCGTGGTGCGCCCCTGGTCACTGTGGACATCGCAGGCGGTGATCGATGCCCCGTCTGGCCAAGACGCCGCCACGCGACCCCGGCGCGGCAGCGCGCGTTCGTAGTACCCCAGCGTGGCGAGCCGTCGCATGCCAGCAGCGTGCAGCACACGGAGTTCTCGGCCACGGGCGGGCTCGAGCAGGGCTTGCGCCATGGCGCGACCTTGGCCGTGAGCACCGTCCAGTGCTCGTGCCAGGAGACGACCGAGCGCGGGGATCGCGGCATCCGTGGTGCCATGCGTGACCAGCGCCTGCAGCGTGTTGCCTGCTTGCGGGGCCAAGAGTGCCGTGGCACCCAGGCAGCCTTCGGGGTCGGCAACGCACCAAGCATGCTGGAAGAAGTTGGGATCGGCGCGCGCGTCGCGAATCAGGCGGCGCAGGACAGCCGGGTCGGGGCCTGCGAGGCGCCGAAGGGCCTCAGCCCGCTGGGAGATCGAGGGCTGGAACGGCTCGCCCCAGTCGGGGGCGTGTCCAAAGAGCCCAGTTCGGTCGAGGAGCGACACCTCCAAAGCGTATCGGGGGGAGGGGATGGCGAGCGAGGATCTGTACACTTCCTCCATGCCGATCCGCCCGCTTTCCATCGCCCTCGTTGCCGCTTCTTCGCTCATGGTCCTCCCTTGGTCCCCTCCGCAGCCTGCCGTGGCGGCGGTGCTGGCTGACCCGTGGAAGCTCGATGTGCGCCCGAAGGGCCTGCGCCTGTGGGTCGATCCGCAGGATGGCAAGGGCTACTGGTACTTCGTCTATGACGTGGTGAACCAGACCAGGCAGACCCTGCTCTGGTCGCCAAAGATCCAGTTGCTCGATGGTGAAGGGCGCCTGATGCGCGGCGGGAACGATGTTCCGCCGCAGGTGCGCAAGGCGATCTGCGCGTCGATGGCCGAGGAAGGCGTCGAGGACCAGTTCGCGGTGATGGACGACCTCCTGCCCGGTGAGGACAACGGTCGCACGGGCATGGTGGCGTGGCTGGCTGAAGGCACCGATGGCACCGAGCTCACGGTGTTCATCGCAGGTGCCTCGAGCGAGACCGAGCAGAAGGTGCACCCCAAGACAGGGGAGAAGGTCACGCTGCGCGAGAACCTCCAGCTCGATTACGCGGTACCCGGCGATCCCAAGGGGCGCCGTACCGAACCGGCGATCCTCAAGAATCGCGAATGGGTCATGCGCTGAATTGACCCGAGGCCGCGACGGTGGTCGCGGTCGATCGGCCGTGACCGTCCCGGGCGAATGGGCCGTGCCGGCCCGGATAATCACCATTGGCCATCGGACTTGGCGCTTCACAGGCGGTCCGATTGCCCGTACACTCCGCGACTCGCTCTCGAAAGGACTGTTCGTCATGGCACACAAGAAGGGCCAGGGCTCGACCCAAAACGGCCGCGACTCGAATCCGCAGTTCCTCGGCATCAAGTTGTACGGCGGCCAGGATGCGAAGGCCGGTTCCATCATCGTCCGCCAGCGCGGCACGAAGTGGAAGGCCGGATTCATGACCTACCTGGCGGCCGATGACTCGGTCATGGCCAAGGTGCCGGGGACCGTGCGGTTCCGTGGCCGGGTGGTCGATGTGATCCCCGCCGACCCCAGCCTGCCCCGGCTGGCCATGGACGCCAAGTGAATCGATCTCATCGTGACGGGCGCAGCCACCATGCTGCGCCCGCTTCGTTTTTGCCCACGGTCGCCACGCCGTGCGGGTCGAACCATTGCGCCGCGCCGTCGTGCGCGTGCGCCCAGGAGTACTGAACGATGTTCGTCGATCGTGCCGTCATCCATGTGAAGAGCGGCAAGGGCGGCGATGGCTGTGCGCACCTGCTGCAGCTGAAGGGCAACCCCAAGGGCGGTCCCGACGGTGGCGATGGCGGCAAGGGCGGCGATGTGGTGGTCGTGGGCGATCCTCACCTCGACACGCTGGTGGAGTTTGCCTACAAGCCGCACTGGTTCGCGAAGGACGGCGAGAACGGGCAGAAGAAGAAGTGCCATGGCTGCGATGGCGCCGACATCGACATCCGCCTGCCGCTGGGCGCGCAGGTGATCGATCCGGAGTCAGGCGACATCGTCGCGGACATCCTTGAGCCGGGGCAGCGCGTGGTGATCGCCGCCGGCGGTCGCGGGGGTCTGGGCAACGATCACTTCAAGAGTGCGGTGCACCAGACGCCGCTCGAACGCACGCTCGGCGAACCGTCGGTCGAGCGAACCTTCGAGATCGAGCTCAAGCTCATCGCCGATGTCGGCTTCGTCGGCCTGCCCAACGCCGGCAAGAGCACGCTGCTGAAGGCGAGCACCCGCGCGAATCCGAAGGTGGCGGACTATCCGTTCACCACGCTCGGGCCGCAGTTGGGGATCTTGGATCTTGGTGACGAGCGGCGGCTCGTGCTCGCTGACCTGCCCGGCCTGATCGAGGGTGCCGCCGAGGGTGCCGGTCTGGGCCATGACTTCCTGCGACATGTCGAGCGCACGCGGTGCATCCTGCATGTGGTCGATGCCTTGCCGGTCGATGGCAGCGACCCGGTCGAGTCCTATCGAACCATCCGCCGGGAACTTGCGGAGTTCAGCGATGAACTCGCGCGCAAGCCCGAGCTGGTGGCACTCAACAAGATCGATCTCTTGCCTGCCGAGGATCGCGCTGAACTCCTGGCCGATGTGCTCGAGCGCTTCGCCAAGCGAGGCGTGAAGCCGATGATGATGAGCGGCGCGACCGGCGAGGGCGTGCGCGAGGTCATGCTCTCGGTCTGGCGCATGGCCGAGGCCGCGCGCGCCCAGGTGTGAGGTCACTCCGCCGGGCGCGGGACGACCGTGCCGGGTGCGGACAGGGCGCGCACGAAGCGATGCGCGCGGAGCAATCGAACCGCACGGTGAAGATCCGCAGCGAGCGGTGCCATGAACTGCATCGGCTCGTTCGTGATCGGATGGCGGAAGGCGAGCATCGTCGCGTGCAGGGCCTGGCGGCAGAGGAACGGTTCCGTCGCCATCCCACCGAAGTCGGCTTCGCTCGAGTGCTTGCCGCCGTAGAGGTCATCGCCCACGATCGGATAGCCGAGGTGCGAGAGGTGGACGCGGATCTGGTGCGTGCGGCCCGTGAGCAGCTCGAGCTCGACGAGCGACGCGTTCTCGTACTCCTCGATCACGCGGTAGACCGTGCGTGATGGCTTGCCGGTCTCGTCGTGCCGGACGGCGTACTTCTCCTTGATCGTCGGATGCTTGCCCAGCGGGAGGTCGATGAGGTCGGCCTCGGGCTCCATGCGGCCGTGCACCAGCGCCAGATAGCGCTTGCCGGTCTGACGGTGCTCGAACTGCTTGGCCAGGCGCCAGTGCGCGGTATCGCTCTTGGCCACGACCATCACGCCGCTTGTGAGCTTGTCGAGCCGGTGCACGACGCCCGGTCGCGCGATGTCCTTGCCCACGCTCGAGAGCTGCCCGCCCGAGCGGTGGCGGAAGTGCCACGCCAGCGCGTTGATCAGCGTGCCCGTCTTGTGACTGCGTGCCGGATGCACGATGAGCCCGGGCTGCTTGTTCACGACGATGAGTTCGTCGTCCTCGTAGAGGACCTCGACCGGGATGTCTTCGGGCGGGATCTCGCTCGACGGTGGCGGTGGGAGCGTTGCCACCACGCGGTCGCCCTTGCGCAGCTTGGTGCTGGCCTTGGGGATGCGGCCGTTCACCGTGACGGCCTCTTCGTCGATCAGCCGCTGCAGCTGCGTGCGCGACAGGAACGGCACGCGGTCGACGAGGTAGCGATCGAGCCGCTTCTCGAGATCGCGGGTGAGTTCGAAGGTCACGCTGACAGGATGGTCGTCGTCGAATTCGCCGCTGGAGTCGTAGAGCGCGAAGAGCGCCTCGCGATCCACCTGGCCGCCCGGGGCAATGAGCTGGATGGCTCCGCCGGGCCCCGACACGATCGAGTCGTCATCGGGGGCACTGGTCGGACTGGGCATGGCGTGCGGTGTGGCGGCGCGCCGATGCGCGGCGTGGTCAGGGCGTGGCGGCCGGAGCCGGTGCGGGAGCAGCGGGAGCCGTGGCCGGAGCGTCGGTCGCTGGAGCGACCGGTGTTGTGGTGGGTGGGTCGATGGCCGGAGCGACGGGTGCCGTGGCGGGCGTATCGACGGCAGGCACGGGGGCCGCAGGCGGTGCAGGCGGTGCAGGCGGTTCGGGGATGAATACTGGTGTCTCAAGCGAAGCCAGCGACTCGATGCGGGCCTTGGCTTGGGCGGCGAGCTGCGGATACGCATCGTTCGCCAACGAAGCGGCTTGCTCGTAGCGCTCCTTGGCGAGCGCGAGCTTGCCTTCACTTTCGGCCACGGTCGCGCGACCGAAGGCTGCCGGGACCGCGAAGACCGCTTTGGTGGTGGGGGTGGTCGCCTCCGTGATCACCTGCGCGTAGAGCTCATCGGCCTTGCCGAGGTACTCCGCGCGCAGCTCCGGGGTGACCGCCTTGTCGGCGTCCTCGGGCTTGCGGTCCCAGCGCACGCCGGTCTGCAGGCAGCTCATGTAGGTGTCGGCAGCGTTGAGGAGCGCCATCATGCGGACACCTGGCTCGCCTTCGTTGCGGCTGGCGATCTCGACCATCGCGGGCGGAATGCTCGCACCGGCCAGTTCTTCCCACGCGAGTGCAACGGAGCTCGCCTTCCTCTGCGTCCACCAATTCCAGCCCATGAAGGCGCAGAGCACCACCAGCACGCCCAGCAGCCAGTTCGGGCCGCTGGTCTTCAGCCACTGGACGAAGTCCTCGTTCAGGCGACCTTCCGCCAGATCGGTCTGCTGCATCTGCGCAAGACGCTTGCGGTCCGAGACATCCCCAGCGGGTCGTTTCTGGTCTGCCATGAGGGCGGGAAGTGTAGCATCGGTCGCGTCCAAACGGGCGTTGCACCATGCGTTACCGACTCCTCGTCACTGACCTCGACGGCACGCTCCTGGACCGTCGTGGGCATGTCAGCGATGCCAATCGGCTGGCCATCCGCAAGGCACGGGACGAGGGCCTCGAGGTCGTGGTGGCCACGGGCAGAAGTTGGATGGAAGCCCGCGCCGCCGTGCAGGAGGCCGGGATCGACGGGCTGTGCATCGCGGTGGGCGGCGCCAGCCTGCACCGGGCGACGGACGGCGGCGTGGTCCATACCTTCGACATGTGTCCGCAGGCGGCGTACGACTGCGTGCGCATCATCAGTGAGCACGGTCATGTGGCGCATGTCTTCCGCGATGCATCGCGCGCGGGGCACGACTACCTGCTCGTCGGCAGCCACGAGCTGCATCCGGTGAGCGATTGGTGGTTCAAGGAGTTCCCGGTGTCCGTGGAGCGCATTGCGTGCCCGACCCACTGGCAGCCCGATGCGCACGCGCACGCGGTCCTGCGCACGGGCACGGTCGCGAGCGCCCGTGAACTTCCCGTGTTGGTCGATCGCCTCCGGGATCGGGTGGGCGATGCCGTCACCATGCAGCACTGGGGTGCCGTGACGCAGGACATGTCGATTGGCACGCAGACGCATGTCCTCGAGATCTTCGCTGCCGGCGTCGACAAGTGGACCATGATCGAGCATGTGTGTGGCATGCGGGGGCTGGGCAAGGACCAAGTCGCGACGGTCGGTGACGGCATGAACGACCTTGGCATGCTCCGCGCTGCGGCCCTTGGGATCTCGATGGCGAATGCGCACGAGCACGCGCACGCCGCCGCCAGTGTGCGTGTGGGCCATCATGATCGCGATGGGTTCGCCGAGGCCGTCGAGTTCGTGCTCGGGCATCGTTAGGATCCAAGCGTGACTGGCCGCGAGCACGACCCCCGTGATGCGTGGACGCCGCCCCTGGCGCGCACCGATGGTGACGCCTTGCTTTCGGCGCCCGAGGCCCTCCTGAAGGGCGCCCTCGAGTCACCCATGCCGGCCGTCGCGGTCTTCGGTCCGAGGCGACCGCCCTTCGAACCGATGTTCCGCATGACGACCGATCCCGCCACGCAGGCGGCACTCGATCGCAACGGGCTTCGCCTCGAAGCCTCGGTCGATGCGGTGCGGAGCATCAGCCTGGCGGCGATCGAATCCGCTGCCGGTCGTGGGGCGATTGCGCTCGTGCCCAACGACCAGATTGATCGAGGCGTGGGGGCACTGGAGCGACTGGCTCGATCCTGCGCCGGTCCGGTGGCCCTGGTGCTTGAGGACAATCCGCACCTCTCGCCGGCCACCTGCCCTCGCCGCATCAGCTGGCGCCTGCGCATGCCGACGCTCGAGCCGTGGGATCTGGAGAGCCTGCGTCGCTGTGTGGGCCTGGCACTTCGCATGTCAGCTGCCGCGGGCCTTCCGGTGGGCATCGTGGTGCACAACACCATGCTGCGATCCTGGGCCACGCTCTCGATGCGGCCCAACCGCGTGGTCACGATGCTCGATGCGGTCGAACCCGAGGCATTGGTCGCGGAAGGCGGCGATCCCTTGCGCGAGCTTCGTCGCGATGAGTTCAATCACGCGTGGTTCATGCCCAGTCCGGGCGAGCGAGAGCGCTATGGCATCATCGCCATCGGGCCGTGTGTGCACGCGACGCTGCACATGCTCGATGCCACCGGATTCACCGGTCGCGTGCCGGTCTTCCGGCTCGGTGCCAGCGCACCGATCGACGAGAGTGCGCTCGAGCGATTCCTCGAGCGCTGCGAGCACGCGATCGTGGTCGAGCCCCGGCCCGGCAGCACGGCGCCGCGCGTGGTCGGGCTGGCGCAGCGGATCCGTCGTGGGCACGGCCATGCCGCGCAGGTGTGGTGGACCGAGCTTCCGCCGATCGAAGGTCATGCTCGCGTCAGGCTCGAACCCAACGAAGGCACGCGCAGTTCCACGCTCGTGCGCAAGATGGTCCATCTGCTCGATGGGTTGCGGCCGAGCAAGGATCCGCATGCGTTGCTGGCACCCGATGTCGAGCTCGAGGGCGTGGTGGTCCCTCCGCGCGATGAGCATCTGGGGTTGGCCAGTGCGCGCCTGGCCGCCACCGAAGCGGCACTCGATGCGATCGAGGCACTGGCCGTGCGCGCGCCCGACCAAGGCGAGGCGCCGCGGCATGCGGTGCTTGCAGGGGGGCCCGAGCCTGCGCGAACCGGGTCGACCGTCATCGAGGTCTGGGACCGACGGCGCTGGTCGATCGAGGGCGGTGCCGCCGTGCGTCATGCGGTTCGCACGGGGCCCCGGGTGTTCGTCGTGTGCGACCTGGCGGCCGATGAGGAACCTGATGTCGCGCGGCTGTGCGAGGCTTGCACGCCGGGCGATGCACGGAGCCTGCCACGGACGGTCCGTGTCGATGTGAACGACCGTGATGCGGTGATCAGGTCGATCATCGAGGCCACTGACGAGGGTGGTGTGACCATCCTCATCGCCCGCGATGGACCGCCGGCGCGGCGCGACATCAATGTGCTCGAACGCGACTTGATCGAGGTCGACCGGCTGGGATACCTGCCGATGCAACGATTCATCTGGCCGGTGAACGCCGCCTGCGACCTCCGCGATCCGCCGCTGGCCACGCTGATCGACCAGGGCCTGGAGCGCGGCGCGGATCCCTTGCGTGCCACGGCCGAGATCGTGCGTGCGACGCCCGAACCCGGGCAAGGCTGGCGCTTGCGGGTGGAGCCCTTGCTCGAGCAGGTGGAGTTGGAGCGTGAGCGGCCCGTGGCGCTGGCCGAGACCGCGCGCCGGGCGGCGAGCCTGCCGACGCCCGCACCGTTGCACGCCACGCAAGGCGTCTGGCGCGCGCACCTTGCAGGCTGGCGCGGGGATCCCCCGGGCGTTGCCGTGCAGATGCTCTGTGAAGCGGGACGATCCATGGGCTATCGCGTCGAGGCTGTGCATCACGCAACGCCGATCGGACCCGGCAGGCGCTCGTGGGCACAGGTGCTCTTCACGCGTGCAGCCAGCAGCGACGACCTGCCGATGCCGATCCGGATCCCCTTCGGTGAAGGTGATGTGCTGATCGGCATGGATCCGGTCGAGTCGCTTCGCGCCCTCGGCCCCGATCCCTACCTGCGCATCGGTGCAGCGGGGCGCACGCGTGCGTGCGTCAACACGGGTGCCTTCCCCGACCAGTTGCGTGAGCCCTTCGAGTCGGCTGCAGCCGCGCTTGGACCATCGATCGAGCATGCCCTGGGTGCGCCCGCAGCTCTGGCGCTCGACATGGGCCGTCGCGTACGGCACGCCTTCCTGAACGATCGCGTGCTCGATGTGGCCATGCTCGGGGCATCGTTCCAGCTGGGGCTCGTGCCGGTGACGGTCGAAGCGCTCGAGGCCGCGGCACGCCGCATGGAGCAGCGTGGCTACGCACGCAGCCTGGAAGCACTGCGATTCGGTCGGCTGGTGGCGAGCGAGCAGGCCGAACAGCGCGTGAGTGCCAGTGACCGCGAGCGTGCGCAGGACATGATGCGGCGCATGGAGTTCGAGGCACGCGTCTACGGCAATCCGCGGTCGCGCCGGCTTTCCCGTCGCGTGGTCTCGCTGCTGCGACCCTATCTGCGCACCCTTGAACCCCTGGGGGGCATCGATGGCGGACAGCCGCTGCATGACCTCGTGCTGGCCTTCCGTCGATGCGTGATCTGGGGAGGTGGTGACTACGCCAAGCGCTATGGCGATGCGATCGTCGCGCTGGCCGCGCGTGAGCGGGGGATCGATCACATGCCGCTGACGGCAGCGTGCGTGCTGCCCTTGGCTGAACTGAGCCTGATCCGGGACTTCCCGTATCTCTGCGTGATGACCGTCGGTGACGAGCACCGTCGCCGTGTACGCGAGTGGCTGGGCGAGGTCCGCAGCCGCGGTGACCATGTGTCGCGACGCTATCTCTACCGAGTGGATGTGGCCGTGCCGGGGCGGCGTTGGAAGGCCGAGGTCAAGGGCAGCGATTGGCCCGCACGCGTCGTCGAGGTCATCATGCCGTTCGTACCGCTCGCTTGGCGCGGTCGCTCGGGACAGGATGCCCGCGAGGCGGGCTACCGCTTCGTGGCCGATGCTGCCGCGAGCGAATCGACCTACGACCAGTGGTTGCAGGCGGCGAAGGAGCTCCACGCCGATGCACTCGATGGTTCGATCCGTGGGATGAGTGCCGGCGACATCGACGCGCTGCGTCCCGGATCGCTCGCCCCCCGCGAATCGTGACGCCCGTGCGGCGCGTGACGATTCACGCGGCTGACTGGTCGCGGCGCATGCTCTCGTGGCGCAACTGCCCGCAGGCGGCGGCGATGTCGCGGCCGCGACTGGCGCGGATGTGCACATTCACGCCCTTGGAGCGCAGGATCTCCTGGAAGGCGAGCACATCCTCCGACGAGGGACGCTCGTACGGCATGCCCTGGACTTCGTTGTAGCGGATGAGGTTGACGTTGGCGCGCAGCGTGCGGGCCAGCCGCGCCAGTTCGTGGGCATGCTCGGCCCGGTCGTTGACACGGCCGAGCAGGATGTACTCGAGCGTGATCTCGCGGCCAGTGCGCTCGAACCACTCCTGGCAGGCCTCGAGCAGCTCGGCGATCGTGCTGTACTCCGCCCACGGGATGATCTCCCGGCGAAGGTCGTCAAACGGCGCATGCAGGCTGAGGGCAAGCGTGACGGGCAGCTCGAACGAGCAGAACTTGCGGATCGCCGCCGGCAGGCCGACGGTGCTCACCGTGATCTTGCGCGCGCTGATCCCGAAGCCCCACTCCGCGTGCAGCGTGCGGATCGCCGCAGTGACCGCGTTGTAGTTCGCCAGCGGCTCGCCCATCCCCATGAAGACGATGTTGCTGATGCGGCCCACGCCCTCGAGGCGCGAGAGTTGCCAGACCTGCTCGACGATCTGTCCGGCCGTGAGGTTGCCATCGAGCCCGCCGATGCCGCTGGCGCAGAAGCGGCAACCGACGGGGCAGCCGACCTGCGAACTGATGCATGCGGTCCGTCGGTCCTCGGTCGGGATCATCACGCACTCGGTCTGGCGGGATGGCTTGGCCATGGGCAGCAGTTCGCCCTCGTCGGGCCAGCCCATGAGGATCTTCTGCGTGCCATCGGTGGCGACTTGGTGGCGCAGCGGGCGGCCGCGCATGAAGGCCATGCCTTCCGCCAGGGCTGCACGCGCCGGCTTCGAGAGGTTGGACATGGCTGCGGGGTCGCCCACGCCCTTCGCGTAGACCCAGTCGAGGATCTGCGCTGCCGCAAACTTCGGCAGGCCTCGAGCTGCGCACCACGACTGCATGGCGGCAGGGTCGAGGTCGAAGACATGCGGCCGCTCAGTGGCCACTGCTGGCACCGATGGTCAGGTCGACGGTCGTGAAGGGGATCGCCTGGTCATTGAACCAGCTGGCGTTGCGGACGCCGCAGTCCTCGCGCACCACGCGTCGGCCGGTGGGATCGATCCCGCGTGCGCGCATCATGTCCTTGAGCGTGCCCGGCAGGCCGAACTCGACATCCTCGTGGCGGACATCGTGCTGCTCGACCGTGAGCTCTTGGCGCGCGGCGATCCACTCGATCACGCCGCGGATCAAGTCATCGGGTGCGCTGGCGCCCGCGGTCAGCAGCACGGTCTCCACGCCGTCGAGCCAGGCATCCTGCATCTCGCTGGCATCGTCCACGAGGATGGCCCGTGTACCGACGTTCTCGGAGATCTCCGTCAGCCGGACCGAGTTGGAACTGTTCCGGCTGCCGACGACGATGACGAGATCCGCCTTGGGCCCGAGCGCGCGCACGGCCTCCTGGCGGTTGGTCGTCGCGTAGCAGATGTCGCTCGCGGGTGGTTCCTTGATCGACGGGAACGCTTCCTTGAGGGCCCGGATGATCACCCCGGCATCGTCGGTCGAGAGCGTGGTCTGGGTCAGGTAGATGAGCTTCTCGGGATCCTCGATGTGCAGGCGCGGGATGTCGGCAGGGCTCTCGACCACCTGGATCGAGTC
The DNA here is from genome assembly GCA_016873115.1 of Planctomycetota bacterium. GTDB lineage: Bacteria > Planctomycetota > Phycisphaerae > Phycisphaerales > SM1A02 > SYIB01. The sequence goes on along the minus strand of VGYB01000015.1, from coordinate 10,247 downwards.
GGGCGCCTCGCCGCGCGTGCCCGCGACTTCCTGATGGTTGCGATGGCCGACGAGCAGGATCTGGAATCCCTTGCGCGAGTAGCGGATCGCCTCGGCGTGCACCTTGGTCACGAGCGGACAGGTCGCGTCGATGGCGCTGAGCCGTCGGTCGCGGGCCTGCTGCCGGACGGCCGGGCTCACGCCGTGCGCGCTGAAGACCACGATGGCGCCCTCGGGCACCTCGTCGATGGACTCCACGAACTGCACGCCACGGTCGCGGAAGCGGCCGACCACATGGGTGTTGTGCACGATCTCGTGGTAGACGAAGATCGGTTCGCCCGGGCAGATGTCGAGCAGTTGGTCGACGACATCGATGGCCATGTACACGCCGGCACAGAAGCCACGGGGATTGGCGAGGATCAACTTCATGAGCCCGGAGATGATAGCCCTGCCCGGGCGTGGGGCAGTATCGTGCCGGACCCCATGGACGACCGCACCGGCAACGCCTCGACGGTCCTCGCCACCGCGATGCCGGACCTGCCTCGATCGCTCATGGTGCGGGCCGGACTCGATCGTTGGGGACCCCGATCCAGCGTGCCGTGCAGCGTCGACGATGCACGGGAGTTCTGTGCGCGCGTGGCCAGCGGCGCCACCGAGAACTTCAGCGTGATGAGCGGCCTGGTGCCGGCGGCGGCGCGTGGCGCGTTCCAGGCGATCTACGCGTTCTGCCGCATCAGCGACGATCTTGGCGATGAGGCCGGTGATCGCGCGGCGGCGACCGCATGGCTCTCTTGGTGGCGCGAGTCGCTGCATCGAGCGTTCGCCGGCGATGCGGTGCATCCGGTCTTCGTGGCCCTGCAGCCGGTCGTCGCGCGGCACGGCTTGGCGTGCGAACCGTTCGATGCCCTGCTGCGGGCGTTCCTGCGCGATCAGGTGCAGAACCGCTACGAGCGCTGGGACGACCTGCTGTCGTACTGCCGCGAGAGCGCGGATCCGGTGGGTCGGCTCGTGCTGGGCGTCCTCGACGAGCACGACCCGGCTGCGATCGCCGCCAGCGATGCGATCTGCACGGCGCTGCAGTTGACCAACCACTGGCAGGATGCACGCCGCGATCTTGTCGAGCGCAACAGGATCTACGTGCCCACGGAGCTCTTCCGGGGCGAGCGTCTGGAGGAGCGGTTCCGCTCGATGATCGAGGTCGGCCATGCGCCCGATCGCGAGTTCCTGTCCCAGTGGCGGGAGTGCCTGTGGGAGTGCGTGGTGCGCACGGCCCCCATGTATGACTCGATCGGGGCGCTCGAGCAGGCCGTGGCGCCGCAGCATCGAGCGCTGCTCTGGCTCTTCGCCGAGGGTGGCCGTCGCACGCTCGCGCGGATCGAGCAGTGGAATGTCGAGACATGCCTGGATCGCCCGCGACTGTGGACCATGGAGAAGGCCTGGATCGTGCTGCAGGCCGTGATCCGCGCACGGAGGAACGCGCGGTGAGCGCGGTCAAGGCCTGGAGCGAGCCGTCCCTCGCGGCGAGTGCCGCGCACTGCGCCGGCATCGTGCGACGCGAGGCCCGCAACTTCTATCACGGCCTCAGGCTCGCACCCGAACCCCGTCGCTCGGCGCTGTATGCGGTCTATGCATGGATGCGCAGGGCCGATGACCTGGTTGACGACGGCGGCCCCGACCGCATCGAGCAGGTCGCGGCGTTCCGTGCGGCGACCGAGCGAGCCTTCGCGGGCCACCTGCCCGACAGCGACCCGATGTGGCCCGCACTCGCACGCTCGATCGGGGATCACGGCCTGGTGCGTGCCGACTTCGACGGCATGCTCGATGGGCAGCGGCTCGATGCCGAGCATCGACCCTGCAGGGACTGGTCGGAGGTCCGGCACTTCTGCGACCTCGTTGCAGGGACGGTGGGGCGGACCTGCACGCGCATCTTCGGCGCGAGCGATCCGGAGGCGATGCGGCTGTCGACGGACCGTGGGATCGCGTTCCAGCTCACCAACATCCTCCGTGATCTCCGTGAGGACCACGGCATGGGGCGCTGCTACCTTCCGGTGGATGAACTCTCCCGCGCGGGGCTCGATCCGGCAAGCCTGCTGGCCTGGACCGACGCGCCGCGGTGCGAATCGTTCATGATGGCGCAGGTGGAGCGTTGCGTGGCGCACTACCGCTCCAGCGCACCCCTCGATGGGCTGATCGACGGGTCGTGCAGGCCTACGCTCTGGGCCATGACAGCGATCTACGGCGGCATCGCACGACGGATCCGCGATCGGCCGCGTTCGGTCGTCGAGGTCCGCGTGGCGCTGCCGGCGGGTGCCAAGCTGCTGGTGGCGCTCCGTGCGCGACTGGGCTGGCACGGAGGGGCGTACGTGCCATGAGCCGCTCGGTCGCCATCGTGGGTGGTGGCATTGCCGGGCTCGCTGCGGCACTTCGTGTGGCTGAAGCCGGCGACCGTCCGATCGTGATCGAGTCGCGCGGCAAGCTCGGCGGGCGTGCGACGAGCTTCGAGGATGCGCGGACGGGGCTCGTGCTGGACAACTGCCAGCATGTGCTCATGGGCTGCTGCACGAACCTGATCGACTTCTACGGTCGGCTCGGCGTCGATGGACTGGTCGAGTGGCATGACACGACCTTCTGGGCGAATCCGCCCATGGATCCCGATCGCATGGCACCGTCGTGGTGGCCCGCACCATGGCACTTCACGGGTTCGTTCCTGCGCATGCGGCAGCTGGAACTGCGTGACAAGGTCGCGATCGCGCGCGCGATGTGGCGATTGATCCGGCTCGGTCGCCACGGCCGCACGCCGTGGGCGGGCCGCGAGTTCGGCGCGTTCCTGCGCGAGACGCTCCAGACGCCCGCCGCCATCGATCGCTTCTGGGATCCCGTGGTGGTGAGTGCATGCAATGTGCCGAGCGCATCGTGCGATGCCGTCTACGCGATGAAGGTCTTCCAGGATGGCTTCCTGCAGGATGCGTGGAGTCCGTGCATGGGGATCAGCACGGTGCCGCTCGCGCGCCTCTATGACCCCGCACGCGAGGCGATCCTCAAGGCCGGTGGCGAGTTGCGCGAGTCGACGAGTGCGATCGCACTGAACTACGACGGTCGTCGCATCACGGGCGTGACGACCGACGAGGGCGTGGTGGAGTGCAGCGCGGTGATCTCGAGCGTGCCCCCCGATCGGCTGGCGAAGCTCTGCAGCGACACCGTGCGCCGGGCCGACGCGCGGCTCAGGGAGCTGGAGTCCATCCCGTTCAGCCCCATTCTCGGGGTGCATCTCTTCTTCGACCATCCGGTCATGGACACGCCGCACCTGGTGCTGCCGGGCCGCGCGACGCAGTGGCTCTTCCGCAAGGCAGACGAGGAGGGCCGAGAGCATGTGCATGCCGTGATCAGCGGCGCCGATGCCTGGATGGCACTCGACGAGGACGAGATCGTCCGTCGCGTGCTCGCCGACATGGCGTGGGCGCTGCCGCGGGTGCGTGGCCTCGATCCCGTGGCCGTTCGTGCGGTGAAGGAGAAGCGTGCAACCTTCGGCTGCGTGCCCGGCATCGACCGCCTGCGACCCAAGGCCGTGCCGGATCCGATCGCCGGTGGCATCCCCAACCTGTTCCTGGCCGGCGACTGGACCGCGACCGGTTGGCCCGCCACGATGGAAGGCGCGGTGCGCTCGGGATACACCGCTGCTGCAGCCTGGACCGGGCAAGGTGGTGTGGTGGAGGATGTGCCGCCCGGACGCGTGGCGGCGTGGCTTGGGTTGCACGCATGATCCCCGCTGGCGGCCCCGAACTCACGGAGTGGATCGTGGCCAGGGGGCGCGAGCTCGGCTTCGCCGCCGTCGGCGTGGCACGGCTCGAGCGTTCCTCGCGCGAAGAGGTGATCCGCGAGTGGGTCGCTGCCGGGCGTCACGGGCCGATGGAATGGTTCCGCGAGCAGCTCGAGGCACGGCTTGATCCGTGCACCATGCTCCCCGGCGCACGAAGCGTGATCGTGGTCGCCGATCGCTATGCGGATGGTCGGCCCGATCGCGTGGACGAGGGCGCGGCACCGCGAGGTCGCACGGCGCGCTACGCCCGCGGCCGCGACTACCACCGACGCATGAAGAAGCGCCTGCTCACGCTGCACAAGGCGCTCGATGACGCGTTCCCGGGACACGCCTTCCGGCGCTGCGGCGATCTTGAGCCCGTGCTCGAGCGCGAGCATGCCGAGCGTGCCGGAGTCGTGCGGATCGGGAAGCACACGCTGGGCATTGCGCCCGGTCTCGGCTCCTGGATCCTGCTGGGTGAGCTGCTGACGACGCTGGAGCTCGAGCCAACGCGCGCGGCACCCGGTGTCGGCAGCGATCCGTGCGGTGCCTGCACGGCCTGCATCGATGCCTGCCCGACGCAGGCGATCACGCCGTGGTCCGTCGATGCATCGCGTTGCATCAGCACCTTCACGCTCGAGGAGCGCGGCGACGGCAGTGCGTGGCTCGCGGACTCGGTCGGTGACTGGCTCTTCGGCTGCGACATCTGCCAGGAGGTCTGTCCACACAACGCTCCGACCGTGCGCAGCCGCGGGGCGGGGATCCATCCTGACTTCGACGGGCGTGGCGCGAGCCACGACCTGCTCACGGTGCTGGGTTGGACGGAGCAGGATCGGACCGCGGCGTTCCTTGCGGGCACGCTCAAGCGGGTCTCGCTCGACATGGCACGCCGCAATGCGGTGCACGCCGCTGCGTCGGCGATCGTCCAAGGGAAGGGCAGCGAGGCCGGGCGTCAGGCGCTGGCGCAGAAACTCCGTGAACTCGCCGTGGATCCTGCCCAGCCTGACCTGGTTCGTCATGCCGCGCAGCGGCAGCTCACGCGGCTGGGAGCGTGAGGCTCAGGGCAGCGTCCCGTCCTGGTCGCCCTCGGGTGGATTGGCCATGCCGCCCGGACCACCGGGGATCGCCATGCCGCCCATGGCACCGCTGGCGGCCTTCATCATGGCACCCATCATGGCTTGCTGGAAGGCCTGCATCGCCGCACCCGGATCGGCGATCTCGCCGGCGGTGATCTTGGCGGCAACCGATTCGGCGGCACCGCGCATCGGGCCTGCGATCATGCCGATCTGCGCACCAAGCTGCTTCATCATGGGGCTGCTCATCACCTCCTGCGGCATCGAGGCCACATCGATGAACCATGCCTCGCCCTCCTTGAAGAGCTTGATGTTCTGCGGACCCGCGACGAGCGTGGCCTCGGTGTCGGTCACATCGGTGAGCGTGGAATCGGCCGCATCCGCCGCTCCGGCGGTCGATTCGCCGAGCGAGGCGAGCGCTTCCGGTCCGAAGGTGGCCTTCATCGCCACCACCAGCGGGCCCATCGCCGAACTCAGCGTGCCGAGGACCTGACCATTGCGTCGGGAGGCATCGTCGCGGCCGGATATGCACTTGGCGATGCGGTCGAAGCCCTCAATCGAGTCGTAGCTGGTCTTCATCGCCTCAAGCAGCGCCTCGGCGCTCTCGAAGCCGATCGGGTCGGGAAGGGGAGCGCGCGCGGGAGCCTTGGCGCGCGCGGGGCGCTTGGGGGGCTTCTTCGCGTCGGAGGCGAGCGCGATGCCGCTCTTGGAAGCCATCTCGGCGGCGAAGTCCTCAGGGCTCTCGAGCGACTTGATCGCGGTGTCGAGCTGCGCCTTCATCGCGGTCTTGGACTCCTCGGTCGCGCTGCTGCCGTCGATCGCTTCCTTGGCGTTCTTGTAGGCGGTGACCGCAGCCGTGACGAGCTCGCTCGGATCGCCGCCCTCGAACTCGATGCCGTCGGCGACATCACCCGCCTTGCCTGCCATGTCGGCGATGGCTGCATCGGCAAGCGCGGCACTGGCGCGCAGGTCGGCCAGGCGCGCCTGGAGCAGGGCGATCGTGAGTTGCTCGTTGCGGGCACTCTGGCCGCTTGCACCCTGCAAGCCCGCGGCGCGCCCGGCATGGGTGGCGGCCTGCTCCAGATCCTGCGTCACGGCCTCGACAGCCTGTTGGAGCGCATCGCCCTGGCGATCGGCGATGCCCCTGGCTGCCTCGGCGACCTGCGCGCTCATGACATCGAGCGCCTCGGCACTCTCCTTGGCCGCGTCCTGCAAGCGCTTGGCCTCGGCGGCGACCGACTGCACGGCGTGTTCGAGCGCTGCGTCAAGGTTCTGGTCGGCATCAGCCATCGACGCGAGTTCCATGGCTGTCGCAGCACGTGCTTCGTAGGTGACTTCGGCGACCATGCCATCGCGAGCCGCCTCGCGTGCTTCGAGCGTCAGGCCCAGGGCTTCGTCGCTCGCACGCACGCGGCCCATCGGCGATTCGGAGCGCGAGGCGGCAAGGCGTTCGCGGGCCTCGGCCAGACGCGATGCCGAGGTGGCCTGCAGCGTGGCCGCTGCGGCTTGGAGCTCCTCGGCCTGCTCGGCCAGCGCCACGGCATCGATGCCTTCGAGCACGCCGCCTGCCTCGAAGGTCATGGCGAGCCGCTCGAGTTCGGCAGCGATCGGGCCGAGGTTGGTGGCCTGGATCGCTTCGAGTGCGGCACCGGCGACGACCATGTCCGGCAGCAGGCTGGTGATCATCGCGCGGGCTGCGCGGTCCTGCGCCATCATGGTGTCGACCTTCTGCATGCCGAAGGTGGCGGACTGCAGGTACCCGCGCGCGGCGATCAGGGACGAGGCGCTCTGCTGTGCGCTGCTCGCTCCCGGGATCGAGGAAAGCCTTTGCGCCGCCGTGCGGCACTGCTCGATGCGCTCGTCGAGCGTCTCGGCGTTGTTGGCAGCCGCGAGCTTCTGCCCCCACATGCGAATCGCGTTCGTGGCGTCCTCGGGATGGCGAGCCTGTGGGTCGGTGCAGGCAGCGAGCAGGGCGACGAGGCAGCAGGCGGCAAGGGTGCGGTTCATGGTGGGTGCCGATTGGGAAGGCGTGGTCAGCGGGACTCGGGGACATCCTTCAGGTCGCCGGCGTCGGGCGAGCGGAGGGACGGGGGATCGAAGTCGACAGGGTACTCCGGACGGGGACGGTGCATCGAGGCGATCCATCGTTCACACTCCGCCATGAGCCGTTCGTTGGTGCGGTCGAAAACGGGCTTCCAGCCCGGCACATCGGGGTGGGGGAAGCGCGCGCTGGAGCGCGGCAGGGCGTGCTGCACGAGCAGCGAGTCATGGGGTTGGTCGAAATCGACCATCGGCCGGCCATCGAAGCGCGACTCGAGCAGGATGAGCAGGTTCGTGTAGCGCACCGAGTCGCTGTTGCCGTTGCGCGCATGCAGGAAGAACTCACCCCCATCGAGGCCGCCGTGGCAACGGCTCGTCGCACAGTTGCCCAGGAGCCACGCGTTGTGGACCTTGGTGCGGAACATGTTCAGCGCGTGCGGTTCGGTCTCGACCTGGATCCGGCCGTAGAGCTCGCGTGCACGCAGGTCGAACATGAGCTTGACGAGCTCGATGGGATCCTGCGTGAAGAGCCGCGTGCGTCCTGCCTCGGACTCGGGGATCAGGTCGCTGGAGGCGTGGGAGGCGATGAGTTCCTTGATGGTGTCCGCCGAGACCGTGACCTTCGGCGGTCGGTTGAAGTCGATCTCGTAGACACGGATCAGGTTGACTTCGGAAGGGGTGAGCAGGCGGTCCGGAAGCACTGCCGATGGCGCACGGGGTGTCGGCGTCGCGCCGCCGCCGGCCGGGGCTGCGTTGCCGCCCGGCGCGCTGCGGAAGACGGCGACCTGCGCTTCGATCGCAGCCAGCAGCCGCTTGGCCTCGTCGATGGGGCGCGTGGCGATGAGGGCGCGCGTTTCCGTGAGCGCTTCGTCGTAGGCACGCTGCTCGAAGAGCCAGCGGCACATGGCCAGCCGGCCATCGAGATCGTCATCGCGCAGGGCGGCCTTGAGCTTGCGGTAGCGCTCGTCGAAGCCGACATCGAGGGTGACTTGCCAAGCGCGGTCGCGCGGCACGACCGTCCGGATGCCGGCGATCGAATAGACCACGGCATCGAAGCCGTCATCCAGGATGTGCGCGCGCACGCTGGTGCCGTCGCGCATCGTGATGAGCCCCGTCGCGCCGCTGGCCGGCACATCGACCAAGTCGATCACATTCAGCACGCGACCGTGCTCGAAGGTGACGACCGTCGAGCCGCGCTGCATCGTGAAGGTCGTGTCGTCATCGGCGATCACCCAGCCGCTGAATTCGCGCGAGCGGCTCTCGACCACATGCACGCGGCGGATGGCACCCTCGGGTGGCTGCTCCGGAGTGGGCGCGGACGGTGCGTCGGGGGTTGGTGTGCTCGGTGCAGGCGATGGCGCGATCGGCGGTGGGACCGACGGATCCTTGGGGGGGCTCGCGGGCGGCGACTGCCCATGGCACGGCGCACAGGTGATGGCAAGCAGGGCCATCGCCGCGGCAAGGGCCGCGACCGTGGGGGTGCGTGGGCAGGGCATCGACGGATTGTCCGTGAACCCGGGGCCCGGCGCAACCGGGGCGGGGGGGCTCCCAAGCCACTATCGTGCTGGCCCAACCCTGGAGGCCCCAATGAAGCTCGGCGTGATGGCAGCGTTGTTCACTGGACGCAAGTTCGAGGACGCCGTGCGCGACTGCGCCGACATGGGGCTCGACGCGATCGAGTTGCCCGTCGGGGCGTATCCGGGCAAGCCGTTCTTCGATCCGCGCAAGGTGCTGGCGAGTGCCAAGGAGCAGGACCGGATCAAGGGGTTGCTGCGCGACCATCATCTGGAGCTCAGCGGCCTGGCCGTGCATGGCAATCCCGTGCACCCGGACCGGAAGATCGCCAAGGCGCATCACGACGAGTACGAGACTGCGGTCAAGCTCGCCCGCGTGCTCGGCACCGACATTGTGATCACCTTCAGTGGTTGCCCCGGCGGGTCGCGCAAGGATGCGACTCCCAACTGGGTCACCTGCCCGTGGCCAAACGACTTCACCGGGATCCTCGCGTACCAGTGGGATGAGGTGCTCGTGCCGTACTGGGCGAAGCAGGCGAAGCTCTGCGCGAAGCACGGCGTGAAGACGGCGTGGGAGGCGCACCCTGGCTTCTGCGCCTACAACACCGACACCCTCATCCGGCTGAGCGAGCGCGCGACGAAGGCGAGCGGACTGAAGGGCAAGCCGGTGCTGGGGGCGAACCTCGACCCGAGCCACTTCTTCTGGCAGGGCATCGATCCGATCCTGGCGGCGCGTGAACTCGGCGAGCGGGGGCTGCTCTTTTACTGCCACGCCAAGGACACCGAGCTCGATCGCCACGAGGGGCCGCTCAATGGGTACCTCGATGCACGGCCATACACGGCGCTGACGCGGCGCAGCTGGAACTTCCGCACCTGCGGCTATGGCCACGGACACGAGTTCTGGAAGCCCTTCGTGAGCACCCTGCGCCGCTACGGCTACGACCATGTGCTCTCGATCGAGCACGAGGATGCGCTGATGAGCATCGAGGAAGGCCTGACGAAGGCGATTGACTTCCTGACCGACGCGATCATCGAGGAGAAGCCCGCCACGCCGTGGTGGACCTGACCCGATCGGCGCGGATCACGCTTCGCGGTCGCCTTCCGGCAGTTCGAGCTGCCGCGGCAGGGCGCTGACCTGTTCGGGGGCCTCGACGGAGTCCATGGCGGTCATCTCGGCTACGCGGTTCGTGCCCGGCAGCAGCCGCGACTCGAACGAACCCACGGCCTTGTTGTAGGCGTTCGTCGCGGAGCCGAGCTGCGCTCCGACCTTGGCCAGGAGTTCGGCGAAGGTGCGGAATCGCTTGACCAAGTCTTTGGCGTGCTCGCCGATGCGAGCGGCATTCTCAGCGAGCGCGACATTGCTCCAATGCATGGCCACGGTGCGCAGGAGCGCGAGGAGCGTGCTCGGCGTGACGACGAGCACATATTGGTTCATCGCATCGGCGTGAAGGGTCGGGTCAGTCTCGAACGCCGCGGTGAAGGCGCTCTCGATTGGGATGAAGAGCACGACGAACTCCATCTCGCCGCCCACTGCCTCGGCGTACCCTCGCGAGGCGAGCGCCTTGACATGAGTCCGCACCGCATCAGCGTGCGCAGCCCGGGCCGCGGTGCGCTCAGCATCCGTCGCTGTGGGCTCGATCGACGCGAGGTAGGCCGCCAGGGGAACCTTGCTGTCCACCGCGATCGTGCGTTCCCCCGGAAGCTTGACCACCATGTCCGGGCGAAGGCGGCCATCCTGGCCCGTGACGCTGGACTGCTCGTCGAAGTGGATCCCCGCTTGCAAACCCGCCATTTCGACGACCTGGCGCAGCGCGATTTCGCCCCATTGACCGCGCTGGCGATTGT
>VGYB01000014.1 GCA_016873115.1 Planctomycetota bacterium | reverse complement strand
CCACGCTCGTGGGCGGCATGAACCAGTAGCTGTCGGTGAAACCATCGCCATCGGTGTCGCAGAGCCGTCGGCTGACCAGGTTTCGCGCCGTATCCGTTTCCAACTCCTCGCGCTTGGGCCCGAAGTGCGCCAGACGAAGGAAGTTCGGCATTGGGCTGGCGTTGACATCCCCCACTGCATTGATGTACCCGCTGGCGCTGGCTCCGCCCCCGTAGAACCAGTTGTCGGCAATCGTTCGGAACTGCTGGGCGAGTGCCAAAGGTGTCAGCGTGACAATCGGCGGTTCAGCGGGTTCTAGCTGATCACGGACGCCCGTCGTCCGGCCCGACTCCAAAAATACATCAGGCGGACGGACACCGGGAAGCCACTGCTCCCAGGGAATGAAGAGACCGTTGCGCTCCTGGGCATGCGTGGCGTTCTGCGTGTTGAACCACGCCGCGCCAGCATCGCAATTGGCGATGTCCGGTATCAGCGTCCAGCCATTGTTCGCCGTAGCAGGGTTCGATAGGTGCGACCAGTGCGTGAAGAACGGCAGGCCATTGTTGTCATAGGTGCGCATCGGCTCGGTCGAGCGAAGCCAGCGCGTGTCGCCGAATCCGGGGTTGCCCCACGGATTCGCTTCATACACACGCAACGGGTGGTTGGCGTTGACCACATTGTTGTTGGCGAACAGGTCCGGCCAGTTGGTCCACGGGTAGACATGGAACGGCGCGAAGTTGTAGCCGTCGATGATGATCGCACCAGAGTCATCGTCAATGTCATCATCCTGCGGATCGGGGCTCAGGTCCTCGTTGAAGAACGAGTTCCACGGATCGACACCGTAGCGCACGGCATCCGGAAGAGGTTCAAGGCGTGGGTACGAGGTGCTCGCCACCAGCGGGTAGTCGTACTGCGTGGGATCCGGCACGAAGCCGGGCTGGAGTGCCGGATCCGCCGCATCGATGCGCCGGGGGAACAGTGACTGGGCCACCTCATCGACGACGGACTTCGTGATCGAGTCCACGCGCTGCTGCCTCGACTGCGATGACTGCTGGGCCGAGGCGATCTGCCGGCCCGCCTGCGTCCGGGTCAGGAAGGCCGAGGCAATGATCACGAGCAGCACCAGCAGTGCCGTCACCATGATCATGACATTGGCACGACGCCAACCAACTGCGGCAGCGCGACGGGTGGATCGGGCAAGGCTCATGGCTTGGACCTTTCGGGCAAGTCGATGACGAAGGTGAACTCGCGGCCCCCATCGATGCGTCGGTCGGGATCGTGCAGCGTCATGGTGATGCGCACAGCACTCGGGCGCGGCGTGTAATCCAGTCGCGGCACGATCCACTCCGTCGGCTGACCTGTGACCACGGCGCCCGTGACTGGGTTCTGGTTGGAACGCACGCGGTAGGTCGGTTCCGTGGCGTTGAAGCCGAAAACGCTCGTATAGCACCACACGCGCTGCGCCGGGATGCCGCCCCCCACGACAGGCAGGACCTGCGCACCGGCCGGCCCTTCGATCGACGGCGCGTAGAGCGGTGCACCCAGAACGCCCACTTGGCCCACTTGCTGGAGCGTGCGTGCGCCGCGGCGCTGGCTGAACGGCACCGAGAACCCGAGCGTCGGGACTTCATCGGGCAAGCCGATCCACGGTGCCACGCCGTTCGTCGGCGCGAGGAAGCCGAGCAGCGGGATCGTTCCATTGCCGGTGATCGGATCCAGCGCCAACTTGACGCGGCGATCATCCTCCATCACGCGACCGACCCCGTCCTTCCAGCACCACTCGACGATGAAGTTGCTGCAGTGACCGGCAATCATGCCGGAGGTCAGCATCTGGTCCGTCTTCTCGAAGGTGGGCGGCTGCCGCTCGGCACGCGGCCAACTGTTCAGGCCAATCTGCACAGCGGCACCAGCCTGGTTGGCCGAGGCCCCGAGGCCAAAGGTGCCGTTGATCACGCGCTGGCGGGCGGCGCCGAAGGCCACTGCACCCGGCGGGCTCGTCGGAAGGTCGACCACGCCCGGGACCACCGTCCACGGCGAGTAGAACGGAGGATCAAGTTGCCCGTTGGTGCCATCGAATCGCCCGAGCACCCGCTCAAGGTCGTTGAGCTGCATGGCCGTGACGTCGTATCGACCGGACAGAATCGCTCGCGCGGGCTGCAGCGCGGCTGCGGCGGTGAAGAACCCCGCCGCCTCCTGGAAGAGCGATGTGGTGCTGTTCGCATCCAGTTGGGGCGTATTGGGCTGGATGGCATGGAAGGCGGTATCTCCGCCGTCATCAGCCAAAAGAACGGCACGCCGGCTGAGGATCCAATCGCGCGCGCCGGGCTGCGTGCCGTTGACGGTCCTGGTTCCGCCGCCGGCGGTCGTGGCCGTCAGGCGAAGGCTCGGTCCATCGTTCACGGCATCAGTCACCCACGGCGTGAGCACCTTGCTGTCGAGCATGAAGTAGTCAGGATCGAACGACGTTGGCGCGGCGAGCGCTTGCTCGACGCGGTCCGGCACCTGCACCGCATGGCCGTAGGTGATGCGGCTGAGCGCGCTCGATGGGACTGATCCCCCGAACAGGTTCACCGTTCCGACGAAATCCACCGTGTCCTGGGTGCCCTCGGCGAAGAACACCAACTGATCCAATCTCAGGAACGCGTCCGCCGGAAGGTCAGGGTTGAGCAACTCAAGCTGGGGGGTCCCGACACTGTCGTTGATGTCATTTTGCACGGCGACATTGCGGATCGCCATGTAGCCCTTGTCTGACATCCTGGCCAAGTCATCCCGAAGTCGTCGTTCGATCGCGCCAGCGTCCTGCAGGATCGATGCGTTGGCCTCGCCGACGCTGGAGACGCGCTGGGCGATGCCGAAAATGCGGGCCGTCGCGGCGATGATCACCAGCAGAACGATCACGGCAAGCAGCAGCTCGGTCAGGGTGAAGGCCTTGATGTGTTCGCTGCGCTGCGGCATCAGAGCTCCATCACCGTGATGTAGACGGGCGTGATCGATGTGCCGTTGGCGTCCTCGGTCGGCAGGTACCAGATCACCGGCAGCGTCCCTGGGTCGGCCAGCGGCAGTCCATTTGCACCCACTCCGAAGTAGACGGCGCTGGGCACCTTGGCGCTGATCGGACGGGCCAGCGTCACGGGACCGTCGGCACTCGTGCGCCGACCACCCACCACCCGATGGATGTCGTTCCATTGGTCGAGCCAAAGTTGGTTCGGTGCCTGCCAGGCATACAGATCATTGGTGGCGTTGAATCCCGCGGCCGGCGTTCCGGGATTCGTGCCGGGGATCGCCGCATTGTCCGCGCGCGTACCCACATTGCCGTCGACACCACCGGCCCGGGGAATGGCGGCAACCGAGAGTCCAATCGACCCGGTGGGCTGGGGGTTGACGAACGCGCCCAGCCGAGGCGTGGCCGGGTAACTCGCCAAGCCGCTGATCGTCGGGGCTTGCGCGACGCGGTACGGACCACCCTCCACACCCGCCGTGCCGACGCGGTACACGAACACGGCCACCAGGATCCGCCCCTCGAAGCGGCGGAACATGCAGTCCCAGACGAACTGTGGCCTCCGACGGGCTTGTGCGTTGGCCTCGTCCACCGACCGAGCGGGCGGCATCGCCGGCCACCAACGCTCGGCCTGCGTGATGATCGCGTACGGCTGGTGCGCGAGCAACTCGCCATTGTCTTCGATCGAGTCGCCGTCGTAGTCCGCGAAGATGAACAGAGGCGTGGTGGTGTCCAGATCCGGGTCCCACTTGCGGCGATTGACGGGAATGCCGTAGACACGATTGGCCCCGTTGCCCAGCCCATCCGTGCTGAACTCGCTGCCCACACGCGAGAGATTCAGGTTGTTGCCGGGCCCCGCGCCGAGTTCCACATTCAGGAGCAGGGTGCCGAAGACATCGATCGTGCCGGTGTCATCCTCGACGGTGCCATCGGTCCAACCCACGCCCGTGAGCTGCTGCTGGAAGTACATGGTCGGCCGCTTCCAGTGCCAGTCGCCTGGAATGGTGGACGGCGCCGTGCCGTCGAGGTCGTAGAGCCCGTACTCCTCGAAGGTGCCGAAGTCATCCTGCCCGACCTTGCTGCGGATCACGCCCATGGCGTGCTGCGCGACCACGGGCCCGAGCGCATCGTCGTTGGAGGCGCGCTGTTGCACGATGCCTACAGGGAACAGCGCACTGACGCTGATGATCCCGATGCCGAGGATGAACACGGCAAGCAGGACCTCGACCAGCGTGAAGGCGCGACGGCTCATTGATCCACCACCTTGGCCACGCCCGTCCAGCGATTGAAGCCGATGAAGTCCCCGAACTGCGGGACATAGGCATCGAAGAATGCGCGGTACTCGTTGGGCTCGCTCGTGGCGCCCGGAGCGGATTGCCAGTCCGTCGGATCGCCACGCTCCACGGCATCCTCGTAGTCGTACACGGCCAGCAAGGTGGTGTAGCCGAGCACCGGTTCCTCGTCAGGGCTGCGGAAGGTCACCCAGGTCGGCACATTGGTGATGCCACCGACCCCGGGGTCCGCAGTGTTGTCGCCGTCGGCATCGAACCAGGGCCCGACAAAGGTCGAGGTGTTGTCGGGGTTGCCGCCGAAACTTGTCTGCACGGATCCCGGGATGCGTGGGTTGCGTGTTCGAAGCGATCCGTCGGGTCCGAAGCAGACGCAGAACCCGCGACCCACCTCGCTGTTGGAGAACTCCGGTGTGACGGACCACTTGGGGACGAACGCGCTGATGTAGTCGCCGGGCGCCGCGATCTTGATGCCTCGCGCCAGTCGACGGGCCGGCACGCCAGCGACCGGCCGGTATTGCTCGCCAAACACATCGTAGGTCTGGGTATCGAGCGGCACCAGCCGCCCCGTGGCCTTGCCGATCACGACCTCGGTCACCTGCCCCTTCTGCGGATTGCCGGGCGAGATCACATTGCCCGAGGGACCGTAGATCGGCGGCTCCGCCAGGACCGGACGGAAGGTCACGATGACCGGAGCATTGTCCCGGATCGCGATCGCGCGCGCCGTGCCCAGCTGGGCGATGACGGCGTTGGTCGCCCCCGCAAGCCGCGCATCCTTGGCGATGCGCTGCACGCTCACGCTCGTGAGCACCGCCAGCACCGCAATGATGCCGATCACGACCAGCAACTCGGCCAGCGTGAACGCGCGCAAGGATGGGCGGTGTCGATGGGTCATTCGTAGCTCACGATGTTGTCCTGCGTCTGCTTCTTCGCCGCGGATCCCTCCGCGCCGTAGATGTCGCCGAACGAACCATCCGGCCCAGCACTGATGAAGCGGATGCGGCGATCACGGCACGATCCGAGGGTGCGCTCATCCGGCGTCTGCTCCGTGCCGTCGGCATCGGGAGCGCCGGTTGCAGGCGAATTCACGCCACGCAGATACAGCCCCTGCGAGAAGAACTGTGGCGCATTCGTGGTCGACAGTCCCGTGCCATTGCGCCACGGACGCCCCGGGAAGCAGACCCCGATGCGGAAGCCCCAGGCATCGAGGACCAACGGCACTCCCGAACTCGTCGCGCTCTGGCTCGGGTTCTGCATCTGGTTCGGATCTGTGGCGATCGCGGTGCTGGCCCAGGTGGCGGGCAGCGCTGGGTCACCGTTGCGCCACTTGCGAGAGTAGGTCTCCGGAATCTTCGACACGATGTCGCGCGTGCGCTCGTTCTCGCCAAAGCGCTGCATGAGCACGCAGGACACCCACAACCCTGTGAAGTTCTCCTCGTACACATCCCGTGCCGGCACGCCGGTCAAACCCGGCTCCGCCTTGGGGCCGTAGTTGATCGGCCGGCCAAGTGCCTGCTCCCATTCGGTGGTCGCCTGCTCGAGCAGGCGGATCACATTCTCCGTCTCGCGGCGCTCGCTGGCGGAAAGCACCGCACTGGAAGCCGCCAGCACCAGGGCCGCGAGCAACAGGATCACGCCCAGCACGATCACGACCTCGAGCAGGCTGAACGCCCGGACGCAAGAACGGCCGGCCCTGCGACCGAACGGCCGCAGTCGACTCCTCGATCCGATCAAGTGCTGCACAGCGATCATGGGCCCGCCTCCACGATGTTGTCCTTGTTGTAGCCCTGCGCATCCGCGCGCACGGTCGGATCCCACGACTTGTCGGGGCCGTAGGAGAGCAGCGCGAACTCGGCAGACTGCAACTCGCGACTCGTGCTCGTATCATTCGAACCATCGGCGACCCCATCGACGTCGGTCCCCTGTCCGAAACTCTGCGGTCTCAGGGCGAAGAAGTCTCCGCAGTTGAACCCCGTGGCGACGGTGGAGCAATCCGGCACGGTGTACGGCCGTCGGTAGTAGCGGATCGGGCGCCCCCAGTAATCGACGATGCACTTGGGCAGCGCGTCGAAGTTCGGCGCTTCGGTGGCTCGCACGATCGTCGGTTCGCCGGTCGAGGTGTTGTAGTCCGTAATGCCGCCCAGGAACACGGCATCCTTGAGTTCGAGGTACGGACCGAGTGGCTTGCCTGCAAACCGCTTGCTGTCATCAGGGTTGGGAGTCCCTTGAAGGTTGAACCCGTTGCGCGCACCGAAAGTCCCACTCGCTGTACCAGCGTTTGGCGTTGCGACCGCCCCCCACACTCCGTCACGCCCCGGATGACGGATGCCAAGACGCGGATCCTCACGCCAGCCCATCGGATCGTTCGCCTGAGGCACGGTGCCTGGAGGTGGCCGTGTGACCACCCCATACCCGTCCGCCGTTCGTGAACCGTAGCCGAGCAGAAACTCGGGCAGGCTCGTGAACGAGTTCCACGGTTGGATGGTCGCGTTGCTTGTCGGCGGCACGAGCAGGTCGCGGCAGAATCCCAGTTGCCCCGCCTGCTGCGATCCGTTGCCGCTGCCGCGTCCAAGCACCGGCGGGTAGTAGCCCACATCGGTCTTGAAGCTCACCAGCGCTCGATTGATCGACGACATCAGCGTCTTGGTCTGCGCAACCTGTGCGGCACGCGCTGCCTGCTGCAGGCCGACCAGCAACAGTCCCAGCAGCAGGATGATGATCGCCACCGTCACGAGCAACTCGATGATCGTGAAGGCGTGTACCTGGGGCGTGGATGCCGCGCGCACCATCATTTGCTGCTCCCGCCCGAGACGCTCTCGATCATGGCCACCAGCGGCAGGAAGAGCGCCAGCACGATCGTGCCGACGATGCCACCAAGGATGACCACCATGAACGGTTCCAGCAAGCTCAGAAGGCTCGCCACCGCAACATCGACCTCTTCGTCGTAGTTGTCGGCGATCTTCATGAGCATCAGGTCAAGGTCACCGGTCTCCTCGCCGACGTCGATCATGTTCACGACGATCGAGTCGCAGACCTTGCTCTCGCGCAGGGGGCCGGCGAAGCTCTCGCCTTCCTTGATCGAGTCGTGGACCTTGGTCAGGGCCTTCTCGTAGATGTAGTTGCCGCTGGTATCGCGGGTGATCAGGATCGCCTCGAGAATCGGCACGCCCGCAGCGACGAGCGTGCCCAGCGTCCTGGTGAATCGCGCGACCGCGGTCTTCTTGATCAAGGTCCCGATCACCGGCAACTTCGCCGCGATGATGTCGGTGCCGGCCCTGCCGAACTGCGTCTTCCTGAGCAACTTGAAGAACATGAAGATCAGCACGGGGCTGAACAGAATCCAGATGACGCCAGGCACCTGCTGTCCCGGTTCCTGCCCTGCCACCCACTTGCTCGCGTTGATCAGGAAGATCGTCAGTGCGGGGAGCGTGACCTCGAAGTCGTTGAAGATCTCCTGGAACTTCGGGATGACGAAGTACATGATCCCGGTCACGATCGCAACGGCGATCGAGATGACGACCGCCGGGTAGATCATGGCACCCTTGATGCGGCGCTTCAGGCGCTCACCCTTCTCCATGAACTCGGCCAAGCGCTGCAGGATGACATCGAGCACGCCGCCGACCTCGCCGGCAGCCACCATCTTGACATAGAGCCGGCTGAACACCTTCTGGTGCTTGCCCATCGCATTGGAGAGCGTCTCGCCGCTCATCACATCCTCGCACACATCCTCCAGCGTGCGCTTGAGCTTGCCGGGCTTCTGCTGCATCTCAAGGATCTGGAGGCTGCGCAGCAACGGCAGCCCGGCGTCCTGCAGGGTGCTGAGCTGGCGCGTGAAGAGCGTGAGGGTCTTGGTATTCACGCCCCCGATGGAGATGCTGAAGCCCCTCTTCTTCTTCTTCCCCGCCGCCTCGGTGGCCGTGGTCGGGCCGCCCTTGGTCTTCTGCTCACGGACGCTGGTTGGGAACATGCCCTGCTGACGCAGTTGCGCCAGCGCCTCATCGGAGTTCTTCGCCTCAAGCGTGCCCTTGGCCTGCTTGCCTTGGGTGGTCATGGCTTCATATGCAAAGGTCGGCATGCTCGGTCCTTTCATTCCCGGCCGCTGCGGGCCAGGGCAACTGTCACTGGTCGTCCATCGTTTCGCGGATGACTTCGTCGATCGTCGTCTGGCCTTCGTAGATGCCCAGCAGCCCGCTCTCGCGGAGCGTGCGCATGCCGCGCTTGCGACACTCGGCACGAAGCACCGCCGTGCTCGCCTGCTGCATGACCAACTCACGCAGGTCATCGTCCATGACCATGATCTCGTAGAGCGCCATGCGGCCCTTGTAGCCAGCCTTGCGGCAGGCATCGCAGCCGCGGCCCCGGTAGAAGTTGCGGCCTCCGAGGTCAGACAGGCGCATACCCAGTTCCATGGCGAGCGCATCGTTGGGGGAGAACTCCTCCTTGCACGACTGGCAGATGCGCCGCACCAGGCGCTGGGCGACGACGGCTTCGAGGGTGGCGGTGAGCAGGAAGCTCTCCACCCCGAGGTCGAGCAGACGAAGGATCGAGCTCGGCGCATCGTTGGTGTGCAGCGTGCTGAACACCAAGTGGCCGGTGAGGCTTGCCTGGATCGCGATCTGCGCCGTCTCGAGGTCGCGGATCTCGCCGACCAGGATCACATCGGGGTCCTGACGGAGAAAGCTGCGCAGCAGCCTGGCGAAGGTCAGCTCTTGGTCAAGGTTGACACCGCACTGGATCAGGCCGTTGATGTCGTACTCGACCGGTTCCTCGGCGGTCAGGATCTTGATCGACGGATCGTTGATCGTCTGCAACGCTGCGTAGAGCGTGGTGGTCTTGCCGGAGCCGGTCGGCCCCGTGACAAGCACGATGCCGTTGGGCTTGTTGATGAGCACATCCATCTTCGCCCGGTCGTCATCGCGCAAACCGACGCGGTCGAGCGAGAGCTGCACATTGCCGCGGTCGAGCACGCGCATCACGACGCTCTCTCCGTGCACGGTGGGCAGCACGGCAACACGAAGGTCGATGGGGTTGCCATCGACATTCATCTCGACGCGACCGTCCTGCGGGAGGCGGCGCTCGGCGATGTTGAGATTGGCCAGCACCTTCACGCGCGACACGATCGCCATCGCGAGCTCCTTGGGCGGCGGGGTGAGTTCGTACAGCACGCCGTCGATGCGGTAACGCACCCGGAACTCGTCCTCGAAGGGCTCCATGTGGATGTCGCTGGCCTTGTCCTTGATGGCGTCCATCAGGTAGCCGTTGACCAGACCGATGATCGAGTTGTCATTGGCAGCGGCTTCGGCCGTCGACAGGTCGAGGCTCTCACCACGACCGACGGTGCGGGATACGACACCCTTGGAGGCCGCCTCGAGCAACACATCACGATTGCGCTCGGTGCTCGCGCGACCTGCGAAGTGCTCCTGGACGAGCTGGTCGACCTGATCGGCCGGGGCCACGACCCCCACGATGCGGATCCCCGCCAGGAGCGTGCGGGCCGTATCCAGCGCAGCGAAGTTGCTGGCACTCTTGATGGCCAAGGTCACGGTCTTGCGACCGCGTTGGTCGAGTTCGACCCCGATGGGGAGTACGCCGAGGTTCTTGACGGTCTCGGCTGGCAGTGCCGACAAGAGGTCGGATGTCGGTTCAAAGCCAGCCAGATCGACATAGTTCAGGCCAGCCTTGCCGGCCAGCGCCGCCTCGACATCGATCTTGGAAA
Organism: Planctomycetota bacterium; assembly: GCA_016873115.1. Taxonomy (GTDB): domain Bacteria; phylum Planctomycetota; class Phycisphaerae; order Phycisphaerales; family SM1A02; genus SYIB01. Next base: position 36,573 of record VGYB01000014.1, on the reverse strand, counting down.
TCAGCCCCTGCTCCACCAGCACCTCGCCGAGCTTGCGCTTGGTACCGGCAGCGTTGTCCTTGGCTTGCTTGGCCAGCGCCAGATCGCGCTGAGCCATGGTGATCTTGCCAAGCTTGACCAGAATGCGGCCGATGTTGCGGCCTTTCAGTTCCTTCTCGGCATCGATCGAGGGAATGGTGACGGTCATGGGTGATCCTCGTCCAGCGCTAGAGATAAGTTACGCGATCCGATACCGGTAAATACCTGTCATACATCAAAAAGAGTAGTGACACCTTGGATCCGTCAGGACTCAGGCTCCAGCATGATCCATCCCTACGGTGCCATCCGCTCACCGAAACAACATGACAGCGCATTCAGGTGGAGTGCTCGGCATCGAGCTCTGCGCGGCCTACCGCCCCACCCGATTTATGGACCTTATCCGTCAGATCGCCGGGGTTGCGGCACTTCTCGATCATCTCCTCAGCATCGATCTTGCCCTCGGAGTAGAGCCTCCAGAGATGGTCATCGAGCAACTGCATCCCGAACTTCTTGCCGGTCTGGATGGCGCTGTCGATGCGGAAGGTCTTGTTCTCGCGGATCAGGTTCGAGATCGCGGGTGTGACCACCAAGAACTCATAGGCCGCCGCCCGGCCCGGCTTGTCGCACCGTGCGCAGAGCACCTGGCTGATGATGGCCAGAAGGCTCGTCGAGAGCTGCACACGAACCTGTTCCTGCTGGTTGGTCGGGAACGCATCGATGATGCGGTTGATGGTGCCGGCAGCGCCCGTGGTGTGCAGGGTGGCGAAGACCAAGTGGCCGGTTTCGGCCGCACGGATGGCGGCTTCCATCGTCTCGAGGTCGCGCATTTCACCGACGAGGATGCAGTCGGGGTCCTGCCGGAGCACGCGACGCAGAGCTTCGGCGAAGGACGGCGTGTCGTGCCCGACCTCGCGCTGGTTCACCACCGACTTCTTGTGGTAGTGGTAGTACTCGATCGGGTCCTCCATCGTGACGATGTGCCGCTCAAGTGTCTGATTGATGTAGTCGATCATCGTGGCAAGCGAAGTCGTCTTGCCGGAGCCGGTAGGACCAGTGATGATGAACAAGCCACGGGGGCGGCGCAGCAGATCCTGGACAAGCGGCGGAAGGCCGATCTGCTCGAACGTGAGCAATGTGTTGGGGATCAGGCGCAGGACAAGGCTGAGTGATCCGCGCTGACGGAAGATGCTTACACGGAAGCGGGCCTGGTCGCCGAAGGCGAAGCCGAAGTCGGTGGTCCCCCCCTCCTGCAGCTCCTGTTGGTTCCGCTCGGGGGTAATGGCCTTCATGAGCGCCACTGTGTCATCCGGCTCAAGCACCTTGGTCGCCAGATTGCGCAACCGTCCATGGAGGCGAAGGGTCGGTGGCCGGCCGATGCTGCAGTGGACATCGCTCGCACCCTGCCGGACGCAGGTGTCGAGGATTCGGTCGATCTGGATCGAGCTCGTGTTGCCGAGCCCGCCGCTCTTGGTGGTTTCGTCGCCGCCTGACATGACTGTTCTGCTCCTTCGTGTCTTGGTTCAGTGAGATCTGCCGCTGCGATGGCCTCACGCGTCGATGCCGTCGACCTGCGCCAGCTTCGCCACTTCTTCGGGGGTCGTGATGCCCTTGAGGATCTTCAGTCGTCCGTCGCCGACGAGCGTGCGCATGCCTCCACGGATGGCCGCCGCACGGATCTTGGAAATGCCCGAGCGCTGGAACGCAAGGTCGCGGATCTCCTGGTTCATCACCATCATCTCGAAGATCGCGCGGCGGCCCCTGTAGCCGCCAATGCACTCCATGCAGCCCCCTGGCCCCATGATCTGTCCCGAGTCAGCATCGGCCTGCGTCAGGCCCACGAGCTTCATGAACTTGGGATCGGGGTTGGAACTGGGCACCTTGCAACTGTGCAGGCACCGCACCAAGCGCTGGCCCAGCACGGCCTGGATCGAACTCGCCACAAGGAAGGGCTTCACGCCCATGTCGATGAGACGGGTCACCGAGCTCGGCGCATCGTTGGTGTGCAGCGTGCTGAACACGAGGTGGCCGGTCAGGGCGGCCTGGATCGCGATGTCGGCCACTTCACGGTCTCGGATTTCGCCAACCAGAATCACATTGGGTGCCTGGCGAAGCATGCTCTTCAGGATCGCGTTGAAGGTGAGCCCGATGTGCTCACGAACCTGGCACTGGTTGATCCCCTTGAACTGGTACTCGACGGGGTCCTCGGCGGTGATGATCTTGACGCCGGGCTTGTTGAGCGTCTGCAGCGCGGCGTAGAGCGTGGTCGTCTTTCCGGAACCGGTCGGGCCGGTCACGAGGAAGATCCCGTTGGGCCGGCGGATGATGCGGTTGAACTGGTCGAGGCTGTCCGACTCCAGGCCAAGCGTCGTCAGTGCCGTGTTTGCACTGTCGGGGCGGAGGATACGCAGCACGATGCTCTCGCCGTGCACCGCGGGGCAGCTCGACACACGGAAGTCGATCGCCGTACCGTCGACCACCATCTTGATACGGCCGTCCTGCGGGATGCGTCTCTCGGAGATGTTCACGCCGGCCATGAGCTTGACGCGGGCCAGGAGCGACCCCTGCATCGTCTTGGGCACATCGCCGATGATGATGCACTCGCCATCGACGCGATAGCGCACGATCACATTTTCCTTGCGGGGCTCGATGTGGATGTCGCTCGCGCGTCCCTGCACGGCCTGGATGATCAGGCGATCGACGAGCTTGACCACCCCCCGCTCGATCTTCACGTCCTTCTCGCCCTGGTCCATGCTGGCGCCGCGGTCCACGCTGGCGCCGCGGTCCATGCTGGAGTCGATCGACGGGGTCATCAGGGACTTTGGCCCCAAGGCCGCGGCCGCACCACCACCACCCTCGATGAGTGACTTGATCTGCGAGAGGCTGGCGATCGCGAACGGCTCGGCACCCACGCGGAACCGGAGCACATCGAACATTTCCAGGTCCAGCGGATCGTGGATGACCAGCCGCTTCTTCGTGCCGTCGTCGGCATAGCCGAGCACGAAGAACTTCATCATCACATCCTTCGGAATCGCCGTCATCGAGACCTTGTTGCGATCCTCGGGGCGGTCGAGATTCAGGTACTCCAACCCGAACTGCTTGCCGAGTGCCCTGGCGATGTGCTCCTCGCCGCAGATGGACAACTCGATCAGGGCCTCACCGATGCGCTTGTGGCTGCTCCTGGCGACCTCCGCTGCCTGCTCGGCCTGCTCCTTGGTGATGAGCTTGAGCTCAACCAGGATCTCACCGAGCTTCAGACGGGTCTTGCGTGCCAATGTGGTGTCCTCGTGGGTCCGGCGGAGTGCCGATGGTGGGCCTCCAATGCTATCGCCGCTCGTCGAGCGACGCGCCTCAAGACCCCATCCGCACCGGGAGATGAAGGTGTTCCGCCCCACGCATCATGCGGGGCTATATTCCTGCGTCCGCCAAGGAGGCACGCATGCACATGGGGATGGTCGGGCTCGGTCGGATGGGGTTGGGCATGGCGCGGCGACTTGGCCGCGATGGCCACAGGTGCATTGGCTTCGACCCCGTCGCGGCCGCCCGCACGGCGTATGAGGACGCGGGCGGCACGACCGTGTCAACGCTCAAGGATCTGGTTGCCGCCCTGCCCGCGCCTCGCGTCGTCTGGATCATGGTGCCCGCAGGCATCGTCGACCGTGTTGTGGCCGACCTCGCGCCCCTGCTCGCTCCCGGCGACACGATCGTCGAGGGTGGCAACTCGTGCTGGCAGGATGATCTGCGCCGCGCGGCGGAACTCGCCCCACGGGGGATCCACTGGGTCGACGCGGGCGTCAGCGGCGGCGTGTGGGGGCTTGAGCGTGGCTTCTGTCTCATGGTCGGCGGCCCCGACGAGGCCGTGGCGCGCCTCGAGCCCATCCTGCGATCCTTGGCTCCCGGACGCGGCAGCGTGCCCTCATCACCCGGTCGCGAGTCGCGCGGCGGCCGTGCTGAGGCTGGCTGGCTGCACTGCGGCCCCACCGGCGCCGGTCACTTCGTGAAGATGGTCCACAACGGCATCGAGTACGGACTCATGGCCGCGTATGCGGAAGGGTTCAGCCTGCTCCGTCAGGCCAACCGCGGCCTCGCGCCCACGGCAGCAAGCTCGGAGTCCACGCCGCTGCGCGACCCATCGCACTATCGATACGACTTCGACCTGGCTGACATCGCCGAGCTCTGGCGACGCGGCTCCGTCATTCCAAGTTGGTTGCTTGATCTGACCGCGCAGGCCATGGCCGGCGATCCCAACCTCGACTCCTTCGCCGGACGCGTGAGCGACAGCGGTGAAGGCCGATGGACGGTGCAGGCGGCAGTCGATCTGGGCGTGCCGGCGCATGTCCTCACGGCCGCGCTCTTCGAGCGCTTCTCAAGCCGCGGCGAGGCCCTCTTCGCCGACAAGGTCTGCAGCGCGATGCGCAAGGGCTTCGGCGGGCACCTCGAACGCAAGCAGCCCTGACCGATCGACGCCCTGACCCCCCCCACGGCCGGACCAAGCCGCCCCATCCGTGGGCGGCTGAGCCGTCACGGCATCGGCGGCGGTGGCGGGACCGGCTCGAGTGCTCGTCGTGCGACGGCAGTGCGCGTGAGCTGTTCCGGCAGGCCTTGCAGGGCGGGATGAACCATGGCCAGGAAGCCGAGTGCCGGCGCAAACAGCACCACAAGCGCCAGGAAGCAGCGCAGGGTCCGCCGCGCCACCGAGGCACGCCATGGCGACCCCGGCTCCGTGCTGACGACCACACCACCCACCAGCCACTTGCCCGGCGATGCACCGAGGAACGACTCGATGATGGAAGCCTGTGCCCATCCCACGACCAGCATCAGGCTCGATGCGGCTGCCGCCGTGGAGTCAGCGGTCCACGATGGCATCGCCAGCAAGTCGCGCACCGAGGCGTGAAGCAGCAGCATGGAGACGACGGCACCAGGCACCAGATCGATGACGAGAGCCAGTGCACGACGCACCAGGGGCAAGGGCTCCCAGCCGGCAGGCAGAACGCCGCCCGCATCGGGACCGGATCGAAGCAGGAATACAGCGAGGAGTGCCGCGACCGTGATCGCGCCCAGAAGCGGCAGGTGGAGCCAGAGCCCCGTGGTCCGCGCCTGCTCCTGCACGGGTTCCGATGCGGATGCCGAGGATCCATCCATGCCGAGGAGCGACATGAAGAGTTCCTCGCCGCGAAGGCTGAAGACCACGAACCGATCGCCGCGACCGGCGACGCACCACGGATCAGCGCTCGCGTGGAGTTCGTGGGCCACGATGGCTCCTGAAGGAGTGAGCGACACCAGTTCGCGGCGTCCCTCGCCCAGGTGCACGACCGTGGGGCGCGAGGCTCCCGGCACCACATGCACGGCGGCCGATGGAACGGGCCAACGCTGCGACATCCAAGCATCGCCCAGGCGCGTCCAGGTGCGCAGCGCATCACCCTCGATCACGGCCAGTGCGGCAGACGGCTGACCCTGCACCGGCCACGGCACGAACCACGACGACTCCGGCAGGTCGGTCGGAACATCGATTGGAACCCACGCTGTGGAGGTTGGGCGAACGAGCTCGATCCCCGACTGGGTCTGACGCGCGACCGCAGGCGATCCCGGGAGCGCAGCGATGCCACGCCACCCATCGGCAGCGACCTGTGGTTCGAGCTTCATCGAGCCAAGCGGCAGGTCGTAGTAGGTGCCTACCGCAAGGTTCCGCCGCACGGTCGAACTGGCCACGTCATAGACCGGTTCCCCCGGCCTGCCCTGCTCGGGGCCGAAGACGATCCACACCCGGTCGCCCGTCGCAACAAGGTCCACGACCGGACGCGCAAACTCGAACGCCTGACGCATGCCCAGCGGACCCATGTCCGCAGCGTGGTGCATGACCTTGGTGCCCCGCATGCCGCCAACACCCTGGGTCGGTACGACGACCCAGACATGATCACCGCTCGACGCCGCGCGGAGCATCCCCTCGCCGGTCGGGCTCTGTGCCTGCGCCGGAATGGCGAGCATGGCCAGCACAGCCACCATCAAGGCACGGCGCATCCAGCGGCGTGCGAGGCCGGGACCGATCACGGAACCACCTGAGGCTGCAGGGTGTCGCGGATCACGGCGAGCTCGAGCACCTTGCCCTTGCTGCCGGGCTCGAATGATGTCGGTTCGTAGAGGAACAGATCCGCCGTTGCGCCGTGTTCAGGCGAGCGAAGGGTGCAGTGCCCGCACAGCACATCGACTCCTCCGAGCGTGCGCCACTGCCCGGGGTCGAGTTCCGATGCGGCCACGACGCGATCGCCGACCAGAATGCGCGCACCCCGCGGGCGACCGAGGTGATCCCAGCCGATGGCTCGATCGGTCCAGGATGACCAGGCCAGCCCGCCCTCGATCCATGTTCGCTCCGGCTCCGCGGTCGGCAGCGACGCCACGCCAAGCAACCACGGCAGGTGCATCGGCAAGAGCGCCTGCGCCCAGCCCTCAGGCTCCTCCCCCAGCTTGATCACCCGCAACTGCGGCGGCTTCGGACGCAAGTCGATGACCCACGCCATGTCGCGGTCGCGGCCGGCCAGCGCCATGCGCTCGCCGAGCTTCTTCAAGAGAAGCGCCATCGACTCGGGGCGCTCGATCCACCACTGGGCATCCACGGATTCGAAGTGCTCGCCACCGGCATCGCGCCAACGAAGTTCGAGCGTTCCAGTCGCCGTGATCGCCGCGGTGCGCTCGACGCGAACAGCCTGCCTTGAGCGGAACTCCTCGATCGACATGGGTGCCTGCACCGGACGGGCCGTGCAGCAGCCGGTACCGAGGACCGCGATGGCGGCAAGCAGCGCGCCGGCGAACCTCATGCCTCGCTCCGCAGGACCTCACCGAGCTGGTCAGCCAGATCCTGCAGTTCCTCGTCGCGCAGGCCGGGATTGGCCACCGCGATCGGCTCAGTCGATTCATCCGCTCCGCGTGGCATGAAGAGCCAGCGCTCGCCGTCGGGACCTTGATCGATGCGCAGATGCCGGAGGGCCCGCTTGCGCAGCAGGATCAGCGCCAAGAGCCATCGATAGCGTGCGCGGCGCGGATCGGCGTCGTTCATGCGACGAACCATGTCCAGCAGCGTGTCATCGCTGATGAAGGCCTGGCGCTTCTGTCCGGGTTCGGGGGCGGTGGTCCGCCAGAACGCCAGGAGCCGATCGGGCCTGCGACCCTCGTCCCACGCCCGAACGCTCACATCAACACGCGCGAAGGGCGGCGCATCGGGAAGGTCCTGCTCCACCATGGCCGCCACGAATGGCGCTCCGGAGGCGATCGCCTCACCGGTGAGCGCACAGACACCGCCGAACCGGCCGAGCTCGAAGTCACTCCCTGACATGAGGGCTATCCTAGCCGCGCCGCCAGGTTCGATGCCCTGCTGCACACGCTGCGATCGACCAACCCATGGGTGCTCACCGTCGAGCTCTCGCTGGCGAGTCAGCCCGCACGCACGATCGCGCACCACAGTTTCTTGCCGCGCCGCACGAGCACAGCGCGCCCATGCATGAGCTCGCGCTCGGTGAGCACGGCCTCGGGCGATGCCTTGACGCCATTCACCATCACGCTGCCGGACTGGAGGAACTCACGCGCCTCGCGCTTGCTCGCCGCGAGCACCTTGCTGTCCGCGAGCGCATCGACCAGAGGAATGCCGACGGCAAGTCGATCGGCCGGGACCGCCCACGACGGCACCTCATCAGCCACATCGGCGACCTGGCCGGCATCGAGTTGCTGCACATCACCACTGAAGAGCGCCTTGGCGGTGGCCCGCGCGCGTGCGCACTCGTGCGCCCCGTGCAGGAGGGTGACGAGTTCGTCGGCAAGCGCTCGGTGCGCATCGCGGCCGCCGGGATTCGCAGCGTGTGCTGCCTCGAGCTCCGCGATGCGTTCCTTGGGCAGGAAGGTGAGCCATCGCAGCAACTTCACGACATCCGCATCCGCTTCATTCAGCAGGTACTGGTGCAGCCGGTAGGGCGAAGTGCGATCAGCCGACAGCCAGACGGCGCCCTGCTCGCTCTTGCCGAACTTCCCGCCATCCGCCTTGGTGAGCAACTGAGCGGTCACCCCGAACGATGCGGCGGGGGCATCGCCCTCGCGTCCGCCGCAGCGACGGATGAGATCGATGCCGCTCACGATGTTGCCGAACTGGTCGCTGCCACCGAGTTGCACCGTGCAGTGGTGCGTGCGATGGAGGTGCAGGAAGTCATAGGCCTGCAGGATCATGTAGCTGAACTCGGTGTAGCTGATCCCCTGCTCGCGGCCATTGAGGCGGCTCGCCACCGAATCACGCACGATCATCTGGTTCACGCTGAAGTGCTTGCCGACCTCGCGCAGCACCTCGATGTAGCCGAGGCGACCGAGCCACTCGCCGTTGTCGACGACGATGGCCGCGTTGGGACCTGAGAAGTCCAGCATGCGCTCGAAGATGCGGCGCTGCCCCGCGATGTTGGCCCTGACCTGCTCACGGTCGAGCAACTGGCGCTCGGCGCTCTTGCCGCTGGGATCGCCGATCAGTCCAGTGCCGCCGCCCATGACCACGATGGGTCGATGCCCAGCGCGCTGCCAGTGCGCGAGCAGCTTCATCGCGACGTAGTTCCCCAGCGTCAGGCTGTCGCTCGTGGGATCGAAGCCGCAGTAGGCGGTTCTCGCCCCGCCGGCCAAATGGGCCTCGATGCCTTCTCCTGCCGTCTGGGAGAGCATGCCGCGCCAACGCAGTTCATCGAGGAAGGACTGGGCCATGCCTCTATTGATAGAGGAACCTGGCCCGTCATGCGACCGTCATCGGCATTACCGGACAGGACCAGGCCGCCCATTGCAATCGAACCATCCGAGGGCCCACCGTCGCGGCTCGGGGCGGAATCCACCGTCACCGCCCTTGCCTTGCCGCGGGGGAGCCGCTAGCCTGCGCGACTCACAATTCAGTACCGCACGAACTACTGCGCACCCTTCGCTGCCCGGCGAAGGGCCCCGAGACCGGCGGAGGTCTGGCGTGGTGGGAGGTTCACACGATGGCAAAGAAAGTCACCAAGGTCTTCAAGATCATGGCCCCCGGCGGCAAGGCAACCCCTGCCCCGCCGCTCGGTCCCGTCCTTGGCGCCAACGGCGTCAACCCCGGCCAGTTCATCACCAAGTTCAACGATGCCACGCGCGAGTTCAACGGCCGCGTCGTCGGTTGCATCATCACGGTCTACTCGGACCGCACCTTCGATCTCGAGATCAAGTCGAGCCCTGCCAGCGAGCTGATCAAGGCCGAACTCAAGCTCGAGAAGGGTTCGGGCGAGCCGAACACCAAGAAGGTCGGCACGATCACGCAAGCCCAGCTTCGCAAGATCGCCGAAGGCAAGATGAAGGACATGAACGCCGCGACGGTCGAAGCCGCCATGCGGGTGATCGCAGGCAGCGCACGCTCGATGGGCGTGACGGTGGAGAACTGAACCCATGGCCAAGAAGGTCGTCATCGGACATTCGAAGCGCGTGCGCTTCAACAACGATCGCCTCGTTTCACAGGCGCTCGCCCCCAGCGATGCCGTCAAGGCGCTGCGCCAGTACAAGGCCCCCAAGTTCGACCAGACGGTGAATGTGGTGGTGCATCTGGGCATCGATACCAAGGCTGCCGACCAGGCGCTGCGCGGCTCGATCGCCTTCCCCAAGGGCGTCGGCAAGAGCGCGCGGGTCGTGTGCTTCTGCAACGCCGACAAGGTTGCCGCGGCCAAGGCCGCTGGTGCCATCGAAGCGGGCGCCGACGCACTCGTCAGCAAGATCGAGGGCGGTTGGATGGACTTCGACATCGCCGTGGCCAGCCCCGACATGATGCGCGTGGTCTCCAAGCTCGGCAAGGTGCTCGGGCCCAAGGGCCTCATGCCCAGCCCCAAGGCCGGCACGGTCTCCCCCGATGTCGTCAACGCCGTCAAGGAGTACGCAGCCGGCAAGACGGAGTACCGCAACGACGACGGTGGCAATGTCCACTGCATCATCGGCAAGATGAGCTTCAAGGACGAAGACCTCGCCGAGAACCTCAACCACTTCATCCAGGTGATCACCAAGGCCAAGCCCGCCTCGGCCAAGGGGACCTACATCCGCAAGTGCGTCATCGCAGCGTCGATGAGCCCTGGCATTCAGGTCGCCGTCTGAGCCCCGAAGGAGCACACCCATGAGCAAGACCATCAAGGACATGATCGTCCGCGAGTACAAGAAGCGCTTCACGGGCGTCGAAGGCGCCGTGCTCGTCGAGTTGCGCGGCATGGCCGGCACCGACAACACTGGCCTTCGCCTGAAGCTGCACGCCAAGCAGGTGCGCATCACCGTCGTGAAGAATTCGCTCGCCCGCAAGGCATTCGAGGGCACCTCGCTCGAGGTGCTCACGCCCGGCCTCAGCGGACCGACCGCGGTCGTCTACGGCGGCGAGTCGGTCGTGGGCATCGCCCGCGACCTCGTCAAGATCGCCAAGGACCAAGAGGCGCTCGTCCTCAAGGGTGCCTGCATCGATGGCACCTGGTTCGGCGGCGACGCCGGCGTCAAGCGCCTCAGCGAGTTCCCGACCAAGGACGAGGCGCAGGCCAAGGTCGTCACCCTCATCCTGTCCCCCGCACGCAAGCTCATGGGTGCCGTCACGGGCCCGAGTGGCCGCGTGATGGGCATCGTCAAGGAGATCGAGTCGCGCCTCGAGAAGGGCGAGACCATCGCAGCCAAGGCCGGCTGATCCACACAGACCACATCAACCGCTGACCACTGGCCCCTCGGGGTTAAAAGCGCGGCGTTCGCGCTCCTCTGGAAGGCACGATTTGGAGAGTTCACATGTCCGAGACCAAGACCTTTGAAGCGAAGATCACGCAGCTGGGCGACTCGATTGCCTCCCTCACCCTGAAGGAAGCCGTCGACCTGGCTGATTACATGAAGGACAAGTACGGCATCGAGCCCGCCGCCGGCGGCGCGGTCGTGATGGCTGGCGGTGGTGGCGAAGCCGCCCCTGCTGCCGCTGCGCAGACCGAGTTCGATGTCGTCCTTGAAGGCTGCCCGGCCGACAAGAAGATCGGCGTCATCAAGGCCGTGCGTGAAGCGACCGGCCTGGGTCTCGCCGAAGCCAAGGCCCTCGTTGATGGCGCCCCCAAGGCCATCAAGGAGAAGGTCGAGAAGGCCGAAGCCGACAAGGTCAAGGCTGCCCTCGAGGCCGCCGGCGCCAAGGTCGCTCTCAAGTGACCCTTCGCTGGCCCCCCGGCCAGCATGCCTTCGGCTGGCCCCCCGGCCAGCTTGCCAACCCTGCAGTCGAGCCAGGCGCCCCGGATCCCGGGGCGCCTGTGCCGTGGTGGGGTCCTCGCCGGCCCGGTCCAGGCCGCCCCGACCGTCCCCCCCCCCGAGTTGCAAAAGTGACGGCAATCCCCCTATACTCCGGGACTTGGCGTTGGGTACCCAAAGCACGATGAGGCCGATGCGGGCAGGTTGCGTAGCCAACCGTGTCCCGCTCGTTGTTCTCGAGGTGCCGGCCCGGCGTCGCGCGCACCCCAACGAGTGAACGACAACATGGCGAACAAGAACGTGCGTGACTTTTCCAAGCGCGGCGATGCCGTCGCGGTCCCTGCCCTCGATCGCGTCCAGCGCAATGCGTACGAGCGCTTCCTGCAACTGGGCAAGGAACCGGCCGCCCGTGATGCGCTCGTGGGCCTCGAGAGCCTGCTGCGCGAAGTCTTCCCCATCGCGAGTTACGACGACGCGATGAAGATCGAGTACATCCATTACTACTTCGGTGAACCCCAGCACACCGAAGACGAGTGCCGCGAGCTCCGCCTCACCTACGGCATGCCGCTTCGCGTGAAGCTCCGCATGACCCGCGAGGGCAGCACGGAGGTCATCGAAGAGGACATCTACCTCGGCGACATCCCGATCATGCTCCGCGGCGGTGAGTTCATCGTGAACGGTGCCGAACGCGTCATCGTGTCGCAGCTGCACCGCTCGCCCGGCGTCGACTTCTCGATCGCCAGCTCGATCGGCGACCGCCCGCTGCACTCGGCGCGCATCATCCCCGAACGCGGCTCGTGGCTCGAGCTCGAAGTGAACAAGAAGGATGTTCTGGCGATGCGCATCGACCAGAGCACCAAGCTCGCCGCGACGACCTTCCTGCGCGCGCTTGACGAGCGCTTCGGCTCCACCGAGACCATCCTCAAGGCCTTCTACGAGGTCGAGGATGTGCGCGTCGAGAAGATCAAGCCCGAGTTCTATTCGGCTGAACTCATCGTCGACAGCGATACCGGCGAGGAACTCTGCAAGGTCGGCGTGCCGTTCGGCGAGAAGACCGCGGAAGTCCTGCGCCAGAGTGCCAAGGTCCTCAAGTCGGTGCGCTGCATCGTCAACCCGGGCGATCCGCTCATCCTGAACACGCTGGCCGAGGAGCGCCTGGACTTCCTGGCCGAGGCCACCGAGCACGAAGCCGCGCTGCTGCGCATCTACGGCCGCCTGCGTCCGGGCAACCCACCGCAGATCGACAAGGCGCGTGACCTCTTCAACGAGAAGTTCTTCGACGACAACCGCTACCGCCTGGGCCGCGTCGGTCGCTTCCGCATCAACCGCAAGTTCGATGATGATCCGGCCTACAAGGTCGTGGGCGAAAAGGGCGACAAGGCCATGTGCCTGCGCGCCGAGGATTTCCTTGCGGTGATCCGCTACATGCTCGAACTGCGCAAGCCGGTCGAGAGCAGCAAGCGTCGCGCTCATGTGGATGACATCGACCACCTCGGCAACCGCCGCCTGCGCACGCTCGATGAGCTGTCGGTCGAGGAGATGCGCAAGGGCTTCCTGAAGCTCAAGCGCACCGTGCAGGAGCGCATGAATGTCAAGGACCCGACCGACACGGCAGTGAAGATCGCCGATCTGGTCAACACCAAGAGCGTGTCGAGCGCGATCGAGTTCTTCTTCGGCCGCAGCGAGCTCTCGCAGGTGGTCGACCAGACGAACCCCCTGTCGATGCTGGTCCACGAACGCCGCCTCTCGGCCCTTGGCCCGGGCGGCCTGAACCGCAAGCGCGCCGGCTTCGAGGTGCGCGACGTGCACATCTCCCACTACGGCCGCATCTGCCCGATCGAGACGCCGGAAGGCACCAACATCGGTCTCATCGCGAGCCTGAGCATCTACAGCAAGGTCGACAACTACGGCTTCCTGCTCACGCCCTACCGCGTCGTCAAGGGCGGCAAGGCCAGCGGCGACACGGCGTACCTGCGCGCCGACGAGGAACTCAAGCGCGTGCTGGCTCCCAGCGACACGCTGAGCCCCGAGGGACGCATCACCGACGATTTGGTCCTCGCCCGCAAGAACGGCGAACTCGTCGAGGTCGAGAAGGGCGAGGTCGAGTACTCCGATGTCAGCCCCAAGCAGATCGTCGGCGTGTCGGCCAGCATGATCCCCTTCCTCGAGCATGACGACGCCAACCGTGCGCTCATGGGTTCGAACATGCAGCGCCAGGCCGTGCCGCTGGTCAAGGTCGAGCCACCGTGCGTGGCGACCGGCATGGAGAAGGTCGCGGGTGCAGCGAGCGGCATGGTGATCCGTGCCGAGCGTGGCGGCGTGGTCACCTATGTGGACTCGGAGCGCATCATCATCGACAACGCCGATGAGTACGTGCTCCGCAAGTTCGTGGGTCTCAACGAGCGCACCTGCCAGAACCAGAAGCCGGTCGTGAAGCCCGGCCAGAGGGTTCGCAAGGACGAGATCATCGCCGACGGCGCAAGCACCCGCCTGGGCGAGCTCTCGATCGGCAAGAACGCGCTCGTCGCCTTCAACACCTACGACGGCTACAACTTCGAGGACGCCATCGTCATCAACGAGCGCATCGTGCGCGATGATGTGTTCACCTCGATCCACATCGAGTCGTTCGAAGTCGAGATCCGCGACACAAAGCTCGGTCGCGAGGAGTTCACCGCGGACATCCCCAACGTGAGCGAGAAGCAGCTCTCGAACCTCGATGAGAACGGCGTGATCCGCGTCGGGACCCGCGTCGGTCCCGGCGACATCCTCGTCGGCAAGGTCAGCCCCAAGAGCAAGAGCGAGCTCACTCCCGAAGAGAAGCTCCTGCACGCGATCTTCGGTCGCGCGGGCGAAGATGTGAAGAACGACTCGCTCGAGGTGCCCGCGGGCACCGAGGGCATCGTGATCGGTGCCAAGCGGTTCAGCCGCCGGACCCACCAGAGCGAAGACCAGAAGAAGCAGCTCAAGAAGGACATCGCCGCCTACGAGACCTCGATGGAACGGCGGATCGTCGATCTCTTCCGCCAGATGGCCTCGGAGATCAACCGCCTGACCGGCAGCGAGATGGTCGACCCCAACACCCGCCAGAAGGTCGGTGTGAGCGACATCACCGAAGTCATCATGGAACAGGTCGATGGCTTCAGCGACAAGTGGATCAAGGGCTCGAAGGACGCCCGCGACCAGGCGCTGGTGGTCCACGGCCAGTTCTGGCCCCGCATCCAGAACTACCGCAAGGAGAAGGACCGAAAGATCGGCCACATGCGTCGCGGCGACGAACTCGCCAGCGGCGTGCTCGAGATGGTGAAGGTCTACCTCGCCACCAAGCGCCAACTCTCGGTCGGCGACAAGATGGCAGGCCGCCACGGCAACAAGGGCGTCATCGCCCGCATCGTGCCCGAGGCCGACATGCCCTTCCTCGAGGACGGCACCACCGTCGATGTGCTGCTCAACCCGCTCGGGGTGCCCAGCCGCATGAATGTGGGCCAGATCCTCGAGACGCACCTGGGCTGGGCGGCGCAGGTCCTGGGCTTCCAGGCCATGACGCCGGTCTTCGATGGCGCCAACGAAGGGGAAATCCTGGCTGCCGTCACCGAAGCCAACGCGCATGTCAAGAGCCGCGTCGAGGAGTTCGAGCGCACAGGCAAGAACCCGGGCAGCTCACGCGAGCTGCTCGCGCGCATGCCCGAGGACTTCAAGATCCAGCTCTACGACGGCCGCACGGGCGAGCCGTTCACGCAGCGCACCACCGTGGGCTTCATGTACATGCTGAAGCTGCACCACCTCGTGGATGACAAGATCCACGCGCGTGCCACGGGCCCCTACAGCCTCATCACCCAGCAGCCGCTGGGCGGCAAGGCGCGCACGGGCGGCCAGCGCTTCGGCGAGATGGAAGTGTGGGGACTCGAGGCGTATGGCGCTGCCTACATCCTCCAGGAACTGCTGACCGTCAAGAGCGACGACATCGAAGGCCGCCAGAAGATCTACGAGTCCATGGTGAAGGGCACCAACACCCTCCAGGCAGGCATGCCCGTGGTCTTCCACGTGCTCTGCCAGGAAATCAAGGGCCTCGGCATGAACATCCAGGTCGAGAAGAAGGAAGGCGGCGAACCGGCACTCCCCATGGTGTGACCGGCAGACCACTACCCCCTCCCGACCAGAACCGTCCAGAACACGACTGACACGACAACCGCCTCGGAGACCGGACCATGACCCTTGCAGAGAGCGTCTACGACCGCGTGAACGACTACGCCTCGGTGAAGATCACCCTCGCCAGCCCCAACGACATCCGTTCGTGGAGCTTCGGCGAGGTCAAGAAGCCCGAGACCATCAACTACCGCACCTACCGGCCTGAGCGTGACGGCCTGTTCTGCGAGCGCATCTTCGGACCCGAGCGCGACTACGAGTGCGCGTGCGGCAAGTACAAGGGCACCAAGTTCAAGGGCATCATCTGCGACCGCTGCGGCGTCAAGGTCACGCACAGCCGCGTGCGCCGCGCCCGCATGGGCCACATCAACCTCTCGGCCCCCGTGGTGCACATCTGGTTCTTCAAGGCCATGCCCAGCCGCCTCGGCAACCTCCTGGCCATGAAGACCAGCGACCTCGAGAAGATCATCTACTTCCAGGACTGGGTGGTCATCGATCCGGGTGACACCGACTTGCAGGAGAAGCAGGTCCTGACCGATGACGAGTACCGCGAGAACTACGCCAAGTATGGCCCCCGCTTCAGCGCCATGATGGGCGCCGAGGCCGTGCGCGAGCTGCTCGACCCGGCCCGCCTCGACCTCGATGCACTGGCCGTCACCCTGCGCGACGACATCAACAAGACCAAGAGCAAGCAGAAGCAGAAGGATCTGTCGAAGCGGCTCAAGATCGTCGAGCAGATCAAGGGCTCGGAGAACGATCCCAAGTGGATGGTGCTCGATGTCGTGCCGGTGATCCCGCCCGACCTGCGCCCGCTCGTCATGCTCGAGAGCGGCAACTTCGCCACGAGCGACCTCAACGACCTGTACCGCCGCATCATCAACCGCAACAACCGCCTCAAGAAGCTGATGGACCTCAATGCCCCCGAGGTCATCATCCGCAACGAGAAGCGCATGCTCCAGCAGGCTGTCGACGCGCTGTTCGACAACGGCCGCTGCCGCCGCCCGGTGCTCGGCTCGAGCAACCGCCCGCTCAAGTCGATCACCGACATGATCAAGGGCAAGCAGGGTCGCTTCCGCGAGAACCTGCTCGGCAAGCGCGTCGACTACTCGGCCCGCTCGGTCATCGTCGTCGGCCCCGAGCTCAAGCTCTGGCAGTGCGGCCTCCCGAAGAAGATCGCGCTGGAGCTCTTCCAGCCGTTCATCATCCGCAAGCTCAAGGAGCGTGGCCTCGCCGACACGATCAAGAGCGCCAAGCGCATGCTCGAGCGTCGTGATCCCGAGGTGTGGGACATCCTCGAGCAGGTGATCCGCAACCACCCCGTGCTCCTGAACCGCGCACCGACCCTCCACCGGATGGGCATCCAGGCGTTCGAGCCGGTGCTGGTCGAAGGCAACGCGATCATGATCCACCCGCTGGTGTGTGCGGGCTACAACGCCGACTTCGACGGCGACCAGATGGCCGTCCACCTGCCGCTGTCCGTCGAGGCGCAGGCCGAGGCACACGTGCTCATGATGAGCACGCACAACATCTTCAGCCCCGCCAACGGCAACCCGATCGTCAGCCCGTCGCAGGACATCATCATGGGGGTCTACTTCCTCACGGTGCAGCCCTTCGACATGCCCACCGACGAACAGGGTGCCACGCGCCGCTTCAAGGACGTGACCGAGGCGATTCTGGCCCACGACATGGGCCAGATCACCTTGCACGACCCGATCTCGGTGCGCCTGCCCCGCTTCAAGGAAGTCGTCTCGGGCCAGACCGAGACCGCCAAGCCGATGCCGTCCACGGGCCGTCTCGTGACCACGCTCGGCCGCATCCTGCTGAGCGAGATCCTGTCCGACGGCATGCCGTTCTACAACTGCGTGCTCGGCAAGAAGGGCGCAGCACGCGTCATCGATGACACCTTCGCCCGCCTGGGCAAGGCCGCCACGATCAAGCTGCTCGACGACCTGAAGGAGATCGGCTTCAAGACGAGCACCCGCTCGGGCCTGTCGTTCGCCATCAGCGACCTGCGCATCCCCAACGACAAGGACAAGCTCATCGCCGCCACGCAGAAGAAGGCCGAGGCGGCCATGCGCAAGTATGAGGATGGCAACATCACCGACGAGGAGCGTCGCAACGAGGTGCTCGACCAGTGGGCGAAGTGCCGCGACCAGCTCTCGGGCATGCTCATCGACACCCTGAAGCAGGATCGCCGTGAGCTGGGCACCGGTCACGAGATGCCCATCCTGGGCAAGGACGAGAAGCCGGCCGCGAGCGACAAGGGCAAGCGTTACCTGAACCCCGTGTACCTCTTCATGGACTCGGGCGCGCGTGGCAACAAGAGCCAGATGCAGCAGCTCGCCGGCATGCGCGGCCTCATGGCCAAGCCCAGCGGCGAAATCATCGAGACCCCCATCAAGAGCAACTTCCGCGAAGGCCTGAAGGTGCTCGAGTACTTCAGCTCGACCCACGGCACCCGCAAGGGTCTGGCCGACACCGCACTCAAGACCGCCGACTCGGGCTACCTCACGCGCAAGCTGTGCGATGTGGCCCAGAGCGTGGTGGTGCTCGAGCACGACTGCGGCACCAACCGCGGCGTGCGCAAGGCGCCCGTGTACAAGGGTGACGAGGTCGATGTGCCGCTGCGCGAGCTCATCAAGGGCCGCACTGTGTGCGAATCGGTCGTGGACCCCCGCACCGACAAGGTGATCGTGAAGAAGGGCCAGCTCATCACCCCGGCGATCGCCGCGGAAATCGAGGAACTCCGCGTTCCCGCACTCATGGTCCGCAGCCCGCTCACCTGCGAGACGTCCCGCGGCGTCTGCGCGAAGTGCTACGGCATGGACATGAGCAACGGGAAGATCGTCGAGGAAGGCCTCGCGGTCGGCATCATCGCCGCGCAGTCCATCGGCGAGCCCGGCACGCAGCTCACGATGCGCACCTTCCACACGGGCGGCATCGCGTTCACCAGCTCGACCGAAGCGAACTGGAAGGCCACCTTCGCCGGCACCATCGAGGCGCGTGACTGCAACGAGGTCGAGTTCGATGGACGCCTGGTGGTCCTGCGCAAGACCGGTATCGTCGCGATCGTCGATGCGAAGGGCCGCGAGCTCGACCACTTCAAGGTGCCCTACGGCGCCACGCTGTCGGTCCGCCACGGCACCACCGTCAAGAAGGGCGATCTCATCCTCGAGTGGGACCCCCACTCCACCCCCATCCTCGCGGAGAAGTCCGGCATGGTCCGGTTCCGCGATGTGGCCGAGGGCGAGACGATCCGTGTCGAGGGCAAGGGTGCCAAGCGCGAAGTCATCGTCGTCGAGCACACCGGCGACAAGCACCCGCGCGTCACCATCGAGGATGCCCATGGCCATGTGCTCGACCTGCACCACCTGCCGGCGAAGTGCCGCATCGTGGTCGAGGACGGCCAGAGCGTCGCTGCCGGTGCCGAGCTCGCCATCCAGTCGAAGGGCGAGGAACGCCGCAGCGCCGACATCGTCGGCGGTCTGCCGCGCGTCACCGAGATCTTCGAGGCGCGCCTCCCGCGCGACCCGGCCGTCATGGCCCGCGTCGCCGGTCGTGTCGAGCTCCTGCCCAACGAGCGCAAGGGCAAGATGACCATCCGCATCCATGTCGAGGGTGCGAAGGACATGCATGAAGACCACCATGCCCTGCAGGGCAAGCGCCTGCTCGTCCACTCGGGCGATGTGGTCGAGGCCGGTCAGCCGCTGACCGATGGTGCTCGCACTCCCGCCGAGATCCTTGCGATCAATGGCGAGGAAGCCCTCTACCAGTACATGCTGGACGAGATCCAGAATGTGTACCGCGCGCAGGGCGTGCCCATCGCCGACAAGCACATCGAGGTCATCCTCCGACAGATGCTCTCGAAGGTGCGCGTGGCCGATCCGGGCGACAGCGACCTCCTGCCCAACGATGTCATCGAGCGCTACCGCCATGCGCAGGTCAACCATGACCTCGCCGGCTCGCTCAAGGTCGTCGATGCGGGCGGCACGCTGCTCGTGAACGGCAAGGTCTATCGCAAGGACGAGATCAAGGAAGCCAACGCCACCGCCGAAGAGGCCGGCCGTGAGCCCGCCAAGACCGTCAAGACCAAGCCGGCCCGCGTGCGCACGCTGCTCCTGGGCATCACCAAGGCCAGCCTCCAGAGCGAGTCGTTCCTCTCGGGCGCCAGCTTCCAGGAGACCACCAAGGTGCTCACCGAGGCAGCGCTCAAGGGAGCCGTCGACACGCTCCAGGGCCTCAAGGAGAATGTCCTCTTGGGTCACCTGATCCCGGCAGGTACGGGCTTCGAGCCCTACGCCACGCTGCGCATCCGCAAGCTCGTCGACGAGCCGGCGGGCAGCGAGTCGAGCGATCACGGCTACTTGGCCGGCGCCACCGACGAGGCGGAACTGCACGGCGCCGAGCGCCCGGGCGAGAGCCCGACGATCAGCGATCTGTCGGCCTTCACGCCGCAGGAGCAGTTCGTGGCCGACGGCGGCGAGTCTGCCGACGCGTCTGGCGACGACAGCGAGTGAATGGATCGACACGATCGCCGCAGGCGATCGCACCAAGGAATCGCTTCAGGCCCCGGCACACGCCGGGGCCTTTCTCTTGGGCAGTGCGGGGCTAGACTCGCGCCATGGCCGAGGAGTGGTACAAGGACGGACTTCGCTTCGAATGCACCATGTGCGGCAACTGCTGCACCGGCGGCGAGGGCGCCGTCTGGTTCACGCTCGAGGAAGGCAAGTCCATGGCCGCCGAACTCGGCGTCACCCACGAGGAGTTCCTTGCCCGGTACACACGGGTCGTGCGGGGCCGTCGCAGCCTGACCGAGCATTCCACGACGCACGGCATGGACTGCACCTTCCTCGACCGGGAGACGATTCCCGGCAAGGCACTCTGCAAGGTCTACCGCTCGCGACCGAGCCAGTGTCGCACCTGGCCGTTCTGGCCGGACAACCTCGAGAGCCGCCGGGCGTGGGTCATGGCCAAGACGCACGCCCCGTGCCCTGGCATGGACCAGGGCAAGCTCGTGCCGATCGAGCAGATCAGGATCCAGCGGGATCTCGATGTGCGCGACAACGGCGATGCACCATGGTGATCGATGCGGCGGTGATCGCTCGCTGGTGCGACGCTGCGGCGTCCATCGATGCGCAGGCCACGATCGCGAGGCTCCAGGACGAGATCGCCACGGAAGTCCGCAGGCAGCGCCCGCTCTGCGTCAGCAGCGGCAAGTGCTGCGGCTTCGAGGCCCACGGTCACCGGCTCTATCTCACGGGCCTCGAAACCGCCTGGACCTGGGCAAGGCTCGAGCGACGCCCGTCCGTACGCGAGGTCGAGGCCGCCATGGCCGGCGGCTCCTGCCCCTTCCTCGCCAGCGGCTGCAGCATCCATGGTGTCCGGCCTCCCGGCTGCCGCATCTACTTCTGCGACCGTGACCCGGCGGGCTGGCAGTCGGCGCTCGCCGAGCGCTGCCACCACGAGATCAGGTCGCTCCATGAACGGCTGGATGTCCCCTATCGCTACGCGGAGTGGCGCTCGCTCCTGGCTGGATTCGCGGCGGGCGAAACGGCTTCGTGATCGGCTCGCCCGGCCCTACCATCGCGACATGGACACCTACCGGATCAGGACCGATCTCAAGCGCGCGAAGGTCGGTTCGTACGCGCTGCCCCTGGGGCTTGAGCCGGTCAATCTTCCTGAACCCACGCAGGGTTACGTGGTGAACATGAACATCGCGGAGGGCGAGGAACCCGATACCTATGCGTTCCATGTCGTGGTGAGTCACGACCGCCTGAAGCCGCTCATCCAGGACGCGTTCGACCTGATGCCCGAGATGGTGATGCCGATCGTCGAGGTGGGCTCGCGCGATGCCTACCGGAACCTCGATGTCTACCTCGGCAGCAAGGAACTGCCCTTCGACGAGTTCGAGGCGGTGTGGAAGGAGTACGAACCCATCATCTATGAAGATGCCTCGATCGGCGTCGGCTGCAACGCCGAGGAGCCGTTCGTCGAGGTCTTCATGGATTCGTGGAAGGGCTTGTGCATCACGGTGCCTGTGTCCATGCGTCGCCAGGTGCAGCGCCTGCTGCAGCGCCATGGTCTTCGCGAGGTGCAGGAGACCTGGCCCGAGTCGCTCGAGCGGGCCACCGAACCGCCCACCAAGCCGCGCGAGGTGCTGGCACTCGATGACCTCAAGTGCCCGGACCTCGATGACATCCTGATGCAGTTGCGGGACGCGCTGGACCTGGAACTCAACATCGATCCGGGCGCCAACCTCGACGAAGGTGGGCGCGAACTCGGGATGACGCTCTGGTTCGCGACCGTGCTGGCTGGCCGCGTCGGTCACCGTGACAAGGGGGCGTATGTGTCGCTCTGGGTCACGGCCGGATCGATGACCGAGCTCGAGGACCTTGCCGTGCGCGAGGTCGAGAAACTCCAGGGGTACACCTTCGATGGCTTCTACACCTGTGACCGTGTGGCGTACGACGACCGGCCCGATGAGCTCGGCGACCTGCCGCCGCGGCACCTGATCGCCCAGGTCCACCAGATCAGCGTCGACGAGTGGTGAGCCGGCGGCTGGCCAGCACGATCAAGGGCGGTACGCGCCGTCACCCCTCGCCGAGATAGGCGCGGCGGATGCGATCGTCGCCGAGCAGTTCCGCACCGGATCCCGTGAAGGTCGTCCGTCCGGTCTCGAGCACATAGGCGCGGTGCGACAGCTTCAGCGCGGCCCGGGCGTTCTGCTCGACGAGCAGCACCGTCAGGCCATGGCGATTCAGTTCCTGCACCGCCTCGAAGATGCGCGCCACGAGCAAGGGCGCGATCCCCATGCTCGGCTCGTCCATCATCAAGAGGCGCGGTCGGCTCATCAGCGCACGGCCGATCGCGAGCATCTGCTGCTCGCCACCGGACAGGGTTCCGGCGAGCTGGTTCGCCCGCTCCGCCAGCACCGGGAAGAGTTCGTGCACCCGCGCCAGGTCCGGCCTCAGGTCGTCGCTGCGCAGGTAAGCGCCCATCTCCAGGTTCTCACGAACGGTCAGCCGGGGAAAGACCCTGCGTCCCTCGGGGACCTGCGCGAGGCCACCGGCCACGATGCGGTCGGCACGCTCGCCATCGATGCGGCGGCCCTCGAACTCGACCGAGCCGGAGGTGCCCCGCACGATGCCCGAGATCGTCATGAGCGTGGTGCTCTTGCCGGCGCCGTTCGCGCCGATGAGCGAGACGATCTCGCCCACGCGGACCTCGAGGCTGACCTCACGCAGCGCCTCGATGGCACCGTATCGCGCAGCGAGACCGTGCACGCGCAGCATGACCGGCGGTGCGCTCGCGGATGCGGAACCCGTCGAGCCCGCGCTCATTCCTCACCCTCCGTCCCGAGGTAGGCCTCGATGCAGCGGCGATCGGCACGGATCTCCGCTGGCGTACCCTGCCCGATCAGCTTGCCGTACTGCAGGACCACGATGCGGTCACTGATGCCCATGACGAGCTTCATGTGGTGCTCGATGAGGATCACCGTCACGCCACGATCGCGCACGCGGCGGATGAGTTCCATCAGCTCGACCATCTCGGAGGGATTCATGCCCGCTGCCGGTTCATCGAGCAGGAGGACCGCAGGCTTGCTGGCGAGTGCGCGTGCGATCTCCAGGCGACGACGGTGCCCATAGGGAAGGCTGCCTGCGGCTTCATGCGCACGCTCGGAGAGCCCGACGAACTGCAGCAGGTCCAGGGCCTCTCGCTCGGTCCAGGCGCGTTCGTGCGAGAACGCCGGCAGGCGCAGCAGGTTGGTCCAGAATCCGTTCCGCATGCGACTGTCCATGCCCACCAGCACATTCTCGACCAGGCTCAGGTCAGTGAAGAGCCGGATGTTCTGGAAGGTCCGTGCAAGGCCCGCGCGCGCAATCAGGTCAGGCGTGCGGCGCGAGCGTTGCCAGAGCGCCACCACGGTGCCGGCTCCCACCCCCGCACCAAGGATCGCCGGCAGCACGCCCCACGCGAACGGCACCCCTCGTGCTGCGTGGAGCACATCGGCCACGGCCTTCTCCCAGGGGAAAGGCTGGTTGAGCACATAGTTCGCCGCGATGCCCACCGTCCAGAGTTCCTGGATGTTGATGGCGAGGAACGCACCCAGCCCTGCAACGATCGCGACCACCGCAGCACGAAACCCAAGCCGCGCATCGGGTTCGAGCCGGACCGGCGAGCCTCGGAAGCGGACCGTTCCATCGGTGGGCTCGTAGACACCCGTGATGGCGTTGAAGAGCGTGGTCTTGCCGGCGCCGTTGGGCCCGATGACGGCGAAGATCTGGCCCTCAGTCACATTGAAGGTGACATCGTCGACGGCCGTCAGGCCGCCGAAGCGCATGGTGATCCCGCGGACTTCAAGCAGGCTCATCCGCTGCCCCCTTCGAGTCGCGGGGGAAGCAGTCCATCGGGCTTCAGGCGAACGACCAGGATCAGCGCCAGCCCGAAGATCAGGTACTTCCAGTTGTTCGGGCTCGCGAGCACATTGGATGCGCCGCCGACGCCGGCCGCCCCGGCCCAGTCGGCAAGCTTGACCAGCACGAGCGAGTTCATCCCGACCATCACGACCGCACCGACCAGCGTGCCGGCGACGCTGCCCATGCCGCCCACGATCACGATGCACAGGGCGAGGATCGAGACCTGGAAGTCGTAACTCGCCGGTTCTCCGGTCGAACTCAGGAGCGCTGCGAAGAGCGCACCGCCGAGCGCCGCGAGCGCGCTGCCGGTGGAGAAGGCGATCATCTTCGTGCGCTTGGGCGGGATGCCCATGCACTGGCTTGCCAAGGCATCCTCGCGGATGGAGAGCCAGGCACGCCCGGATCGGCTGCGCTCGAGCCGGCGCACCGCGAGGACCGCCAGCAGCACAAAGCCCAGGAGCAGCCAGTACCAACCGCGTTCCTGCTGCAACTCGAGCGTCCACGATCCGAACGTGGGTCGCGGCAGCGGATTGATCCCCTGCGTGCCCTTCGTGACGGCATCGAGATTCTTCAGGACATCCAGCGTGATCTCGCCGAAACCCATCGTCACGATGGCGAGGTAGTCGCCGCTCAATCCAAGCGTGGGTGCACCGAGCAGGAAGCCGGCCACCGCCCCGATCACGACGGTCGCCACGATGCCCCACCAGAAACCGATCTGGAAGGGATAGATGTCGCTCGTCAGGATCGCGAAGGTGTAGGCACCGATCGCCATGAACGCCGCCATGCCCAGGTTCAGGAGGCCCGTGAAGCCCGTCACGACATTCAGGCCAAGACCCACCAACGAGAACACGAAGATCGCCTGGAAGGCGTCGTAGAACAGTCCGCTCGTGCCCATGAACAGCGGCAGTGCCGCCATGATCGCGAAGTAGGCGAGGATGGGCGTCGGCAGCAGCCTCATCAGACCTTCTCCTTCACGCGCGAGCCAAGCAGGCCGCTGGGCCGGAAGATCAGGATCAGCACGAGGATCCCGAACACGATCGTGTTGGTCCAGCGCGTCTCGAGGTAGGCATCGCTCATCGAGCGCACCAAGCCGATGACGAGCGCCCCGGCCACGGCGCCGGGCATGCTGCCGATTCCGCCGAGCACCGCTGCCGTGAACGCATCCATCCCCGCGCGGTATCCCATCTGGAACGAGATGGTGTTGTTGTAGAGCGAGTAGATGACGCTCGCGAAGCCTCCGAGCGCACCGCCGATGAGAAAGGTGGCGCCGATCACGCGATCGGTGTCGATGCCCATCAGGCGCGCAGCGACGGGATTCTGCGCCGTGGCACGCATCGCCTTGCCCAGACGGGTGCGCGTGACGATCCAGGTCAGCCCGATCATCAGCGGCACGGTCACCACCCAGACCAGGACATCCTTCGGGGTGAACTGGACGAGCGACTCCTCGCCGAGCAGGTTGGTGTTGGGAACCAGCGCCGGAAAGTCCTTGGGCGCCGCGGCTGCCACCCCACCGGCAAAGACATCCATGGGCAGCCCGCCCCAGAACAGCCCGAGATTCACCAGGATGAAGCTCGCACCGATGGCACTCACGAGCAGCGACAGCTTGCTGGCGCTCCGCAGCGGCTTGTAGGCCAGTCGATCAATGCCCCAATTCAGCGCGCCGCAGAACCCTGCCGAGGCGATCAGCATGATCACGACCGCAGCCCAGGCCGAGGCACCGGACCAGTCGCCGAGCCCAAGCATGCCAAGCAGGGTCAGTGCGAGGAACGCCCCGAGCATGAACAGGTCGCCGTGGGCGAAGTTGATCAACTCGATGATGCCGTACACCATCGTGTAGCCGATGGCGATCAGCGCGATGATCATCCCGTTGGACAGGCCGGTGATGAGTTGCTGCAGGAAGAAGTCAACCCATTCCATCGGTCAGCCTCGGTCGCGGTCAATCGTGGTGGCCCCGGTCGGTGCCGTGATGCAGGACGCACACGCGACCTGATGGCCATCCGTGCTCACTTCGCCTTGGTTCCCTCGGCAGGGGCATCGCCTGCCCGGCGCTCGAAGACGAACTTCCCATCCTTGACGCTGCTGATGCTGAACACGCGATTGGTCGTGTCACCGTTGGAGTCGAAACTCCAGATGCCGAGCGCACCATCGAAGTCCTTCGTTTCCGCGACGGCCTTCAGGATCGCAGCGCGATCCTTGGTTGGTGCGCGCTTGATCGCATCCAGCAGCACACGGGCGGCTTCGTAGCCGTACACCGCGTAGGCCTCGGGTTCGGTGCCAAACATCGTGCGGTAGCCCGCGCAGAACTCCGCCCCCCGGCCAGTGAGCTGCTCTGGCGGGAGTCCGCCGAAGGTCACGAAGGTGTTGCCCTCGAGGTTGGACGCCCCGGCCGCCTGGATGAACGCCTCCTCGCGGCAGCCGTCGGGCACGACGAGCATGCCGGTGAAACCCACCGAACGCAGGTCCTTGGCCACCTGGCCGCCGTTGCTCTGGGTGGTGCCGCCGAAGAAGACCGCATCGGCCTTGGAGAACTTCACCTTCTGGCAGAGCGACTTGTAGTTGCTGGCCTTGGTGTCAATGCCTTCGAAGCCGGCAACCTCGAGCCCGAGCTCCTTGGCGCGCTTCTGGAAGACATCGGCGATGCCCTTGCCGTAGAGCTCGCGGTCATGCAGGATGAAGACCTTCTTTGCACCTGAGCCAGCGACATGCTCTGCCGCCACCGGGCCCTGCAGGTCATCGGTCGGCACGACACGGAAGTAGTTGATCGAGCCGCTCGGGCGGTAGATCGCGGGCTCGTTCGCCTCGCCCATGCCGGGCTTGGTCAAGCCCGAGTAGGTGTTGGCCGGGCTGATCATGACCAGTCCGGCCTTGTTCAGTTCAGGCATCGCGATCTTGGCCGCACCGCTGTTGAAGGTGCCGATGTAGCCGACGATGGCCGGATCGGTGACGGCCTTGTTGGCGTTCTGCGCCTCGACCGTGGGGTCCCAGTTGCCGCGCTGGGGGCTGGCGTCATCCCAGTCCTCGTAGGCGATCTCGTAGCCGTCGATCTTCCCTCCGACCTCGGCGATGGCCATCCTGATGCCGTTCACGATCGTGCCGGTCTGGGCATTCGCACTGCCGGTGCGCGGCAGGCTGCTGACGATCTTCAGGGTTCCGGACTGGGCCAGCGCGCTGGCGCTGAAAGCC
The DNA here is from genome assembly GCA_016873115.1 of Planctomycetota bacterium. GTDB lineage: Bacteria > Planctomycetota > Phycisphaerae > Phycisphaerales > SM1A02 > SYIB01. Next base: position 9,598 of record VGYB01000014.1, on the reverse strand, counting down.
AAGGCGAGCGCGGCGGCAAGCATCGGGAGGTTCTGGGTCATCAAGGATCTCCGGTTGGATCCGGATGGTACGGCGAATGCCTGCGGCGCGGGAGGGCAGATGGGCCTCCTCGGGCAGCGGTCAGGCATCCATGGCACCATGCCCGGGTGCACAGTCCCGCGGACATGGTCGACCGCCTGCATGAGGGAATCCGGTGCGTGATCGCGCGACTTGGCCAGCAGGATCCGCCCGTCTCGCTCGATGATGTCAGCGACCGGGAGATCCTCATGCACGCCGCGGATGCCGTTGGCACCGGAGCGGAATGGACAGGACTCGACCTGCCTTACCCCGGCTTCGAGGCGCCTGCCGGCAAGGCGCGCGCGAGACCGCCCTGCTGCAGCATCGTGCTGGCCCCGAGCGAGGTGCAGACCCTGGACGAGACGACCGGCCTGTTCACCGAATCGACGAGCGCCCCCGAGGAAGCCTGCTGGGTCGAGCTGGTGCTGGCGCGAGAGTGGCGCCAGTGTGAGCGATGCCCCCGCTATGCCATCGCGTTCACCGATCGTGCCTTGCGCAAGGTGGCGCAACTGGCCACCGACGAGCGCATCGTGCACGCACGCCTTGCCTGGATCGTGCTGGCTTCGAGCGAGGATCGTGGGTACACCGACCTTGCATCGTGGGAGCGATTGGCCGTGGCGGAGGGGCTGCCCGTCGGTACCCCGGTGATCCGCTCGCTGCCGATGCCGGACCTCCAGGGCAATGCAGCGTGCATCACGGCGATCGTGCCGGTGCAGCGGCTTTGACCGAGGCCAGCGCAGCGGTGATCTCGTCCTTGGAGAGTGCGCCCTTGGCCAGCACGCGAAGGATGAGTGCGGCCGCCTCCGGGCCGGGATGGTGTCCCGCGTAGGGCACCATCATGCGACGAAGCTCGGCGCTGGTCGCGGCCGCGCGCCGCGAATCCTTGAGGAACTCGTCGGCTGCATCGGCGAAGGTCTGCGCCCCGAGTGGCGTGGGTACGAACTCCGGAACGACCTCCTTGCCTGCGATGATGTTGGGCAGGAGCCGATACGGTGCGCGAAGCACGAGTTTCGAGATGAGGTACGACAGCCAGTTGACACGGTAGAGCCCGACCATCGGCTTTCCGTGCCGAGCGACATCGAGCGACACGGTGCCCGAGACATTGATGGCCAGATCACACCAGCGCAGTGCGCCATCGATCCCGCCAAGCACCACATGCAGGCCGTTGGGAAGGCTCGGCACCAGTCGCATGGCAAGGTGAGCGAGGTTCTCGTTCGCAGCCACGATGACCCCGGTCATCCCACGGTGGCGCCCCTGCAGTTCGATGAACGCCTCGACCATCGACCTCAGGTTGGCCTTCAGTTCCTGGCTTCGGCTGCCGGGCAGCAGCGCGATCTTCGGCGAGCCGCTCGGCAGATGGCGGATGGAGGCAGCGAGCGCCGCTTCATCGAAGCCTCGATTGATGACCGGGTGACCGATGAAGGCGGCCTGGACGCCGCGTTCGCGGAACCACTCCTCCTCGAAGGGCAGCAGGCACAGGACCAGGTCCGTGAGCCGGCGCAGCTTGGCCAAGCGCCATTCGCCCCAGGCCCACATCTGCGGCGCGACCAAGTGCACGGTGCGGATGCCGCGCGGGCGGATGGCCTTGACCACCGGGAAGTTCGCGGCGGGACTGTCGACGGGCACATGCAGCACCACGCGGTTGGCGAGCGACCACTCCGCCACCTCGCGACGCACGCGCCGCACCATGGCGATCCTGCCCAGGCCCGCCAGACCCATGGCGCCGTCCTCGGCGGTGATCCCGATCATCTCCGCGCCGGCCTCGCGCATGTGGGGGCCACCAAAGGCGGCGATGCGGACCGTCGGATCCTGCTCACGAAGCGCGCGGATGACCGGCGCAGCGTGGGCATCGCCAGAGGGCTCGAAGGCCGTCAGGAGGATCGTCCGGGACCCTGCGCCGTGCGCGACTGCCATGGGCCGGAGCGTAGCCGTCAGCCCACCCACCGTGTCGGCTAGGATCCCCCGCCCGACAGGCACCACCATGCTCAAGCGCACCCACTTCTGCGGCCAACTGCGTCCCGTCCATGCGGGAGAGTCCGTCACCATCTGCGGCTGGGTCAACACCTACCGCGACCAAGGCAAGGGGCTGTTCTTCATCGACCTGCGCGACAAGGAGGGCCTGGCCCAGGTGGTCTTCGACCTCGAGTCGAGTGCCGACGAGGTGGTGACCGCGGCGCACGCGTTGCGACGCGAGGATGTGGTGGCCGTGCAGGGCACGGTTCGCCTGCGCGCCGGCGGCCCGAACCCCAAGCTCGCCACGGGTGAGGTCGAGGTGGTCGTCGAACGCCTCGAGGTCTTCAACAAGGCCGAGACCCCGCCGATCCTCCCCGACGAGCACGATGCCGAGAAGATCAACGAGGAAACCCGCCTGCGCTACCGGTACATCGATCTGCGCCGGCCGCGCATGCAGCACATCCTCAAGACCCGGAGCCGCATCACCAAGTTCGCGCGCGATTACTTCGCGGGCAACGGCTTCATGGAGATCGAGACTCCCCTGCTCATCAAGAGCACCCCCGAGGGCGCGCGCGACTTCATCGTGCCCAGCCGCCTTCACCCCGGAAGCTGGTACGCGCTTCCGCAGAGCCCGCAACTCTTCAAGCAGATCCTGATGGTCGCCGGGTGCGATCGGTACATGCAGATCTGCCGCTGCCTTCGTGACGAGGATCCCCGCGCCGACCGTCAGGCCGAGTTCAGCCAGATCGACCTCGAAATGTCCTTCATCGAACGCGAGGATGTGATGTCGATGATGACTGGCTTCGTGCGCGGTCTCTGGAGCGAGCTCTTCCAGTACGACATCGGCAAGGTGCCGATGATGACCTATGCCGAAGCCATGGAGCGCTACGGCATCGACCGCCCGGACACCCGTTTCGACCTGCACATCCATGATGTGTCGGACCTCGCATCGGCCTGTGACTTCAAGGTCTTCCAGGATGCGCTGGCCAAGCGCAGCGCCACTGGCCGCAAGGGCGTGGTCAAGTGCATCCGCGTGCCGGGCGGCGCCGAGAAGCTCACGCGCAAGATGACCGACGGCTACTCGGAGTGGGTGCGGACCTTCAAGGCCGGCGGCGTCCCGGTGGTGAAGCTCACCGCCAAGGGCTTCGAGACCGGGATCGCCAAGTTCCTCGAGCCGATCAAGGATCGCCTGATCGAGCGCCTGGGCCTTCAGGTGGGCGATGCCGTGCTCTTCGCCTGCGACGGCTGGGATGTTGCCACCAAGACAATGGGCGAGCTGCGCCTGAAGCTTGCTGGCGACCTCGGCCTCATCCCCGAGGGCCGCTGGAACTTCCTCTGGGTCATCGACTTCCCGATGTTCGACTGGGACGAGGATGGCAAGCGTTGGGTCGCGCTGCATCACCCCTTCACGAGCCCCAACCCCGACCAGTTCCCGATCCTGGAGAGCGATCCAGGCGCGTGCCTGAGCGCTGGCTACGACCTCGTGCTCAACGGCAGCGAGATCGCGGGCGGCTCGATCCGCATCCACCGCATGGATGTGCAGGAGCGCGTCTTCAAGCTCATCGGCCTCACGGCCGAGGATGCGAACGCCAAGTTCGGCTTCCTGCTCAGTGCGCTGCGCCACGGCGCGCCGCCGCACGGCGGCATCGCGTTCGGCCTCGACCGCCTGGTCATGCACATCGTGGGCACCGACAACATCCGTGATGTGATTGCGTTCCCGAAGACCCAGTCGGGCGGCGACCTCATGATCGAGGCACCGGGCCCGGTCGACCCGGCGCAACTGCACGAACTCCATGTGCGCCAGTCGCTCCCGGTGAAGGCCTGAACCGACTGCCCCGCGGAACGATGCCCGGGCACGACCGGGTCAATCAGGCGCGAGTCGCGTGAGCAGCCGCGCGCCGAACATGTCGCCCTGCACATTGACCATCGTGCGCACCATGTCCAGGATGCGGTCGACGCCAATGATGATGCCGATCGCCTCGATCGGCAAGGAGCGCGCGGGATCGTTGCCCAGGCTGGCATTCACCGCCTGCACGACGAGCACCATCGTCACGAGTCCCGCGCTGGGGATCCCGGCAGCCCCGACCGCCGCGAGCGTGGCCGTGACCACGACAATGACGAGCTCTGCCCCGCCGAGCGCAATCCCGAAGAGCTGGCAGAGGAAGACGACCGCAACCGCCTCGTAGAGCGCGGTGCCGTCCATGTTGAGGGTCGAGCCGAGCGGGCAGACGAAGCGCGTGGAGCGGCGGCTGCAACCGGCCGACTCACACGCCTCCATCGTGACCGGCAGCGTGGCACTGCTCGAACTGGTGCTGAACGCCGTGACGAGCGCCCGACGGACGTGCCAGAGGAACGCGTACGGGTTGCCCCCGCCCAGGAGACCCATGATCAGCGGAAGGATGACCAACGCATGGATCAGCAGGCCGCCGATCACGACGAGCATGTACGAACCGAGCGAGCCCGAGAGCGCCTCGAAGCCCGCACGCGCCACGCTCGAGGTCACCAGCGCCAGCACGCCGATGGGCAACACCCAGAGCACCCAGCCGATGGCGCGCATCAGCGCCTGGTTCAGGCCCTCGATCACCTCGAGCGCCGTGCGCCCGGCATCACCGATCGCCGAGAGCCCAAGCCCGATCAGGACGCTGAAGGTGATCAGGCCCAGCGGGCGTGCGGCAACCATCTCACCGAACACGTTCTTCGGCACGAGCTGGACGAGGATCGAGCGCCACGCGTCGTGCAGCGAGCCGACCTCGCCCGTCGTGGCGGCCGCCGGCAGCGCGGCAGGTGCCGCCTTCAGCGCGGCAGCCGCGGCCGGGTCGATGCCGGCACCCGGCGCGAACCATGTCACGAGCACCGCACCGAGCGCAGCGGCGATCGCCATGGTCGAGATGAAGAACGCCAGCGTGGCCCCCCCGAGGAGCCCGAGCCGACCCGTGGCACCGAGGCTCGCTGCACCACCGATCACGCTGAGCAGGATGAGCGGAACCACGAGCAGGAGCAGCGGACGCACCAAGAGCATCTCGCCCACAAGCGCGAATCCATCGGCCGTACCACCGTTGCGGTGGATCCACTCGCCCAGGCCCGCGCCGAGCACCATCGCGATGAGCGACCCGAATGTGACCCATCGGTCCTTCGTGCGGGTCGATGTCGTCGCGGCACCCATGCGGCTTCAGTGCACGCCCTGGCCGGCGAGCCAGCGTTCGCAATCGATCGCCGCCTGGCATCCCATGCCCGCAGCGCTGACCGCCTGGCGATAGGTGGGATCGGCCACATCACCCGCGGCGAACACGCCGTCGACATTCGTCGCGCTCGATCGCGTGGGCAGCACCACATAGCCCTTCTCATCGAAGGTCAGCCCGGTCCCCTGCAGGAACTTCGTCGCCGGCGAGTGACCGATCGCGATGAAGAGACCGCCGACGGCCATGCGCGAGCGCTCCTTGGTCACGGTGTCCTCGAGTTCGACCGCCTCGATGCGCTTTTCGCCGATCACGTCGACGACGACCTTGTTCCAGAGCACCTCGGCCTTGGGATCCTTGAGGATGCGCTCCTGCATCGCCTTGCTCGCGCGGAAGCTGTCGCGACGGTGGATGACGAGCACCTTGCCGGCGAACTTGGTCAGGTAGCTCGCTTCTTCCATGGCGGTGTCGCCGCCACCAACCACCGCGACCGTGGCGCCTCGGTAGATCGGCAGCGCACCGTCACACACGGCGCAGGCGCTGACGCCGCCGCCAGTCTGCGCCAGGTGCAATTCGTTCTTGAGGCCCAGCCAGTTCGCCGTCGCCCCCGTCGCGATGATCACCGCGTGCGCGCGCACGACCTTGCCGTCACCGGTCTTGAGCGTGAAGGGTCGCTGCGAGAAGTCACAGTGGACGATGTCATCGCCGACCACTCGCGTGCCGAAGCGCTCGGCCTGCTCTTGGAACTTCTGCATCATCTCGGGGCCGGTCACGCCGTGCGGGAAGCCCGGGTAATTCTCGACCTCGGTCGTCATCATGAGCTGCCCACCCGGCAGCACGGGCGCGGGATTCGACGCGGGCACTCCGACATAGACGACCGGCGACAGCCTCGCACGCGCTGCATAGATCGCAGCGGTCCAGCCTGCCGGGCCGCTGCCGATGATGACCACCTTCTCGATGCCGTCGTGCATGGTGATGTTCCTGCACTCGCTTCAGGAGCCGAGCAATCCCTGCTCACGAGCGAGTTCGCGCACGGGCGGCCAAATGAGGATGTCGCCCTTCGACCCGTCGTCGGTATGGGACTCAGCCTCGTTGCTCTCGTGATCGATGCCCTTGGCGAAGATGAGAACACCCGGTGCCTCGATGCGACCGACCGCAGCATCGACTGCCTTGGGCTTGGCAAGCGCTCGATACTCGAAGCCCTTGTATCCCTTGTCGTAGGGATCGAGGTTCATCTTCGTCTTCATGTAGTCGGCCTGGATCGCGATCTCGAGCTTCTGCGGCCAGCGCCCCTGATCGGCCCGGTAGCGAGCCACCACCGCGGCGGCGAACGCCGTGCCATTGGCGTTGGCGATCAGCACATTGCGTGCATCGAAGGCCTTGGTCAGGTCCTGAAGGAGCTTGGCGACCGCCGCGTACTTGACGGGGTTGAGCCGGCTCGTCTCCGTCGGCAGCGCGAAGATCGGATTGCCGTACGGGCGCATGCGCCAGCGCCGCCACCAGTCGTCGTAGATCGCCTGCAGTTTCTCCTCGCTCGCATCGAGGCTGCCATGGAGCTCGGCCACGCGCTTCCACATCTTCTCCTCACCGAAGCGCTGCATCGGACTCGCATGATCGGGGTCGGCACCGAAGACGGCCGCGAAGCGATCGGCATCGGGCTGTCCCGCGTCGTCGAAACCGAGCGCCAGTTGCGCGGCAACCACAAGCCGGTCACCCTCGGGCATCAGCAGGCGACGCATGCGCTCACTGTCACCGATGCCCAGGAACGGGTAGCCCTTGAGTGCCGCCTCAGCCAACACGGCTGCCGGCGCCTTGTCGCGGTATCGCCAGAGCATGTCGCGCTGGACCGACAGCGCCTGCGAGAGTTGCTCCATGCCGAAGAGCTTCTCGGCAAGGAGCGATTGGTCGCAGACCTGACGCAGGACTCGCAGGTACGCCACGCCGAGTTCGAAGCCTTCCTTGAACTTGCCCTCGTCGCAGAGTCGGTACTGCTCAGCCGTGACATACTGACCGATGGTGCGCAGCGCCGCCAGGTAGCCGACCTTCATGTTGACGAGGTGGTCCCCGTCACCCAAGAGCACGGCAACCCCCTTGCCCTTGAGCCCGGCGGGCAGCGACGCATCTCCGTAGGGCATCCCCCACGCGAGCGCCGACTGCGCTTGGATCAGCGCCTTGCCCATCCCTGGATTGGCCTTGGCCCAGTCCGCGAACTTCGACCACTCCTTCATGCCGGGCCAGATCGAATCCTGCCCACAGCCTGCATCCGCGGCGCAGGGCGGAGCTGGCATGGCGGCCCATGCCTCGAGCACGGGCTTCCAACTGAGCTTGTCGGCGCTGGCCTTGGCCAGGGTGCCGTTGAGTTGCTTGAGGAGGTCGGCACCATCCTGCGCGAGGGCGGCAGCGGGCGCGACAAGGCATGCGACGATGGCAAGGACTCGAACCATGGTGGAGACTCCGGGGTTCGAAGGCTAGCACGAAGGCCCGGCCGACGCGGCGTGACCATTACACTCGCCCCATGGCCGAAGTCCCGCCTGATCGAATCCATGTCCTGCTCGTCGGTTCCGGTGGTCGGGAGCACGCGCTCGCGTGGCGCATGCGCCGCTCGCCGCGGCTTGGCGAACTCTGGTGCGAACGGACCGCCAACGCCGGGATCCAAGCCCTGTGCAAGGCCTGCCCTGAGGAGGTGGCGGCCAAGCGCAACTTCTACTTCCTGCAGTGGCTCACGAAGGAGAAGATCGGCCTCGTCGTGATTGGCCCCGAGGCGCCGCTCGAGGCGGGCCTGGCCGATGCGATCGCCGCAACCGGCGTGCCCGTGTTCGGCCCGGTCCAGGCTGGCGCGCGACTCGAGAGCGACAAGGCCTTCGCGAAGGACCTGATGCGTCAAGCCAGCGTGCCCACGGCCGAGGGCAAGTCGTTCACCTCGATGGATGCTGCCCTGCACTATGTGCTCGCTCGTGACCAACCGATGGTCGTCAAGGCCGCCGGTCTCTGCGCAGGCAAGGGCGTGGTCGTGTGCGACCGCGGCGGCGAGGCTGCTGCCGTCATCCGTCGCATGATGGGTGCGAAGGAGTTCGGCGACGCCGGCATGAAGATCGTGGTCGAGGAGAAGCTCGATGGCCAGGAACTCTCCGTGCTCGCCCTCGTCGATGGAAGCACGATCAGCCTCCTCGAACCATGCCAGGATCACAAGCAGGTCGGTGAGGGCGACACGGGGTCCAACACCGGCGGCATGGGCGCGTACTGCCCGACTCCGCTTGCCGACGAGACCACGATGAGTGCGATCGTCCGCGATGTGCTCGTGCCGACGGTCGATGCGCTCAAGCGCGATGGCATTCCGTTCAGGGGCGTGCTGTACGCCGGCGTGATGCTCACGCCCGCGGGCCCCAAGGTGCTGGAGTTCAACACACGCTTCGGTGATCCCGAGACGCAGCCGCTCATGATGCGCTTCCAAGGCGATCTCGTCGAAACGCTGTGGCGTTGCGCCACCGGCTCGCTTGACGGAGCCTCGTTCACCTTTGACCAGCGCGTGGCCGTCTGCGTCGCCGTCTGCGCCGAGGGTTACCCCGGCACGCCACGCAAGGGAGACCCCATCGCCGGCATCTCCGCGGCGGAAGCTTGTGCGGGTGAGGGCGAGGAGCTCGTGGTCTTCCATGCCGGGACGACCCGGCTCAAGGATGGAACGCTCGTCACCAGCGGCGGGCGCGTCGTGGGTGTCACGGCGCTTGCCGGAAGCCTTGAGCGGGCGCAGGCTTTGGCCAACCAGGCCGCTCGCTGCATCGAGTTCCCGGGTGCCTTTTTCCGCTCGGACATTGGCCACCGGGTACTCAAGGCGACCGCCTCAAAGGGCTGATTCCCGGTTGTGGCGACCCACATTGTGGACTAGACTGCCTGAACGGCCCGCTGTGCGGGTTCTGTGCCATCGACCCCACGGAGCAAGTACCGATGATCTTCCGCTTTGTACCCCATGCCAGCCTCCTTGCTGCGCTCGTTGCCTCGGTTGCCCTCGAACCCGGTGCAGCGCATGCACAGGTCCGCGCTGCCGCTGGCCGTGGCAAGGCTGGACCCGGTCCAACCAACCTGTCTGTCCCGACTGACCCCCGGACCGGCCGCAGCGTTGCGACCGGCCGCGTGCTGGTCCGCGTGAAGCCCGAGTACAGCATCACGGCGCCGCGATACAGGCAGGACGGCGAACTGACGAGCCGCACCGGCATGGATCTGACGGGCCTGAGCGACGCGCTCGACACGCTCGGCGCTTCGTACTCGTCGATGGTCGACCTGACCCCGGCGCAGACTGCCGAACTCCGCGAGCGCGCCCGTCGTCGCTCGGGCCGTTGGTCGCGCGACCTGTCAGACTGGATCGCCGTGCAGTGCAAGGGTGACCTCTTGAGCACCGCGAGCTACCTTCAAGGGCT
>VGYB01000013.1 GCA_016873115.1 Planctomycetota bacterium | reverse complement strand
GTACGACCACCGAGCGCCCGGAGACGGTCACCATGGGCACCAACGAGCTCCTTGGCGTCGATCCCAAGGCGCTCAAGCCTGCCCTCGACCGGCTCTTCGCAGGCCAATGGAAGCGCGGCCAGATCCCGCCGCTCTGGGACGGCAAGACCGGGCAGCGCATCGTGGCCATCCTTGAGGAGCGGTTCGCGCACTGAGTGCGTGGGCCCACTGCATGGCGGCGTTCCAGTCGATCCTCCGCTACTGGCACACGCTGCGCCATCTCAAGCCGGGGCAGTTCACTGCACGAGCGTGGCATCGACTGCATCGACCACGCGTCGATCCATCGCCCGCTCCGGCCCTGGCGCATCGGTCGGGTCCATGGGTCGCGCCGATCGCGCGCGAACGCTCTATCTCGGGAAGTTCGGCAACCTTCCTGAACGTGACGCGAGACATCTCAGGGGCGAGCTGCTGGAACGACCCCTCGGTTCCCAAGCTCTGGCTCTACAACCTCCACTACCACGAGGATCTGCTTGATCCCGAGCCCACGCGCCAACGGGAGCAACAGGAGTTCATGCGACGGTGGGTCACCGAGAATCCCGCCGCCATCGGCCATGGCTGGGAGCCGTATCCGATCTCTCTCAGATCCGTGGCCTGGCTCAAGTGGGGCATCGCCGGGGGCGGCCTGCCCGACGATCTGCGTCAGAGCCTCGCGGTGCAGATCCGCTGGCTGGCCGGGCGCATCGAACATCATCTGCTCGCCAATCACCTCTTCGTGAACGCCAAGGCGCTTGCCATGGCGGGCATGGCGTTCGAGGGGGCCGAAGCGGATCGCTGGCTGCGGGTCGGGCTCGGACTTCTCGAACGGGAGTTGCCGGGGCAGGTCCTTGCGGATGGCGGGCACTTCGAACTCAGTCCGATGTACCACGCGCTGATCCTGGAGGATCTGCTTGACCTCATCAACGCGGCACGCGCATGGCCCGGCCGTGTCGATCGAACGATCACAGATGCTTGGTCGCGCACGGCGGCGTCAATGCTCGGGTGGCTTCAGGCGATGACGCACCCTGATGGGGGCATCTCGTTCTTCAACGACGCCGCCCTCGGCATCGCTCCTGATGCGGCCAGCGTCGTGGCCTATGCAGCACGGTTGGGCATTGCCCCGATGCCTGCAACGGTTGCGCCGATGGTGGATCTCTCGGCGAGCGGTTATGTGCGCGTGAGTCGGGGACCGGCCACGCTCCTCTGCGATGTGGCAGGAATCGGTCCCGACGAGCAGCCCGGCCACGCTCACGCGGACACGCTCTCCTTCGAACTCTCGCTCGGTGCGCAGCGTGTGGTGGTGAATGGCGGCACCTCGACCTACGCCATCGGCGCACAGCGCACGCTGGAGCGATCGACCAGGTCCCACAGCACGCTGGAGTTCGAGGGCCGCGACTCAAGCGAGGTCTGGGGCGGCTTCCGGGTGGCGCGCCGCGCACGGGTCGTTTCCCGGTCGGTCGGAATCGGCCCCGGTGACGGCGTGACCGTCAGCGGAGCGCACGATGGCTACACGCGCCTGCAAGGGGGCGCGGTGCATCGTCGCTCGTGGCTGCTCACGCCCGGACATCTGGTGATCGAGGACTCCTTCCCGTTTGAACCGTGCCGGGTGCGCATGCTGCTCCACCCGTCGGTCGTCCCGATCGATGTCGAGCGGTTCCGATTGCCCGATGGTCGAGCACTATCCTTGGCCGTGGTGGGTGGTGAGGCGGTTGTTGAGCCCGCGTCGTGGAGTCCTGCGTTCGGCCGGATCGTCCCCACGCACTGCATCCTGATCGCCATGCAGGGGCCCGTCCTGCGGATCGACCTGTCCTGGACCTGACATGCACATTCTCTTCCTGACCGACAACTTCCCGCCCGAAGTCAATGCTCCGGCGAGTCGGACCTTCGAGCACTGTCGGGAGTGGGTCAAGGCGGGGCACCGTGTCACGGTGATGACCGGAGTACCGAACTTCCCCAAGGGCAAGGTCTTTCCCGGCTACCGCAACCGCCTCTGGCAATCCGAGGAGATGGATGGCATCCGCGTGGTGCGTGTGTGGACCTACATCACGGCCAACGAGGGGTTCACCCGGCGCATCTTCGACTACCTGAGCTTCATGGTGAGTGCTGTCTTCGGCGCCATCTTCGTGCGGAAGGTCGACCTGATCATCGGCACCTCGCCACAGTTCTTTACGGCGGTCGGGGCGTGGATCGTCTCGGTGATGAAGTGGCGTCCCTTCGTCTTCGAGCTGCGCGACCTGTGGCCCGAATCGATCAAGGTCGTCGGGGCCATGAAGGATTCCTGGGCGCTCCACATGATGGAGCGACTCGAGCTGTTCCTGTATCGCCGGGCGTTCAGGATCATCTCAGTGACGCATGCGTTCAAGAAAAACCTCGTTGAGCGCGGCATTGATCCGAACAAGATCCGCGTGGTCACCAACGGGGTCGATACGACGCGTTTCGTCCCGCAGGCCCGTGATGAGGCCTTGGCCCGCGAGCTCGGCCTTGAGGGGCGCTTCGTGGCCGGGTACATCGGCACCCACGGCCTGGCCCACGCCCTGGAGACCGTACTCGAAGCTGCGCACATGGCCCAGGAGTCCGGCGATGAGTCCATCGGCTTCGTGCTGCTCGGTGACGGTGCTCGCAAGGAAGAACTCAAGACGATGGCCGCTTCAATGGGCCTGCGCAACGTTCGCTTCGTCGACTCCGTGTCGAAGGATGAGGTTCCGCGCTACTGGGCCCTTCTCGACACGGCCATCATCCATCTGCGACGCACGCCGCTCTTCGAGACCGTCATCCCATCGAAGCTCTTCGAGTGCATGGGCATGGGAATTCCCGTGCTGCATGGCGTCGCGGGTGAATCGGCCGACATCGTCGAGCGAGAGCATGTGGGCATTCCGTTCCCCCCTGAGGATGCAGCCGCGCTCCTTGCGGGCGTCCGGCGCTTGCAGTCGGATCGGACGCTCTTCGCGAAGTTCCGGGGTCACTGCGTTGAAGCGGCCACCCGCTATGACCGCGTCAGTCTTGCGATGAGGATGCTCGAAGACCTCAAGGGCATCCGTGTGCTGCTGCTCAACCAGGCCTACTGGCCGGATGTCGCAGCCACCGCCCAGCATGCCGATGACCTCGGTCAGTCCCTCGTCGGGCAGGGTGATGATGCGACCGCGGTGGCCAGCCGCGCGATCTACGGCGAGAGGGGTTCCGCACTCAGGCGGCACGACAGCCACGGTGGCGTCTCGATCTACCGTGTGGGCCTGCAGCTCTTCGGAAAGCAGGGCATCACGCCTCGGACCTTCGACTTCGCATTGTTCTATGGGGCTGCCGCGCTGCGTTGCCTCACGCTGAAGCGCCATGATGTCGTCATCTGCTTCACGACACCGCCCTTCATCGCGCTGGTTGGGGTGCTGCTGCGCCTTGTCAAGGGCACCAAGGTCGTCTATTGGACGATGGACCTGTATCCGGATGTTGCCGGCGCAGCGGGCCTCATGCGGCGTGAGGGCATCCTGTGGCACCTGCTCCAGTCCATCGATCGTTTCTGCCTGCGCCACAGTGACCGTGTCGTGGTGCTCGGCGAGTGCATGCGCGAGGTCATCGTGCGCAAGGGCGCCGATGCATCGCGCGTCTCGGTGATACCGGTCTGGAGCGGTGCGGAGGAGTTCCCGTCCCGCCCCCGCCTCGACAACCCACTCCGCAGCGCATGGGGCATCGGTGACCGGTTCACGATCCTCTACACCGGCAACTTCGGCATCGGGCATGACATGGAGGCGATCGCCGGGGCCGTCGAGGCCCTCAAGGATGATGAACGTATCCGTTGGCTCTTCATTGGCGAGGGCAAGGCCAAGCCTGAACTCGAGCGACGCATTGCCGCCTGTGGTGCGTGCAATGTGGTGCTCGCGGGCTACCAGCCACGCGAACAGCTCGCGGATGTGCTCGATGCCGGCGATGCCCACTTGGTCTCGCTGCTGCCCGGTTGGCAGGGGTTGTTGCTGCCGAGCAAGTTCTTCAGCGTCCTGGCCGCCGGCAAGCCCGTGCTCTTTGTCGGGCCCGATGGCACTGAGTGCGGCACGATCCTGCGCGAGCACACATGCGGTTTCGAGGTGCAACCCGGAGATGCGGTGTCCCTGACGGCTCGCATCCGATGGTTGCTGGAGCATCCCGAACAGGCCCATGCCATGGGTCAACGGGGTCAGCGTGCCTATCGTGAGCGCTACTGCTCTGCGGAGGCCTGCAAGCACTGGCATCATGTCCTCAGCGACATCGTCGGTCGCTGAGGTGCGATCTTCCGTGTGTGGCACGCATCATGCGTTGCTCGATGCGTCGCGCCTGCCCGTGGAGTCCATCACCCCGCATAGACGAACTCGACGCTGGCGTCGATCGCGTCCCGCAGGCTCTTGTGGACCGGGCAGGTGTGCGCCGCCTGCTCGAGCTTGGCTCGGTGCGGACTGTCCGCCGCGATCGGCAGCGTGATGACGGTCCGCAGCGAAGCGATGCGCCGCGGGGCATCGGTCGACATGACCTTCTTCGTGGTCGCCGTCATGCCGCGAAGATCGATCGCTTCGCGATTCGCCACGATCCCCATGATCGTCATCATGCACGCGGGCAGCGCCGCGGCGAGCAAGTCGGTGGGCGAGAAGCACTCCCCCTTGCCGTGGTTGTCGACGGGAGCGTCCGTCAGGATCGTGGTGCCCGACGGGCCATGCCGGGCACTGCAGCGGAGTTCCCCCTCGTACCGAACCGTGATCTCGACCATGGGCAAGGCCTCCTCCACCCAAGGCTAGCGTGACGGCTTCGGGAGGGGCGTGGACCAGTGATCAGAACCGCAGCGTGAAGCCAACCAGCGCCGAACCCTCGCCATCGGGGAGCGCTGGTCCACCGAGCGATTCGTCCTGAAGCGCAGTCCACCACGCCGAGGCGTTGATCGATGCGTTGGGTGCGATGTCGAGAGACCAGGTCGCGCCCGAGCGCCATGCCTCGACCGAGGTCCGCGTACCGACGAGTTCGCTGCGCAGCGTGAGGTCGATGTCGTGATCGATCGGCAGTCGCCATGCGCAGCCGGCGTGGACCGCGTCAAGGCTGGGGCCCTCGTCGCCGATGGCAGCGTTGGTGCCGAAGACCACGCCGAGTGAGTCCCGCCACCACAGCACGCGCGAGACATCCTCGAGCGTGGCGGGATCGATGGGACGCAACGACCACGATGCATCGATGACGGCGTGCGTGGGTCGGCACGCCACGGTCATCATGACTGCACTGGCCATGACCCATGCGACCGTCGAAAATGCCTTGACAGCCATCATGCCTGAAGGACGAGGAACCTGGCCGTTGGGTTCCTCGGCATCGTGGCGAATCGATCAAGAAGAGCGTCCCCGGACACCTTCCGGACCCCTTGCCAGTGCAATGGGGTGCCGCAGGACGGGAACGATCGCCGTGGTTGGGTGCCCCGTTCAACCGTGGCGGTCGGCGCGAAGAGCGCATCGGGGGCCATTGGACCGAGTACCGTCATCATCGCTTGGCCAGATGGCGCTTGGTTTCGGCGCGACTGGCCTTGATGAGTGCCGTGGCGGCCTTCGGGCTGGCCTTCGCCTCCATCAGGGCCTGCAGCATGAGCGGCACGACGATGGTGGCATCCGACTCGATCACGAACATGGGTGTGCGCTCGGTGAGCTTGTCCCAGGTGATCTTCTCGTTGGGCGTGGCGCCTGAGTACGAGCCGTAGCTCGTCGTGGAATCGCTGATCTGGCAGAAGTACGCCCACGGCTTGACTGGCGCCTGCAGGTCGTACTTGATGCTCGGCACGACGCAGATCGGGAAGTCACCCGCGATGCCGCCGCCGATCTGGAAGAAGCCCACGCCCTTGCCCTTCGAGAGCACGGCGTAGTCATCGTAGAAACGAGCCATGTATTCGATGCCGCTCTTGACGATCGACGCACTGAAGTCACCGAACTTCACATGCGATGCGAAGATGTTGCCGAAGGTCGAGTCCTCGTGGCCCGGTACGACCATGGGCAGGTTGGCCTTGGCGGCAGCGAGCAACCAGCAGTCCTGCGGGTTGCCCTCGAAGGCTGACTTGGGCAGCTTGAGGATGAGTTCGTAGAAGTACTCGTGCCAGAAGCGTCGTTCGCCGCGGTCATGCGCGCGCTTCCACATCGGCACCAGGATCTTCTCGACGGCGCGGAACGCCTCGTCCTCGGGGATGCTCGTGTCGGTCACGCGGCGCATGCGCTGCTTGAGGATGCGCGTGTCGTCCTGCTTGGTGAAGTAGCGATACTCCGGGAAATCCTTGTAGCTGTCGTGCGCGACCAGGCGGAAGAGCGATTCCTCGAGGTTGGCGCCAGTCACGGACAGGCCATGCACGAGTCCCGCACGGATCGCTGGCGCAAGGCTGATGCCCAGCTGCGCCGAGCTCATCGCGCCAGCCATGGCCCAGTACATGCGACCGCCTGACTGGATGTGGTCCCAGTAGGCAAAGAGCGCATCGCGCGTGGCGCGTGCATTGAAGTTCCGGTAGTTGCTGGCAACGAAGCGGAAGATCGGGAGATCGGCGCGGGGCATGGGCCGAAGAATGTACCGCTCCGGCCCGGACGCTGCAGTGCGTAGCCTGCTGCCGATGTCCGCAGCGAACCCGACCACTGCCCCTGCGCGAGTCGGCCTCCTTGAGGTGATCTGCGGTCCCATGTTCGCTGGCAAGACCACGGCTCTGTGCGAGATCGTCACCCGCAAGCGGGCACAGGGAGTGCGTGTGATGGTGCTGAAGCCCGTTGGCGATACGAGGTACGCCGCGGATGCCGTCGTCACGCATGCCGGCCAGTGCATGCCTGCCGTGCCGGTTGGCACGCTCGACGAAGCGCTGACGATCGAGGCCGATCTCGTGGCGATTGATGAAGTCCACTTCTTCGGTCACGCGGCAGTCGCGCCCATCGATGCGCTGCTCGCACGCGGCACCTCGGTGACGGTGGCTGGCTGTGATCTGGACCACTTCGGCGAGGTGTTCGCCCCCTTCGACGCACTGCTGCCGCGTGCCGATGCCGTCCGGCGCATCGCTGGACTCTGCAGCCGCTGTGGTGCACCAAGCACCCACACCGAACGGCTGCTCGCCACCCGGGAGCGCGTCGTCGTCGGTGGGATCGGCGACTTCGTGGCCACCTGTGCCGCATGCTTCAGGCCGATGGTGCGCTGAGGGATATGCTGTGCCGCGGAGGACATGCACATCGAAACGCATGGCCATGCCACCGCCGAGTTGCGACACCTTCCCGAGGATGTCCAGTCGAGCCCGCTCCTGAACGCGGACCTCGCCCCCGTGCCGCCCGAGCGGCGCACCTGGTCGACCTACACCTTCGCTGCGCTGTGGATCAGCATGGCGCACTGCCTGCCCACCTACATGCTGGCCGGCGGGCTCGTGGCGCTGGGCATGAACTGGTGGCAGGCGCTCGTCACCATCGGCCTGGGCAACCTCATCGTGCTGGTGCCGATCCTCCTCAACGCTCACCCGGGCACCAAGTACGGCATTCCGTTCCCTGTGCTCGCGCGCGCCAGCTTCGGCACTGTCGGAGCGAATGTGCCGGCGATCCTCCGGGCGATCGTCGCGTGCGGATGGTTCGGGATCCAGGCGTACATCGGCGGCGAGGCGGTCAAGACCTTCCTCGTGGCTGCATGGCCCGCATTCGCGCATCTCGGCGGCGATGCCACGGTGCTCGGGCTCGGCATCCCCTCGCTCATCACCTTCCTGATGTTCTGGGCACTCAACATCGCCATCATCCTGTTCGGGATGAACGCGGTGCGGCATTTCGAGAACTGGAGCGCGCCGCTCGTCCTCGTGATGGCCGGGCTGCTCCTCTGGTGGATCGTTGGCCGTGCTGGCGGGCTGGGGCCGATGTTCGACCGCCCGAGCTCGTTTGCAACCGATGCGGAGTTCTGGAAGGTGTTCGTGCCGAGCCTCACCGGCATGATCTGCTTCTGGGCCACGCTCAGCCTGAACATCCCGGACTTCACCCGCTACGGCCGCGGACAGAAGGAGCAATTCTGGGGTCAGACCCTCGGCCTGCCGACCACGATGATCGCCTTCAGCGCGATGGCAGTGGTGATCACCAGCGGCGCGGAGGTCATCCTGAAGGGGAGCGACCCGAAGTCGCTCTGGGATCCGGTGGTGGTGCTCGGTCATGTGACGAGCGCAGACGCACCGCCCGGGCTGGATGCACCGCTGATCGCGGATGCAGGCACGCGCTGGGTGGTGGCCGTGCTCAGTCTCTTCGGCGTCGCGGTCGCCACCATCGCCACGAACATCGCAGCCAATGTCGTGAGTCCGGCCAATGACTTCGCCAACCTCGCGCCGCGCCGCATCAGCTTCAAGATGGGTGGCGTGATCACGGGCGTCTTGGGCATCCTCATCATGCCGTGGAAGCTGCTGGCGAATCCCGAGGCGTACATCTTCGACTGGCTCGTGGGATACGGCAGCCTGCTCGGGCCGATCGCCGGGATCATGGTGGTCGACTACTGGCTGGTCCGCGGCAAGGAACTCGATGTGCCGGACCTGTACCGCCCGCAGGGGCGCTACCGCGGCACCAACTGGGTGGCGATCGGCGCGCTCTGTGCGGGCGTGGCGCCGAACATCATCGGATTCCTGCGCAGCGTGAAGATGGTCGGTGGTGGTCCGGACCTGTGGGACCACATCTACCCGTACTCATGGTTCATCGGGTTCGGCGTGGCCGGGGTCGTGTACCTGCAGGGCATGCGCGGGAACCGATTCGGCCTCGCGGGCCGCTGACCGATCGCGATCACGCCCGCTCAACCCTCGAACACCTCGTCCACGAGGTCGAGCGCCCGGTCGATGATGCCGAACCCATCGGCCATCTGCGCTTCGTTGATGCACAGCGGCGGGTTGCACATGAGCGTGCTCCACTGCAGCACGGTGAAGAGGCCGTTGTCCTTGAGGAACTTGCCCACCTTGGGCATGACCGGGTGCGTGCCGGCGTAGGGGACCAGCCGCTCGTTCCTGCTGTTCTTGCGGAGCTCGATCGTCCCGAACAGGCCGATGTTGCGGTGCTCCCGGATGCAGCGATGCTTCGCAGCGAGCCGCTCCATGTGTCCGCGCATCACCCCGCCCATGCGGGCGGCGTTCTCGACCATGCCTTCCTCGACCACGACATTGATGGCGGCAAGCGCCGTGGCCAGGCACATGGGGTGTGCGTTGTAGGTCAGCCCGCCCCAGAACACATTCTCCCTGAAGTGATTCGCGATGCGGTCGCTGACGGCCATCACGCCCAGCGGCAGGTAGCTGCTGGTGATGCCCTTCGCCATGGTGCAGATGTCGGGCACGATGCCGCCGTGCTCGAAGGCGAACATCTTGCCGGTGCGGCCCCAGCCGGTCATCACCTCGTCGGTCACCAGGAGGATGCCGTGCTTCTCGAGCAGCGCCTTCAGCCCCTGCAGGTAGCCCTTCGGCGGCGGCAGGATGCCGTTGGTGCCCGTGACCGTCTCGATGAACATGGCGGCGATGTTCTTCGGGCCCTCGTACTGGATCACTTCCTCGAGGTAGGTCAGGTTGTTGCGCGTGATCTCCTCGTCGCTGCCGCCGAAGCTGTAGTCGTAGGGCTTGGGATCCATCACGCGCACCACACCCGGCATGCCGGGTTCGGTGGGCCAGCGGCGCGGGTCGCCGGTCAGGCTGATGGCGCCGTGCGTGGCGCCGTGGTAGCTGCGGTAGCGCACCAGGATCTTGTGCCGCCCCGTGAACATGCGGGCGGCCTTGATCGCGTTCTCGTTCGCCTCGGCACCGCCGAGGCAATAGAAGAAGGTGTTCAGGTCGCCGGGCATCAGCTCCGCCAGGCGCAGCGAGAGCCGTGCGCGGATCTCGGTGGCCATGCCGGGATAGGCGTAGGCGAGCTGCGCGGCCTGGTCCTGGATCGCCTTGATCACCTTGGGATGGCTGTGGCCGATGTTCACGCTCATCAACTGGCTGTTCCAGTCGATCCAGCGCTGCCCCTCGGGGCCGTAGAGGTAGATGCCCTCGGCGCGGGCCACCGGGATGGGATCCACCCTGCCCGTGGCGCTCCACGAGAACAGGCTGTGCTTCAGGCACGCGTCGATCATCTCGCGCGAGGACATCGTGGGATGGCTGTGGGTGTGCATGGTGGGTTCCTCAACTCATCCAGTTCTGGTCCCGCTGCAGCGCCCACTTGCTGGTGATCTTGCGCTGGCGCGTCCAGAAGCGGTAGCCGTCCCAGCCGGTGATGTTCCCGGCACCGAAGCAGCTGTCGTTCCAGCCGCCGAAGCCGAATGGCTCGCGGGGCACGGGCACGCCGATGTTCACGCCGCACATGCCTGCTTCCACGCGGCTCATCACGCGGCGCGCGATGTCGCCGCTCGTGGTGTAGACGCTCGATGCGTTGCCATACGGGTTTGCACCCTCGATCTCGAAGGCCTTCTCCAGGGTCGGCACGCGCACCACGCTGAGGACCGGGCCGAAGATCTCGTCACGCGCTGCGGGCATGTCCGGAGTGCAGCCATCGATGATCGTCGGACCGACCCAGTAGCCGCCCGCGTCGGCGCCTGCCTTGCGGCCATCGAGCACGATCCTGGCGCCGGCCTTCTCGGCGGCATCGACATAGCCCGTGATGCGGTCGCGCGCGGCCTGGGTGGTGACGGGGCCGATGTCCTTGCCGGGCACCATCTTCGCAGCACGGTCGCGGACAGCCTTCAGGATGTGATCGACATCACCCACGGCGAGCAGCACGCTCGCCGCCATGCAGCGCTGTCCCGCGCAGCCGGTGAAGCTCGCCACCACATTCTCGGCGGTGACCTCCACATCGGCATCGGGCACCACGAAGAGGTGGTTCTTCGCGCCGCCAAGGCACAGGGCGCGCTTGCCCGCCATGCTCGCGCGGCCGTACACGGCCTTCGCCACCTTGGTGCTGCCCACGAAGCCGAATGCCTTCACCAGCGGATGATCGCAGAGGGCCTCGACCACCTCGCGTCCACCCTGCACGATGTTGAAGATGCCATCCGGAAGACCGGCCTCCTTGAGCATCTCGGCAAGGCGCATGGTGGAGAGCGGCACGCGCTCGCTCGGCTTCATCACGAAGGCATTGCCGCCAACGAGCGCTTGCGGCAGCATCCAGAGCGGCACCATCAACGGGAAGTTGAACGGCGTGGCGCCCGCCACCACGCCGAGCGGTGCATACGCCACCTCGCACGCGACGCCGCGGCTCACCTCGAGCTGGTTGCCGGCCGCGATGTTCGGGAGCGAGCAGCCGTACTCGACGCACTCGATGCCCTTCTCAACCTCGGCCTTGGCCTCGCTGAAGATCTTGCCGTTCTCGTGGCTGACCAGCCAGCTGAGCTC
This sequence comes from Planctomycetota bacterium, assembly GCA_016873115.1. Taxonomy (GTDB): domain Bacteria; phylum Planctomycetota; class Phycisphaerae; order Phycisphaerales; family SM1A02; genus SYIB01. Next base: position 37,187 of record VGYB01000013.1, on the reverse strand, counting down.
GTCGATGTTGCGCACCATCATCTCACGGAGGCGGTAGAGGACATGCGCACGGTCGCGGATCGGCCACTCCGACCAGGTGCGCTGCGCGGATGCGCCGGCACGCACGGCTGCATCGACATCGTCGGCGCCGCCGAGGTGCACGCGGGCCATCGCCTTGCCGTGGCGCGGGTTGTGCACCTCGAGCACGGCGCGGCGGGTGCCCGGGTCGCGCCACGCGCCGCCGATCCAGTGGCGCGCGTCATGCCAAGGCGTGAAGGCGTCTGAGGTGGCCGCGAAGCGGCCGACGGTGGCGGGGATGCTGGCGGTGGTCATGGGACGAATTCCTGGCGTTCGACGGGATGTGGTGCGAAGTGCGCATTGCGAACGGCCTGGCTGCGCGCGTAGTCGGTGAAGCAGGGGCGCTCGATGTAGCGGCCACGGCCTTCCACGGGCGAGAGCTTGCCGTTCTGCCACAGCACCGTGCCGCGGCTCATCGTGACGGCAGCGGCACCGGTCACCTGCATGCCCTCGAAGATGCTGAAGTCATTGCGCGAATGGTGCCTGGCCGCGCCGAGCGTTCGGTGCGCCGCCGGGTCCCACACCACGATGTCTGCATCGCTTCCCGGGGCGATCGTGCCCTTGCGGGGATGGATGTTGAAGATGCGCGCGGCATTCGCGCTCGTGGCGGCGACGAACTCGCTGGGCGTGATGCGGCCTGTGCGCACCCCGTGATGCCAGAGCACGCTCATGCGCTCCTCGAGCCCGCCGGTGCCGTTGGGGATCTTCCGGAAGTCGTCCTTCCCCATCGCCTTCTGGTCGGTGCGGAAGGTGCAGTGGTCGGTGCCGATCACCTCGATGGTGCCGCCCTGGAGGCCGCCCCACAGCGCTTCTTGGTGGTCAGACGGACGGAACGGCGGACTCATCACATGGTGCGCGGCGCGGCGCCAGTCAGCGTCGCGGTAGACGGAGTCGTCGATCACCAGATGCTGCACCAGCGATTCGCCGAACACACGGTGACCCGCGAGCTTGGCGCGCGCGATCGCATCCATCGCCTGCCGGCAGCTGGTGTGCACCACATAGAGCGGTACGCCGACGACGCCCGCGATCTGGCAGGCGCGGTTGGCAGCCTCGCCCTCGACCTCGGGCGGGCGCGAGATCGGGTGGCCCTCGGGGCCGTGGATGCCGCGCTCGAAGGTCTCCTGCTGCATGCGGAAGACCAGGTCGCCGTTCTCGGCGTGCACGAGGCAGATCGCGCCCAGGTCGCGCGCACGCCCGAAGCTGGCGATGAGCGTGGCATCATCGACCATGATGGCGTTCTTGTAGGCCATGAAGTGCTTGAAGCTGTTGACGCCGTGCTCACGGCAGAGTGTCCCCATCTCATCGAACACCTGCGGTCCCCACCAGGTGACGGCCATGTGGAACGAGTAGTCGGTGGTGGCCTTGCGGGCGCGCTCACGCCAGATGCGGTACGCCTCGAGCAGGGACTGCTGCGGGGCGGGGATCACGAAGTCGATGATCATCGTGGTGCCGCCCGCGGCTGCGCACGCCGTGCCGGACAGGAAGTCGTCCACGCTCACGGTGCCCATGAAGGGCAGTTCCATGTGCACATGCGGGTCAAGGCCACCAGGCATGACATACGCACCGCCGGCGTCGATCACCTTCGTGCCCGCTGGTGCATCGACGCGTTCACCGACCGCGGCGACCTGCTCACCGGACACCAGTACATCGGCGCGCCGCTCGCCCTCCGCCGTCACCACCGTTCCACCCTTGATCAGCGTGTTCATCGCGTGGTTCTCCTGTGTGCCATCACTGCGCCGTGATCTCGCCGTACGCCTCGGGCCGGCGATCCCGGTAGAACTGCCAGGTTCCGCGCACCTGGTCAATCATGGCCATGTCGAGGTCACAGACGAGAAGCTCGTCCTTGTCCTCGCTGGCCTGAGCGATGGTCTCGCCGCGCGGGTTCACGAAGTAACTCGTGCCGTAGAACGTGCCGATGTTCCAGGGCGCCTCGGTGCCGACGCGGTTGATGCAGCCCATGTAGTAGCCGTTCGCCACCGCGTGCGCCGGCTGCTCGATCTTCCAGAGGTACTGGCTCAGGCCCGCCACCGTGGCGCTGGGGTTGAAGACGATCTCGGCACCGTTGAGCCCGAGGCACCGCGCGCCCTCGGGGAAGTGCCGGTCGTAGCAGATGTAGACGCCGACCCGGGCGTAGCGCGTCGTGAACACCGGGTAGCCGCCGTTGCCGGGCTTGAAGAAGAACTTCTCCCAGAAGCCGGGGTTCACCTGCGGGATGTGCTGCTTGCGGTACTTGCCCAGGTATGAGCCGTCGGCGTCGAAGACGGCCGCCGTGTTGTAGAGGACGCCGCTCATCTCGCGCTCGTACACCGGCACCACGCACACCATCTGGTACCTGCGGCAGATGCCCGCGATGAGTTCGGTGGTCGGTCCGGGCACGCTCTCGGCGGCCTCGTACCAGCGCGTGCTCTGGCTGGGGCAGAAGTAGGGGCCATTGAAGATCTCCTGCAGGCACAGGATCTGCACCCCGCGCTTGCCGGCCTCCTCGATCATGGGGATGTGCTTGTCCACCATGGCCTTCTGGATGTCGGCCACGGGTCGGGCCTCGTCGTTCAACGGGTTGCTGCACTGGATCAGTCCGCAACGCACGATTCGCTTCGTGTCGCTCATGGAGTCCTTTCGCGGGCCGCTCAGTGCGAGCCCTTCTTCGGGCGCAGCGTCGCGCCGTGGTTGACATGGTCATTCCAGGTGGCCGGGGGGTGTCCATTGTCCACCCGATCCATGGTGATGCAGCCCGGGGATGGGCAGACGATCTGGCACAGGTTGCAGCCCACGCACTCCGATTCGTCGATGCGGGGCACGCGCGTGCCCTCCTGCGGGTGGATGCACTGGTGTGCACCGTCGTGGCACGCTGCGATGCAGAGCTGGCAACCGATGCAGGTGTCGGCGTTGATGCGCGCCACCGTTTCGTAGTTCATGTCGAGGTCGCCCCACTCGCTGAACGCCGGGACGGCCTTGCCGACCATGTCCTGCACCCGCGTGAAGCCCTTGGAGTGCATGTACTCCTCGAGTCCATCGCGCATGTCCTCGACCACGCGGTAGCCGCGCAGCATGACTTCCGTGCAGACCTGCACGGTGCTCGACCCGAGCAGCATGAATTCGACCGCATCGCGCCAGTTGCGCACGCCGCCGATGCCGCTGATGGGGAGCCCGAAGCCCGGTTCGCGCGCGAGCGCTGCCACCATGTGCAGCGCGATCGGCTTCACCGCAGCGCCGCAGTAGCCCCCGTTGGTGCTCAGTGAGCCGACCCTCGGTTCGGGCACGAACCGGTCGATGTCCACGGCGATGATGCTCTTGATCGTGTTGATCAGGCTGACTCCGTGCGCCCCGCCACGCTTGGCGGCCATGCCATGCGGCACGATGTCGGAGACATTCGGCGTCAGCTTCACGAGGACCGGCACCGTGCTGAACTCACACGCCCATGAGGTGATCCGCTCATTGACCGCAGGCTCCTGGCCCACCGCGCTTCCCATGCCGCGCTCGCACATGCCATGCGGGCAGCCGAAGTTGAGTTCGAGGCCGTCGGCACCAGCGTCGATCGAGCGCTTGATGATCTCGCGCCACTCCTCGCGGGTCTCGACCATCAGCGACGCGATGATCGGGTTGTGTGGCCAGCGCTTCTTGGTCTCCGCGATCTCACGGAAGTTCACCTCGAGCGGTCGGTCGGTGATGAGTTCGATGTTGTTGAACCCCGCGCCTCTCGCGTTGCCGATGGCATGACCGCCGAAGCGGCTCGACACATTCTGGATCGGCGTGCCCAGCGTCTTCCAGACGGCGCCGCCCCAGCCGGCATCGAAGGCGCGCTGGATCTGCGCGCCGCTGTTGGCCGGGGGTGCGCTGGCGAGCCAGAACGGGTTCGGTGACCTGATGCCTCCGGTCTGGGTCGAGAGGTCAGCCACGGGGCACCTCCTTCCGTCCGATGCCGCCACCAGCCGCCAACGCTCGATCGATGGCGCGCGCCGCGGCCATGCCCTCGGCGGCTGCGTTCACGACCTCCTTGCCGCCGTTGGCGCAGTCCCCGCCGGCGTACCAGCCTGGGCGCCCCGTGAAGCCGTGCGCGTCCACGCGCACGATGCCCGACTCCACGGTGATTCCTTTGAGCCCCGCGAGCACGGCACCAAGCCTCGACTGCCCGATGGCCAACAGCGCGAGGTCAGCCTCGAGTGTGAACTGCGATCCCGCAACCGGTGTGCGGGCCTCGTCCACGCGCACGCACCGCAGCCGCTCAAGCCGGCCGGCACCCTCGAATGCCGTGGTCACGGCGCGCCACTCTGCCCGAACGCCCGCGACCCTTGCGGCCCGCCACTCATGCGCGTATCCGCCCATCGCATCCTCGGTGCCGCGGTAGAGCGTCGTCACCTGGGGGACCCCCAGTGCAAGCAACTCGCGCGCCGCGTCCATCGCGGTATTGCCCGCACCAACGACCACCGCGCGCCGCACGCCCGCAAGTCCTGCGTCGCCGAGCTTCATGCGCTCGATCCAATCGACGGCGCCCAGGACGCCCGGCAGGTCCTCGCCCGGAACCTTCGCGCGACTGTCGGCACCGAGGCCGATGCCCACGAACACCGCATCGAAGTCGCGTTCAAGGTCCGCGAGTGACACATCCCGCCCGATCTCTGCACCGGTGCGCAGTTCCACGCCACCGATCTCGAGCACCCATGCGGCCTCGGTCACGCTGCGATCTGCCTTCAACTTGTGCGGCGCGATGCCCGTGGTGTTCAGGCCACCGAGGAAGTCGCGTCGCTCGAAAATCGTGCAGGCGTGGCCAAGCCGGCGCAACTCGTGCGCTGCCGCAAGGCTCGCAGGCCCACCGCCCACCAGGGCTACGCGCCGCCCAGTGGGAGCGCCTGCCTTGAAGAAGCGCCAGCCCTCGTCAAAGGCGCGATCGGTGGCATGGCGCTGCAGCTTGCCGATCTGGATCGGCGGCTCGTCAAGGTCGTTGTAGACGCACGCACCCACGCAGAGCACCTCCACGGGACAGACGCGCGCGCAGCTCATGCCCAGGATGTTTGACTCGAAGATCGTCTTCGCAGCTCCGCGGTCGTTGCCGTTGGCGATCTTGCGGATGAACTGCGGGATGTCGATGTGGGTCGGGCAGGCCGTGACGCAGGGGGCATCGTGGCAGAAGAGGCATCGCCCGGCCTCGACCGCAGCTTGCGCGGGGGAGAGCGGCAGTTTGTAGTCCGTGAACGCCGTTTCCGAGCGTTCGACAGGGAACTCCGCGGGCATTGACCTAGCGTATCCGGACAGACACCGCGGACGCCACGACTCCAGCGATCACCCGCTCAGGCGCGGTGCTGCTCGGTCGAGTGGGTCTGCGAACTCTGCGAAGGCTGCGAGCCGGGCAGGTGCTGCGTCGAGGAGCGGTTGGCTTCCTGCTCCGCTTCGTTGCTCGCATCCTTCAGGCCCTTCTTGAACTCCACGATCGACTTGCCGACATTGCGGCCGATCTCGGGGAGGCGGCGCCCGAAAATCAGGAGGCCGACGACGAGGATGATGATCCAGTAGGGGCCTTCGATGCCGAACATGGCGAGGGTGGTGGTCATGGGCAGTTCCAAGGATAGTGGGGCGTGGCGGGGAGTCCGGCAGGCGATCCGAACACTCGTTGAGATGGATTGTCGCCTTCTGGGGCCGACCGACTGTACATTCTCGCCAATTCCAATGCCAAAGTGCATGAGTTTCCGGCACTTTGCCGATAATCGCCCAGTCGTATCGCCTTCTCCCGCCCCGTTGCAAGGATGCATCCATGCGTGGATTGACCGCTTCGATCGTTGCCTTGGCGCTTGCCGCCGTGGGATTCTCTGGCTGCCAGCGCGAGCATGTTGTCGCCGAGCCCGACTACAACCGCCAGTTGAACTCGGGTCACGCCCTGCGCAAGCTCGATCCAAGCCAGTGGCCCAGCCTGACCACGGCCTGGGGTGCGCGCGATGGCTACCTCGACCAAGCGCTCGACCAGAGCATCAGTTGGTTCCAGAAGCCAAGCAGCCAGCAATTCTTTCCGTTCCACGAGGTCTCGACCCACGAACAGGCCGCCGGCAGTGTCGTCGCGTTCAAGGAGTTCGTGAAGTCCTCGGCGACCGAGGAGGAGTTCCTCGGCCGCATGCAGCAGATGTTCGACTGCTGGCAGACCGTGGGCTACAACGACAAGGGCACCGTGCTCTTCACGGGCTACTACGCGCCTGAGTTCAAGGCGAGCCTGACCCCCGACAGCACCTTCCGCTTCCCGCTCTACCGTCGCCCGACCGACTGCGTGACCGACCCGGTCACTGGCGAGCCCAAGGGTCGGCTGCAGGCCGATGGATCCGTGATCCCATGGCCCGGTCGAGCCGAGATCCAGTCCAGCGGCATGCTGCGCGGGCTCGAGCTCGTCTACCTGCCCAGCGAGTTCGATGTCTACATCATCCAGGTCAACGGCAGCGCCAAGCTCACCCTGCAGGATGGCTCGACGATGTACATCGGCTACGCGGGCAAGACCGACGGCCAGTATGTCGGCCTGGGCCAGACGCTGCTCGACGAGAAGATCCTGACCGAGCGCGACCTGAACCTGCCCAATGTGCGCGAGTGGTGCGACAAGAACCCCGACCGCGCGATGGAGTACATCAATCGCAACAACTGCTTCGTCTTCTTCACGAAGTACGACGGCTCCAACTGGCCCGCCGGCAGCCTGGGCGTGAAGGTCACCGAGCGCACCTCGCTCGCCACCGACAAGAAGATCTACCCCCGCGGCGGCTTCGTGCTTGTGGACACCAAGTCGATCAACTTCGCCAACCAGCAGGTCCAGTTCAATCGCTTCATGTGCGACCAGGACACAGGTGGTGCCATCGTCGCGCCCGGGCGTGCCGACATCTTCATGGGTGTGGGCGCGAGCGCCGAGATCCTTGCCGGTGCGCAGTATGCCGAAGGCACGATGTACTACTTCTTCCTGAAGCCTGAGTACGCGAGCCAGTACCCGCTGCCGCCGGTTGCCAAGAAGGGCGCACCAGCCACCGGCGAGTGACCTCCACTTCTTCGTTCGTTCGATGCGGGCGGTCCTGGTGGGCCGCCCGCGTCGCATTGATGCACGGCATCATGAGTGATGCTCGATCCCCCGTCGCCCCTAGACTCCCGTCGTGAACGACACCTCGGTCATCGATCTTCGCAATGTGCGCAAGACCTACAAGGGAAGCATCGAGGCGTTGCGTGGCGTCGACCTTGCGGTTGGAGCGGGAGAGGTGTTCGGGTTGCTCGGCCCCAATGGTGCCGGCAAGAGCACGATGGTGAAGATCATGATGACGGTCGTGCGTGCCACCGCCGGCGACGGCACGATCCTCGGCAAGCCGCTGGGCGACAAGGGTGCGCTCGCGCGTGTGGGTTACCTGCCCGAGCACCATCGATTCCCGGCCTACCTGACCGGTCGCCAGGTCCTCGACTTCTTCGGTGCACTCGCCGGCATGCGGCGCACGGAGCGTCGCGTGCGCACGGAAGCGATGCTCGATCTCGTGCGCATGCGGGATTGGGCTGATCGACGCCTGGGCACCTACTCCAAGGGCATGCAGCAGCGCGTGGGCCTGGCGGCGAGCCTGATCAACGATCCGCGCTTGGTGGTGCTCGATGAGCCGACCGATGGCGTGGATCCAGTGGGCCGCAAGGAGATCCGCGACCTGCTGCTGCGGTTGCGCAGCGAGGGTCGGACGATCTTCGTCAACAGCCATCTCCTGAGCGAGATCGAGATGGTCTGCGATCGCGTGGCCATCATGGTGCAGGGCAAGGTCTGCGCGCAGGGCACGATCAACGACCTCACGCAACTGAGCAGGCGCTTCGAGATCACCGTGCGTGGCACGGCGCCTGAGTGGGCTGCAGCGATGGGCAGTGTGCGTGTGGAGCACGGCGTCAGCACGATCGCGTTGCAGGTCGCTGACGCAACCGAGGCGCAACCTGTGATCGATCGCTTGCGCGCGGAGGGTGCAGTCATCGAGCGGGCGGTGTCCGTGCGCGAATCGCTCGAGGACCTCTTCCTCCGCGCGGTCACGGATCCATCGTCAGGCGGCACCTTCAATCCCGGCGCCGTCCGCGATCGCCCGTCTGCACCGCCGCCAGCGGTGGAGGCCACGCCGTGAGCCACGATCTTCCCGACGGCACCTACGCGCGCCAGACATGGGCGATCGTGGTCGCTGCGTACCGAGAGCTCAATGCGCGCAAACTCTTCTGGCTCTCGCTCGTGCTCTCCGGCGTCATCGTCGCCGCGATCGCCGGGCTTGGGTTGGACCCCGAGGGGATCAGCGTGTTCGGGTGGACATTCGAGAGTCCATTCTTCAACTCGACGGTCGTGCCGCCGGCCACGTTCTACAAGTTGCTCTTCACCAACCTTGGAGTCGAGTGGTGGCTCGGCTTGGGCAGCACGGTGCTCGCGCTCGTGAGCACGGCGGGGATCATTCCGGATCTCGTCTCGGGTGGGGCGATCGACATGATGCTCTCGCGACCGATCGGGCGCGGGCGCCTGCTGCTCACGAAGTGGATGACCGGGCTCCTCTTCACCGCGCTCCAAGTGTTCGTGTTCACCGGTGCGTGTTTCCTCGTGATCGGGGTGCGCGGCGATTCGTGGGAACCATCGCTGTTCCTGGCGGTGCCATTGGTTGTCCTCTTCTACTCCTACCTCTTCGCGTTCTGCGCGCTGGTGGGCCTGCTCACGCGCAGCACGGTGGCGAGTCTCCTGATCACCATGGTGTTCTGGTTCCTCGTCTTCGGCGTGCAGAGCGGCGAGGCAGTGACCAACTGGGGCCGCACCTCCAGTGCGATGGAGATCGCGTCGTACGAGCGGGAGATCCTGCGGCGCGAGGCGGAAAATCCGGAGGATCCATATCTGGAGGACTTGCTCGAGGAACGCGACGCACAGGCTGAGGATGACGCCAACTGGCGGTTTGCGCACACATGCTTCATGAGCGTCATGGCACCCTTGCCCAAGACCGGCGAGACGCTGGAGCTGCTCGAGCGCCTGCTGGTGGACCGTTCGGGCGCCCTGGCTCCCGAGCGCGAGCGTCGTGGGGAGGGTGTCTTCGGATCCGGTCGTGTGCGCGATCGCGAAGTACGCGATGCGATGGACCGGCAGGCCGTCAGTCGTTCGCTCTGGTGGACCATCGGCACCAGCATGCTCTTCGAGATCGCGGTGCTGGGATGGTGCGTCCGGACCTTCCGTCGGTGCGACTTCTGAGTCCGCGGCTCAGCTGCCTCTGGAGAGTTCGCGGCCGCGGTCCCGCGCGGCGGCGATCGCCCGTACGAGCGCGTCCCCCACGCCCGCGGCATCGAGGACCGCAAGCGCCGCAGCGGTCGTGCCGGCAGGGCTCGTGACGGCGCCCCTGAGCGCTGCAGGACCATCAGACGACTGCCTGAGCAGTTCAGCGGCTCCCACGATCGTCTGTCGGACGAGCAGATCGGCTGTCGCGGCATCGAAGCCTGCCTCGCGCGCACCGCGCATCATGTGCTCTGCCAGATGGAAGATGTAGGCTGGTCCGCTGCCGCAGACCGCGGTGGCGGCATCCATGAGCGATTCGTCGATCCGGTGCACGAGTCCGATGGTCTCGAACATGGAGATGACCGCGGCATGGTCATCGGGCGTGCAGATCTCGCTGAACGCAACCGTCGACATGCCGGCTCCGATCCGTGCAGGTGTGTTGGGCATGACCCGGACCACCCGCGCATGGGTCCCGTGAGCGGCGGTGATCGCCTGCATCGTGATGCCGGCCATCACGCTGATCACGAGCGTGGATCGGGGCAGGGCACCGATCTGCGTGGCAAGTTCGCCGTAGCACTGGGGCTTGACGGCGAGGAGCAGGGTCGAGGTGTCAGCGAGTGCGGCAGGGGAATGTGCCACGCGAACCCCGAGGCGGCCTGCCTCGGCGCTGCGGTATGCATCGGGGTCGAAGGCCACGACCTCGTCAGGCTGCAGATGACCGGCCGCGAGCATGCCGCGAACGATCGTTGCGCCCATGTTGCCGAATCCTGCGACGGCGAGCGTGGTGGCCATGTGTGCACGGTATCGCGGCGGTGGCGTTAGGATCTCCGGCCATGGCCAAAGCCGGCTACAGCAGCAATTACGTGCTGGACTTCGAGCAACCCGTCGTCGAGATTGAGAAGCAGATCGACGCGCTCGAGGCGAACCCGTCCGCACCCCGCTTTGCCGAGGAACTCGCCACGCTGCGCTCGACACGCGACACGCTGCTGGCCAAGACCTACGGCGGGCTCACTGCTTGGCAGACGGTCCGGGTGGCGCGGCATCCTGCGCGTCCGCAGACCCTTGATCATGTGGATGCCATGTGCCGCGACTTCGCGCAGCTGCACGGCGACCGTCAGTGCGCCGATGATCCCGCCATCGTGACCGGGCTCGCCCGCATCGGTCCGTTCAAGGTCATGGTCATCGGTCACCAGAAGGGGCGCTCGACGGCCGAGCGGATCCGGTGCAGGTTCGGATGCGCCAATCCCGACGGGTATCGCAAGGCATTGCAGAAGATGCAGTTTGCCGAGAAGTTCAAGCTGCCGATCGTCACGCTCGTCGATACGCCCGGTGCATACCCCGGCATCGAGAGCGAGCAACGCGGCCAGGCCGAGGCGATTGCCGTGAATCTTCGCGAGATGAGCCGGCTGCGCACGCCCATCGTGAGCGTGGTCATCGGCGAGGGCGGTTCTGGCGGCGCGCTCGGCATCGCGGTGGCTGACCGCGTGGCGATGATGGAGTACGCCTGGTACTCGGTCATCAGCCCCGAGGGATGTGCAGCCATCCTTTGGAAGGAAGCCAACGAGAAGACCAATACGCTCGCCGCGCAGGCGCTTTCGCTGACGGCGCGGCAGAACCTGTCCAATGGCATCATCGATGCCATCGTGCCTGAGCCTGCCGGTGGTGCGCACCGTGATCCTCGCGCGGCAAGCGACGCACTCCAGGGTTGGATCATCGATCAGTTGCGCGACCTGTCGCGCGTTGACCCGGACACGCTCGTCGACATGCGCTTCGAGAAATTCCGGCGCATGGGCAGCGTGCGATCGGGCTGAGCACGCTCCGGTTCGTGAGGGCCGCATCCGCGAATCCGGTTGGGCAGAGCCTGCTCGTACCACCGGACCGGGCAGTTCGTTTGCCAGATGACGGAGATGGTGGTAAAATGCACACCAGTTTCGTCGAAATCGAGGTGTTCTCGGTCGATAGTGGTCCGTTCCGCCGTGGAATGGCCTGATTATCAGCCAAAGACCATCGTCCTTGGAGCACTCCACAGTGGCAAAGAAGAGCGGGGCATCTAAGAACGCTTCAGCGAAGAAGCGGATTGGCGGGGCGAAGCCCGCTGCCAAGGACCGTTCCAAGGCGTCACCCAAGCGCGCGTCGAAGGTGGTCGCAAGTCCGCGTCCGAGGGCTCCGGCCAAGTCGGCATCGAAGTCCGTGGCCGAAGCGTCAAAGGGCAAACCCTTCCCTGGGAAGGCTCCGGCTCCGGCAGGCACCGCCGGCGTCAAGCCCGCGCACATCGGCAAGATCACCGAAGCACCGCCTCCTCCTCCACCCAAGCGTCGTGGGATCCTTCCGCCGCTCTTCGGTCCGCCTCCCACCCCGCCCAAGCGCAGCAAGGGCGCTCCGCCTCCGGTGATCGCCAAGCCCAAGCCCAAGAAGAAGCCAGGCCCGGAGAACACCGACAAGACCCCCAAGAAGAAGATCGACTACGCGAATGCCGTTTCGGTTGCGGCTGCAGCCGTGCAGGCCGCGGCCGCACCGACCCAGCCTTCCAAGAAGGCCTCACCGCAGCCCGGGCTCGTCATGATCAGCGGCCGTCGCGTTCGCACGCTGAGCCTGAAGGGGATCAAGATCGCCCGCGCTCCGAGATCCGCCGCCAAGTCCGCAGCCGCCAAGCCAGCCGAGACGGCACCGGCCGCGCTCGCCAAGACCAAGCTGACGCCGAAGGAGCTTGAGAGCTACCGCGACATCCTCAACCGCATGCGTCGCGAACTTGCGGGCCGTGTGCATGACCTGGAGGAAGAGGCCCTCAAGAGCAGCGGCGGCAACCTGAGCAACATGCCGCTGCACATGGCCGATGTGGGTACCGACACCTTCGACCAGGACTTCAACATCGGCATGGCCCAGGCCGAGCGCGGCATCGTTCAGGAGATCGACGAAGCACTCAAGCGCATCGCCAATCACACCTATGGCATGTGCCAGCTGACCGGCAAGTCGATTCCCAAGGGGCGTCTCGCTGCCATGCCTTGGGCCAAGTACACCGTCGATGCCGCTCGACAGGTCGAGAAGTCCCGCCCGCGTTCGCAATGACAGGGATTTGACGCCGACTGTGAGCCGACCATGAGCACGACGCCCATCGCAGCACGTCCAGCCTGGATGTCGCCACGGGCATGGGGCGTGCTGCTGGGCGTGCTCGTTGCATCGCTCGCACTCGACCTCTGGAGCAAGGCATGGTCGTTCGAGCATGTGGCCGGCTACCCCATCGTGCTGCCGGATCGCGACACGGTTGCCGACCCGTCCTACCGCCTGCCCTTCCACGAAGGCGTTCGCGTGCTGCCGGGGAGCCTGCTGGACTTCCATCTGGTCCTCAACCGCGGCGCCGTCTTCGGGATCGGGCAGCAGCAGCGCTGGCTCTTCGTGTGCTTCTCGGTGCTGGCCGTCATCGTCGGGCTCTGGATCTTCGCGCGCTGGACGCGAGAGCGCATGACGCTCGCTCATGTCGGCATCGCGCTGGTCATCGCGGGCGGCTTGGGCAATCTCTACGACCGGATCTTCGTCGGCGCCGTGCGCGATTTCCTCCACATGCTGCCGCGATGGAACCTGCCCTTCGGACTGTCGTGGCCAGGCGGCGCCACCGAGGTCTTCCCGTGGGTCTTCAATGTGGCTGATGTCAGCCTCTTGGTCGGGCTTGGGCTGCTCTACCTGCACTTGCGCCGCGAAGAGAAGCGTCGGGCACAGGCCAACGCACGCTCGAGCGCCAACGCCCCATCGACCACGGTCTGAGGTCAGTTTGGGGCGGTGTGCGGGTACTCCGGACCGAGGCGCTCAGGCCTGCACGACCGTGCCGCCGGTGGTCTTGCGCATGGCGTTGCGCGTGTCGACCACGAGCGATGCATGCGCTGCCACGGCCTGGTAGTCGACCGCATCGTGATCGGTCACCACCAGCACGCAGTCCGCCGACTTCAGCGCAGCCGCATCGAGCTTCACGCTTGAGAGCGGGATGGCGTGCTTGCGCATGCGCGGGAAGGTCGGCACATGTGGGTCGTGATAGCTGACCTGCGCGCCGCGATCCATCAGCAACTCGATGATCTCGGCGGCCGGCGTCTCGCGGGGATCGTCGATGTTCTTCTTGTACGCCACGCCAAGCACCAGGACCTTGGATCCCTTGAGCGCCTTGCGTTGGTCGTTCAGGGCATGCATGACCTTGTCGATGACGAAGTGCGGCATCGAGGTGTTGACCTCGCCCGCGAGCTCGATGAACCGAGTGCTGACGCCGACTTCCTTGGCCTTCCAGGTCAGGTAGAAGGGGTCGATGGGGATGCAGTGCCCGCCGAGCCCGGGCCCTGGGTAGAAGGGCATGAAGCCGAAGGGCTTGGTGCTGGCGGCGTCGATGACTTCCCAGACATCGATGCCCATGCGGTCGAGCACGATCTTCATCTCGTTGACGAGCGCGATGTTCACGCAGCGGAAGACATTCTCCAGGACCTTTGCGGTCTCGGCCACTTCTGCGGTCGACACGAGGTGCGCCGCCTTGACCACGCGGGTATAGAGCGCGTGCGCGAGCTGGCCGCTCACGGCATCGGTGCCGCCCACGAGCTTCGGGATCGCCGCCGCGCTGCGACCGATGCTCCCCGGGTCCTCGCGCTCGGGGCTGTACGCCAGGAAGTAGTCCTCGTTGCGCTTGAGTCCGGTGGCATCGAGGATCGGTCCCATTTCATCGCGCGTGGTGCCGGGGTAGGTCGTGCTTTCCAGGACCACGATCTGTCCCTTGCGCAGGACGCCCGCCACCATGCGGGTGCTGTCGAGCACATAGGTCAGGTCGGGTTCGCGGTGATGACCGAGCGGGGTCGGCACGCAGAGCAGGATCGCATCGGCCTTGGCGAGTTCCTTCGAGTCGCTCGTGGCCTTGAACTTCCGATCGGACTTGAGGCGATCGAAGAACTCCTGGCCGAGGTGGTGGATGTACGAGGTGCCTGCATGGATCGCATCGATCTTGCGCTGGTCGATGTCGTAGCCGATGACGGTGTAGCCCGACTCGAGCAAAGCCTTGCTCAAGGGAAGGCCGACATAGCCGAGGCCGACGATGCCGACGACGGCGGTCTTGGACTCAATGCGCTTGAGGAGTTCCGAGGCGGTCTGATTCATGGGTTCGGAAGGATACCCCCGCGGGGTGCAGGTGTCGTGCCCGGAATTGGCGGGACTCTTCAGGTCCATAAACCCAGAACGTACGCCAGCTCGTATCCACCAACGGTGCCGTCGTTGTTCAGGTCGTACTCGGGCGCATTGGCGCCCCATGCGCCAAGGATGAGGGCCAGATCGATGCCGTTCACCACGCCGTCTCCGTTGAAGTCGCCCTCGACGGGTGGCGGCGGGGGAATCGGCGGGATGAAGGTGACCGTGAGCTTGGGGCGTTGACCGACCGTGCCCCACTCGCTGGTCGCGATCTCGATGCCATCGTCGTTGCCGTTGATGATCTCCGGAAGGAAGGCCACGCCCCAGTTGGGCTGGCCATCGGCCCAGGCTTGCACCAAGCCGGTCACGCCGATGAGCCTGATGGAGTTGTCCTCGGGCTCATTGTCGCCATTGAAGCTTGCCCACCGTGGGGCAAGATCCTGTGGCTGGCTCAGTCCGCCATCGAGGGAGTTCCAGGTGCTGCCCTCATCCCACGCACGGATCACCGGGTACATGTCGACATAGGGATTCCAGAAGGGCGTGTCGATGTCTTCGACGACATGAATCTCGAGCGTGGCACTCACGATCGTGCTGCCGGTCGGGATGGCCGTGTCGGCGATGATCCCATCGAAGCGAAGCAGCGCCTGGCCGCGATAGTCGCTGAAGACCGAGTTGGGCACATCGTCATCGACCCAGCGGGTGCCGTCGTTTCCGTAGCTGGAGTTGGGTGAGTCTTGGTTGACCCATGTATCCAGCGTTCCGGCATAGCCGTTCTCACCCTGCCGGAAGGAGATCGTCTGATCCGACCACGCGGAGGAGGCGCACAGGACGGATGCAACGATGAGGCACGCGTTGCTCTGGGTCATGGGGGCATGATGCCACAGAATCGCAACGGTGCGAAATCGAGGCTCCGTTTCGTCCATGTTCCCGGCCTCGCCAGCGCCTCGACCGTCAACCCAAGGATGCCCTCAGTGCCGTCGCCTTGGCCTCCAACTCCGCATCCTTGGTGGCCTTGCACGCGTCGACCAACCGATCCGCCAGCCAGCGCGCGTCATCGGCACGATTGGACGACGCAAGGTTCGAGACCTGTGATTCGATGCGTTCCAAGGATCGATCGCGCGCGACCGGCTGCGCAACGAGACCTGCAACCAATCGCTGCATGGCCTGTCGCCACGCCGCATGGCGACTGCCGCCTGGACCGTCAAGGCGGTTGATGCCGTCCGTGCAGAGCTCGGCGATCGACTTCACCTCGCTGGCGGTGATCGTTGGTGCGCCGCCGGGTGCCGCGTTGCCGCGAACGATCGCACGCGCCGCTGCTGTGCCCTTGGCGGTCATGGCTGTGGCAGCGCGCTCGAGCATCGTGGTGGCAGCCATCGAGCACAGGGTGGAATCGGCACCACCTTCGGCCATGGTCGAAAGCTCATCGATGCGTGCCAGGAACCATGACCGTGCGGCGCTCGACGCCGCCTCGGGGGCCGCCAGCGGATGAAGTGCCAGCGCGATCTCCGCGAAGGCCATCGGTTGCGTGGCGAGCGCGACCGCCGCTTCCTTGAGGGCCTTCTTCGCCAGTGATGCCGACTGCTTCGACTGCAGGATCAACGCCACACGCGCACGCCACGCCGCCAAGTGCAGTGGGCAGCGCTCGGTCGCTTCGGCGAGCACCGCGAGATCATCGGCGGGTTTGCCCCACGCGATGGCCGTGGCCTCGAGCAGCGTCTGTGCTTCGAGGTAGGCCGCTGGTTTCGCCTGTGCAGCTTGCATCATCGGGACAAGCCACGCGGGGTTGCCCCAGGACATCTGGATCCCCGCGTGGCGACCGCTCTCTGCCCAACCTGAGACATCGTTGTTGAGGCTCCACTGGTGGGGCTCCTTCTGCCAGATGAAGGCGCAGTGCCCAGGCTGGCCCACCGGCATGGCAGGGATGCCGAAGGCCTGGCACATGCTCGTGCCGAACCGGCTGATCGCGCCGCACACCCCGCCGACCTCGACGATGATCGGCAGCGTCATGGGGCGGCCGCCGTAGAACTTGCGGCCTTCCTGCACGCTCACGCCATCCTTGTTCTCGAGCGTGTACTTCACCATTCCGTGCACGGCATCGCCGATCTTCCCGCGCTCGCGACAATCGGCCTTGATGTTCGCCCGCGCCCAGGCCAGGTCGGCGTCGCTTGCCCACGATCCGACGACATAGCGCAACTCCCATGTCGAGAGCGCCCGGAAGGATGGATCGAGCTGGCCTTCGCGATCCCATGCGAGGAAACTCCGGCAGCGGGCCACTGGATCGATCGGCGCAGCGTCGGCCATGGCCATGACGGGCTCCGACCAGGTCAGTGCGATGGCCGTCGCCACGCGGAGCCCCAAGCCATCGCGCGTGCCATCCACCGTGGTCACGACTTCATGCAGCACCTCCATGGTGCGGGTCCAGCTGCCGGCGATCTCGCCACCGCTTGCGAGTCCGTCGAGTGCATCGGGCGTGGCGAGCACCCACGAGAGCGTCGGGGCCCACGACTCGGCGATCGGCTGGCAGCGATTGAGCAGCGTGAGCTGTCGGATGGCACGCGAAGGTCCATCGGCGCTGGCCGTCTGTGCAGCAGCGCGCGAGCCCTTGGCCTCGAGCTTGGCGCGCAGCGCGGCCTCGAGTCCAGTCTTGAGTGAGTTGAGTGCCGTGCCTGTCGTCGCCTTCTCCGCTTCAGCGCAGAGCGAGTTCGAGTCGAGCCTTGGGGCCTGGGCATGGAGGAGGGGAGTGCGCGCCATCGCAAGGGCGATCCCCAGCATCATCATCCAACGGTGGATGCACATGAGGAGGATCCTACGGAGGATCGCTTCGCCATCGATGGCCCACGGGCCACATGGCGCACTACCCTTGCGCCCATGGCCTCCCGTGGCTCCATCCTGCTCACCGGCGGTGCCGGGTTCATCGGGTCGCATGTCGCCGTGGAGGTCGCCGCTGCGGGCTGGACCCCCGTGCTCCTGGACAACTTCTGCACGAGCGAGCGCTCGGTCGTGGCTCGCGTCGGTGAAGTGGTTGGTGCACCGGTGCGCTGCATCGAGGCGGACATCCGGGATGCCCAGGCCATGCGTGCTGCCTTCGGCTCCACGCCCATGCACGCCGTCATTCACCTCGCGGGGCTCAAGGCCGTCGGGGAGTCAGTGGAGAAACCCGAGCTCTACCACGACAACAATGTCCGGGGCACCGAGGTCCTGCTTGCCGCGATGGACGAGTTCGGCGTGCGCCGCATGGTGTTCTCCTCATCATGCACGGTCTACGGGATGCCGCAGCGGCTGCCAATCGATGAGTCGCATCCCTTGGGTGCGATCAATCCCTATGGACAGACGAAACTTGACATCGAGCGCATGCTCGACCGTTGGGCCGATGCGTGCATCGACCGGCATGTCTGTTCCCTGCGGTACTTCAATCCCGTGGGTGCGCACGCGAGCGCGCTCATCGGCGAGAGCCCCCTCGGCATTCCCAACAACCTGATGCCCTTCGTGGTCAAGGTTGCCCGCGGTGAGCTGCCGGAACTGGGCGTGTTCGGCGGGGACTGGCCCACGCATGACGGAACGGGCGTCAGGGATTACATCCATGTGGTCGACCTCGCTCGGGGGCATGTGGTGGCCCTGGAGCAGCTGGACTCCATGCATCACGACTGCATCAACCTCGGGACCGGGGCTGGACTGAGCGTGCTTGATGTGGTGCATGCATTCGAGCGCGTGAATGGCGTGAAGGTGCCGTATGCGATCGGCCCGCGACGGGCTGGGGATGCCGCTGCCGCCTACGCCGATGCGTCGCTGGCGGAGCAGCGTCTTGGGTGGCGTGCGCGCCTGGGCCTTGATGACATGGTCCGTGATGCATGGGCCTTTGCAACTCGCTCGGCTTGCTAGTCTTCGCACGATGGCATGCACCCCAGACGGAGCCACCATGACCAAGTCGCTCGTCCTCTCGGCCATCCTCCTCACCCCATTCACCCTCGCTGGTTGCTCGACTGCACCCAAGAGCGAGGCTGCACGCACCGTGCAGTCGGTGGATGTCGATGCCTTCATCACGCGCATCAAGGCAGAGGATCCCTCGATGAAGAAGTTCTTCGGGGGCTGCGAAGCCTTCGCAGCGTTCCCTGACATCGGCAAGGGCGGCTTCATCTTCGGCGGCGCGTATGGCAAGGGCCAGTTGCGCACGGCATCGGGCAAGCTGATCGGGTACTGCGATGTCAGCCAAGGCTCGGTCGGCGCCCAGATCGGTGGACAGAGCTTCGGCGAGATCATCTTCTTCCAGACCAAGGAAGCGATGCAGGAGTTCAAGGGTGGACAGTTCGCGCTCGCGGCGCAGGCTTCGGCGGTGGCCGTGAAGGCGGGTGCTGGTGCGAGTGTCGACTACCAGGGTGGCGTGGCGGTGTTCATCGTCAACCCGGTGGGGCTCATGCTCGAGGCGTCGGTCGGTGGGCAGCAATTCAACTACCACGCCGCTTCGGACTTTGATTGAGCCAGCCCAGCGGGTCAATCGTCCGGATCACGCGAGCCCTCTCGCGTGAACTCTCGTCATTGCATCCTCCGACATCGTTGGCATTCACCTATGACCCCATCGAGTACGCGTGGTCCGCGCACCGCGCCTACTGCCTGATGGCGCGTGCCCGTCCGCGGGCACTGTTCGTGGGCATGAATCCCGGGCCCTTCGGCATGGCGCAGACGGGCGTGCCGTTCGGTGAAGTCGCGGCGGCGCGGGGATTCCTCGGCATCGACGAGCCGATCACGCCGCCTGCACGGCAGCACCCACGGCGGCCCATCGAGGGATTCGCCTGCCGTCGGAGCGAAGTCAGTGGCCGACGCTTCTGGGGTTTGATGCGCGACGCGTTCGAGACACGCACCCGCTTCTTCCGAAGCGCGTTCGTCTGGAACTGGTGCCCGCTTGCGTTCCTCGCTGAGAGCGGGGCCAACCTCACCCCCGACAAGTTGCCGCCCTCGGTGCGCGGACCCATCGAAGCAGCCTGCGATCGTGCGCTCGTTCGCATCGTCCGCGTGTTGGAGCCGGGGATGGTGATCGGCGTCGGCGGGTTCGCGCGCGACCGAGCGATGGGCGCACTGCCACCGGATACGGCCGTGCACACGGTGCTGCATCCAAGCCCGGCAAGCCCCGCGGCCAATCGTGGTTGGGAGCGTCAGGCCAGGGCCCAGCTCACGGCGTGCGGCTTCCTCGACTGATCGCCGTCCTTCCCGGCACGCCTGCCACGAGCGATGCCCTGCAACGGGTCCTGAAGGGCGCACACCATGGGAAGGTGCCTGTGGCGGGGCGGCCGTCTGTGGGGCAGTGCGGGCCACCAATGACCGCGGCGTTCGAGGGGCCCAAGGGGGAATCCTGCACCCCTGGGTGGTGATAAGTGATCGGCAGTAAGGCGATTTCCTCCACCGGGTTGAGGGGGTGTGATCGCAGTGCCGATACTGACGGGGTCATGCCCGCTCGGCTCCCAGTCACGGTCGCGATTCCCGCGCGCAACGAGGAGCGCAACCTGCCGGCGTGCCTGGCACGGTTGTCGCGGTTTGAGCGCGTGGTGGTCATTGACTCGGGAAGCTCGGATCGCACCAAGGCCATCGCCATCGAGCATGGTGCGCATGTCATCGACTTCGCGTGGGATGGTCACTTTCCGAAGAAGCGCAATTGGTTCCTGCGTCACCATGCACCGATCACGCCGTGGGTCTTCTTCCTCGATGCCGACGAGTTCGTCGACGACGCCTTCTGCGATGAGCTGGAACGCACGCTGCCCTCCACCGGACACTCAGGATTCTGGATCAACTACGACACGTGGTTCCTTGGCAAGCGACTGCGTCACGGCGATGTGAATCGCAAGCTCGCGCTGTTTCGCGTCGGTGCCGGTGAGTACGAACGCATCGAGGAGGATCGCTGGAGCCATCTGGACATGGAGATCCATGAGCACCCGATCCTCAAGGGAACGCTCGGTGACCTCGTCTCAAGGATCGACCACCGTGACGATCGTGGGCTTGAGCATTGGCTGCGCAAGCACAATGAGTATTCCTCGTGGGAGGCCCAGCGCACGGCCATGCTCCGTCGCCAGGGACAGCTCGCGGAGGCAGGGCTCACGCCCCGACAACGCCGCAAGTACCGATCCATCGGGGCGTGGTGGCTGCCTGGCGTCTACTTCCTGGACACCTATGTTCGACGCGGTGGATGGATGGACGGTCATGCCGGATTGGCCTACGCCTTCCTCAAGGCCAGCTACTTCTGGGAAATCGGCCTGAAGGTGCGTGAACTGGAACGGGGCGCGGACCAACCCACACGCCGGCGCGGGCCGCCGTAGCATCCTGCCCATGCGGCATCTGCCGAGGAACCCCGTCACACCCGCGCTTGCCTGCATGGGTGGTTTCTTGCTGACAGGCGCCGTTCTGGCCGCGCTGTTCGCGATCGCCGCTGGTGCCGGCGTGCCCTTCGAAGAACTGCCGATTGCGCGCGTCGTGGGCTTCATCGGCAATGCACTGCTCTGGCTTGGCATCGCGCGGGCGTGGGGGAACTGCACGCCGGGCGGTGATAGGCACCAACCACCTGCGCCTTGATGTGACACCGCGGTCCCGTGGCAGCATGTGCCGCGGCTAGCCTTCGTTCATGCTTGGGCAAGCCCATAGATGCTGGTGGTGCGGGACTGACCCGGTCTATGTGGCCTATCACGACACCGAGTGGGGCGTGCCGGTCACCGATGACCGGGCGCTCTACGCCAAGCTCGTCCTCGATGGGTTTCAAGCAGGGCTCTCATGGCTCACGATCCTGCGCAAGCGCCCGGCCTTCGAGCGCGCGTTCAAGGGCTTCGATCCCGAACGCGTCGCCCGCTTCACGGAGCGGGATGTCCAGCGCCTGCTCACGGATGCGGGCATCATCCGCTCACGCGCGAAGATCGACGCAGCGATCGGCAATGCACGGGCATGGATGAAGGTGATGGATGCCGGGGATGGGAGTTTCCGCGACCTGCTGTGGAGCCATGTCGGGCATCGCACGGTGGACCTGCAACTCAAGCGCGCAGCGGACATCCGCGCGCAGACCCCGCAGAGCGAGTCGCTCGCCAAGGTACTCAAGAAGCGCGGATTCGCATTCTGCGGCCCCGTGATCGTGCATGCCTTCATGCAGGCCGTTGGCATGTTCAACGAGCATCTGGTGACCTGTCCGCGCCATCGGGCGTGCGCGAGGCTGGCACGCTGCTGACCGGATCGGGCCGACCCCGCAACGACAGCAGGGCCGGCACTGAGCCGGCCCTGCAGATCAGGATTCAGATGGGGATCATGTGCGGCGACGGGTGCCGAAGAGTCCGGCCATGCCCAGCAGCGCGATCGCGCCGGGGGCAGGGCTGACGGTGTAGGTCAGGAACATGCCTGAAGTCGAGGGCGAGCCCCACCCGGGGGTCGCAGCATCGCTTCGGCTCAGGTGGTCGATACCGGGGTCCGAGGATTGGCCGCCGGAGGTGGCGACATCGAACTTGAAGACGCTGCCGGCCGAGAGGCCGAGCGATGCGAGCGACATGGTCCAGGTGACCGTGTTGCCGCTGACCGAGTTGGACAGGTACTGCTCACTGCCCCAGCCCCACGAGGAGCCGGTCCAGTGGACCAGCTGGGAGTTGTTCGAGAACGCCCCCGAATCGACCCATGAGCCGATGTAGTACTCGATGTCCGAGGTGAGGTTCACCGGACGGTTCCAGGCGTTGCTGTTGGTGCCGCCGCTGGCTGTGTCAAAGTACATCATGTACTTCGTCCAGTTCTGGAAGCCACGCGTGGTGACCGAGATGCTCAGGTTGGCGCCGTTGTCGGTGATGAAGACGCTCGTGATGTCGAGGTTGGCGAAGCCGTTGTCGAACAGGTCGTTCGACGAGTCGGTGTAGGTGAATCCGTATGCCGCGAAGGATGCCGATGCGACGTTCAGACTCGCGATGCCGACGGCCGCGAACAGGGTGCTCTTCATGGGACGAAACTCCGGTGAGGGATGTACGGACACGCGCGGCTCGCCGCGCTCGCCCCGTTCCCCGCACATCAGTCCCAATTCGCACTCTCCGACGCTGAATGCACTCTAACCCCTAAGGGCTGAACGAACAAGGAAACTCTGAAATTGATTTGCCGGGGCTACGAAGCGTAAGTTCTTGGTCCATGGGTGATTGGAGCGCACCGGGGTGGGGGGGGGATGGATCGTCGTCAGGCGAGGTGAAAGACCTCGTCGGTGCGCGTCGTGGGCTTCATCGGCAATGCACTGCTGTGGCTCGGTATCGCGCGGGCGTGGACGGCCTGCACGAAGGCCTGCAGCGATCGCCAGCCTCCCGAACCGTGATTCGACGCTCGTCCACGACAGCGGGGCCGGCGCAACGCCGACCCCGCGGGTCATGTCACGAGGATGCCGCGAGTCACTTGCGGCGACGCGCGCCGACGAGTCCGGCCACACCGAGCAGCACCATCGCGCCCGGAGCCGGGACCGCGATGTACAGGTCACCGGCGGAGTAGTTGACGCTGCTGATGGTCTGCGCAACGTTGCCGCTCAACAGGTCATTGAAGCTGTTGTAGACCGCGAAGCCATTGACCGAGCCGCCGGGACCGCCGGTGTTGGTTCGGTAGATCTTGCCTTCGAAGCCGAAGAAGCGGTCGTTGAAACCGTAGTTCGCGCCGTAGTTGTAGAACGTGCCGTTGGTGTTGTTCACCAAGTCCATGAAGGTGGCGTAGCGGGTGACGCCGAAGTTGCTGCTCGAACCGGTGGCGTTGCGATAGAACGCAGTGCCGTCGTGGTAGAAGTCGTCCTCCCAGTTCCACGCCTGCGAGAGGTTGAACACCTGGCCGCCGGTGTTCGTGCGCAGGTTGGCCATCGGATCGCTCGTGGGCGCGGCGTACCGGATGATCTGGGTGATCTGGTTGCTGCTGTTGAGCACCGTCCGGTACATGTACGGGTCGGCGGTCTGACCTCCGACGAAATCGCCGAAGATGTAGGTGTGGCGCATGCTCGACAGGCTGGGGCTGATCGACGTGTTGCCGCCCGACGAGTGGCTGCCGAGGCTATAAAGATTGTTGTACGTGCCGTAGCTGTCGGCGACGTCGTTGTTGGTGTTCGTGCGGTAAATGGCGGTGAGCGCGGCATCGGCCGAAGCGGCGACAGCAAGCACAAGCGCGCAGACGGAGAGGGTCGAACGCATGAGAACAGGCTCCTGGCCCTGATCCCGCTCTCCATGACACGGCCCCCGACACACGGGAACTCCACCGCCAAACTAACGCAAACGAGGCCCGAGGCAAATCAGGGGGGTCAAAAACGCACGGGTTGGCCATCGGCGTGCGAGGTCGGCCCTCGAGCGAGGCCGCGGATCCACCGGGCAGAGCGTGGCCCGCTGCGCTGCGTTTTCCCGGATTCCCGGACTAACTCCTTGCGTGGCCTCGCTTGGGAAGCACCTTCTGGGGCGTCCTGTGGAGGGCCGTCAGGCCGAAGCGGGATCGCCACCAGGACCAACACCAATGACCCGAACCTCTCGACCCGTGTGGTCCCCCGGCCGCGCCATGGGACGCGCCTTGGCACCGCTCCTGCTGGCACCGCTCGCGACCGCCTCGGCGTCCTTTGACGTCCCCGTCGCCGTGCCCCCCGGTGCGACCGCGGTCATCACGCTCGCGATCACCGTCACCGATGGCGTGGACAGCGAGACCGATGTGGATTCCATCCTCGTAGCCATGGACGGCAACGGTCGTTTCACGATCAGCCCCAACCAACCGCCACACGACGGCGTCGTGATCCAGGAGGGGCGATTCGGATTCAGTGGCGGCACGCTCCGGTACGACCTCTTCTGTTCGCCCATCTTCGGCTGCGTTCCGGTCACAGTGAATCTCGCAGGGCTTTCGGCCACGCTGGTGGCACCATCGCAGGCCACCATCATTCCGTCCGGTCGAGCCGACTTCGGGACCACGTGGCGAGTGAGGGGCGACTACACGATCACGAGTCCGTTCTCGTCATCGGCCGGTGCCCTTGATGTGAACTCGCTCTCGCCCTTCGGCGGGACCTTCGCGATCGGTGGCGGTGCGATGCAGGTGTCGCAGCTCACCATCGGGGCGATCGACAGTCAAACCACGGTTGACGCCCTCCCCGGATTGACCTTCCTGCTTCACACCGAGGTCGCCTTCGGCAACACCACGATGGTCGGGACCTACTCGCCCCCGCCGCCCGATAGCTGCGGCACCGGTGCAAATTGCGGGCTTGAACATCAGGGACCGGGCTGCAACGACATCAACTGCTGCTCGGCTGTCTGTGCGGCGGATCCATCGTGCTGCGCATCGGACTGGGATGTGCTGTGCGTCAACCAGGCGGCGGTCCTCTGCGGCATTGCGCCGGAACATGACAACTGCGCAGCACCGAAGCGGCTTGACTTTGGCCGCATTCCCTTCACGACCCGCAACTGCAACACCGATGGGCCGTTGCTCATCACCGAGTGCAGCGATGTCCAGACCGGCGGTGCCTTCACGAATGACGTCTGGTTCGTCTGCACTGCGCCCTTCGACAACGGCATCGCTGTCTCGACGTGCGGTCATGCTGGCTTCGATACTCGCCTGGCCGTGTATGACGCCTGCAACGGCATGCTGCTGGCCTGTGGTGACGATGCGTTCGGCTGTCCCGGTGGGACGTCGCGCACGGCGTTCCAGGGTGTCGCCGGCGAGTCGTACCTGATCCGCGTCGGCGGGAAGAACGTCTGGGGCGATGGCGAGATCGACCTTTCGCTCGTCGATATCACGCAGCCGTGGCCAACGACGGTCGCAGCGACGTGGCCAGCGTCAGCAGGTGGCAATGGCCACGCGTATGCAGTGGTGTCCTTCCCTTCGCCCACGCCCTTCGCCGAGGTCGCGGACCGGGCCACCGAACTGGGCGGCTACCTCGCCACGATCACGAGCGAAGCTGAGCTGTCGTTCGTGCGCAGCGGCGTGCAGATCCCGACCTTCGGCGGTTCCACGGCCCTCGGTCTCGTGCAGGGGGCAGGAGCGGAGCCGGCGGGCGGCTGGGCTTGGATCACCGGTGAGCCGCTGGTGTGGACGAACTGGAGTGTCGGCGAACCCAACGACGCCGGCGGTGAGGACTTCGCGAGCATCTACCCCGACGGCTCATGGAACGACCAGGGCGAGCTCTTCGGCTATGCGCTTGTCGAGTTCGATGTGCCTCCGTCCTTGCAGGAGCGGACTTGGTCCGTCGATGAGGGCGGCACCGGACAGCGATACCGTTCGGTGATCGCTCCGATGCACGTGACATGGCAGCAGGCTGCGGCTGCTGCCGAGGCGATTGGCGGCACGCTCGCCGTGCTTGAGACTCCAGAGGAGGCGAATTGGGTCTTCCGCGAGATGGTGAGTTTCCCCGCTCTGTGGAGCATGACGCCCTACAACGGTGGTCCGTGGGTCGGGTTGCGCAAGGAAGTCGGGTCGCCTACCTGGGCTTGGCTTGGCGGCTCGCCCTTGGTGTGGAATCCGTGGACACCGGGCGAGCCGAGCGGCTTCGGTGATGTGGCGTGTTTCTACTCGTTCCAGAGTGGTCCTCGGATCGGCCTCGATGACACATGGGCACAGAACCAGCGGCGGGGTTTCATCGTGGAACTGCCGGCGCAGGCAACATGCCCTGCAGACCTTGACGGCAATGGGCAGGTGAGTGGCAGTGATCTGGCGCGGGTACTCGGTGCCTGGGGTGCCTGCAGTGCTTGTCCGATGGATCTCACCGGCGATGGCCTCGTTTCCGGTGCCGATCTTGCCGTGGTGCTGGGGTCGTGGGGTGCCTGCCCCTGATCAGTGATGTGGGGGGGGCGGCGGTGCGGCCACCGCAAGGGGATGGAGCTTCGTCAGGCGAGGTGAAAGACCTCGTCGAGCGCTTGCATCGAGGTGTCGGCTGCACCGGTGCCGAGCGATTCGAAGAATGGTGCCATCTCGCGCTGCCACCGGGCATTCACCTCTTCCGACTGCATGCCGGCGACGGCGGCAGCGAAGTCCGGTGTCTCGCAGTAGCCGACCAGCAGTCCATCATCGCGCAGGAAGAGCGAGTAGTTCGTCCAGCCGTGCCTGGAGAGCGCAGCCAGCAGTTCCGGCCAGACGGCCTTGTGGCGCTCGCGGTACTCGGCCAATCGCTCGGTACGGACCTTGAGCAAGAAGCAGATGCGTTGCATGGGATCACCTCACGAAGGCATCGGCGAGACCACCGTCGACATGGAGCACCTGTCCTGTCGTGCGTGAGCTCTCCGGTCCTGCCAAGAAGCGGATGGCAGCCGCTTGGTCCTGCGGCGAGATCACCACCTTCAGCAGCGTGCGCTCGGCATAGAAGCGACCAAGGCGTTCGACGAGCTGGGCATCGGTCATCGATTCCTCGAAGGGGATCGAGTACTTCCGCAGGCTCGCGATCACCCGGGCCCGCGGGAACATCGTGCTGCCCTCGATCACCGTCGCCGGTGCCACGGCATTCACGCGCAGGAACGGCGCGAAGGTCACGGCGAGCGAACGCACGAGATGGTTTGCCGCCGCCTTGGATGCGTCGTAGGCACTGGATCCCTTCTTGGCGACGACGGCATTGACGCTCGTCGTGACCACAGCACTGCAGACGAGTCGCTGCGGGGCCATCGTCGCGGCTGCTTCTTCGATGAGCACCGCCGGTGCAAGCACATTGACCTGCATCGCTCGCATGAAGTCGCCATCGCTGGTGCGGCCATCCGGCCCGGGCGTCGGGAAGAGTCCGGCGGTCACCACCAGTTCATCGATGCCGCCGTAGGCCAGCGTGACATCGTCGAGCATGCGACGCACGGCGCTGCGGTCGGTCGCGTCGCAGGAGAGCGCGATCGACGGTCCGCATGCCGAGATCCCGCTGCCGGCGACGCCAATGCCCTTGCCGACCGATCGCTCAAGACCACGCGCCGTCTCTCCGGCAGCGGTTGCATCGAGGTCGACGCAGGCCACGCAGGCATCGTCGGCGGCAAGCATCGACGCGGTCGTCCGGCCGATGCCGCTGCCAGCACCCACGATCACGCTCACATGCCCGGCCAGCGGCTTGGGCTTGGGCATCCGCTGCAGCTTGGCCTCCTCAAGTCGCCAGTACTCGATGTCGAATGCTTCCTGCCGAGGCAGCGCGCCGTACCCGCCGATCGACTCGGCACCCCGCATCACTTCGATCGCACACCGGTAGAACTCGGCCGTGGTTCGGCTCTCGGACTTCGACGACCCCCAGGCGATCATGCCGATCCCGGGCACCAGGATCACGGTTGGTTCGGGTGCCCGCATGGCCGGGCTGTCGGGATGGCGGCAGGCGTCGTAGTACGCCGCATAGTCCTTCACATACTGCGCAAGGCCGGCCTCCGT
Source organism: Planctomycetota bacterium (assembly GCA_016873115.1). Classification (GTDB taxonomy): domain Bacteria; phylum Planctomycetota; class Phycisphaerae; order Phycisphaerales; family SM1A02; genus SYIB01. The sequence continues at coordinate 9,460 of VGYB01000013.1, read as the reverse complement.
CTTGGCGCAGAGGTCGTCGAAGGAGCCCGTGTTGGGATCGAAGTCCAGGAAGAGCGGCTTGATCTTGGTGCGCAAAAAGTGATCCGGGCACGAGGTGCCGAGCTCGGCCAGGCGTGCCGCATCGGCGCTCGAGACGAACTCGAGCGTGGCTGCGTCATGGTGGACGGTGCCGATCATGCGCCGGCGCGTGGAGACCTTGCCACGGAGGAAGGGGAGGAACCGCACCAGCAGGGCACGACGCGCCTCGTCCGAGGCAGCGGCGACCTTGCATCCGCCGAAGGTCTTCGTTCCCCTGTCGTGGGCCGCCAGATACTCCGCCGCGCGGGCGATCAGGGAGAGCGTGAGGTCGTAGCACTCCCGCGGGTCATCGGCCCAGTTGATGAGACCGTGCTGGCCCATGATCGCGCCGACCGCGCTGGGATGGTCGGCGCAGAGCCGTTCGAGCGCGAGCCCCAGCTCGAACCCCGGCCTCATCCACGGAAGCCATTCGAGTTCGTCGCCGAAGACCTCGCGCATCGCCTCCTTGCCCCGCGTGCAGGCGGCGATGGCGATGAGCGCGTTGGGATGGGTGTGGTCCACATGGGCGTGGGGCACGAAGGCATGCAGCGGGGTGTCGATTGAGGTGGCACGCGGATTGAGGTTCCAGGTGCAGTGCCGGTAGAGGTCGACCATGTCATCCTCGGCCTGGGTCTTGATTCCACGCGGCGTTCGCGCGGCGTAGACGGACTTGAGCTGCTCCAGCTTGTCGAGCGAGAGCGAGGAGAAGAACTCTCGCCCTGCGGTGCGCAGGTCGCCGCCGGATCCCTTCACCCAGAGAACACGCTCACGGGCACCAGTGAGCGGATCGGTTTCGATCACCTTGCTCGAGGTGTTGCCGCCGCCTGTGTTGGTGACCCGCTGGTCGTCGCCGAGGCGGTTCGATCGATAGACCAGCAGATCGACGGGGTCGAGCCGCGCCGAGTCGGTGTCGTTCCAGGTGCGGTTGACGAAAGGCGAAGGGGCGGCGGTCATGGAGGTCGGTACTTTCAGTGAGGAGCGGCACCACAGTAGCCGCGGCGCGGCATCCTGCATCCGAGCGTGCATGTCGCGTCCCGGATGGCGTTCCATCGCATCGTTCCCCGACGCTGCCCGGACGATCGCGCGCAGCGGAGCAGCCGAGTCGATCCCCTCGAGGGCGGCGTATTGCATCAGGGCGTTGCCGATGGCCGTGCACTCGACTGGGCCGGTGGTGACGGGCAGGCCGGTTGCATCGGCGACGAGTTGGTTCAGGAATCCGTTCGCCGAGCCGCCGCCGACGATCACGATCCGGCTCGGCGAGAGCCCGCCAGCGCGTGTGATGGCATCGACGGCGCGGGCTGTGGCGAGCGCAACGCTATCGAGTGCACAGCGGACGAGCGCACCATCCGAGTCCGGCGACGGCTCGCCACGGGCCGAGCAGGCCTCTCGCAGCCGCTCAGCCATGTCGCCGGGCTCGAAGAACCGAGGATCGTCCGGGTCGACGAGGCTGCGCAGCGGTTCTGCTGCCTCGGCAAGGGCCACGAGTTCGGGCCACGAGCGCGCCCGCCCGGCGCGGGCGAACCCGGCCTCCAACTGCTGCACGAGCCAGAGTCCGGCCACATTGCGGAGAAACCGGACCGAGCCGAATGCACCCAGCTCGTTGGTCAGGTTCGCCGTGCGCGCGTCATCGCTGGTCACGGCGGCGCGCAGTTCGGCGCCGACGAGCGACCAGGTACCGCTCGAGATGTAGAGATCGTGCGCTGGATCGATGGGAGCAGCAAGCACCGCCGAGGCCGTGTCATGGCTGTTGACCGCGAGGATGGGCGTGCCGACAGCGAGTCCGGTCGCCTTGGCGATGACCGCGAGCAGCCCACCGAGCGGTTCTGCGGAGTCCGCATCGATGAGGTCGGGAAAGAGGTGCATCGGTGCGCCCGCAGCGGCCGCGAGGCGCGGGCACCAGCAGCGGGTGCGCGCATCGAGCAGCTGCGTGGTGCTCGCGTTGGTGCGCTCGGCGACCATCGCACCGCAGAGGCGGCTGGCGATGTAGTCCGGCAGCAGCAGCATCCGCTCCGCTCGATCCAGCGGTCGAGTCGGGTCGACCGCATCGGCGGCGAGCTGGTAGATCGTGTTGAAGGGCTGGAAGGCGATGCCGGTCCGTCGATAGATCTCATCATCCCCAAGCGATGCACGAAGCCGGGCGAAGGGTTCCCGCGTGCGGGGATCACGGTACGCGGCGATCGGACGCACCAGCTCGCCGTGCCCATCGATGAGCGCGTAGTCGACCGCCCAGGAGTCGATGCCGATCGAATCGACGCGGCCGCCCCGGGCCGCCGCACGCAGGCCGTCCAGGATCCCGGCCCAGATCAGCTCGATCGGCCAGTGGAGCAGCGTTGTGCCGGCATGCGGTGCGGTCACTGGCGCGTTGGCGAACCGGTGGAGTTCGATCATCCTGAGTTCACCCGCGCCGATGCGCACCTCGATCACGCGCCCTCCCGATGCGCCGAGATCGATCGCGATGTGACGACGGGTGCTCATGCGTACGAACCACCGGACGCGCGCTTGCGCGGCAGTCGAGCGGCCGCTGCACGGGACTCATAGCCAGACGATCGGTGCGCAGCGAGCGGGTCGGCCGGCAAGCTGCGCGACTCGCGCCACGCTGCGAGCACTGCACGCACATCGGTCGCGAAGGCGTGCTTCAGGCACTCCTCGGCGGCCACGATGTCCCGTCGCCGCCGCGCTTCATCGAGCGCGTCCAGATCGACGAGCAGGGCCTTCGCGAAGAGTTCCTGCACCGTCGTCACGGTCTGCACCATCGCCTCGATCTTGGGCTTGAGGTTGTGCGACTGGTCGATCATGTAGTCGATCGGCAGGTCGTGTCCGAGCGCACGCTCGGCCTCCGCGATCGCGACGAAGATCCTGAAGACCCGGTAGGGGTCGATTGAACCGGTGGTCAGGTCATCATCGGCGTAGTGGCGGTCGTTGAAGTGGAAGCCTCCGAGCATGCCTTCGTCGGCGAGGAACGCCACGATGTGCTCGATGTTCTGCCCCGGAAGGTGATGACCGGTGTCGACCAGGACCTTGGCCTGCGGTCCTGCCCGGCGCGCGAGCGCGCACGCCATGCCCCAGTCGGCAATGTCGGTGTGGTAGAAGGCGGGCTCGAAGGGCTTGTACTCCACGAGCATCGTCATGCCGGCAGGCATCGCGGCGTGCACTTCGGCAAGGGCCTCGGTGAACCAGCGCTTGCGGCGGATCATGCTGCCCTGTCCCGGATAGTTGGTCCCGTCCGCGAACCAGAGTGCGAGGGTGCGCGAGCCGACCGCCTGACCCAGTCGCACCGACTCCAGCAGGTGGTTGATCGCACGGCGCCGGATCGACGGGTCCTCGTTCGAGACCGAGCCATGCTTGTAGCACTGGTCCTGGAAGACATTCGGATTGATGGAGCCGATGCGCAGACCGCGCTGTGCCGCGGCGTTCGCGAGTGCGGATGCGCCGCCTTCGGGCACATCCCACAGCACATGGACGGCGACCTGCGGACAGCAGCCGGTGACGCGATGGACTTCGGCCGCGTCATCGAGCTTGTCGTCGAGGCTCAGGGCCGCCGCGTCCTGCAGGAACTTGCCGAACCGGGTCCCGGTATCCGCGAAGCCCCATGAGGGCAGTTCGATCGACAATCGGCCGAGCCGTGGGAGGATGGCGGCGAGGGTCCGGTCGCTCGGGTGGGATGGCGATGCCATGGAGCCCACAGTACGAGATCCGAAGTCCCGGCGTGCCGGCTGCGGCGTTCTCGGGCGTTGGGCGCGTGGACTGCGGGGACCTGTCCGGCGTCGCAGGCTCGTGGATGCCGCGGGACCGGATCCTCCGCGGCATTGGGTGCATCGTGGCCAGCCGGCCTTGGTCCGCCGAATGCGCGATACTGCCGCACCATGCGAGCTCCGACCTCGACCACCGAACTGACCGTTCGCAAGGAAGGCATCCTTCGCACGGTCAGTGCGGAACTCTCTCGAACGCAAGGGCTGCTGCGGCTCGCGCCCTGCTGGGTGCCGCGGTCCTTCCTGCAGCCGGGCCTGCGGATCAAGTTGCACCCAGACGACACCTACGCGTACGGGCTGCATCGCGGCGGCATCGACGAGCGTTGGTTCAGTTCGACGACCGAAGCCGCGAACGATCACCGCGAGCCCGACGAGGGGCTGTCGTATTGCGTGGTTGGACGCGAGCGCTTCACGCTCAAGCAAGCCGTGGCCGAATGCGGCAGCGACCTGATCGGTGAGCGCATCTGGTCGCGCTACGGCAAGTGGCCCGTGTATGCGAAGTTCTTCGACAACATGGGGCCGATCCCTCACCACATGCACCAGGATGACGCGCAGGCTGCGCTCGTCGGGCAGGAGGGGAAGCCCGAGGCGTACTACTTCCCACCGCAGCACAATCCGGTCGGCAACAACTTCCCGCACACCTTCATGGGTCTCGTGCCGGGCACGACGAAGAAAGATGTGCGCCGCTGCCTCGAGCGGTGGAACGAAGGCGACAACGGCATCCTCGACCTGTCGCAGGCCTATCGCCTGAAGGTCGGCACGGGATGGATCATGGAGCCGCGCGTCCTGCACGCACCGGGTTCGCTTTGCACCTACGAACCGCAGTGGGGAAGCGATGTCTTCGCGATGTACCAGTCGCTCGTCGAAGGTCGCCCGGTGCCGTGGGAACTTCTCGTCAAGGACATGCCGAAGGAGAAGCACCGCGACCTCGACTTCATTGTCGAGCAACTCGATTGGGAGAAGAATGTCGACCCGAACTTCAAGGCGAACCGCTACCTCGAGCCGGTGACGGCTGCGAAGGGCGATGGCTGGCACGACCGCTGGATCATCTACGGGACGATGAACGGCTTCGAATGCTTCACCGCGAAGGAACTGACGGTCGAGCCGGGCGCCACGGCGACCATCACCGACAACGGCGCGTACGGCCTGACCTGCGTGCAGGGGACCGGCACGATCAACGGCGAGCCGCTGTCGAGCCCACGACTGATCCGCTTCCGCGAGCTCACCAACGACGAGTACTTCTGCACCGAGGCCGGCGCGCGCCGGGGAGTCACCTTCACCAACGCCTCGACGACCGAGCCGCTGGTCTGCCTTCGCTACTTCGGTCCCGAAGTGAACCCTGACGCACCGAGGGTCGGTGCGCACCGGCCCTGATCATCGTGCAGGTGAGGCCATGACCCGTCCAGTGCTTCGTACCGTGTCTGCTCCAAGGAGAATGCCATGAAGCTTCACAACGCCATGTGGCCGGGTCTCGTCGGGAAGGAGCCGGGAACCGATCACCCCCCGATCTCGCTCGACCGCATGCTCGAGCTCACCGAGAAAGCATCCGTCGATGGGCAGAAGTTCGACGGCGTCGATCTCTTCCTGTTCCACCCTCACATCGATCCGGATGCAAGCGAGTCCGACCTTCGACGGATGGCGGACCGGATCGCCGCGAAGGGCCTCGCGGTCGGCTCGCTCGTGGCGCCGGTCTGGCCTGGGACTGTCGGGGACAGCGCGATGGGCTCTGCCGAGGAGCGGGCGCGATTCATCGACGCGGTGCGCAAGGCCTGTCGCATCGGTCGTGTCCTGAATGAGCACGGCGTGCGTCGCTCCGGAGTGATCCGCATCGACAGTGCGACCGGAACGAAGGCGGCGGCGAAGAACGAGTCCAAGGCGATCCGGAGGATCGCAGCCACCTTCCGCGAAGCAGGGATGGTCGCCGCGGGCCATGGCGAGCGGCTCGCCGCCGAGGGCGAGGTCTGCTGGGCCGGCATGCACTCGTGGAAGGCGATGCTCGCGGTGCTCGAGACGGTCGACCTGCCGGGGACCGTCGGCTTCCAGGCCGACCTCGCGCACACCTACCTCTACCTGCTCGGTGTCAACTCTCCCAAGACGGCGCTGCTCGGCACGAAACATTCGAGGAAGGAGTTCGAGAAGGCCTACGCGAAGCTCGTCGACGCGCTGCGTCCCTGGACGATCGACTTCCATGTCGCGCAAAGCGACGGCACCGTGCACGGCACGGGGTCGCATGACAGGACCGGCCGCCACTGTCCGGCGGACGATCCGAACGGCAAGCTCGACATCCCAGCGTGCTCGGCGAAGTGGCTCGACGGTGCGGCCGGACGCGGGATCCGGCACATCTGCTGGGATGGCTGCATGTTCCCGAATGCGCTGCTCGAGAAGCAGGACACCTGGAACACGGTGTTGAAGTCGATGCTCGCCGTGCGTGCATCGATTGGCGGCTGAGGCCCCGGAGAGGAGACCCAATCATGGCAAAGAAGCAGACCACCAAGACCAAGGGCACCCCGGCATCGCCGACTCCGAGAGTCAGCGTCCGCGAACCCGGGATCCTTCGCATCGGCCTGATCGGCTACGGATTCATGGGTCGCGCGCATGCGAACGCGATTCACCAGGCCGGGCACTTCTTCCGCACGGGCCGCCGGCCCGTCCTGCAGGCCGTCTGCGGCCGCAACGGGGAGAAGGTGCGCGAGTTCGCCGCTGCGTGGCAGTGTTCGCATGTCGAGACCGACTGGCGCAGGCTCGTGGCGCGTGATGACATCGATGCGGTCGACATCTGCACGCCCAACGACTCCCACATGGAGATCGCCCTCGCCTGCGTGAAGCACCGCAAGATGATCCTCTGCGAGAAGCCGCTTGCGCTCGACGGGAAGCAGGGTGCGGCGATGACACGAGCCGTCGAGAAGTCGGGGCTTCCGAACCTCGTCTGGTACAACTACCGCTTCCTGCCAGCGGTCACGCTTGCGAAGAACATCGTCGCATCGGGCGAGCTCGGCAAGATCTTCCACTACCGCGCGAACTTCCTGCAGGACTGGACGATCTCCGCCGATCTGCCGCAGGGCGGTACGGGCCTCTGGCGCCTTGACGCGAAGGTGGCGGGCTCGGGCGTGACCGGCGACCTCCTCGCCCACTGCATCGACACCGCGCGCTGGATCAACGGCGACATCGTGTCGGTGGGTGCGATGACCGAGACCTTCATCAAGGAACGCATCCACACGGCAACCGGCACGAAGCAGCCGGTGAAGATCGACGACGCTTGCGCGTTCCTCGCGCGGTTCAAGAACGGCTCAATGGCGGTGTTCGAGTCCACCCGCTATGCGCGTGGCCACAAGGCGCTCTACACCTTCGAGATCAACGGCGAGCACAAGAGCCTGGCGTGGGACCTCCACGACCTGAACCGCCTGAGCTACTTCGATCACTCGGTGCAGGGCGACCGCCGCGGCTGGTCGAGCATCCACTGCACCGACGGCGACCATCCGTACGCCGGCACGTGGTGGGTGCCGGGTCTCTGCCTGGGCTATGAGCACTCCTTCGTGCACGGGCTCTACGAGTTCCTGCGCAGTCTCGATGCACCGAAGTCCCCACGCGCATACCCCGACTTCCGCCATGCGCTCGGCACGCAGCATGTGTGCGACGCGGTGCTCGAGAGCGCACGCACAGGTCGCTGGGTGGCGGTGACGCAGGCCTAGTGCGCATCGATCCACGGGGCGGCGGCACCGACCGGTCAGCCGAAGAGGCAGTGGAGGCGTGACGGGCGCGCGGGCGCGGCCTATCTGCACGGCCCCCATGCCGCAAGGACCAAGGCAAGGTCCTGCCCGTCGATGCTGCCGCTTCCATCGAGATCTCCCGCGGAGTCCTGCTGGCCCCATCCTGCAAGCACCAACGCAAGGTCAGCGCCGTCGATGACTCGGTCCATGGTGAGATCCGCGGGGCACGGCGATTGGCAGGAGGTCTGGGTGACCGTCACGGTGAGCGCCGAACTGATCGGGACCGGCAGCCCGATTGGTCCGAGCTCGATGGCGTCTCCGCTCCAACGCACGAAGCCTGGTGGCGTCGGTTGTCCATTGATCGTGGCGATCAGTGGACCGCATGCGGCGGCGCCTCGTACGCGGATCGTCGTCTGGTCGGGTGCCCCGTTCTGGTTGAGTGCCGGATCAAGTCCCGCAGGATCGAGTCGACCGACGACCATCGTCAACGGTTGGCTCGGCGTGAGACTGAGCTGAGCCGCCGGGAGATCGACCGTGACCGCTCGTGCCCGGCAGGTGCGGATCGAAATCGAGTTGGACGCCGGCACGGCGTCAGCGAGGCTCGCTGCAGGCTCTCCAGTCCACGGCACGGCGCTGTCCACCTCGAGCCAGCCGCTCCGACGCGCGGTATCCGTGTAGGTCTTGTAGAGGATCGATGGGGTCGTTGCAGGTCGAATCGATGCATCGAAATGCCCGAAGATGCCGTTGATCCATGCCGTATCAAGAACGTGCGCGACAGGCGTGAAGGTGGAACTCCAGGTGTAGCGCCCGGGAAAGCGCGCCGCGAGTTCGCTCAAGGTCGGCGTGTGACCGAAGCAGAGGTCGCTGGTGCCGTGGCATCCCGAGAACGATGTGTTCGAGAGCATGTGTGCGCCATGCAGGTACTGCGTCGGCTGGGACACCAGGTTGTACGCCAGAGCATCCTGCGTGCCGTGGCTGTGATGGACGGGCAGGTTCATCGCGTTCTCGATCAGGAACCGCGCACTCGTCTGGAAGTACATGGCGTCCGTTGCGCCACTGTCGCCGGGCTCGAGTCCGCCGTTGCCGTCATGGAGCATGTACTTCTTGCAGCGGTCCGGTCCATTGGGATCGCGGACGAAGATCTCGAACATGTCCGACGCCGGCGCGCAGGGTGCGATGGCCGCGAACAGGTGTGGATTGCGCAGCCCGATCTGGTATGTACCGCGCCCACCCATCGAGAATCCGGTGAGGTAGATCCGGTCAGCGTTGATGTTGTAGGTCGACCTTGCCCATGCGATCGAGTCCAGGATGTCCTGCTCGCCCGGACCGACCGCGGGATCGAACGGATTGTCCACATACGCGGCCGAGGTGCACCAGTTGCAGATCCCGCTTGCGTTGGGATTGCTCGGGCAGAGCGCCGGGTCCGCCAGTGCCCAGCGTCGACCGTGGGGTGCGATCAGGATCCAGCCGCGCGCCTGAAGCTGCGTGGCCCAGCCTTGGGGCACGATGCCAAGTCCACCACCGCCATGCAGGTAGATGACCAGTGCGGTGGGCGTGGACGGATTGACCGTCGGAGGCACGAAGACCAGGCCTTCGAGCGGCGCGCCATCGATCGACGAGGCATGCTGGTAGGGCACACCAGCGCCCGAGCCGCCTTGCGGTGCGCCATGAACGACCGAGCCTGCGGCGAGCAGTCCACCGAGCGAGGCGATCGTCCAAGCGATCCCGGGCAGCATGTTCGTTGGCAACGGTGAATCCATCACGGGCATTGTCCGCAAGGCCCTGTGGGGGACATTGCTTCCAAAATTAGCTGCAAAGGACTTCGTGCTCCGCGACCCCGGAACGACGAAGCGGAAGGCGCTGGGGCCTTCCGCTTCGGAGTGAGGAGTCGGGCTGGCGGGATTTGAACCCACGACCTTTTGACCCCCAGTCAAACGCGCTAGCCAA
>VGYB01000012.1 GCA_016873115.1 Planctomycetota bacterium | reverse complement strand
CGGCGCATTCTGAGTCGCGGCCCTTCGGCCGCGAGCAAGGCATCGCGGATCGACGGGTGGCGAGCGCGGCCCTTCGGCCGCGGGCTGAGTCGCGGCCCTTCGGCCGCGGGCTGAGTCGCGGCCCTCCGGCCGCGAGCAAGGCATCGCGGATCGACGGGTGGCGAGCGCGGCGCTCCCGCCGCGGGCTGAGTCGCGGCCCTCCGGCCGCGAGCAAGGCATCGCGGATCGACGGGTGGCGAGCGCGGCGCTCCCGCCGCGGGCTGAGTCGCGGCCCTCCGGCCGCGAGCAAGGCATCGCGGATCGACGGGTGGCGAGCGCGGCGCTCCCGCCGCGGGCTGTGCGCCTTGCCACAGAATGAGCCGTGCCAGCGGATCCCGTGTGTGGCTGCGAACCGTGGCTATGATCCTGCCCCTCAACTGGAGACCACACATCATGCGTCGAGCGAAGATTTCCGTGATTGGTGCTGGCAACGTCGGAGCATCCTGCGCCGTCTGGGCCGCAAGCAAGGAACTGGGCAATGTCGTCCTCCTCGACATCAACGAAGGTGTCGCCAAGGGCAAGGCCCTCGACCTCTACGAGTGCGCCCCGATCGAGCGTTTCGACTGCACGATCACCGGGACCAAGGACTACGCCGACATCGCCGACAGTGATGTCGTGGTGGTCACCGCGGGCATCCCGCGCAAGCCGGGCATGAGCCGTGACGACCTGATCGCGACCAACGTCAAGATCGTCAAGGAGGTCGCCCAGAATGTGGCGAAGTACGCCCCGAACTCGATCATGATCATCGTGAGCAACCCGCTCGACGCGATGGTCTACACCGCATGGAAGGCCAGCGGCTTCCCGACCAACCGCATCCTCGGCCAAGCCGGTGCGCTGGATGTGGCGCGCTTCCGCGCGTTCCTCGCCATGGAACTCGGCTGCAGCGTCGAGGACATCCAGGCGCTGCTGCTCGGCGGTCACGGCGACGACATGGTGCCGCTGCCGCGCTTCACCAGCGTGCACGGGATCCCGATCGAGATGCTGCTCTCCAAGGAGAAGATCGACGCCTGCATGCAGCGCGCGAAGGTCGGTGGGGGCGAGATCGTGCAGCTCATGGGCACCAGCGCCTACTACGCGCCCGCCTCGGGCACGATCCAGATGGTCGAGGCGATCGTGAAGGACAAGAAGCGCATCATTCCCTGCGCGGCGTACTGCGAGGATGAGTTCGGTGTGGCCCCCGGCCAGAAGGGCAAGGGCTACTTCGTCGGCGTGCCGTGCGTGCTCGGCAAGAATGGCATGGAGCGCGTGGTGCCGCTGCAACTGAACGCCAACGAGACCAAACTCTTCAACGAGAGCGCCCAGCACGTGAAGGACCTCGTCGGGGTCGTCCGGAATCTGGCACCCGAACTCGGCTGAGTCGCGGCCCTTCGGCCGCGGGCTGAGTCGCGGCCCTCCGGCCGCGGGCTGAGTCGCGGGACCGAGCCAGCGAAGCCCTGCTCGAAAGTGTCGGAATCGGCGGCGGTTGTCCGATACTCGCTGCATGGCTTCGACGCAGCCGCTCTTTGAGATCGACCCGGGCTGGATGTACCTGCTGGCTGGGCTGGGACTCGTCTTTGGGGCGGTGGTGATACCGGAGCAGGCCAAGTTCCATCAGGGTGAGCAGCAGCTTGCCCAGATGCAGCACTTGGTCGCCCGGTCCGAGGCGGTGGCTGGGGCGTACGACGACTTCGCAGCGCGCGTCAAGGACGGCGACCCGACGCTCCTGCGCCGGCTGGCTGTGAGTCAACTGAACCTGCTGCCCGAGGGCGAGGTGCCGATCGTGCGCGCCGAGAGCGCGACCGTGCCCATCACCGAGTGGATCGAGGGCTCCATACCCGCCAGCGATTTCGTGGCGGAGCCGTTCCGCGACAGCCTGCTGTCGCGCTGGGCGCTCGGGCGCACGCGCCTGTGGGTCATGGGCGGCGGCATCATGTGCATTTTCGTCGGCCTCGTGATGACGGCACCCCGGCGTCGCGGCGAGTTGGGGGAAGGCAGCGAAGTTCCTGCGGTTTCTGCGGAGCCTGGTGACGGCGCCACTACCGTGGCGGCGTGCCAAGTGACCTCGACGACCTGACCACGGACTGCCTGAGTCGCGTGCTGCCTCCTGATTGGGTGGGAGGTGCCGAACGAGAACTCGACCGCCTCCATCAGGTTGGCGGGACCGTGCTGCTTCCGACCGATCCGGAATGGCCAGCTGCGCTGCGGCAGGTTGATGATCCGCCGCGGGCCCTGTGGGTCCGCGGCTCGGCGGCCGCCGTGGGTGCGCCGTGCGTGGCGATCGTCGGGAGCCGACGGGCCAGCGCGTACGGACTGGATGTGGCGGGGAAGTTTGGGGCCGATCTGGCCCAATCCGGGCTCACGGTCGTCAGCGGGGCCGCTCGGGGCATCGATGCGGCAGCCCATCGTGGCGCGCTCAGGGTGGGTGGCGCAACCGTGGCCGTGATCGGCTCGGGGCTCGGGGTGCCTTACCCGCCTGAGCACACCAGCCTGCTGAGTGCCATCGTCGAGGCCGGCGGCTGCGTGATGACGGAGCTGCCGTGCGATGCGGAGCCGTTGGCCCATCACTTCCCGCGCCGCAATCGGATCCTGGCGGGTCTTTGCGTCGGGGTGGTGGTCGTCGAGGCTGGACTCAGCAGCGGCGCCATGATCACGGCCCGACTCGCGGCCGATGGGCGCCAACGCGAGGTCCTGGCCGTTCCTGGTCGGGTCGATGCCCCGGGTGCCGCCGGCTGCCACCGCATGATCCGCGAGGGTTGGGCAACGCTGGTGACCAACTCGAATGAGGTCGTTCAGGCGCTTGGTGGTGCGCCCGGGCTGCTGGCAGCGTGCCGGCGGGGGCCTCCACCGTCCAGCCTCCGACCTGAGTTGGCCGATGCCGTGGCGCGCATCCAACTGGCCGAGTCGGAGGGAGGGGCTCCCCTGGACCCTGACCAGCTCTGCTCGGTCACGGGCCTCAAGGCGGGCCTCGTCTTGGCGGCGCTGAGCTTCCGCGAGACATGGTCGCTTGGCGAGCGGTAGGGGTAGACTCGCCCGTTTCCCGGACCGTCCATCGGCCGGGCCTGGACGACCCCAACCATGACGGCCACGCTCAAGCCCTCGGCGCTCACGACCGACACCATCCTGATCCTCGACTTCGGCAGCCAGTTTGCGCAGTTGATCGCGCGTCGGGTTCGCGAGGCGGGTGCGTACAGCGTGCTCGTTCGCCCCGATGCATCGCTCAAGGAGCTTCGGTCATACGCCCCGAAGGGAATCATCCTCTCGGGTGGTCCGGCAAGCGTGAATGAGCAGGGTGCGCCACGCTGCGATCCGGGCCTCTTCGACCTGGGCGTGCCGGTGCTGGGCATTTGCTACGGCATGCAGTTGGGCTGCCAGATGCTCGGTGGCACCGTGGTGTCGGCGAGCCATCGCGAGTTCGGTCGGGCTGAGATCGATGTTGGCGACGGGGCCGACTTGATGAAGGGCATGCCCTCGCGCGCCACGGTCTGGATGAGCCATGGTGACCAGGTGACCGGGCTCGGGTCATCGTTCAAGGTGCTGGCCAGCACCTCGACATGCCCCAACGCCGCCGTGCGCCACGCCGGCAAGCGATTCTGGGGCGTGCAGTTCCACCCCGAGGTCACGCACACGCCGCAGGGGCGCGATCTGCTGCGGAACTTCCTGTACGGCGAGTGTGGATGCACCGGTTCGTGGACCATGGCTGACTTCATGGAGGCGGAGTGCGAGCGGATCCGTTCCGTCGTGGGCTCGTCGCGGGTGATCTGCGGGCTCTCCGGCGGCGTGGACAGCAGCGTGGTCGCGGCGCTCCTGGCCAGGGCGATCGGTTCGCAGGTCACCTGCATCTTCGTCGACAACGGGTTGCTGCGCCGTGGTGAGCGCGAACTCGTCGAGCGGACCTTCCGCAGCCACTTCGACGTGGATCTGCGCGTGGTCGATGCGAGCCGGGAGTTCCTCGGTGATCTTGCGGGCATCGACGAGCCGCAGGAGAAGCGCCGCCGCATCGGACATCGATTCATCGATGTGTTCAAGCAGGCGGCTGCGGGCGTGGATGGCGATGTGCGGTTCCTCGCGCAGGGCACGCTCTATCCCGATGTGATCGAGTCTGGCCACGGACATGCGGGCACCGCCGCCAACATCAAGCTGCACCACAATGTGGGCGGCCTTCCGGAGCAACTTGGCTTCGAACTGGTCGAGCCGCTGCGCATGCTGTTCAAGGACGAGGTGCGCCGTCTGGGTGAGGTGCTTGGACTGTCGCGCGACATGGTCTGGCGGCACCCGTTCCCGGGGCCGGGCCTTGCCGTGCGCGTGCTGGGCGATGTCACGCCGGCGAAACTCGACCTGCTCCGCGCGTGCGATGCGGTCCTGCTCGAGGAGATCCGGGCCGCCGGGCTCTACGACCGCACGAGCCAGGTCTTCGCGGTGCTGCTCCCTGTGCGAAGCGTGGGCGTGATGGGTGATGGGCGGACCTACGACAATGTCGTCGCGCTGCGTGCCGTGACGACCGAGGACTTCATGACCGCCGACTGGGCACACCTGCCCTACGAGGTGCTCGGCCGCATCAGCAACCGGATCATCAACGAAGTGCGCGGCGTGAATCGGGTGGTGTACGACATCAGCAGCAAGCCGCCGGCCACGATCGAGTGGGAATGAACGGGTGATGGAGGAGCCGACGATGGACAACACAGGCAACCTTGGTTCCGGGGCAGGCGTGCATGGCATGGGAAGCCGTGGTGCGGGCGGCGCCGTGACAGGCGCTGCGTCACGGGACCTGGCGGGGCGTCGGGCCGTGCTCGGCGCGGGCGTTGCGGTGGCGGCGCTCGGCAGCGCGGCGTGGGGAGCGATGCAGGATCCGGCCATCGCCGCCAAGCCGAACGACAAGGACGCCAAGCCCATGCGGATCTCGCTCGCGCAGTGGAGCCTGCACAAGTCGCTCTTTGCCGGCACCGTCAAACCGCTCGATTTCCCGGTCGTTGCCGCACGGGACTACGGGATCCGCGGCGTCGAGTATGTCAACGGCTTCTACCGGGACCTGTTGGGCAAGGATGGATTCGCCGAGGACCTTCGGCGCCGTTGCAGCGATGCCGGGGTGACGAGCGTGCTCATCATGTGCGATGGCGAGGGTGCGCTGGGCGATCCTGACGGAGCCAAGCGCGCCAAGGCCGTCGACAACCACCGGGCGTGGCTCGACCTCGCCAAGCACCTGGGCTGCCACTCCATCCGCGTCAACGCGCAGAGCGATGGTGAGCGTGCCGAGCAGGCTCGGCTGAGTGCCGACGGCCTCCGTCGGCTCGCCGAGGTGGCCAAGCCGCTGGGGCTGAATGTGATCGTCGAGAATCATGGCGGCATGTCGAGCCATGGCGACTGGCTCGCTGGCGTGATCAAGTCGGTCGGCATGGACAACTGCGGGACCTTGCCGGACTTCGGCAACTTCTACGAGTACGACCGCTACCGGGGAGTCGAGGACCTGATGCCCTTCGCCAAGGCCGTGAGTGCCAAGAGCTACGACTTCGACGCCAAGGGCAACGAAACGAAGATCGACTATCCGAGGATGCTGGGGCTGGTCCGTGCAGCCGGGTACTCCGGCTGGATCGGCATCGAGTACGAGGGTGGCAGGCTGTCGGAGCCCGATGGCATCAAGGCGACCCGGGAGCTTCTGGCGCGGTTGGGCTGCGGAGCCTGACGCCGCCTGCTCATACACTCGGGGGATCCCATGTCGAGCACCATGACCGAACCGAAGTCATCCACACGCGCCACCACCATGACCGGTGCAATCCTCGTCACCGGAGCCAGCGGAGAGATGGGCCACGCGCTGCTCAAGCACCTGCACGCCCAGTGGGGCGGACAGCGCGAGATCGTGTCGGTCGATCTTCGTGAACTGCACGGCGAGGCCGTCGCTGCCTCGACCCATGCGTACTGCGGGAGCGTGGCCGACTCTGAGTTCGTGCAGGCGCTCGCCTCGAAGCATGACATCGGCGAGGTGTGGCACCTCGCAGCGCTGCTCTCCTCGAGCGGTGAGCGCAATCCCGAACTCGCGCTCTCGGTCAATGTCATGGGCAGCTGCACGCTCCTGAAGCTGGCGGCCGACGCCGCGCGCCGTCGCGGTCACGACGTGTCCTTCATGTTCCCGAGCACGATCGCCGCGTACGGCGTCGAGTCGCTCGCAGCCAAGATCGCCGCGGGCGTGGTGCGCGAGGATGAGTGCGGTGACCCGATCACGATGTACGGCCTGAACAAGCGCGCCGTCGAGGAGATGGGCCGCTACTACATGCGGCACTATCGATTGCTGGACGCCGATCGCGGCACCGCCAGGGTCGACTTCCGCTCGATCCGGTTCCCGGGCATCATTTCTGCCGACACGGTGCCGATGGGCGGTACGAGCGATTACGGGCCGGAAATGCTCCATGCCGCCGCACAGGGCAAGCCCTACACATGCTTCGTGCGGCCCGATTCACGCATCTCGTTCATGACGATGCCTGACGCCGTGCGCGCCCTCGTGCATCTGGCGCAGGCGCCGCGCTCACGACTGTCCCAACAGGTCTACAACACCACGGCCTTCGCGCCGACGGCTGCGCAGATGGAAGAGAAGGTGCGCGAGTTCTTCCCGCGCGCCGAGATCAACTACGCGCCCATCGAGGCACGCCAGCGCATCGTGGACAGTTGGCCGATGGATCTCGATGACTCGGCCGCACGCCGTGATTGGGGCTGGGCACCGATCCACGGCTTCGACGAGGCCTTCCGTGACTATCTCGTCCCGGCCGTGCGGGCACGCTACGGCTGAGTCGCGCGCCAGGGTGCATGGAGCACGGGCTTTGGTGTCTCGTGGCTTCTGGTCGAGTCACGGTGAACTCCACCGCTAGAATCCGGCCATGACGACCTTGGCCGTGAACGCCTTCGAATCCCGCACCGAAACGATCCTCAAGGGCCTGCGCGACAGCGGCCAGCTCAAGGTCCTGCAGATGATCGAGGGGCCGATGGACGCCACCGTCCGCCTGCGCGGATTCGGTGAAGTGGCGTGCTTCTGCAGCAACAACTACCTGGGCCTGGCGAACGACCCACGGGTGGTCGAGGCCGGCATCGAGGGCCTGCGTCGATACGGCGCGGGTACGGCGAGCGTGCGCTTCATCTGCGGCACCTTCGATTGCCATGAGCGGCTTGAGCGCCGCATTGCCGACTTCTACGGGGTCGAGAGTTCCTACACCTTCACGAGCTGCTGGAACGCCAACGAGGCGATCTTCCCCACGCTCTGCGAGCCGGGCGACATCATCATCAGCGACGAGCTCAACCATGCCAGCATCATCGATGGCATCCGGCTCGCAGCGGTCATCAAGAAGGGCCTGCACAAGACCGTCTATCGCCACAGTGACCTCGCGTCGCTGCGTGCCAAGCTTGCCGAGGCGCGCGCCAACCCCGAGGTCACGGGCACGGCGTGGGTCGTGACCGACGGCGTCTTCAGCATGGAAGGCGACTTGGGCGACCTGCCGGGGATCCGCGCGCTCTGTGACGAGTTCGGTGCCAAGCTGGTCGTGGATGACAGCCACGGCACGGGCGTGATGGGTCGGACTGGCCGAGGGACCCACGAGCACTGGGGCCTGGCGGCCTCGCGGGTGGACTACTTCACCGGAACGCTGGGCAAGGCGCTCGGGGGCGGTGCGGGTGGATACATCTGCGGCAGCCGCGCGGCGACGGATCTCCTGGTGCAGCGCGGCCGACCCACGCTCTTCTCCAACGCGCTGCCTGCGACGATCGCTTGCAGCGCCGACAAGGCGATCGAGGTGCTGATGCAGGATCCCGAGCGCGTCGAGCGGCTGCGTCACAATGTGGCGGCGGTGCGGCAGGGGATCGCTGGGGTTGGTTTCGAAGTCCTCAAGAGTTCGACCGCGATCTGCCCGATCATCGTGCATGACACGGCCAAGGCCATCGCGATGAGCCGTCGACTGCTCGACTTGGGCGTGTTCGTGATCGGCTTCGGCTATCCGGTGGTGCCCGAAGGCCACGCGCGGCTTCGGGTGCAGGTCTCGGCGGCGCACAGGCCTGAGCACATCGATGCCCTGCTCAGGGGCCTCGCGCAGCTCAAGCGTGAGTTCGCCTGAACCGCGGACGACCGTACGATCCGCGCGATGCTGCTTCGACGCATCCATGACGAGTCGCTGTCGCAGGCGGCCTATCTCGTGGGCTGCCCGGTCTCGCGCGAGGCGATCGTGTTCGACTGTGCGCGTGACGTGGACCGCGCACTGAGGGCGGCCGAGCAGGCAGGGCTGCGCATCATCGCCGCAGCGGACACGCATCTGCATGCCGACTTCGTGAGCGGGCTGCGCCAACTCGTCGAACGGCACGGTGTGCATGGCTACCTCAGCCGCGAGGGCACGGTGCCTGCCTGGGTCGCGGCGTGCTCTGGGCGCACGACCTCGGTGGGCGATGGCGACGAACTGCGGATCGGTGGCGTGCTCGTGCGTGTGCTGCACACGCCGGGACACACGCGCGAGAGCCTCTCGTTCGAGCTGGTCGACGCCGAGGGTGCCGTGCGCGCGATCCTCACGGGAGATTTCCTCTTCGCAGGAGAGGTTGGCCGCCCCGATCTCGGCACGCGCTCGGGTGATCGCCTGGAACTCGAGCGCAACGCACGCGAGCTGCAGCAGGCACTTCGTCGGCTCGCCGACATGCCCGATGAGGTCCGCATCCTGCCCGGCCACACGGCAGGCAGCCTGTGCGGCAGGTCGATCTGCGCCTTGCCGCAGTCGAGCCTCCGGATCGAGCGTCAGATCAACGGCAGCCTCCGTGCGGCGGGTGACGATGGTGCATTCATGGACAAGGTGCTCCGCGGCCTGCCGGATCCGCCCGCCTACTTCGTGCGGGTGAAACGCCGGAATCTGGAGGGGGCGAGCGGTGATCTGCGGTTGCCGGATCGGCTCGATGCAGCACGCTTCATGCACGCTGCCGCCAAGCCGGCGAATGTGGTGATCGACTGCCGCGCGTGGAGCCGTTTCTGCGAGGGTTTCCTGCCCGGCTCGATCAGCGCGCCGCTCGACCGTCACTTTGCCAACGCAGCCGGCAGCTACCTCGAGCCCGGTGATGCGGTCCTCGTCGTCTGCGAGCCGGAGGAGTTGGAGAGCGCCGTTCGCATCCTCTTCCGGGTTGGCATCGACGAGTTCGCGGGCTGGACCACGCCCGATGAGTTCGATGCGATCCCCGAGGATGTCTTCGATGCCGACGGGATCGAGGACATCGGCGTTGCCGAAGCCCACCGTCGCTGGTCAGGCGGTGCTGCGTTCGTCGATGTACGGCTCTGCGGTGAGTTCGAGGCCGGGCACTTGCCTGATGCCATCTTCGCGCCCTTCAGCCAGCTGCCCGATCGCTTGGCTGACCTGCCCAAGGATCGTGAGCTGATTGCCTACTGCCGCAGCGGCAGTCGCAGTGCGCGGGCGTGCGCGTACCTCAAGCGGCATGGATACCGGGTGAGCAATCTCCGCGGCGGCTACTGGCCATGGGCTGGCCGCGGGCTGCCGGTCACATGCGGTGCGCCGGCGGACCGGGCGCACTGCTGATCAGCGCACGCTGATCGTGGGCTGCACGAACTGGCTGCGAAGGCTGGCCACGCTCACCTGGCCAGCGAGTGCTTGTGCCATCGCATCGAGCTGGTGCCCCATCGCAGGCACATCCCAGTTCGCCAGCGGCGTGCCGGCATCGGAGTTCTTGCGCAGGGCCATGTGGATCGGCAAGCTGCCCAGGAAGGGCAGGCCCATCTGCTGGGCCATCATCTCGGCGCCGCCGCGGCCGAAGAGGTCGTACTCCTTGCCGTCGTCGCCCATGAAGTAGCTCATGTTCTCGACGACGCCGAGCACATCGATCCCAAGCCCCTCGAACATGCGCACGGCACGCCGGGCATCGTCCTGTGCCACGCGCTGCGGGGTGCAGACGATGACCGCACCGGTCACCGGCAGGAGCTGTGCGAGCGTCAGCGGCACATCGCCCGTGCCCGGCGGCAGGTCGATGATGAGATAGTCGAGCGCTCCCCAGTCGGTCTGCGTGGCGAGTTGCTTGAAGGCACCGTGCGCCATCGGTCCACGCCAGACCAGTGCCTTCTCGGGATCGACGAGCTTGCCGATGGTCATCGCCTTGATGCCGTGGACCTCGAATGGCATCAGGATGTTCCCGCGGGCCGTGGCGCCGAGTTCATCGAGGCCGAGCAGCGTGGGGAGGCTCGGGCCGTAGATGTCGCCATCGAGCAAACCCACCTTGGCGCCCATGCGTGCGAGCGCGACGGCAAGGTTCACGCTGATGGTGCTCTTGCCGACGCCGCCCTTGCCTGCGCCGACGGCAATCACCTGCTTCACCATCGGAAGTGGGTTGCCGCCCTCGCGGGCCTTCTGGTTCGGTCGGCGGACCTCGGCCGTGAAGTCGACCGTGACGGTCGGGGTGGTGGCACCGATCGATGCAGCCTTCGCAATGATCGCTTCCGTGACATCGTTGCGGATGCGGTCCTTCATCGGGCAGGCCGGCGTGGTGAGTTCGATGCACACGGTCACGGCGTTGCCCTCGACGCTGACGCCCTTGACCATCTCCAGCGTCACGAGATCCTTGTGCAACTCCGGGTCATTGACCGTTCGGAGGGCCTGCGTGACGAGATCGGGGGTCAGGATGGTCATGGCACCAGGGGGGCAAATGGTAGGGCTTTCACGATTGGCTGTCCCCGAGGCCGATGCTCCGCCAATATCCTTCCGACACAGGGGCCACGCCCCGGAAAGCGAGCACAGCATGTTCTTGAATCGATACCTACCCGTTGCGGCGACCCTCCTGGCCGCTGCCCTCGTCAGTCTCCCCGCCATCGCGCAGGATGCCCCGCCCAAGGGCGACGCACCTGCCAGGGACGGCGCGAAGGATGGCCAGAAGGGCGGTCGCCCCGGTGGCCGTGAGGGTATGGGCCGCAGGGCTGGTGCTGATGGCTTGATGATCCAGCACCGCATGTTCAACGAGGCGCTGAAGACCGTTGAAGGCACCTACACGCCTGACCAGAAGCAGAAGATCGATGCTGCGCGCACGGCGTTCGATGCCAAGGCCAAGGAGTTCCAGCCCAAGATGGAGGAACTCATGAAGAAGATGATGGCGGCCCGTCAGTCGGGCGACTCCGACCCAAAGGCGATGGAAGCACTGAAGGAAGAGATGGCCAAGCTCCGCGAGAGTGCACCGAAGCCCGAGGAGTTCCAGGCGACCGTCATGGGCGTGCTCACGGCTGACCAGCAGACGACCGTCAAGGCCAAGATGGAAGCCATGAAGAAGGAAGCCGCTGAGAAGGGCGGCGCGGGCAAGGGTCGTGGGCAGGGCGGGCCGGGTGGTCCCGGCGGACCCGGCGGCAAGCGTCCCGGTGGCGGCAAGCCGCCTGCGGGTGAGCCCGGTGACAAGCCGGCTGCTCCGCCAGCCGACAAGCCGGTCGACTTCCCCGAGTGATCGATCGCATCACGCATGAAGCAACGCGGCGCAGCCCGAGTGGGCTGCGCCGCTGTCGTTGATGGATTGTGCGCAATCAGGATCGTGCGGTGTTCACGAATGATCCTGCGCTGGATCAGCCGCCACCGGTCACGACGACATCGTCGTACTCGGTGACCAGGTTGGGCACGGTGTACTGGAGCAGTGTGAATGGCGTGACACCTGGGCCATCGGTCGTGCTGAAGAAGATGCCATCAGGTCCAGGGGAGAAGAGGTAGTACTTGCCCTTTGCCGTGCCGTTGAGGGGATCAGTCAGTGCGTTGGTGAAGGTGCCGAAGCCGGGGTGGCGCATCAGCGCTGCAAGCAGCTGCGTGCCGTTGGTGGTGTTGTTGAGCACGCTGTACTTCACCGGATCGTTGGTGGTCGTCTGCGGTTCCGCACGGAAGTACGAGTCACCCGTCAGCCTCACGAACTGCGGCTTGGTGTTGAGCATGGCGACCGCAGTCGAGCCCGTACCCATGAGCGGGCCCGTGCCGCGCAGGGTGCGCAGGTACACGATCGGCTTGCCCCACGCATCCTTCAAGTGCGGAATGCCCGCGTAGTTGACGAGCGAATCGGTCGGGTTCTCGAGTTCGCCGAGATCGCTGTCCTTGGGTGTGAAGTACGAGGGACGGTCCTTGCCCTCCACACGGGTGCCGCGGCCGATCTTGGTCGCGTCGACCTTGATCTGGACCGTCCGCGTGCCATCGTTGAAGGTGAGCACATTGCCGATGTAACCGGCATACGCCGGATCATCATCGCGCACGGCGCCACCCATCAGGTGCAGCATCGCATTCTGCGTGCCGGTGATGGCCGGGCTTGTGGTCCCGGCGAGCACGCTCTCGGGCACGATGCCGGGGTAGTAGCCCCACTCCTGGTAGAACGCGTCGCAGGCCTTCGAGAACTCGTTCATCAGGCTCTGGGTCTGCGCGACCTTCGCGCGCGCCGACACCTTGCCCAGCGCCGGCAGGAGCAGGCCGATCAGGATCACGATGATGCCGATGGCGACCAGAAGTTCGGTCAGTGAGAAGGCGCGTGCGGTGTGGTGCTTCGTCATGGGTTCCTCGGGGCGTTGCGGGCCAGACACCCGGCGACGATCCATGCCAAGGGCAAGGACGGCGACGGGCCGATGCCTCGTCACGCTCATCCGGGGGGAGTATACGGCTGGGCTGCCGGAATCGATCCGCCAAACATGACCCTGATGGATCGATCTGTCCTTCAGGTGCTGGAGATCGGGTAGGGCGACGCACCGCGGACTTTCATTTGCCGCACGCCCTCGAAGATGGCGCATGCAGCCGCAGTGGCCAGATTCAGGCTCCTGGCCTGCGGATCCGCCACCATCGGGAGGGTGAGCCGAGACTCGGGGCCGTGCGTGGCGGCGACCCACTGGTGCAGCCACTCGGGGACGCCGCCGTTCTCCTGGCCAAACAGCAGGTAGTCGCCCTGGCGGAGGTCGGCGTCCCAGTGCACGCGCGTGGCACGCGTGGTGTAGAGCCAGAGTCGCCGGGGGTGCTCCAGGTCCAGAAACGCCTCCCACGAAGCATGCTCTCGGCAATCGACCAAGTGCCAGTAGTCGAGCCCGGCCCGGCGCCTGGCCTTCTCGTCCATCGAGAAGGAGATCGGATGGATGATGTGGAGCCGGCACCGCGTGGTCATGCAGGTCCGGCCGATGTTGCCGGTGTTGTTGGGAATCTGCGGTTGGAAGAGCACCACGTTGAGCGTGGGCTCAATGAGCGGGCAGGGGGCCGCTTCGGTCATGGTGGGTCGCCTCCGCGCTCGCTGCGATCACCTTCGGGGGCATCGATCGGCCCACGGGGGATCTCGATGATGCTGTCGTAGATGCGGGTGGGCTCGGTGAGTTGCGCCTCGATGCGGTCGAGCCGCGGCACAAGCCGCAGGATCCACGGCTGGTTGGGATCGATGCCCGCTCGTCCCACCAGCATGGTCGACTGCAGCCCTCCGATGCAGGACACCTGCCCGAGTGGCACGACCCGATCGCCTTGCGCTCCCTCGATGTCGAAGTCGAATCCCTCGTTCGTTGCCAAGGCGCTCGATCCACTCGCTCGGGACCGTCCCGAACTGCCGACACGAGGGGTGAAGCTGCCGACCAGTTGGATCACGAGCGCGTGCACCCGCGCTCGGAAGGTCTCGTCGTGCGCACCGAGCCCGAAGGTTGCCTTTGGGTCGAGCACGCGGAGCGTGCCGAGGGGAACCACCCGTTCGCACTCCGCTACCACGGCCCCTTGGCTGAAGAGGCTCGCCGCTGACTCACGCGCGATGAGACGGATCGTCGCGCGCAACGCACAGGGACCGAGTCGATCGGGTGCCCTGACACCGATGGTGCCGCTCGAGAGGAGGATCCGGCCGTTGCGCAACGGCTGTTGCCGCTCGAGCTTGAGCGGCACCCATGTGCCGTCGAGGTTGGCCTCGACGGCCAGCAACTCGGCCTCGTCGACTTCCCCCGCCATGGGTTCGACATCATGGCGGGCGGTGATCTGCACCAACCCTCCGGCCCGTTGACCCGCAGGAGCGATGCCCAACCCGATCTCCATGGATTCAAGGGCACGGAGCACGATCGGCTTGAGCGCGTCGGTGCTCACGCGCCCGACCGCATGCTGGTTGATGAGCCAAGCCCAGCTGGGCGTGACGAACTTCCCGGAGTAGGTCGGAAGCTCCATCGCCAGGGCGAGCACGGACCGTAGGTCGGCATCCGACAGCGTGCCGACCCGATCCCGGTCCTGGATCTCCTGCCAGGCGAGTTGGTCCTGATGGCGCAGCACGCTCTCCATGGCCCAGACGGGTCGATGGTCGAGCCACCAGGTCCACGCGTGGACGGGCAAGCTGAAGCGTGCTGAGACCACCATGCCGGCCGCAAGCACGGCGAGGGCACCCGCACCGGTCAGGAGTCTGAGTCGATGATGGCGCAATCCCTCGGTCACGGCGCCTGCCCGACCCAGATCGGCCCCACACTCGGGACACGAGCTGCCCGCATGGCCGCGGAGGTCAAAGCCGCATCGTCGGCAGCACGGGCTCCATGTCACGAGCCGGCCTCGCCAGGCGCGCTGGGCCAGGACGCCTGCCAGGAGCAGCAGGAGCCCGCCAGTCACCATCAGGAGGTCGTTGATGAGGATCCAATGCTCCATCGTCGTAGGATCGTACGCATGGGCAACGCGGCCTTCATCCTCATGATGGCACTCGGAGTGCAGGGGACTGGCGACGGCATGCCGCCGACTCCGCGCGGCATCGTGCTGGCGAGCCGGGCGTGCTTGGATGACGCCGCATGGGCTGCAGTCGTCCGGACAGCAGCCACGACTCGCGGATGGTCGATCGCAGCGTGTGGGCCCGCCGAATGTGTGAGCATGGTCGCACCGGGTGGCACCGATCACGCCATCGTGGTGGCGATGCCCGGTGAAGGGGGCCGCGCACCGTCTGCAGCATGGCAACGGGCGTTCCGTGCCATCGATGGCGATCCCTTCGAGGATGTCTCGTGGGGCATCGTGACAGGGCCTTCGCCCGAGGTGGCGATGCGGATCGCGCAGCGAACGGATCCCGTGGTGCTGACGGCCGCACTGGGAACGACGCCGCTTCCGGCATCGGCCTTCGTGCGCGCGACATGGTTCAGCGAAGGCGTGCAGGGCGAGGTGCATCGACGCGACGGTGGCGCATGGACCATCGAAACCCGGAGCACCGAGCAGAGCCGCTCGTTCGCGCAGGAGTGGTCCTCCGACTGGGCCGACCTGATCTTCACCAGCGGGCGCAGCAATGAGATGCGTTGGCTGCTGGGCTACTCGTATCCCAGTGGCCGCGTGGTGCCGCGTCGGGGTGAGCTCTGGGTGCGGGATCTCGAGGGCATCGAGACACCGATCCGCAGCACCCGGAGCAAGGCCATGCTCGCCGCGGGCAATTGCCTGATGGCGCATCTTCGCGACGAGGATTGCCTGGCGATGGCGCTGCTCGATGCGGGTGGCGTCGACCAGCTCGCTGGCTACGCAAGCGTGACCTGGGATGGCCGTGCTGGCTGGGGATGTGCAAGGTGGTTCATGGATGAGCCCGGCAGGTGGTCGCTGGCCGAGGCCGCGCAGTGGTCGCGCCAAGAGATGCTCGCGCGCATGCAGCGCACCCATCCGGAGGACCTCACCCGGGTCGTCGAGGCCTTCGACCGCAGTTCCCGCCGGGACTTCGAGGCTGCGTGCGCGGCATGGATGGATGAGGTCGGCGAGGACCGCCAGCGCCGCATCGGTGCGCTGTGGGACCGCGATGGCTTCCTCTTCGTGGGCGATCCGGCTCGGCGCATGGCGCCAGCCGACGGTGAGCGGTGGTGGGAGGGGGGGATCGTCTGGCGCGACGGTGAGCCGTGGTTTGAGGTCCGCGCGCTGTCGGATCGTGCGCCTCTGGCCCCTCCGGCGATCCAACTTCCCCTGACGATCCGTGCGCGGGTGGTCAGCCGCAACGAGGGCCCCTGGTGCGTGGCGGACTCCTTCGCCATGCTGCTCGAGTCCGGGCCGTGGGAGGCGGGCCGCACTTGGTCCGTGCCGCTCTGGCGGGCCGCGGAGTATGCTTCCGGTCCAGCCAAAGGAACCCGATGATTCCCGTCCTGCTTGCCAATCTCGCCTGGGTCTTGTTCCTCGCCTTCTGGTGCGCGCTCTACTTCGCGCAGTCCAAGGCCGACGGTGGCTCCGGTGGCAGGTACAGGGACCAGTGACCCGGGGGTGGTCCCCCGTGCTTCGAGTCAGTCATCCTGCCCGATTAGCTCAGCTGGATAGAGCACCGGTTTCCTAAACTGGAGGTCGCGCGTTCAAATCGCGCATCGGGCGTTCTCGGGAGGTCGTGATGTGGATGCGCCAGGGACGTCTCTTCCGCGTGTATGTGGCCCTGTGGCTGGTCACGGGCCTGCTCGCGCTGCTCGTCCTGGTGCTGCGTTCCTGGCGGTGAGGCCGCCGCGCGGAGGGGGCAATGCCGATGGGCGGACTCGAACCGCCGACCTTCGGGTTATGAATCCAACGCTCTAACCAGCTGAGCTACATCGGCGAAGGGTCGAGGAGTGTACGGGCCAGTGGTCGACTCCTGCAACCGCTGCGGCAGGACGGCGTTCAGGCTCCAGCACCTGCCGTTGCGGTCGACGCACTGCGAAGCCAGCGGCGTCCAAGGGCGGTCGTGGCGAACTCGGGGCTCTTGCGCGCGATCGCTGCCGCCACCAGACCCATGAACATCGGTTGCGGGCGCACGGGTCGGCTGGTCAACTCGGGATGGAACTGGCCGCCGATGAAGTACGGATGCGCAGAGACCGGCAATTCGAGCACCTGCATGATCGGTTGCGTGGGATGGCGACCGCTGAAGAGGAGGCCGCCTGCGGTGAGTTGCGTGATGAACGAAGGATCCACCTCGTACCGGTGGCGGAATCGCTCGCGGATGCTGGTTGCGCCGCTGAAGAGGAAGCTCGCCAGGCTGCCCGCGGTGAGCTGCACATCCTGCGCTCCAAGGCGCATCGTGCCGCCGACGATCCCCTCCAGACGCTTCTGCTCCGGAAGCTCGCTGATCACCGGGTGCGTGGAGGTTGGGCTGAACTCCGTGCTGTCGGCATGGGCCATGCCCAGGACATTGCGCGCGTACTCGATCACGGCGACCTGGAAGCCCAGGCAGATGCCGAGGAACGGAGTCTTCGACTCACGGGCCCACTGCACCGCGAGGATCTTGCCCTGGACGCCGCGACTGCCGAAGCCGCCCGGCACGATGATCCCGTCGATGCCCTCGAAGGTCTTCGCCGCATCCGAGGCCGAGGCGATGTCACTTGTCTCGAGCCAGCGCACATCCATCTTCGCGCCGAGTTCGATGCTGCAATGCTCGAGTGCCTTCTCGATGCTCGCGTAGGCATCGCGAAGCGCCGAGTACTTGCCGGCGAGGCCGATCGTGACGGCGTGCTGGCGATCGGCCTGCAGTTTGGTCGTGAACATGTTCCACGATGCGCGCGCACGGTCCTCGCGGGCCGGGTCGACCCGATCGTGCATGGACA
The DNA here is from genome assembly GCA_016873115.1 of Planctomycetota bacterium. Taxonomy (GTDB): domain Bacteria; phylum Planctomycetota; class Phycisphaerae; order Phycisphaerales; family SM1A02; genus SYIB01. Next base: position 33,625 of record VGYB01000012.1, on the reverse strand, counting down.
GGATCGAGAGGATCTCGCGGTCGAGGCCCGCCTGGCGCATGGCATCGGGGATCGAGTAGATCGAACTGCGATCGTGCATCGAGAAGATTCGCTTCAGCGGGACGTTGCTGAACATCGCGATCTTCTCCATCACCTTGTCGGTGACGGGATTCTTGGCGCGGCAGGCCACGATGTTGGGCTGCACGCCCGCTTCCATGAGGCGCTTGATGCCGAGCTGCGCCGCCTTGGACTTCTGCTCGCCCAGGATCGAGGGCTCGAGGATGTAGGTCAGCGCCACGAAGCAGGTGCTGCCCGGGCCTTCCTCGAACGCCAGTTCGCGCAGCGCCTCGATGTAGAAGCCGTTCTCGTAGTCGCCGGCGGTGCCACCGACCTCGACGAACACCACATCGAGTTGCTTTCCGCGCGGGCCATTCATGGCGAGCTCACGCAGCTTCATCTTCACCTCGCCGGTGACGTGGGGGATCATCTGCACATCGCGGCCGAGATAGCCGCCGCGGCGCTCGCGCTCGAGGATCCGCGTGTAGACCTGGCCCGCGGTGACGAAGTTCTTGCGCGACAGGTTCTGGTCGAGCAGGCGCTCATAGGTACCGAGGTCCATGTCGGTCTCGAGCCCGTCATCGAGCACGAACACCTCGCCGTGGCGGAAGGGGTTCAGCGTTCCGCTGTCGATGTTGAGGTAGCCCTCCATCTTGATCGGAGCGACGGAGAGGCCCTTGTCCTGGATCAGCTTCGCGAGCGATGAACTGAAGATGCCCTTGCCCAAGCCGCTCATGACGGTGCCGATCACGACGACGAACTTGGTGATGCCGCGCTGGTAGCCCGACGGTGCCGGCGAGTAGTGCTCGGTGCTGGCCTCGCTTGAGGTGCCGAACTGGCTCAGAAAGCCGCAGTCGGCGCAGTCTTGCGCGGGCTGGTCATCGGTAGGGGGCATAACCAAGCGTACAGCAGTGACGCTCCCGGAAACAAGCGGCAAGGTCTGCGATTTCAAGCGCAGGGATACCCTGTCCCCATGCAAGTCATTGCCCTCGTTCTGTGCTCAGCAGCCGTTGCCATCACTCCCGTGCAGCGTCGACAGCCGCCTGCTCCGATGCCCGAGGTGGATGTGTCCACGGGCCGCGACCTTCGCGTGTACCCGCCCGATCGCTTGGTGGACTACGGGCACATGAAGCTTGAGCTCCGGTTCGAGCGCCTTGAGGACCGCGCCTTCACCGCGAAGCAGACGATGACCGTGCGTCCCATCGGCGTGCCGGTGCGCGGCCTGCGGCTCGATGCGCCCGGGCTGGCGATCGCCTCCGTCGTGGACGGTCAGGGCAAGCCCATCGAATGGTCGCACGATGGCTCGTCGCTCTTCCTGCATTTCGCGGCACCGCTCGGTGATGCGTGGACCACGCTCGTCACGATGTACTCGTGCACGGATCCGATCGATGGCATGACCTTCACACCCGCCGGCCCCGATCCGAAGGCGTACCCGGCCGAGGTCCACACGCAAGGGCAGCCCGAGTCGAACCGCTTCTGGTTCCCGTGCCATGACTCCCCCAACGAGCGTCTGACGACCGAGCTCGTGATCGACGTGCCTGCGGGAGTCAGCGCGAGCGGCAACGGCAAGCTCGTGTCGCATGGTGTTTCCAACGGCCGAGAAACCTGGCACTGGCTCCAGGACAAGCCGCATGTGGCGTATCTGGTGAGTCTGGTGGCCGGCACCTTCGAGCGCACCGCGTTGCCCAATCCGCGCTCCGGCGTCCCGATGCAGGTCTGGGCGCTGCCCGGCCATGCGGAGGAGATCCACCGCACCTATGACCGCACCGACGAGATGATCGAGGTGCTCGCGGGTCACTTCGGCACGCCGTATCCGTGGGCACGCTACGACCAGCTCATCGTGCGCAACTTCGGTGCCGGTGGCATGGAGAACACCAGCGTGACCAGCCTGCTGCCCGGGGCTTGGCTGAGCGAAGCCGCCGCACGCGACAGCGACTACGAAAGCCTCATCGCCCACGAGCTCGGCCACCAGTGGACGGGTGACTACATCACCTGCACGAGCTGGGATCACCTCTGGCTGAACGAGGGTTGGGCAACCTACTGCGAGAACCTGTGGTTCGAGCGCCGTGACGGCACCGATGGCTACTACGACGAAGTGCTCGACAATGCGCGCGTGGCCCGGCGCGACCGGGTGGATGTGCCGCACGAGGCCATGTGCTCCAAGTGCTGGCGTGATCCTGGCGAGACCTTCTCGCGTCTGGCGAATCCCTATCCCAAGGGAGCGAGCATCCTGCACATGCTCCGCGAGATGCTCGGCGACCGCGTGTTCTTTGCGGGCGTGCAGACGTACATGAAGCGGTTCGGGCTGCAGACGGTCGAGACGGATGACTTCCGCACGTGCCTGGAGGAGGCCAGCGGGCTCTCGCTCGAGTGGTTCTTCGACCAGTGGTGCATGCGTCCCGGCACTCCTGAACTCAAGGTCGTGCCCACATGGGACGGGGCAAAGCGAACACTCACGGTCACGATGGAGCAGGTGCAGACGATCGATGAGAAGCGGCCCGCGTTCCGCTTCACGCTGCCGATCCTCGTCCGGACCGCCGGCAGCGAGCGCATGCTCGCCATCGAGACCCGTGAGAAGTCGGCGACCCGCTCCTGGGAACTCGACGGACCGCCGGTGCTCGTCGCGGTCGACCCGCGTGTGGCCGTGCTGAAGACCGCCACGATCGAGATGCCCACCGCATGGTGGCTTGAGCAGGCGATGAAGGGCCCCAATGCAGCGTGCCGTCGGCAGGGGATCCAGGCGCTCGGCACGCGCGATGAGCCGGGCGTGGCGAAGGCACTCGATGCGATCGTGCGCGATCCTGCGCGGCGATGGACCGAGCGCCAGGATGCCGTCGAGTCGCTGTTCTCGCTCGGCACCCCAGCATCACGGGAGATCGCGATGCAGGTGCTGGCCGAGTTCACAGGTGTCCCGGCGAACGCCGACATCGCGCGGGCAGCGAGCGATCCACGCATCCGGCGCGCAGCGATCGAGCGGCTTGCGCAGGACACCACGCCTGCCGCCGTCGTGAGGGCGGTGGATCTTGTCCGCAACGATGGCAGCCCCGCGTGCAAGGCGGCAGCGATCGGTGCGCTCGTGGCCATGAAGGAGCGCTGGGGCGACCAGGGTGATGCCGCTCGGTCGGCGCTGGTCGATGCGTTGGCGATCGAGTCGAGCAGCGAGAGGGTCCGGACCGCGGCGCTTGACGCGCTTGCCGAGGTGCCGGTACCCGCGGCACTTCCGGCGATCCGGACCCTTGCCGCGCTGGGGAACCTTGACCGCATGCGCCCGACCGCGATCCGTGCCCTGGCCGCCAACCTGCCGCCTGCCGAGCAGGAGGCCGAGCGCCGTGCCGTGATTGCCGAGCTCGTGGCCATGATCGACGATCACGAGGAGCGCGCGGCCCGAGCAGCGGCGAGCCAGTGCGCTCGGCTGAAACTGGTCGAAGCGCGCGAACGGCTCGAGCGCATGGCCGGCAGCGACCGCCGCCCATCGATGCGCGAGGCAGCCAAGGGTTGGCTGAAGGAGATCGGTTGAGGCTCAGCCGTGCGTGGCGCGCCAATGCGCCACGAAGGCCTCGTACTGCTCTGGCGTGTCGATGCCCTGGAAGGCCGCGGTCCCGAAGGCCACGGCGATCGCGTGACCGTGTTCGAGGGCGCGGAGTTGTTCGAGGCTTTCGCACCGTTCCAGCGGCGATGGCGGGAGCGACACGAAGACCGGCAGGAACTCGCGTCGGTAGACATAGAGGCCGATGTGCTTCCACGGCGCGACCGCAGGTTGCGAGCGCACGGAGGGCACGAGGCTGCGGCTGAAGTAGAGCGCCCGGCGATTCACGCCCACCACGCACTTCACGACATTGGGGTTGTGCGGATCCTCGCCCGGCGCGAACGGGGAGACGAGGGTTGCCATGGGAGCACCGGGATCGGCGAGCAACGCGGCCACCGTGCGCTCGATGAGCTCGGGCTCGAGCTGGGGCTCATCACCTTGGATGTTCACGATGACCTCGGCGTCGAGGCTCTGGGCGACCTCCGCGATCCGGCTCGTCCCATTGGGATGGTCCGTACGGGTCATGGCGACTTCGGCGCCGCAGGCGCGAGCGGCGGCAGCGATGCCGTCGTGGTCGGTGGCCACGATGATCCGCGACAGGCTGGGGCAGGTCCGCGCCTGCTCGATCACATGCTGGATCAGCGGTCGACCGGTCCGGTCAGCGAGCGGCTTGCCCGGGAAACGGGTGCTCGCGAAGCGTGCGGGAATGACGGCGGCGATGCGTGGGGAAGCCATCGTCGGCTCAGGAGAGTTGGCGGACGAGCTCGTCCGTCTCCTTGCGGCGCGCGCGGATGTCGCGGAACCCGATGTCCTTGCGCAGGATTGCCGAGCAGAGTTCCTGCGCATCCTTCGCGTGCTGGATGCTCTTCTCGGCCCGAGCGAGCTCAATCAGCGTGACCATGAGGTCGTAGCGGATGTCCATCTCCCGCTCGTTGGTCGTCACATCGAGCGCGGCCAGGGCTTCCCTGAACTCGCCGACCGCCTCGTTGTGCCAACCTTCCTGGACGAAGCACTTGCCGAGCAGGTGGGCCGCGATGACGCGGTACTTGCCTTCGTCCTTGGCTTCCTGAAGGCTCTTCATGGCGTCCTCGTAGCGCCCGAGTTCGAAGAGCAGGCGACCGAGGTCGTACTTGACGGCGCGATCGGTCGGGTACTTCGAGGCACGCTCGGCGAAGCAGGCGGCTTCGAACTCCTGCACCTGCTTGAGGCCCGTGGCATGCTGCACGGCGGCCTTGGCATCGCCTGCATCCGCCGCGGCCTTGATCGCCTCGAGCTTTCGGCGTGCCCGCAGGATGCGGATGTTGTCCGCTTCCATCTTGAAGCGGTACTCGCCGATGTTCTTGAAGCCGGTGGTGTAGACCTCGATGGCCAGGGCCTCGCCCTCGGGCGTGCCGGAGCGTCGCAGCAGTTGCGCGTACTTCAGGACGGCCTCAGGTGACTGGGGATTCTCCTGAAACTCGCGCTTGGCCACCTCCAACTGGAGTTGGTCCTTGCCACCCGAACCGGAGAGGCTGTCGGCGGCCTGGAGTTCGGCCTGCTTTTCGGCATCCTTCACACGGGTCAGGAACGCGCCTTCCTTGCCCAGATTCTCGTTGTAGCCGCCTCGCTTGATGGCCAGTGCGGCCTGGAGCTGGCGCAACTCCGACTGCAACGCACCGTCGCTCGCATCCATCCCCAGAGCGGCTTCGCCGCACTGCAGGGCCTGCTCCCAAGCCTCGACGCCTGCGAAGGCATCCTTCGCACGCAGCCAGAGCTTCTTGTTGGGCTTGGCACTCTGCGCCAGATTCACGGCGCCCAGCACACTCTTGGCCGCCCACTGGCCGAAGTCGGGGAGGCCCGCCTTGGCGGCCGACTCGATGCACGAGAGGGCCAAGGCCACATCACGGATGTTGCAGAACCACTGGTACTGGCTGACCGCGAAGCGATCGACCAACCCGCTGCCGTCGATCATCTTGATGTCGCTGCTGGCTGCCGACTTGCCGCCGGCGTTGTAGTGGGCCATGGCGGCGTCGTACATCTCGGTGTGGACCATCAGGTTGTTGGGGTCGAACTTCACCGACATCGCGAACATGGTGAGCGTGTAGGTCCACTCACCCTTGCGCATGGCTTCGCGCGCCTTTTCGGCGTAGACGGCGGCCTTCGCGGGATCGGCCACGAAGGCCGGTGGCGGGTCGGATTTCTTCCAGGGCAGGATCACTGGCGGTCTCGGATGGGGGAGTGTATCCACGACGGATCATCGGGGGGAGTGTCCATCGAGCGTTACCATCGGCCCGTGCCGAGTCGAGGCCATGACATCGTGAGGTACCCCGACCCCGTCCTGAAGCGACGGGCCGAGCCCGTGGCGGCCGTTGACGCAGGCATCAGAGCGCTCATCGAAGACATGTACGCGATCATGCGCAAGGAGGAAGGGCTGGGCCTGGCAGCGCCGCAGGTCGGTCGTTCGCTCCGGATCTTCGTGACCGAGAAGCACGAGGACTTCCCAGCCCGCGCGTACATCAATCCATGCCTGATTGCGGCCGATGGTCCGGTCGCGGTGCGCGAGGAAGGCTGCCTGAGCCTGCCGGGGATCAGCGTCAACGTTCGGAGACCCTCGCATGTCCGGATCGAGGCCACCGGGATCGATGGCGAGCGGTTCGAACTCGAAGACAGCGGACTCATGGGTCGATGCTGGCTGCACGAGCACGATCATCTCGAAGGCCGTCTGATCACGGATTGGATGTCGCCGATCGATCGGTTGGCTGCCCGCCGTGCGTTGAGGGATCTTGAGGAAGCGTTCGAGGAGGGCCGGTGAGCTCGCGAGTGGCGCTCTTGGGTTCGGGAGCGTTTGCGATCCCGAGCTTTTCGGCGCTGGCCAGCACGCCTGGGATCGAGGTGTCCCTGGTCGTCACGCAGCCCGATCGGCCCGCTGGCCGCGGCCGAGTGCTCGAGCCCACGCCGGTGGGTGCGTGGGCGGCGCGTGCGGGGCTTCGCTCGATCAAACCCGAAGACATCAATGCGCCGGAGTGGATCGAGCTGCTGGAGCGCGAACGCATCGCTGCGCTTGCGGTGATTGCCTTCGGACAGAAGCTCTCGCCGGCCGTCTTGTCGGGGCGCGTGGCCTGCAACCTGCACGGGTCGCTCTTGCCACGGTGGCGTGGGGCAGCGCCCATCCAGCGCAGCGTGATGGCCGGTGACGACGAGGTTGGCGTCACGGTGATCTCGATCGCACCAAGCATGGACGCCGGTCTCATCTACGCGCGCGCCACGACCACGGTCGGCAACAGCGAGACCAGCGGCGATCTGCACGATCGGCTGGCCCAACTGGGCGTATCCGCGATGGTGGGTGTCGTGCAGGACTTGCTCGCGGGTACGGCGCAGGGGGAACCCCAGGATGAGTCGATGGCCTCACGCGCGCGAAGGCTCTCGCGGGCGGATGCGTGGGTTGAACTTGGCGGCACGGCGCGGGTGGCAAGCGCCCGCATCAACGGCCTGTCGCCCTGGCCCGGGACCGACTGCACCATCACCGGCGAGGGACACGAACCGATGCCGATCAAGCTGCTGCGCTGCCGCGCGGTCGATGCGATGTTGCCGGTGGGCAGCGTGGCGACCAGCGGCGTGGTCGGATGCGGCGAGGGCGCGATCGATGTGCTGGAGGCTCAACTGCCCGGTGGCAGGCCCATGCCGTTGGCCGATCTCATGCGCGGCAGGCGGTGGACGAGGGCGACCCTGACGAGCGAGCCCCATGCACCGGCTGCGTACTGACGAACTTGACTATCCGCTCGACCCGGCGTGCGTGGCGACCGTGCCAGCGGAGCCGCGCGACAGTGCTCGCATGATGATCGTGCGTCGTTCAGGCGCAGAGGTGGTGCACGCGAGGGTCAGCGACCTGCCGAAATGGTTGGCCGCGGGCGACCTGCTTGTCGCCAACCACACCAAGGTCGCCCCGGTCCGGTTCGAGGCCGTGCGGCTTGGTGACTCGCGCGCGGTCGAGGGGCTCTTCGTGGCCCCGGTGGGTGATCGTGCCTGGACTGCGCTCGTCAAGGGCGCCAAGCGGCTTCGGCCGGGGGATCGGATCGAACTGCGGGGTACAACGGGGGAGCGGGCCGTGGTGGTCGCCCGCGAGCGCCGGGGCGAGTCGTGGGTGATCGATTTCCCCGATGCGCCGACGCCGATCCTGGAGCGCGTGGGCCGGGCGCCGCTGCCGCCGTACATCCTGGACGCACGGCGTGAGCGGCACGAGTCGGTCGACGAGGCGCTCGACCGTGACCGCTACCAGACCGTCTACGCGCAGGCCATGAGCCGTCCGAGCGTGGCCGCACCGACGGCCGGGCTGCACCTGACGCCCGCCCTCCTGCAACTCCTTCGTCAGCAGGGCGTTGGGTGGTCAAGCGTCGAACTCCAGGTGGGTCTTGGCACATTCAAGCCAGTCGAGACCGAGTGGCTTGATGAGCACCCCATGCATGCGGAGTGGTGCCGGATCGAGCACGGGTCGCTCGAGGCGGTGTGCGCGACCCGTACGGCCGGTGGTCGCGTGATCGCCGTGGGGACGACGAGCGTGCGCGTCCTGGAGAGCCTGCCTGTGCCACCCCGGGCGGGCGAGTTCGACACCCGGCTCCTGATCGCGCCCGGCCACGGGTTCCGGCTGGTGGATGGGCTCTTGACCAACTTCCACCTCCCCCGGAGCACGCTCTTGGCACTCGTGGGTGCGATGGTCGGGCTCGAACGCCTGAAGTCGATCTACGCCGCCGCCCGGCGAGAGGGATACCGGTTCTACTCCTACGGCGACTGCATGCTCATCCTGCCGTGAGGAGGGGGTGTGGGATCGGTGGGAATTCCCGTCGGAAAGTCGTATGCCGAGCCGATGGAACCACGAGCGCGACTGGTGGCGCGCGGTAGGCTTGCGACACGTCACGGAGGACGAAACGATGCAGGTGAGTGCGCTCGTGAAGGCAGTCGATGGGGTGACCTTGGTCGCAGGCGGCGAGGTCGAGATCGCATCGCTCGCGGATGACTCGCGCCAGGTGAGGCCCGGTGCGCTCTTCGTCGCCAGAGCAGGTGTCCACGGAGATGGCCGTGCGTTCATCCAGGATGCCATCACCAAGGGTGCCGTGGCCGTGCTCGCCGACGCTGGCGTGGAGCCGATCGAGGGTGTGGCGTGGCTCGCTGCGCGAGGTGACGCCGCGCAGCCGGGCACCAAGGATGCCGCCGCGCTCCTGCCGTGGATGGCCGAGGCCTTCCAGGGATTCCCCAGTCGCAGGTTGCGGTTGGTCGGGATCACCGGCACCAATGGCAAGACCACGACGACCTACCTCTTCCGGCACATCGCGCGCATGGCGGGGCGGCGCTGCGGACTCATCGGCACGGTCGAGACCGATGATGGGGCAGGGACCGTGGCCAGCGACCTCACCACGCCTGGAGCGATCGAACTCAGCGCGACCTTTGCGCGCATGGTGGCCAACGGTTGCGACGGCGCCGTGATGGAGACGAGCAGCCACGCACTCCACCAGGGCCGCGTGGCCGCGCTGCGGTTCGGCTGCGGCATCTTCACGAACCTGACCGGCGACCACCTGGACTACCACGGCTCGATGGACGCTTACGCGAGCGCCAAGGCGAACCTCTTCGCCGGGCTCGACCCGTGCGCCACGGCGGTGGTGAATGCAGACGATCCCGCCCACGAGCGCATGCTGCGTGACTGCCGTGCCAATGTCATCCGATGCAGCGTGCGCAGCCCGCGGGCCACCGCCAGCGCACAGGAACTGCGCGTGGGCGTGGGAAACATGCGGCTGCGAATGATCGGGCCTTGGGGGCGCATCGAGGCGGATTTGCCATTCACGGGGCGGCACAACACGATGAACACACTGCAGGCCGTGGCTGCGGCGTGGTCAGGCGGCATCGACGGGACCCTGATTGAGCGGGCGCTCGCCACCTGCGCAGCACCACCGGGCCGGCTCGAGCCGGTCACGGCACCGGGCGATCCATTTGCGGTGGTCGTCGACTATGCACATTCTGACGACGCGCTGCTCAATGTCTGTAAGGCGCTGAAGGCCGTGCTCGAGCCCGGCGGCCGGCTGATCACCGTCTTCGGTTGCGGCGGAGACCGCGATCCCACCAAGCGCCCACGCATGGCGCGCGTGGCCTGCGACCACAGTGATGTGGTCGTGGTGACCAGCGACAACCCGCGTACCGAGGCGCCCGAATCGATCGTCGATCAGATCATGACCGGCGTGCCGTCGGGCACGGCCGCCGTCGTGCATCGTGTGACGGATCGGTCGGCGGCGATCCATGCCGCCGTGGCCGAGGCCCGTGAGCGTGATGTGGTACTCATCGCGGGCAAGGGTCACGAGGATTACCAGATCATCGGCACGGTCAAGCATCCCTTCGATGACCGTATCGTGGCCAAGGCTGCGCTCGTGGCGCGTGCCGCCATCCAGGAAGGAGCACTCGCGTGACGTTCCTCTCGCATGATGCGATGGCCAGCGCCACCGGCGGTCGATGGGTCGGGCCGCCACGCTGTGGGGAACCGCTGGCCGGCATCGGGACCGACACGCGCGTCTCGCTGGACGGGTGCGCTTTCCTTGCGCTCGTCGGCGAACGGCACGATGCGCACCACTACCTCGGTTCGGCACAGTCCGCCGGTGCGGCGGCGCTGATCGTGTCGAGGTTCCCCGATGGGTTCACGCCCTCGGTACCCACGCTGCTCGTGCACGACACGCTCGTCGCGCTGCAGCGGCTCGCCACGGCGTGGCGCGCGGAGGTCTCGCCGTTCACGATCGGGATCACCGGATCAAGCGGCAAGACGACGACGCGGCGCCTCCTCCACGGTGTGCTGTCGCAGCAGCAGCGCGGCACGAGCAGCCCCAAGAGCTTCAACAATGCGATCGGCGTGCCGCTCACCATGCTGTCGGCTAACCACGGCGATGACTTCCTGCTCCTGGAGATGGGCATGAACCATCCCGGGGAGATCCGTCATCTGTCGACGATCGCCGAGCAGGATGCCGCCGTCATCACCATGGTCGGCCGCGCGCACCTCGGTGGCATGGGCTCGCTCGACGCAATCGCGGCCGAGAAGGTGAGCATCGCCGACGGCCTTCCTGCGTGCGCGCCGGTGATCGTCAATGGCGACAGCGCACCGCTGATGCGGGCCCTTGCGGAACTTGGGCGATGTGACCTTCGCGTGATCACCTTCGGGACCGATGCGGCACGCAATGTGCGGCTGGTCTCGCGCGAGCAGCATCCTGAGGTGCAGCTCGTGACGGCACGGGTCCATGGCCAACTCGTGCAGTTCGAACTCCAGCTGCCGGGCATCTACAACGCCATGAATGCGCTCGCCGCGCTCGGCATGGGCCTTGATCGCGGCCTGACGCCTGCGCAGGTGGTACGCGGGCTGTCCACGGTCGAACCCTCCGAGATGCGCATGGTGCGCGAGAGGATCGGTACGGTCGAGGTCTTCAACGATGCCTACAACGCCAACCCTGATGCGGTTGCGGCAGCGCTGCGCACCTTTGCCGAGGTGGCGGCAGGAGCACCGCGGCGCGTGGTCGTGCTCGGTGACATGCTCGAACTCGGCGATGCCGAGCGCACCCTGCACGAGGAGGTCGGCCGCGTGGCGGCCTCGGTCCTGGAGCGGGGTGACCGCGCATGGTTCATCGGGCCGCGCAGCCGTTTCAGCGCCAATGCCGCGCGCGAGGCCGGGCTTGATGTCGAATGGATCGATTCGCTCGATGGCGGTGCGGCAGCCTCGATCGCTGCGGCGCTCGCCGAAGGCGATGCGGTGCTGCTGAAGGGCAGCAGGGGATCAGCGGTCGAGCGCGTGCTGCCGGCACTGCGCACGGCGCCGCTCATGGCGGGTTGAACGGAGGATCGGCCCGCGGGTCGGGTCAGGGACAGGGCATGCTCTACAACATCGTCGTTGAATTCCAGGACAAGCTCGACTCGATCCCCCTCCTGCGCTGGATCGTCGGCATCATGTGGCAGGTCGAGTTCCGCGCCTTCGCCGCAGTGCTGGTCTCCTTCTCGCTCGCGCTCTGGCAGGGGCCGAGCGTGATCGCCTGGCTGCAGCGAAAGAAGATCGGCGACACCGCCGAGTTCGGACACGAGGAGATCAATCGCCTGATGCAGGGACGCAGCGGCGTGCCGACGATGGGGGGGATCTTCCTGTGCGGAAGCATTCTGGTGACCACGGCGCTCCTGGCCGATGTCTGGTTCAACCGCTACATCCAGATTTCACTGATCGTGCTGGTGTGGATGAGCGGCGTGGGTGCGATCGATGACTGGCTCAAGCTGACCTCGAGCCGGCGCAAGCCCGGCTCGCGCGATGGCCTGTACAGCTGGGAGAAGCTGGTCTTCCAGATCGGGCTCGGCCTGGTCGTGGGCTACTTCGTCTACAAGGCCGCGAAGCTGCCCGATGCGCATGTGCTCAACCTGCCGCTGCAGCGGACCTATCCGCCGACGGCCATCAAGGACTTCGTGGGCCTGCGCCTGGATCTGGCACCGAGCGTGATCGTGCTGGGCACAGGAGCATTTGCCGTGCTCTGCGCGTTCTTCATGACCGGCTTCTCGAATGCCGTGAACATCACGGATGGCATGGATGGGCTCGCGGGCGGCAACATGGTCATCACGAGCTTCGCGCTCATGGTGCTGGCCTACATCTCGGGTCACGCGAACACGGCCTACTTCCTGCTGGTGCCCTATGTGCCGGGGTCGGCGGAGCTCATGGTGCTCGCAGGGTCGATGGCGGGAGCCACGCTGGGATTCCTCTGGTTCAACGCCCCCCCCGCGAGGGTCTTCATGGGCGACACCGGCTCGCTTGCACTCGGTGCGCTCATGGGATTGATCGGTGTCGTGACCCGCAACGAGCTGCTGCTGCCGGTCATCGGCGCGGTCTATGTCATCGAAGTCTCGACGGTGATGATCCAGGTCAGCTGGTTCAAGTGGACCAAGCGCAAGTACGGGACAGGACGCCGGATCTTCCCGGGCACGCCGATCCACCACGGCTTGCACATGCGGGGGTGGGCCGAGACGCAGATCGTCACGCGCTCCTACATCGTGAGCGCCGTCGCCGTGGTGATCGCGCTGGTGACCCTGAAGCTGCGCTGACCGCGCGGTCAGTCGCCGTGCTTGGACCGCAGGCGCGGGCTCAGGCGCGCGATCAGGTGCGCGCGCTCGAACTCATCGACCCAGTCCTGGAGCGTGGCCGCGAGTTCATCATCGGCCACGCGAGCACCGGGCAGGGGGCAGCTGGCGCCGAACTGGCGCGCCGCGATGGCGCGGTAACGCGACAGCGTGCGATCGCCCTGCAGCGACAGGAACTCGAAGTCCTCGTTCGCGAAGATCACCGTGGGCACCCTGAGCCCGCCGCAGATCCGCACCTGATTGGAGAGATCGGCGTGCACATCACGGTCGAGCCAGCGCAGATCGACCATTGGCGATGCCGCGGCGATCGCATGCAGCATCGGGCCTTGCGCCGAGCAGTCGCCGCACCACATGCCGCTCAGGCAGATCATGTTGATCCGCCGGGTGAAGCCACCGACGAGGGCACGCTGCGCCTCGGAGAGCTTCACGCGCGCCTCGACGGAGCGCCAGGCGGCCTCGTGCTGCGGGCTCGACCGGACATAGTCGCCGTATGGCGCACCGGCACCGTGCTTCGAACGCAGGAAGGGTGGATCGATCATGGGGGAAGCCTAGCCGCGTGAATCGCGCTGCAGGTCGCGCAGCAGGTCAAAGGCCTGCAGTGGCGTCAGACGATCGAGATCGATCCCACGCAGGCGATCGAGCGCCGGATGCGGCAGGTACTGGGTGAAGAGCGAGAGTTGCTCGCCTTGGGCGGCTGCCTCGGGTCGGATCGGGGCAGCGTGCCCCGCCTCGAGGGCGGCAAGGATCGCACGGGCCCGCTCAACCGTGGGGCGCGGCACGCCTGCGAGTTGCGCAACATGGATCCCGTAGCTGCGATCGGTCCGGCCCGGCTCGATCCGGTGCAGGAAGACGATCTCGTCCTTCCACTCCCTCACGGCGACATGCAGGTTGGTGATGTCGCTGCGCTCATCCGCGAGCGAGGTGATCTCGTGGTAGTGCGTGGCGAACAGGGTGCGGCAGCCGCGATCCGCCAACGCTTCCGTGATCGCCCAGGCCAGGCTCAGCCCATCGAGCGTGCTCGTGCCCCGGCCGATCTCATCAAGGATCACGAGGCTCCGGCCGGTGGCGGCGTTCAGGATCGCCGCCGTCTCGGTCATCTCGACCATGAAGGTGCTCTGGCCCGAGTGGAGCTCATCGCTCGCACCGATGCGTGTGAAGAGGCGATCGGCGAGCCCGACGACCGCCCGATGGGCGGGGACGAAGCTGCCCGCATGCGCCAGCAGCGCGATGAGCGCGCACTGACGGATGTAGGTGCTCTTGCCCGCCATGTTGGGACCGGTGATCAGCGCCAGTCGCGCGCCGCCATCGTGCCCGAGCCGGCAGTCGTTGGGCACGAAGCGCTCACGGAGCACGCCCTCCAGGACAGGGTGGCGGCCCTGGTCGATGCTCAGCACGGTGCCGTCGACGAGTTCCGGTCTGGTCCAACCCGACTCGGTCGCCACCGCCGCGAACGAGCGCAGCACATCGAGCGCAGCGATCGACTCGGCGATGATCGCGATCGCCGCACCATGCTCCGCCAGCATCGTGCACGCCTCCGCAAACAGTCGTTGTTCGCGCTCGATGGCACGGGCCTCGGCCGTGAGCACCCTGTGCTCGAACTCCTTGAGCTCGGGGGTCGTGTAGCGCTCGGCGTTGCGCAGCGTCTGCTTGCGGATCAGCCACTCCGGCGCACGCCCGGCCTGCGCCGATGACAACTCGATGTAGTAGCCGAACACCCGGTTGTAGCCGGTCTTGAGCGTGTCGATCCCCGAGCGCTCGATGAGCTCGGCTTGGTATCGCGCCAGCCACGCGTTGGCATCGCGTTGCAGGAGCCGTGCTTCATCGAGTTCGCCATCGATGCCATCGAGCCAGAGCCCGCCCTCGCGAAGGTGCGATGGCGGCGTGTCCACGCACTGCGCCGCAAGCCGGATCGCCAGATCGTGCACTGCCGGCAGGGCATCGGTCATCGGCTGCGCGAACGGCAGGAGGGCTGGCGTACCCGCACACGCGACCGCGATCTCGCTGCAGCGTGCAAGCGATCGCGCAAGTGCCGCCAGGTCGCGAGGCGTGGCGCGGCCCATGGCGATGCGTGCGTGCATGCGAGCGATGTCCTGTACGCCATCGAGCGCCTCGCCAAGCACGGCCCTGGCGCGCGCATCCTGGGCGAGCGCCGCCACGGCATCGAGCCGCAGGGCGATCGGCGCTCGCCGGGCGAGCGGGGCGCAGAGCCAGTCCCTCAGGAGCCGCCGGCCCATGCCTGTCCGGCATCGCTGCATCGAGTGGACCAGGCTGCCGGCGGTCTGGCCCGATCGCGCGGTGCGCTCGAGTTCCAGGCTCCGGAGGCTCGTGGCATCGATGGCAAGCACGGCATCCGACTCCACGATCGACGGCGCCCGGAGATGGCGGAGCGACTCGGGACCCTGCGCCTCGTGGAGATAGCGCAGCAGCGCACCCGCCGCGCGCGCCGGGGCACCATCCGCATCAAGACCGAAGCCCGCCAGCGTCCCGGTGCGGTAGTGCGCGCACAACGCCTCCGCGGCTTCCTTGGCGCGGAAGTACCAACCGGGGCGTTCCGTCCGTGCAGCGCCGATGACGCGGACCATCGCGGACAGCCGTTCGCGCGTGGATTCGTCATCGGCTTCCTCGATGAGCAGTTCAGCAACGCCCAGCCGCAGCAGGTCGTCGGCCACATGCCCGACGGGGACGATCCGCAGCGAGAACTCGCCGGTCGAGAGTTCGACCGCGGCGATCGCTGCCGTCGCGCCCTGCATGCAGAGGGCGGCCATGCGGTTGCTGGTGCCGTCGTCGAGCAGGCTCTCGTCCACGCGCGTGCCCGGTGTGATCACACGCCGCACATCGCGCTCGACCACGCCCTTGGCTTCCTTCGGATCCTGGACCTGCTCGCACACGGCCACGCGGAAGCCAGCCTCGACGAGCCGGCGCAGGTAGGTCTCGGCGCTGTGGAAGGGGACACCAGCCATCGGTATCCCGCTGGTGCGCTCGGTGAGCGTGATGCCGAGCGCCTGGTGCGCGGTCACGGCGTCGTCGTCGAAGAGCTCGTAGAAGTCCCCCATGCGGAAGAAGAGCAGGCAGTCGGGATAGCGCGCCTTGAAGTGAGCGTGCTGCCGCATGGCGGGCGTGTCGCGGTTCGGCGCAGGTGCCTGGGGTGCCATCTTCTCCACGCACAAGAGGGTAGCGGCTGGCTGCTCGCGTTCCGTGCTCCAGGGGGGTTATTGCAGCGTCTTGGTGGGGCCGATCCCGTTATACTTCCCGCCCCGCTGGGCTGGTAGCTCAATTGGTAGAGCGCCTCGGTCGCATCGAGGAGGTTGTGAGTTCGAGTCTCATCCAGTCCACTTGACTCGGGCGTCGCTCTGCGGCGCCCGAGTCGTTCCGGAAGTGCCCTCGGAAGTCCCCATGCCGACACTCGCTGCCGCCCCATCCACCGTGCTCGCCGTCGAGGCTGCGCTTGTCGTTGCAGCGAGCCTGCTCGGGGCGTGGATCGGGACCCGTCGTTTGGCCCATACGCCACTGCAGATGGTGCTGAGTGCCGTGAGCGGCATGATCCTGGGGATTGTCTTCTTCCACCTGCTGCCGCACGCGCTCGGGGTCCACGGCCGCGGCGCATCGGCCAACGAGGTCATGCTCTGGGCGGTGATCGGCTTCATGGCGCTCTTTGTGCTGGAGCGCTTCGCCCCGTTCCATGCCCACGAGCACGCCGTTGCCGGCGACTGCCGTGGTGGCAGCTGTGGTCATGTGGCGCACACCTGTGATCACGAGCATGAGCATGCGCCGCACCCCCACGCTGATGCGCACACTCGTGCGCCCCGTCTGGGCTGGATGGGCGCGCTTCTGGGCCTGACGGTGCACAGCCTGATGGAGGGCGTGGCTCTTGCGGCCAGCGTGCAGGCTGAATCGAGCGCTGGCTGGCTCGCAGGGCTCGGCACGCTGCTCGTGATCGTGGCCCACAAGCCCTTCGATGCGATGACCTTGGCAACGCTTCTGCGGCAGGACCGCGTGGATGCCGGCAAGGCTCTCGTGATCCAGGTGCTGTTCTCGCTCGTGATGCCTGTGGGGGCGTTCCTCTTCATGGCCGGGGTGCGTCACGATCCGCAGGTCACTGCACTCGCCCTGGCCTTCAGCGCGGGCGTCTTCCTGTGCATCGCGTGCAGTGATCTGCTGCCCGAGGTGCAGTTCCACCGGCACGACCGGCTCAAGCTGACGGCTGCGCTCATGGGCGGCATCCTGCTGGCCTGGGGCTTGTCCAGGCTCGAATCCACCCTGCATGGCCATGCCGATCACGACCACGGTGCGGCGGTCAGCCACGAGGGCCACGATCACGGCAGCCACGAGGGCCACGATCACTGAGCCCAGTCTGCGTGAGCGGTCTATCCTGCAGGCCATGAAGGCCGAACGCCTGCTCGCTGAACTCAATCGCATCCGCCAGGATGTGCCCAAGGACCCGAAGGATCTGGAGTGGTTCACGGTTCACCATGTCTTCTGCTTCCTTTCCTACAACATGGCGGCGTTCCAGGAGTACCTCGACGAGGCGGTCAAGCCGGGCGACGAGCCCGAGGAGTGACCCCGTCCGGGGTAGGATCGCGGTCCCATGACGGAATCGACCGCCCGTGACTACCGCAGCACGCTGAACCTGCCCAAGACCGGCTTCGCGATGAAGGCGAACCTGGCCCAGGCGGAGCCGCAGACCCTCAAGGCGTGGAAGGAAGGCGGCGCCTTCGATCGCATCATGGGTGCGCGCGATGGCGCCGAGCCGTTCGTCTTCCACGATGGCCCGCCCTACGCCAACGCCAACATCCATGTGGGCCACATGCTGAACAAGGTCCTCAAGGATCTGGTCGTGCGCAGCCGCATCCTCGAGGGCCACCGCGTGCACTATGTGCCGGGCTGGGATTGCCACGGCCTGCCCATCGAGCACAAGGTGATGACCGAGATCGTCAAGGGGGGCAAGGCCGAGAAGCTCGAGACGCTCGCGCCCGACGTGCGCCGCATGGCGATCCGTCGCGAGTGCGCCGCCTACGCCGAGAAGTTCACCAAGCTCCAGAGCGAGGAGATGCAGCGGCTCTTGACCTTCGCCGACTACGCGCATCCCTACGCCACCATGCAGCCTGCGTACGAAGCCGCCACGCTCGAGGTCTTCGCAGGCATGGTCGAGCAGGGGGTCGTCTACCGCGACCTGAAGCCGGTGCACTGGTCGATCGCCAACCGCACGGCGCTCGCCGAGGCCGAACTCGAATACGAGGACCGGCAGGATCTCTCGGTCTATGTGGATTTCGAGCTCGAGGACCGCGAGGCCGCCGAGCGCGTCTTCGGCTGCGAGATCGACCAGACCCCGTGCCTGATGATCTGGACGACCACGCCGTGGACGCTGCCGGCCAACCTGGCGATCGCGTGCCATCCGCGGCATCGCTACGCGCTGGTCGAGCACGACGGCGCGCTCAGCATCGTCGCCGCGGAACTCTGGCCGAAGGTCGCCGCGACGATCAAGGCCGAGAAGATCCGCCTGGTCGCCGAGTGCCATGGTGCCGCGCTGGTGGGCCTGGCCTATCGGCATCCGTTCTGTGCGCGTTCGGGACGCGTGGTCGCGGCGGAGTATGTCACGCTCGAGGATGGCACGGGTCTGGTGCACACCGCACCCGGCCACGGCACCGAGGACTGCCGAACGGGCCTCAAGGAAGGCCTGCCGACCTACTGCCCGGTGCGCGACGATGGCACCTATGACGACACCGTGCCCGAGTGGCTGCGCGGGCTGAGCGTGTGGGACGCCAACGCCAAGGTCACCGAGCACCTGCGCGAGAGCGGGCATCTGGTCTTCGACCACACGATCACGCACTCGTACCCGCACGACTGGCGGAGCAAGACGCCGGTCATCTTCCGCGCGACCGAACAGTGGTTCATCGGCGTCGACCGGCCTGTCAAGCGTGGTGGCCGCACGCTGCGCCAGCTCGCGCTCGATGCCGTCGAGCACCGGGTCACCTTCGTGCCCGATTGGGGCCGCAACCGCATGCGCGGCATGCTCGAGAACCGCCCCGACTGGTGCATCAGCCGTCAGCGGTCGTGGGGCCTGCCGATCCCGGCGTTCCTGCGCCCCGATGGCAGCGCGTTCATGACGGCGGCGACCATCCGCGCGGTCGCCGCGGTCTTCGCGCAGAAGGGCAGCGATGCCTGGTTCCAACTCTCGGCGCAGGACCTCCTGGCCGGCTACGACGCCGCGAAGGATGCCGATGCGCCTGCGGGCCTCGAGGTGTCCACGCTCACCAAGGGCAACGACATCTTCGATGTCTGGTTCGAGGCCGGCAGCAGCTGGCATTCGGTCCTGCGCACGCGCGGCATCGGCTTCCCGAGCGAGCTCTACCTCGAAGGCAGCGACCAGCACCGCGGGTGGTTCCAGCTCTCGCTGCTGCCCGCGCTCGCGGTCACGGGCGAGCCGCCCTTCCGCACGCTCCTGACGCACGGCTTCTTGGTCGACAAGGATGGCCTGAAGATGTCCAAGAGCCTCGGCAATGCCCTCGATGTGGCGGTGCTGCTCAAGGACTGCGGCGCCGATGTCGCGCGGTGGTGGGTGAGCAGCGTGCCATACGACGGCGACATCAAGATCGACCTCGAGTACTTCCGCCTCGCCGGCGAGAGCTACCGCAAGGTGCGCAACACGATCCGCTTCCTGCTCTCGAACCTCGAGGGCTTCGTGCCGGGCCAGCGGGTTGCGGTCGAGCCCGAGTCGATCGACGGCTGGGCGCTCGCCGAGCTCGCCGCGCTGCAGGCGACGGTGCGCGGCGCCTACGCGGCGTACGACTTCCGCGCCGCGCATGTGGCGATCTTCGATTTCTGCAACGAGACGCTCTCCGCGATCTACTGCGCCGCGACCAAGGACAGGCTCTACTGCGATGTGCGCGATGCCGCCCGCCGCCGCCGCACGCAGCAGGTCATGCACGATGCCGTGACGGTGCTCTGCCAGCTGCTCGCGCCGATCCTGCCGCACACGGCCGATGAGGCGTGGACCGCACTGCACGGAGGCTCACCGGCAATGAGCGTGCTGGCCTCGAGGCATGTCGATCTCGGCACGGTGGCGCGCCACGGTGCGTGGGATGCGGCCTTCGCCGTGCGCGAACGCGCCCTCAAGGCGCTCGAAGAGGCCAAGGCCGCGGGCATCGAGAATCCGCTCGACGCGGGCGTCGCGATCGGCAGCGGCATCGACGCCGAACTCCCCGGTGCGCTCCCTGCCTTGGCGTCGGTCCAAAGTGACCTCGCCGATCTCTGCGGCGTGTCGCGCGTCATGCTGGGCGGACCAGGCACGGTGTCGATCGTCGATCTGCGCCAGGAGCCTCGCTGCGATCGCTCATGGCGTCGCGACGGCACCGTGCGTCAGCGTTCCGATGGCGGCATGCTCAGCGACCGCGATGCGGCTGCCGTGGGCGTGGCGTGATGGACCCAAGGAATCGGTGAAGGTCGCCGAGTGATCGGCACGGTCGCGTGATGGCAGGCGGTCCTCATTGGGCGACGCCGCCCGAGCGCGCGTCAGCTGACGCGGCTGCCGGCCTTGACCGGCTTCTCGACCGCAAGCACGACGACATTGCGTTCCTCGGGGCCGGGCTTGGCGCCCTCGGCCGCAGGGGCCGCGTCGGCCTTCAGGTCGCTCGCCGCCAGGATCATGCCGTGGCTGATCTCGCCACGAAGCGTGCGCGGCTCCAAGTTGGCCACGATCACGACCTGCTTGCCGACGAGGCTCGCCGGGTCGTACCACGCCTTGATGCCCGCGCACACCTGACGGCCCTCAGGCGTGCCGTCGTCGAGGCGGAGCTTGAGCAGCTTGTCGGCGTTGGGGTGTGGCTCGGCACTCAGCACCGTGGCCACGCGCAGGTCGATCTTGGCAAAGTGGTCGAAGGCAATCTGCGGCAGGGGGTCGCTCACTTGGAACCCTCCGTCCCGAGGCCTTCGGTGGTGCCAAGCGTGCCCGGATCGGCCACGGCGGGCACCGCAACCACCTCGCCCATGGTCGTGAAGTTGTGCCGGCGCTTGAGCGCCGCGTAGGAGAAGAGCTCCTGCATGTCCTTCACTTCGTCCTGCATGGCGATGCCGCGCAGGCGACCGCCGGCGGCCAGGGTCTCGTACTCGGCGCGGTCCATGCGATCGATGCCGCGCAGTTGCGCAACCATGACCGCAAGGCGGTCTGGCAACGCCACCACGACGGTGCGGTCGGCCGCGGGAACATCGGACACGGGCTTGTCGGTCGGCAGCGCCATGGCGGCCTTCACGAGTGCGCTCATGGCGGTCTCGTCATTGCCAAGGCCGGGGATCGCCATGCCCATGCGCATGCCGAACTGCAGGAACTGGGGGTTGACCTCGCTCAGTGCCTGGAAGGGCTGCGACACGGCGCCGTAGGAGACGCCCACGGCACCCAAGCCCTCGGTGGCGGCCGTCTGGCGCAGGGCATCGAGGCGAGTGGCGAGGATGTCGTAGACCGCCACACGCTTCAGGTCGGCTTCGAGGTCGGCGCGGACTTCATCCACGGCGGTTGCGCCACGGGCGGCCTGGGCATCGCTCACGCGGACCACGAAGAGGTCGCGCGAGGTGGGATCGGCGAGCGTGGGGAACGCCACGCCACGCTGCGTAGGCAGCGTGGGCGAGCCACCAAACTCCTTGAGCGCCGACGCAAGTTGCTGCACCTTCACATCGCTGGCGCCAACGCGCTTGCTCGCCGCCGTGCCGATGCCCGGGATCGCGGCGATGTCCTCGATCTCGATCCAGCCTTCGCCGGAGGTCTGTACCGCCGGAGCATCGATGCTGAAGCGCTGGGCGAGTTCCTGACCCAGTGCCGCGAGGGTGATGGCCTTTGATGACCAGTCGGCCGGCAGCGTCCAGTAGCCGCCCGCGCTGGGCACGCTGCGGAGGTCCATCTGCACGCGGTCCGTGGCGAACTTCGAGATCGCAGCGAGTTCGGCGTCGAGCAGCTGGCCGAGCACCTTCTCGCGCACGGCCTCGCGCTGGACCTCGAAGGTCATCGGCGTGGATGAAAGTGCTTCCTTGGCCTTGAACTCGGATTCGTGCTCGATCCAGTACTTGCGCAACTCGACATTGGAGAGTGCGGCACTCTGCTCGAGCTTGGCCTTGATCGTGGCCGCGGGAATGACGATCCACTCGAGCTTGAGCTGGTTGGGCAGGCGGTAGCCGAATCCCTTCTCGCCCTTGCCCTTCTCGGTGTTGCCGTGCGCCTTGAGGTGTGCCTCGAGAGCGGCGGCCTCGGGCGCGGGAGCATCGATGCCTGCAATCTTGCCGGCATCGAGGATCAGCAGATCGCCGTCCATCGTCATCGTCATTTCGGCGGCGGCGCGGCGCATGCGCTCGTCGCTGATGCGGCCCGCACTCGCGACGAGGGCGATCAGGCGGCGCACCCCGGTGAGGTTGGAGAGCGTCCGCAGCACCGTTTCCTGGCTGGCTTGGGCGCGCGAGGCCAGCATGGCGACGAAGCCCTCGGGCGTGACGCCGTCGGGCATCCGCGTCGTGGCGAGTTCGCGCATGGTCTCCTGCTGAGGGGGGACGAGACCGGACGCGTGGGCTTCCTTGATCAGGAGGTACCAGTAGCCGGGCTCATTGAGCACGCCCATGCCGGCGATCATCCGGTCACCCAGACCCTCGAGGACGCGCATCTCGGCGATGGTGTCGTTGAGCTCGCTGGCCGAGATCGACTCGCCGTCGGACACGGCCCAGGTGGTCGTGTTCATGCGCAGGTTGTCGACGATGTTCGTGCTGCTGTCGGTCAGCAGCCACGAGATGAGCAGCAGGATCATGAACCCTGCCATGGCGATGCTGACGACGCGCTGATTCTTGCGGAAGAGCTTCAACATGGTTCTGGGCCTCGAAGGGCAGGCGGCGTGGCCTGCAGGGCTTGCAATCTATCGTGGGAACGGACGAGGGCGCAGACGGAACTCGTCCACGCCCTCGGGCTTGCGGATGTCGCCGGGTTCAGCGGTAGAACTCGACGATGAAGTTGGTGTTGACGTCGAAGGGGACCTGCTCCGAGGAGGGGAGCACGAGCACCTTGATCGTCAGTTCGGCGGGGTTGACTTCGATCCAGCCCGGCGTGAGATGGCCGGCGAGCGATTCCATGGTCTCGCGAACGAGTTTCTGGACATTCTCCTTCTTGATCGAGACGATGTCGTTGGGGCTCACCGGGAACGACGGGCGGTCGACCTTCTTGCCGTTCACGAGCACATGGCCGTGGGCCACCATCTGGCGGGCCGCCCAGATGGTGCGGCCGAAGCCGGCGCGGCGCACGACATTGTCCAGACGACGCTCGAGCATCTGCAGCAGCACCTCGCCGGTGTTGCCCTTGCTTGCGCCGGCTTCCGCCAGCATGCGGCGGAACTGGCGCTCCATCACGCAGTAGTGGAACTTGAGCTTCTGCTTCTCATCGAGGCGGATGCCGTAGGGCTTCGGGCGCTTGCCGCGGAAACCGTGCGGACCCGGGGGCGTCAACTGACGCTTGGCGGTGTGCTTCGGGGTATCCGCAATGGGGACACCCACGCGGCGGGAGAGACGGACCTTTGGACCTGTGTAGCGTGCCATATGTTCTCGACCGGGGAATCGGCGATTGCACAGCAAACGGCGTCGGGTGTCAAGCGACGCGGAGTCTCGGGTCAGTAGGCCCGGCCATCGATGCCGCCGCGCCAGTTCAGAAAGGCGCGGTTCAGGACCCGGTAACCACCCGGCGTGGGGTAGTCGCCCGTGAAGTACCAGTCGCCGGTGTGGTTGGGCATGGCTTGGCGGAGTCCCTCGACGGTCTGGTAGACGACTTCCACGGTTCCGGCCCACGAGACACCGCGCGGCGTGATGAGTCGCGCGACTTCCCCGCACAGGTCCTGATGCGTGACGAGGTCGTAGAGCCGCTTCACATGGTTGCGCATCGCCGAAGCCGGCCGGTCGGCCTGTGCGCGGCACGCGTCCTCGATCTCGTCGAGCACCGCGCCCTGGCCGCGTGCGGTGACCAGGTTCACCGCAGCTTCGAAGGCGATGAAGCGACCGAGGTGGCTCATGTCGATCCCGTAGCAGTCGGGGTACATGATGGGCGGAGCGCTGCTGGCGACGATGATGCGCGCCGGCCCCAGGCGCGAGAGCATCGTGATGACCGAGTCGCGCATCGTGGTACCGCGCACGATGCTGTCATCGATCACGACGAGCGTGTCGTTCGGATTCACGGTGCCGCGCGTGATGTCGTAGACATGGCTGACCAGGTCCTTGCGCGCCGCATCATGCGTGATGAAGGTGCGCAGCCTCTGGTCCTTGTGGGCGACCTTGTCGGCACGCGGATGGACATCCATCAGGAACTCGAGCCGGTCGCGCGTGAGCTCGCCGCACTGCAGCAGGCTCCAGGCCAGATCGGCGTGGTGCGTGCGCTGGATCGCCTCGATCCCCTCGATGAGGCCGATGTAGGCGCTCTCGCTGGTGTTGGGGATGAAGCTGAACACCGCTTCCTCGAGCCGACGGTTGAGCGCGTGGTGCACGATGGGCGCCAGATTGCGGCCGAGTGCCTTGCGTTCGAGGTAGATGTCGCGGTCGTTGCCGCGGCTGAAGTAGATGCGTTCGAAGGAGCATTGGCGCAGCGGGCGCTCGGGCGCGAAGCGCTCGCAGCGCACGGTGCCGTCGCGGCCAACGGTGAGTGCATGGCCGGGGGGCAGGGGCCGCACCAGCACATCGTCGACTTCGAAGACACCAGCCAGTGCCGGGCGCTCGCTCGCCACGGCCACGACCTCGTCGGTCTCGAGGAAGAAGGCAGGTCGGATCCCGTTGGGGTCCCGGCACACGAACAGGTCGCCACTGCCCACGAGGCCCGCGAGCACGTAGCCCCCGTCAAAGTGCTCGGCGGCCCACTCGAGCACGCGCTTCCAGTTGACCTGTCGCGCACTTTCCTCCACCAGTTGGATGCCCTCGAGGTTGCGCAGCGAGCCCGCGCCCATGGCTGCGCGGAGGTGGTTGTGCTCACGGTCGATCGAGTGCGCGACCTTCTCGAGCACGACGCCCGTATCGCTCGCGCCCACAGGGTGCACGCCGTAGCTCACGATCGTCTCGAAGAGCTCCGGAGCGTTGGTCATGTTGAAGTTGCCGCACAGCGCCAGCGTGCGAGCCGCCACGCTGTGGCGGCGGATGAAGGGATGGCAGATCGACTGGCCTCGGCCGCCGTGCGTGCCGTAGCGGAGGTGCCCGATCATGGCCTCGCCCAGCATCGGCATGGCGCGCTTGAGTTCCAGCATGGGCATCGTGGCCAGTGCATGCGCCCCAAGTTCGCGTGCCGGACCGGTGGCCTCCTCGAAGATGCGCTCGATCGGATTGCGCGTGGCGTTGCGTCGGCGCGTCAGGTACTCGTCGCCCGCGGGCATGTCGAAGCGCACGCTCGCGATCCCTGCACCATCCTGGCCGCGGTTGTGCTGCTTCTCCATGAGCAGGTAGAGGCGGCGCAGGCCCCAGAGCGGATCGCCGTGGCGTTCGCGGTACCACTCCAGCGGGTGCTTGAGGCGGACCGCCGCGATGCCGCATTCGTGGGTCAGTTCATCGCTCATGGAAGGCAAGGAGGGTAGCGCAGCCATCGGTGCAGGATCGCTACGCTTTCCCGATGGATCCGGAGTTCCGCAGCGTGGCGTGGGCTGGCCTGATCGGTCGTTGGACCGAGTGGGCCGCTGCCAGTCGGTCCTGGCCCGAGCAGGGTGACGCGGGGCGTGCGCGGGCGAGCCTGCCGTGGCTGATCCAGCTGCAGGCGGTGACGCACGCACTCGGCGAACTCACCTCCGTGCCTCCGCGCGAGCGCCCGTGGTGCCGTGACCATGCGCGCGCGACGATCGATGCTGCCGTCGAGCGATTGGTGGGCGTGTGGGGCAGCGAGGCCCCCCACGAGATCGCGGACATCGTCGACGATGCACGGCTGGCGGTCGATCGTTCGCAGCAGGCTGGATGCCGCGAGGCGGTGTGGCCCGGGCCGGGTCGCTTCATCGTGCCGGAGCCCGATCTTGGCGAACCATGCGGCACGCTGGCGTGCATGCAGCCCGGCACACCGGTGTTGCCGGGTTCGACCGTGGCGTGGTGGATCGACCGTGATGACCTGGTCGTGCCCGGACTCGAGGTGCGCGATGCCGAGCATGGGCCGAGCCAGGTCTATCGGCAGTTCGACGAGGCAGGTCGTGCGGTGCAGGATGTGATGGCACCGATGGAGGAGTTGCCGCCCGGCATGCCGCTTCTGGTCCCGATCGATGAGGATGGTCGCCGCATCGGCGGTTGGCTCACGCAGGCACCCGCGTGGCGGGCCATGCATGAGCAGGCCTTGGGTGACCTGCAGCGACCGGCCGTGCGCTGGAGCGAGTGAACCGAAGTGCAGGGCTTGGTCCGCTGCGACGCGCGATCACGGTGCGATCGGCCAGATCGGCGTGCCGCGATGCCAGGAGCCGAGACACCAGGTGGGGGCAGTTGCAGTCGCGCGACAGGTGCAGGAGCCCGATCGCCGCGGGATCGGCGACTGCGCGGATCCGATCGAGTGCGTCCATCGCCTGGTCGTTCGACAGGTGGCCGTTCCCGCCCATGATGCGCTGCTTGAGGTGCCAGGGGCGCTTGCTCTCGCGTTGCAACCGTTCGTCGTAGTTGCATTCGATGCCCAGCAGGTCGACGCCGGCGAGCGCCTCGATGAGTTCATCCTGCACGGTGCCGAGGTCGGTGGCCCAGCCGATGCGGCCTGCGGGCGTCTCGAGGATGAAGGCGGTGCTGCCATCCTCATCGTGCGGTGTCCGCACCGCGCGTACGCGCAGGTGTCCGCCGAGTGCGGCCTCGCCCTCGATCACCGTCAGGCACGCGCGCGGGATCCCGAGTGCGAGGGCACCTGCGCAATGCGCTGCTCGCAGGAGGACCGGCACGCCGTGGCGAGCCAACTGCGCGGACCAACCGCGGTGCCAGTGGTCGCCGTCGAGGTGCGTGAGCAGGATCGCGCCGAGTTCGGTGCCGGGTGGGCAGCGGTTTAGGAGCCCCTCGCGGACGCGTCGCGGGCTCAAGCCGGCGTCGAGCAGGACGACGCGCCGCGTGAGCGACCCGAACTGCACGATGGCGGCGTTTCCGCTCGAGCTGCTGGCGAGCATCGTGATCGAGAGCTGGGCGCCGTCCATGGCGTGGGGAGTGTAGGCCCTCACCCCTCGTCGCTGGTGCGGCGGCCGCCGCGCAGGCAGAGTCCGCGCTTGGAGGCATCGATGAAGCGCAGGTATTCGTCGACCAGGGGATCGCCGGCGCGCTCGCGCACGGCCGCCACGCGCGCACTCGGCAGGCTGCGCGAGAGGCAGAGCGTGCGGTAGATCCAGCGCACCGTGTCGATCTGCTCGACCGTGAAGCCATTGCGGCGCAGGCCCACGACATTCACGCTGCCGCAATAGTTCATCGCAGTCACCGTGAACCAGGGCAGGACATCGCGCACGCTGCCGGCATGGCCGCCGAGCATGGCACCCGTGCCCACGCGCACGAATTGGTGCAGGCTCGTGTTGCCCGACATGAGCACGCGGTCGGCGAGCTCGACATGGCCGGCGAGCAGCGATCCACTGCCGATGATGCAGCGGTCGCCCACCTGGCAGTCGTGCCCGGCGTGCGAGCAGCTCATCCAGTAGGTGTGATGGCCCACGCGCGTGGGCTGGTCGGTCTTGCCCCGGTGGATCGCCACATTCTCGCGGAAGGTGTTGTGGCTGCCGATCTCAAGGCCCGCTCCCGGCTTGTCCCAGGGGAACCCGACATCCTGCGGCGCAAAGCCCAGGCAGCAGCCGGGGAACATGAGGTTGCCCTCGCCCATCGTGAGCGGGCCCGACAGGTGCACGCCGGCGATCAGGCGATTGCCCGCTCCGAGCGTGACGGTGCCGCGAATCGTGCAGTGGGGGCCGATCTCGCAGCCCTCGCCGATGGTGATGTTGCCCTCGATGACTGCGCTGGGGTGGATCATGGACCGCCGGACTGTAGTCGTAGACTCCGGCACCGTCATGGAACCCATGATCCACGATCTGGGCCGCATCGGCTACGACGAGGCGCTCGCCGAGCAGCGCGCACTCCATGCGCGCGTGGTCGCCGCCCGTGACGGCGGCCCCGCGGAGCCGATGCACCTGCTCCTGCTCGAGCATGATCCCGTGGTCACGGTCTCGCGCCGGTCAGGAGCGGCCGCGAACCTGCTCGCCACGCCCGACATGCTCGAGCGCGCCGGCGTGAGCGTGCGCGAGACCGATCGTGGCGGCGACATCACCTACCACGGCCCGGGGCAACTGGTCGCGTATGCGATCTTCGACCTCAACCGGCTCGGCATCGGGATCCATGGCCACATGCGCCTGCTCGAGGCGATCGTGCTGGGCACGCTCGCGAGCTTCGGCATCGCGGGCGAGCGCGATGCCACGGCCACCGGCGTCTGGGTCGGGCCTGAACCACTTCGCAAGATCTGCGCGCTCGGCGTGCGTGCGAGCCGGTATGTGACCATGCATGGGCTGGCCTTGAATGTTGCGCCCGATCTGTCGCACTTCGGGCTGATCGTGCCGTGCGGGCTCGTGGGTCGGCCCGTCACGAGCATGGCGGCCGAGCTCGGTGCATCGTGCCCGAGCTTCGCCGCGGTGCGCGAAGAACTCGCCAAGCAGGCGCAGCGGCAGGTGGCCGAGCTGCTTGCCCGCGCACGCGCCGCAACCAATCCGACCTGATGCAGATCGGTGACGGCACGCGCCGGCGTGTGGGAACCGCGATCACATGTCCGGGTCGGCCGGCGCGTCGTCGTCGTGTTCAGGGAGCTCAGGCGGCTGCACGGTCGTCATCAGTTGGAAGCGCGCGAAGAGCGCTTCGACGCGATCGGCCTGGGGGGACTTCGGCTCGAGCGCATCGCGCGGCAGCCCGAGATCCTTGAGCAGGTCGTCGTTGAGTTCGATCAGCCCCTCGGCCCAGAGCAGCGAGGACTCCTCGAAGGTGTCGGTGTACTCGTCGTCGGGAAGTTCACGCCCCCAGAGCGCGCTGCGCTGGTGCACGGCCGAGCAGCCGCGGGCCTGGGCCACGCGCTCGATGGCGGCCGAAACATCGCGCTGTGCCGATCGGGCGCGCTCGCTGAGCACCTTGTCGAAGGACTCGCTGATCGCTTGGTGCACCTCAAGCAGGCCCAGTCGCGCGACCTCGACGGCCTTCCATTGGTCTTCGCTCGGGCCGTCCTCGCCGCTGGAGAACGCTTCGCGCTGCGCCTTCAGGAACGCGTCGTTGGCCTTCTGCCAACGGTCGTCGCTCGCATCGAGCGCCGCGGTCATCGCTTCGAGCGTCGAGTCGCGGTAGAGGTAGGCCTGCATCACGCTGCGTGCATCGGCGCAGCCGATGGCGCCGGTCGCGGCGGCCTTGGCGGGTGCGGGCGGATCAGCGGGCGTAGTGTTCGCCGTCGCGTCAGTCGACACGAGCCCCCAAGCGAATCCGAATGCAAGGGCCGCGGTGAGGGTGGTGACGACCAAGGTCATGGCGCGCATGGTGGTTCCTGTCAGTCGAGGGTGATGTTGAGTTCCTTGGCGACATCCTGCGTGAGGTCGATCGACTCAGGCATGGTCACGAAGGTGCGCGCCTGCAGCTGCAGGAAGACGCTCGCGGGTTCGCCGGGCTCGAGCGCATCGGCAGGGGGGATGAAGCGCAGCACGAGGTCGATGCCCTGGCGATCGGACACGACTTGCGTGGCTTCGCGCAGGTCCTTGTAGGCGCGGTCGTACTGCTCGGAGAAGAGCTTGGCCTGCGCTTCGCGCATGCCGCGCGACCAGATCTCGAACTCCTGGCGGAAGGCGCCGATCGCCTGCTCAGCTTCGGCGCGCTCGGGGCTGTCGGGCTTGATCTGGCCGTACTTGTCGCGCAGTTCGGCGAAGCGGCGGTCGAAGTCCTCGCGGCCCTTGCGCTCCTCCTCGGCGACCGCGTCGCGCTCAGTTGCGTAGCGCTCGCCCTCGATCACCTTGTTCAGGATCTTGCTCACATGCAGTGCGCCGATGTTCCAGGCGCGCGCGCCCTGCCCCCAGCCGGGGGCACCGTTGCGGTTGACGATCGCCAGCGGTTCCTTGCCGTCGGTGCCCGAGAGCAGCAGGCGGTCGGCCGGCCCGAGGTCCGTGGCGGGCACGGCATCCGCGACGACGGTGCGCGCGGGCAGGGCGGTGACGAGCAGGCTGGCGACGGCGCCGGCGCAGGCACCGGCCACGATGGCGCTGGGAAGCTTCATGATGCCGATGCTAGTCCGCGGTGGCGGGGGGCATGGGGCGGCGGAGTGTCCCAGCCAGGCCCGCGGTTGCCGTCGTTCAGTCGTGGAAACCGGCGGCTTCCCGCACCAAGAAGAAGCCGTTGTCGTCTTCGTACGGATCGGTCGCCAAGGGTGCGAGCAGTTTGTCCGCGTCGACCCAATCTGCGGCGCGAACTGCCCGCGCTGCCCACATCCGGTGCTCAAATCGCTTTGACTTGAGACGTTTCACGATGTCTGCCTTCGGCTCCTTGGAGGCAGCGCTCCATGCCCCGAGCGCTTCAGCCGCGCGGACCTTGAGCTCGGCACCGCACCGCGGGACATCACCCTCGAGCCAGACCGTCCGTAGGGCAGTGCCGAGGTCAGTCATGCTCTTCTTGCGCTTGGCCAGCGCGGTCATCGTGGCTGCGGTCCGCTCGGAGAGGGACGCCGTCAAGGCTTCCAGATGGGCCTCGAGTTGGTAGTCGATCTCTTCGTCGCTGGTCCGCGCGAGCGACGCAACGAGCTCCTTGAGTTTCGAGGCATCCGTGAACACCACATCAAAGGTGAGATCGAGGTCGGACGGCATGGGGGGAAGGGTATCGAACTCGTCCGCACAAAGGACTTGTTGCGACGGTCAGATCCGGGAGCGTCTGGTGCTAAACTCAAATCATGAGCACTGAACAGAGTGTATCGCGTGACCCCGTGGAAGCCTCAGGACCGCGATGTGAGGCCCAAAACGACGGTGATGAACCCAGCGTGGGGCAACGCGAGTTGGAATTGGAGCTTCGAAGATTCGACCTCGACGTACGACTGGGCAGGCAGGAGTACCTCCTTCAACTGTTCAGTCATGCGGCCGACCAACGCATGAAATCCTTCAACTTCTACGCCATCGTGGCTGCCGCTGCGATCACGGGGTCCATCGTTGCCTTCGAGAAGTGTCCTTGGCAACTTGTGGTGGCCATGGGGTTTGTCCATGTCGCCATGGGACTGGTCTTCTGCATCGTTGACATTCGAAGCTGTCGGTTGGTGTCGACGGCACGGCGCGCGTTGAGAGAGCTTGAGTCGGATCCATGTTTCGTTGCCACAGACCGCGTGATGCAGGTTGATGAAGGCAAGGTTCGAGGGAAGCGTGACTCAAGCCAGGGCTTGGATCGGCACCCCATCCGACGACTGATCAGTCAGTGCTTCGGTCACGAGGGCGCTACCTACACCGGAGCCTTCAACCTCGCTTTCACGATCCAGATCCTCGCGGGCATCGGCTTGGCGCTCGCAGCGGTGTGGATCAAGGGGCCGATGGCCGCGGCGGGCCACTGAGCGTCACCTTGCACATCCTCGCTCCGCCCTGTCCGGAAGTGCTCGCCCCGATCGCGGATGGCTGACTTCATCGAATGCTGCGGATCGGTCCTGATACTGATGTTCCACTGGGGTTGATCTTCCAGATCTGCGTTCGGCCATCTTTGCACTGCACCACGACCGTGTCGCCCTGCACGATGGCCGAAACCGCGTCGGCCCCGAAGATGTGGACGGGCGTGCTGGTTGGGAGCAGCAGCAACTGGACCTTGCCGTTGACGACGCGAACGACGTTCTGGCGCATGAGGAAGACCCCGTGAAGAGAGGAAGATGGCCTGCGGCGAATGGACGGCCGGCTTGCGGGCACTACCGAATCGAGGTCCCCGGTCCGGCATCGGGATCCCCGAATCCCGAGCGGGCATCGTACGACGATCCGTCCTCGCGAAGATACGTCGACTCTGTGCGGCTCCACACCAGGCAGCGGACGAGTCTTGAATAGGTTGGGTGGTCGCGGGCCCAAGACAGGATGTCGCTCCGATCCGTCAAACCATCGGGAATGGAGATGCGCTGCCACACCGTTGGCATCATGCGCACCATGAGTGAGATCGGGACCGGCTCGCGAGCCCATGCCTCCCATGCTGCCCGCGCGTTGCGCCGCTCATCGCTCTCAAGCGTGGCGACCTTCTCCGGAGAGATCGCGAGGGCACTCGCGATCCGGCCGATCTCCGCGTCCGAGGCGACGGTGTCGCCGTCGCGCTCGAGCTTCGCGATGAAGTTGCCCCCGACTTCGCCGCTCTTCCAGCCGGCCCGCAGCGCCAACTCGCCGGGACGAAGTCCGGCCGACTCGCGCGCCTGACGAAGGAATTCGGAAAGTCTCGTGGGCCCCATGTGTCATGCCTCTTCACGGCGAGGGCTCGCGGCGTGCGCGGAATCGATCGGCCCGACCGCCGGGACGAAGTCCGGCCGACTCGCGCGCCTGACGAAGGAATTCGGAAAGTCTCGTGGGCCCCATGTGTCATGCCTCTTCACGGCGAGGGCTCGCGGCGTGCGCGGAACCGATCGGCCCGACCGCCGCGACGAGTCCCGTCCGTTGTGACGGATTGTAGGATTCGCGGTTTCCCCGGAGGCCGTTGGCGATGCCAATGAACGAAGAGCAGATCCGAGCCGCCATCGTGCGCATCCTTGAGTTGCCCCAGACTCACCTACGGAGACCAGTACACACGGCAATGGTGCTGGGATCGATCTAGTCCCGTCTACCTGCGAGCACGAAAACCATGAAAGTGGTTCGCCGATCTTGCACGAATTGGGGGCTGCTCTGCGCGGGTGACTCACGCCGGGCGCGAGCTGTCGTTGCGGAAGTTGCAGCAGGGCTGCCGCAGCCCGCTGAACGGCACCGTGGCTCGGCGCGGCCTCACCGGATTGTCTTCACCGGCCCCACCACCGACTTGCCGCTCGGGTTGATCTTCCAGACCTGGGTGCGTCCGTCGTCGCACTGCACGATCACGTTGTCACCCTGCACGACGGCCGACACCGCGTCGGCACCGAACGAGCAGTACGGCGTGCCGGCCGGTGGCAGGAGAAACTGGACCTTGCCCTTGAAGCTGCGGACGAAGTTTGAGTGCATGTCGGCGCGACCGCTAGCAGAGCAACCTGCAACTATTCAGAGATCAAAGAGTTTGTTCAACTCAGTTGCCGCGGTCCGATTTGCCTGCCCACGGGAGTGATTACCTTGGTGCCTGAGTAGGCGCACTCCCTCGATTCTCACAGTGCTGGGGACGTGATGGGTGTTACAGAGATCGATGTTCGCGGAGTATGCGAGGTAAATCAAGATACGCTCCCAATCAATCACGAGTTGCCTCTTGAGCTTTGTCTTATTGCCTCCCGGAGCGATGAAGTACATTACGGGTGCGCCTTTGGCGAGGCAGACCGCGTGGTTGTAGGCCGTCTGCTGGTGTGGACCGAACGCCTCTTCTAGCAGACCTTGCTTGTCTGTCTTGCCCACGTAGTACGGCCTGATTGGACCATCTCTTCCCGGAGTTTTGATTGCAAAGACGTAGAGTCCATTTTTGCGGCTCAGGTCTCCGCAAAGCCCGCTTTGTTCGGCCTGCATCTCTTGGATTCGGGAGAGGATTGCGGACTTAGACCGCTTGACATCCACCCTCCGCCCGCCGCGTCTGTATGGACTCACAACCAGATCAAAGGGGCCGAATGGGTGAAGAATCTGGTTGCCATCGACTTCGTTGGACATCATGCGCCTACTTTCGGTTGAATTTTCTGACCAGAACTCCAATGCACCCACACCATGACCATGGCGAGGGTGTCAAGTTTGCAGTACTGCAGCAGCACGTCTTTGCATGCTGTGCGGTACTGCTCGTCGTTCTTGCGTACGCCGTACACCATGTCGGAGTACGCGCGCATGGCGCCGGTTCCATCTCGGACCGCGCGTGATTCGCCGCCAC
>VGYB01000011.1 GCA_016873115.1 Planctomycetota bacterium | reverse complement strand
TGACGCTCCTGGGGATCGCCATCAAGATGCTCCTGTCCTGATCCGGTCGCCTCGCCCATGACCTGGGCCATGGCATCCCGCTAGGCTTGATGGCATGCCCACCCCTGAACGGCTGCGCGCGCTCATCGCCGAGGAACTGCCTTCGCTCATCGCGCTGCGCCGTGACCTGCATGCGCACCCTGAAACGGCCTTCGAGGAGCGGCGCACGAGCGAGGTCGTGCAGCGCGAATTGGCGGCCGCCGGCATCGAGCATCGCGGCGGGCTGGCGCGCGGCACCGGCGTGCTCGCGCACATCGCGGCAGAGGGTGGACGCGCCACCGCCCTGCGTGCCGACATGGATGCGCTTCCCATCACCGAAGCGACCGGTGCAGCGTGGTCAAGCACCACGCCGGGGCGCATGCATGCGTGCGGACATGATGGACACACCACGATCCTGATCGGCGCCGCCCGCGTGCTCTCGGCACTCGCTCAGGAGGGCCGGTTGCCCCATCCGATCACGCTGCTCTTCCAGCCCGCCGAGGAAAGCAGCGGCGGCGGCCGCTGCATGATCGAAGACGGCGCACTCGATGGTTCGGTGCTCGGTCCGCCGGTCGAGCGGATCATGGGCCTCCACTGCTGGCCATGGCTCGAGACCGGCGCGGTCGCCCTGCGCGCGGGACCCGTCATGGCCAGCGCCGATGAGATCAGGATCGCCGTCCATGGCGTGGGCTCGCACGCAGCGCTGCCCCACACGGGCCGCGACCCCGTGCTGGCAGCAAGCGCGATCGTGGTCGCGCTGCAACAGATCGTGTCACGCACGCTCGACCCGCTCGATGCGGCGGTGGTGGGCATCAGCTCGGTCCACGGCGGCACGGCCGGCAATGTGATTCCGGAACGGGTCGATCTGCTCGGCACCATGCGCACGCTCTGCGAGTCGACGCGCACCGCCGTGAAGGAGCGCATCGAGCGTGTGGCGACGAACACTGCGCTCGCACACGGTTGCACGGCGACGGTCGCGTTCCGCGATGGCTATCCGGTCACCGTGAATGACAAGGCCCTGACCGAGATCGCCGGCCGCCAGCTCGCACGGGCGGTCGGCACGGCGAACACGCGAACGATGCCTGCGCCAGTGATGGGGGCCGAGGACTTCAGCTACTACGGCCAGCGTGTCCCGGCCTGCTACATCGTGCTCGGGACCGGCCGTGAGGGTGCACCCGTCCACCCGCTCCACTCACCGCACTTTGACTTCAACGACGAGGCGATCGCCACCGGCGTGATGGCCATGTGCGCCATGGCGCTTGCGCCGACGCACTGACTCCGCATGACACCCCCGGGCGCATGGCGCAGACCCGCCGCGCGCTCAACCCGTCCACGCACTGAGCAGCACGCCCAGGTCGGCGCCGTCGACGCCTCCGCTCTGGTCGATGTCGGCAGCGGCGTTGGCTGTGCCCCATGCAGCAAGCAGAAGCCCGAGGTCGCCACCATCCACATGACCATCGAGGTTGATGTCGCTCCGATTCACGGTGCCACCACGGGTGAGCGCCGAGGCCGGGACCACGGCCTTGGGCACGCCTGACGCCTGCCATCGCAGGATCATGCCGGCGTTGCCACCGTTCTCGAAGAAGGCCAGCCGCACGGGGTGCTTGCCCGCGGCCAGCGCGATCGAGCCCGAGCGCTCGAACATGCCGTGAAGGCCGTCGTTGTCGATGAGCATCTGGTCGCCGATCCACAACCGCGAGCCGTCATCGCTCTCGATGAAGAGCGTCCAATCCGCCGAGGTGGGGACATTGATCCAGCCGGTCCACACGGCACCGACGGTCTCGGCGCGCTGGCTGTCGGCGAAGTTCCCGTCGGTCGAGGCATAGTTCACCGCGCTGGAGAAGTAGGTGCGGTACGGCGTGAGTTGCGTGAAGTCGGGCAGCACCGCTGGCGGTGCTGCACTGAGGTCGTAGTACTCGACCAGCAGGCCCGGCACATCACCCTGGACCAGCGTGGCGGCACGCAACGGCTTCACCTGCACACGGATCTCGCCCGTCGCGATGGCCCCCGAGGTCTCGCCGATGGCGTAGGCAATCACATCGTTGCCCACACTGCCAGCGGGCGCGGTGTAGCGCAGGACAGAGCCAGTGGTGCCCACGCGCTCGACCACCCCACCGAGCGCGGTGGTCGGATCGTAGTACTGCAGGGAGATCGCCTCGCAGTTGATCGGGATGTCGTTCACGAGCGGGTCGAAGGTCACCGGCTGGCCGGGCATCGCAACGATCGCGTCGATCATGGTCTGCGGCGGCAGCGACGATCCTTCCTCGACGCAGCCGTTGCCATCGAGGTGCATGTGCATCGATGCACTGCAGGTCGGATGCATCTCCATGCGCACATTCGACAGCCCACCCGGGCAGATATGGCAGTAACTCATGATCGTGCCCATGTCCTGATCGGCCACCGTGCAATCCTGCGGGTTCGAACCGCAGCCGTCGACTGGTGGGCTGTAGTCGTGGGTGTGCGGGGAGCCACAGTTGTGGCCGATCTCGTGCGCGACCACCATGAGGTCCCAATTCGAGTGGGAGTTGTGGACAATCGGGTATGGAAACGAGCCTCCGAGGTCGGCGCTGAGGCCGAAGCCATAGCCCTGGTTGCAGACCACGCTGAGCCAGGCGACACCGCCGCCCAGCCCACGGCCGGAGAGGAAGTGCGCGAGTTCGCGCGGCTGCGAGCCCATGTTCGCCGCCCAGTAGTCACGGAAGACGCCGAGCTCGGCACCGGTCGAGGTCGCTGACCACGGATCGTTCGGCGTGCTCCAGAGGCGCAGGTAGTTCACGCTGATGCGCGTGTTGACCGCGGCGACGAAGACCTCGTTCACGGCTCCCATGAGCACAGCGGTATAGGCCGTCGCTGCAGCGGTGTTGCCACCGAAGAGCGACTGCAGGTACTCGTGGTCCGTTTCGACCGCGATGCGCACTTGGCGGCACGGCGAACCGGCGAGCGAGCCATCGGCGGGCGTGGTCACCGGCGGCTTGGCGCCGGGCACGGTGAGTTCCGAGCAGGTGAAGGTCGGTGCGGGCACGAGCCCCGGCGGCAGTGCACCGAGGTCATAGAAGAGCGTGGGCAGGTTTGAGTTGAAGTTGCCGCTCGAGAGGATGAAGGTGCGGCCTTGCGCCAGCACATAGCCGTAGTGACCGAACTCGCTGATCGCGATGTATGCGCGCGAACCCGGTTCGCCATCGACCGAACCCATGAAGCAGTCGACCGGTGGAGCGACGACGGCGGCTTCGGTCTTCTCGCCCTGGGCATCGACGATGGTGGCATCGTCGGTGAACGGTTGCACGCGGGTCAGGGTGAGGTCGACGTTGCGACCGGGCGCGATGGGGACGCCCTGCCACCACTGGAGATCGTTGGCGCGCGCAGCAGCCCAGGCAGCAGCGTCGAGATGCACCACCGAGGCGGCCGGGGCGAGGGCCGGGGCAAGTTCCACATCTTCACGGATGATCGGGCTCGGGATCGGCTGGCCGACCCAGGGAGTCAACTGTCCGAGAACCAAGGCGGCGAGGATCGTGGGAACCAGCATGGGCCTACCTTATCCCAGACCGCTCCACGCGCGAATGAAGCTTTGTTTGGACACCGAAATTGGGGAGGTTTCTGCGGGATGTTGCCCTGAGGTCCGTCACACTGCCCGCGCCGATCCGTTCGCTTGACACCGAACATGCGTTCGGTCTACCCTAACACTCACCGAACGGAATCGGACCTGTTGTCCAACCCACCGTGACCACCTCGTGAAAGGACTCACCATGTCAACCCCCACCGCAACCAAGCCCGCCACCTCGACCAAGTCGGCCGAAACCGTCGCGCGCGCCGCAACCCGCGCACCAGAACAGGCGAAAGCCGTTACAACTCGAACCACAGCAGGCACGGATGCCTCGTCGGCCTCCTCGCCTGCGCGCCTCGCAGGCAGCATGACTCAGGGGAGCAGCATGGCCAAGCCGTCCACCGTGTCCATCACCGCACCGAACGCAGGCAGGGCATTGAACGCAGGCAACCTCGGCGATGCCGGCAGCCGCACGGTCGAACCCAAGCCCTTCGTCTCCGATGCATCCGCGGGTGACCCGCGCACCAACGCGCTCGACGCCAAGGGCAAGATCAAGGCCCTCGAAGCCGCCATGGGCCAGATCGAAAAGTCCTTCGGCAAGGGCTCGATCATGAAGCTCGACGGCGAGAACATCACGCCGATCCCGGCGGTCTCCACCGGCGCGCTCAGCCTCGACTTGGCGTTGGGCGGTCGCGGGCTGCCGCGTGGTCGCATCATCGAGGTGTTCGGCCCTGAGTCCAGCGGCAAGACGACCTTGGCCCTCACCGTCGTGGCCAATGCGCAGCGCACCGGCGGTACGGCGGCCTTCATCGATGCCGAGCACGCACTCGATCCATCGTGGGCCAAGAAGCTGGGCGTGAATCTCGATGAGATGCTCGTATCGCAGCCCGACACCGGCGAGCAGGCGCTCGAGATCTGCGAGATGCTGGTGCGCTCCAATGCCGTCGATGTGATCGTCATCGACTCGGTCGCCGCGCTCATTCCGCGCGCCGAAATCGAGGGCGAGATGGGGGACAGCCATGTCGGCCTCCAGGCGCGCCTCATGAGCCAGGCCCTGCGCAAGCTCACCGGTGCCATCGCCAAGAGCGAGACCATCGTGATCTTCATCAACCAGCTGCGCGAAAAGATCGGCGTCATGTTCGGCAGCCCTGAAACCACCACCGGTGGGCGCGCGCTCAAGTTCTATTCCTCGGTGCGCGTCGACATCCGTCGCATCGGAGCGATCAAGGATGGTGAGCGCAATGTGGGCAACCGCGTGCGCACCAAGATCGTCAAGAACAAGATCGCCCCTCCCTTCCGCGAGGCGGAGTTCGACATCATGTTCGACGAGGGCATCTCGTGGGTCGGCGATCTGCTTGATCTGGCGGTGAATGCCAACGTGGTCGAGAAGAGCGGCGCCTGGTTCAGCTTCAAGGATGTCCGGCTCGGCCAAGGGCGCGAGGCCTCCAAGCAGTTCCTGCGCGAGAACCGCGACCTCGTGATCGAGATCCGCAAGGGTGTCCTCGCGTACCGCGCCGCCAATCCGAATGCTCCGCTCGTCAAGAGCAAGAGCGAGTGAGCCTGCTGTCCAGCGATAACGCCCTTCCGCCCGTGTGTCGGCACCGGTATGCTTGCCGCCCCACTCGCGGTTGTGGCGAAATTGGCAGACGCGCTAGATTCAGGTTCTAGTGGGGTAAAACCCGTGGAGGTTCAAGTCCTCTCAACCGCATTCCCGCCTCGGGCACTCGCCCGGGGCGGTTTCGCTTGTGACACTCACCCGCGCTTGGACTGGATGCTCTTGAGGAGCGCATGCCAGCTGGCGATGAAGGCGTCGCGGCCTTCGGTCTGGAGTTGGTGGGCCAGCTTGGCCAGGTCGACGCCGTTGGCCATCGCCCCCTTGAGCACCTCAGCGGTCGCTGGATCGCCGGGCGTGAAGCATGCCTTGAGCGTGCCCGCATTGGCCAAGCCGTGCAGGGCATCCTCTGGCATGGTGTTCACGGTGCCAGGGCTGCACAGGGCCTCGACATAGAGCGACTTCGGCAGGGCCGGGTCCTTCGTGCCGGTGCTCGCATACAACAAGCGCTGCGGCCGCGCGCCCTTGGCCCGGAGGGCCTCGAACCGATCACCCGAGAAGAGGTCGAGGAACCGGTCGTAGCACGCGCGCCCCATCGCGATGCCCACCCGGTTGCGCAGGCCCTCGGGCAGGCTTGCGGTGGCCTTGTCCCAGCGGCTGATGAAGACGCTCGCCACGCTGCAGGTGTCAGGCGGCAGTCCCGCGGCCACACGCCGCTCGAGGCCCTTGATGTAGGCAAGCACGGTGGCTTCGTACTGCGCCATGTCGAAGAGCAGCGTCACATTGATCGGGATGCCGCGCGCGATGAGTTCCGTGATCGCTGGCAGACCCTCGGGCGTGCCCGGCACCTTGATGTAGAGGTTCGGTCGTCCGGCTCGCGCGTGCAGGGCGGTTGCCGCCTCGACCGTGCTCTGCGTGTCGTTGGCCAGAAGCGGGCTCACCTCAAGGCTCACCCAACCATCCACGCCGCCGGTCCGCCGATGGATCGGCAGGAAGAGATCGCAGGCCCGGCAGAGATCCTCCAGGGCCAGTTCGAAGAAGGTGGCATCGGCGTCGAGCCCACGCGCCGCGCAGGCCTTGACCTGGGCGTCGTACTCGGAACCCGACCCGATCGCCTTCTCGAAGATCGTCGGATTGCTGGTCAGGCCGGTGATGCCGAGCGCATCGATCGTGCGTCCGAGCGAGCCATCGTCCAGCATCCGGCGAGTGATGTTGTCCTGCCAGGAGCTCTGGCCGAGAAGGTTCAGCAAGGCGGTCTGCTTCATGGGAGTCACTCTACACCTCAGCTTTGGAGTCGTCAGACGACCAACGGGGTACAGTCAGGGGCATGAGTGACCTTTCGGCAGCACCCACTGCCCTTCGACCGCGGCTGTCCGATGCGCAGGCGTGGAAGGCCCTGGTGATGCACCATGCGGCGGTGGGCCGCGTCGATCTGCGGCGAGCCTTCGCCGCCGAACCCGGCAG
Organism: Planctomycetota bacterium; assembly: GCA_016873115.1. Taxonomy (GTDB): domain Bacteria; phylum Planctomycetota; class Phycisphaerae; order Phycisphaerales; family SM1A02; genus SYIB01. The sequence goes on along the minus strand of VGYB01000011.1, from coordinate 45,265 downwards.
GGCTGCGCGCTGCACCACCAGCGGTGCGGGCTGGACCCTCGATTGGTCCAAGCAGCTGCTGCACACGGACACGATGCCCCTGCTGCTCGACCTCGCGCGCGACCGTCGGGTCCCCGAGCGCATCAGCTCGATGTTTGCCGGCGAGCGCCTCAACTGGACCGAAGGACGCGCCGTGTTCCATGTCGCGCTGCGGGCGCCCGCAGGCTCGACGATGCTGGTGGACGGACGCGATGTGGTGCCCGATGTCCGGGAGACGCTCCGACGCATGGGCCTCTTCAGCGAGGCCGTCCGCCGCGGGGCGTGGACGGGTGCGACCGGCAAGCGCATCCGCCATGTGGTCAACATCGGCATCGGCGGCAGCGACCTCGGCCCTGCCATGGCCTATCAGGCGCTCGAGCCCTGGCGCTCGCGGGATCTCGACTGCCGCTTCGTCAGCAATGTCGATGGCAACGACCTGTCGACTGCTCTGGCAGGCATCGACCCCGCACAAACGCTGTTCATCATCAGCAGCAAGACCTTCACCACCCAGGAGACCATGGAGAACGCGGCGAGTGCGCGGGAGTGGATCATCGCGTCGCTCGGGGAGGGCGCCGTGGGCAGGCACTTCGTCGCCGTGAGCACCAACACGGCCAGGGTCCGGGCCTTCGGGATCGATCCGGAGCGCATGTTCGGCTTCTGGGACTGGGTCGGGGGCCGGTACAGCATGGACAGCGCGATCGGCCTGAGCACCATGATCGCCGTCGGGCCATCCGCCTTCGGCGGCATGCTCGCTGGCTTCCATGCCATGGACGAGCATGTCCGCACGAGCCCGCTCGAATCGAATCTGGCGGTCCTGATGGGCATGATCGGTGTCTGGAACTCGAGCGTGCTGCAGCTGCCCGCGCTGGCGGTCCTGCCGTATGAGCAGCTCCTGGCGCGCTTCCCCGCCTACCTGCAACAGCTCATGATGGAGTCCAACGGCAAGCGCATCGACGATCACGGCCAGCGCGTCGGCTGGCACACCTGCCCGATCGTGTTCGGTGAGCCGGGCACCAACGGCCAGCACGCCTTCTACCAGATGCTCCACCAGGGCACGACGGTCGTGCCCATGGACTTCATCGCCTTCCGCACCGCGGCCCACCAGCTCGGGCGTCACCGCATGCTGCTCAACGCGAATGCCATCGCCCAGGCGCAGGCATTCGCCTTCGGTCGCACGGCCGACGAGGTCCGCGCGGAGGGCACGCCCGAATCGCTCGTTCCGCACCGTACCTTCCCCGGCAACAGGCCCAGCTCCTTTCTCTGGTCCGAGGAACTCACGCCGGGGTCGCTTGGAGCGCTCATCGCGCTCTATGAGCACTCGACCTTCGTTCAGGGCATCGTCTGGGGGATCAATTCCTTCGACCAGTGGGGTGTCGAGCTCGGCAAGGCGCTGGCGATCGATGTGATCCGCGACATGAGCGACCCCCACCTGAAGCCAGCCCATGATGCGAGCACCTCAGCACTGATCCGCTCGCTCCGAACCAAGGCCACCTAGCCCATGCAGGCGTACCTCGACTGCAACGCCACCACGAATCCCCTGCCCGAGGTCATCGAGGCGATGGGAGCGTGCCTGCGTGAGCGGTGGGCGAACCCCAGCAGCGTGCACCGTGCCGGTGTCGAGGCCCGGCACGCCCTCGAACTCGCGCGCGAGCAGGTCGCGCGGCTCATCGGCTGTGCACCACGCGCCGTGACCTTCACCTCGGGCGGTACCGAAGCCGTACAACGGGTGATCCTTGGTGCCATCGCCGCCCGGCCCGAACGACCCGCCATCGCGACCAGTGCGCTCGAGCACAGCGCCGTCCGCGAACTCGTGCAATCACTTGAGGCCCGAGGCACACGGATCCACTGGCTGGCCCACCGTCCGGACGGCGTGATCGATCTGGGCGCGCTCGACAGGCTGCTTGCCGACCACGGTGCCTCCATCAGCGTGCTGAGCCTGATGTGGGCCAACAACGAGACCGGCGTCGTCCAGCCGATCGCCGAGGTCGCTGCGCGTTGCCGCACCGCAGGTGTCGTGTTGCATACGGATGCCGTGCAGTGGGTCGGGCGCGAGGCGACCAACTGGTCCACGCTGGGGATCGATGCACTGACCTGCAGCGCCCACAAGCTCCACGGGCCCAAGGGCGTTGGTGCGATCGCGACGCGCGCGGGTGCAGCCATCGAGTCGATCCTGCCGGGCGGCCCACAGGAACTTGGCCGCCGGGCCGGCACCGAGAATGTGGCCGGGATCGTCGGCTTCGGTGTCGCGGCAGAGGCAGCTCGGATGTGGATCGACCGAGAGGCAGCCACGGCACCATGTCGATCGATGATCGCCACGCTCGAACGGGCGATCGTCGCAGCCGTTCCCGATGCGATCGTGAACGCCGCCGCCTCGCCACGACTCTGGAACACCTCGAGCATCGCGTTTCCCGGGCTCGAGGCCGAGGCCATCCTGCTCTTGCTCTCCGAGCGTGGTGTGGCAGCCAGCGCGGGTGCCGCGTGTTCCAGCGGCTCGCTGGAGCCTTCGCCGGTGCTGCTCGCCATGGGTCTTCCCGATCCTGTCGCTCACGGGACGATCCGCCTGAGCGTGAGCCGCATGACCACGGATCGCGAGATCGACCATGCGCTCAAGACGATCCCAGGATGCATCGAGCGCCTGCGGCGCAGCGGATCCCCAGCGGCCTGACTGCGGACAGCGCTCGACGCCGTGACTGATCTCTCGCGTCGTGGCCACGGACCTCGGGAACCGGGCCACGGGGCGAAGTCGGTTCCACCCCACCCAGCGGCAGGGCGATCGCGTGAGCCGGCCACGGACATGCGCCTTGCGGAACCCGCGGGACTCAGAGCCTCGTGCGGATCGCCCAGAGGTCGGGAAAGAGCGGGTTGAAGAGGGTGGTACGCAAGTAGGCCGCACCGGAGCTTCCACCCGTCCCCTGCTTGAATCCGATCGTGCGCTCAACCATCTTCACATGGCGGTACCGCCACTCCTGGATCCCCTCGTCAAGGTCCACCAGCAACTCGCAGATGCCCCGTTCCGCCGCATGGTGGTGGTAGAGATCAAGGATCGTCCCCTGGAACGCTGGCCACTCCTGCATCGGCTGGGTCACATCGCGTGACAGCAATTCGGTCGGGACCGCATGCCCACGGGCAGCCACGAACCGGACGAAGGCGTCGTACAGCGTCGGGGCGGCGAAGCGCCGCTCCAGGGCCGAGCGCTCCGGCGAACCCTCGGGCTGGAATGACAGCATGCGCGGATTCTTGTTGCCGAGCACGAACTCGAACTCGCGGAACTGGGCGCTCTGGAATCCGCTTGCACTCGACAGGAAGCTCCGGAAGGAGTGGAAGTCAATGGGGGTCATGGTCTCGAGCACATCGATCTGCAGCACCATCGTCTTCAGGATGCTGAGCATCCGCTTCAGCGTGGTGGACGCGAGCACGGAGTCGCCGGCTACAAGCCGGTCCATCAGACGATCCGCTTCGTGCAACTGCTGCCGGAACCACAGCTCGTAGACCTGATGGGTGACGATGAAGAGCATCTCGTCATGCTCAGGCCGGCCAGTCTCGGGATCGGACGAGAGCGGCTGCTGCAGGGTGAGCAGTTCATGCACCTTGAGGTAGCCGGCATAGGTGAGCGTCGAGGGGTTCATCGCTTTGCTCAGTAGTTGGGCGTTGGCGCTTGGAAATCGCGGAGGTCGATCGACTTCATCCAGTCGATCGTGTACTGCAGGCCTTCCGCGAGTTGGATCTTGGGCTCCCAACCGAGGCGTTCCTTCGCCAGCGTGATGTCAGGCTTGCGTTGCTTGGGGTCATCCGGCGGCAGCGGTCGGCTCGCACCCAGGCGCGCCTTGCCGCCGGTCATGGCGATGGTCTTCTTGACCAACTCCATGATCGTGATCTCAGTGGGGTTGCCCAGGTTGACTGGCCCGGTGAACTCGGCTGGCGAGTCCATCAGGCGCAGGAACCCGTCGATCATGTCGCTCACATAGCAGAATGACCGGGTCTGCGAACCGTCGCCGAACATGCTGATCGTGTCACCGGCGAGTCCCTGGCGGATGAAGTTGCTCACGACGCGGCCATCGAAGGGATGCATGCGGGGGCCATAGGTATTGAAGATGCGCGCGACCTTGATCTGCACCCCATGCACGCGGTGATAGTCAAACATCAGGGTCTCGGCCGCACGCTTGCCTTCGTCGTAGCAGGCGCGCGGGCCGATCGGGTTCACGCAACCCCGGTAGCTCTCGACCTGTGGATGCACTTCGGGATCACCGTAGACCTCGCTGGTGCTCGCCTGGAAGATGCGGGCCCGAAGTCGCTTGGCCAGGCCCAGGCAATTCATTGCCCCGAGGAACGAGGTCTTCATCGTCTTGATCGGGTTGTACTGGTAGTGCCCGGGCGCCGCCGGGCAGGCCAGGTTGTAGATCTGGTCGACCTCGAAGAAAAACGGATTGACCACGTCGTGGAGCACGAACTCGAAGTTCGGCTTGCCCAGGAGGTGCGCGATGTTCGACTTCTGGCTGGTGAAGAGGTTGTCGAGGCAGGTCACCTCATGACCGTCCCCGACGAGGCGTTCGCACAGGTGGCTGCCCAGAAAACCCGCTCCGCCCGTGACGAGGATGCGCTTGTGCATGCGACCCGCGAGTGTAACGGTTCTGCCACAATGCCCTCATGGCCCGAGGCGACGGCGAGGTGCGCGTGATCCACGGCTGCATGAGCGGTACGAGCTGCGACGGCATCGATGTGGCGGCCGTTGCGATCGAAGGGCATGGCTGGTCGATGCGCCCCCACTTCCTGGCGGGCACCTCGCTCCCCTACGACGATGCGATGCCGGGACTGGCCGCGCGCGTGCGATCGGCGCTTCGACAGGAACCCATGACGGCAGGCCACCTGGCCCAGCTCGGACACGACCTGGCGCACGCGCATGTGCAGGTGCTCCGCGCGCTCGCCCGCACGGCCGCCGCACCAGTGGCGATCGCCATGCATGGTCAGACGCTGTACCACGCACCCCCGGTCTCGCTGCAACTGTGTGCACCGTGGCCGGTCGCCGAAGCGCTGGGCGTGCCCGTGCTGCATGACCTGCGCGGCGCTGACCTTGCCGCCGGTGGCCAAGGCGCCCCGCTCACGCCCACCAGCGACTTCATCATGTACGCCGGTGCGGCACCCACGGCGGTCGTGAACCTTGGTGGCTTCGCCAACGCCACGGTGCTTCCGCCCCGCGGAGTCGATCCGTCCGCCGTGCGCGGCTTCGACATCTGCCTGTGCAACCAGCTGCTCGATGAACTCGCGCGCACACGACTTGGCCAGCCGTGCGACTGGGATGGTCGTGCGGCCAACTCGGGCAAGGTCGACAGCGCGGCCAAGGAGGACCTCATGAAGTTCCTCTCGGCGCAGGCAGGCTCAGGACGCAGCCTCGGCACGGCCGACGAATCCGTGGCCACCGCGTCATCCATGCTCGCTCACCTTGCCCCGAGCGATGCCTGCGCCACGGCGGTGTCGGCGATCGCTCACACGATCGTGGCCACCCTTCGCGATCACAGCGTGCGGCATCTCGCGCTGGCCGGCGGTGGCGTGTTGAATCTCGCGCTGGAAGGGGCACTCCGTGAAGGCCTGCCCGGTGGCCCCCCGCCGACCGCCGCCGAGTGGCCAGCCGCCTACCGCGAAGCCGCGGCCATGGCCATCCTCGGGGCGCTGGCCCTCGATGGCGTCGCGCCCGGCCTGCCCGCCGTCACCGGACGCCGCAACCTCGCCGGCTGCTGCTCCACCACGATCCGGCCGTAGAGGGTTCACCGACTCTTCACGCTCCGGACACCTGACAACCATGCCAAGCCCGCCATAATCCCCACATGCCCGCGAGTGCCTTGATCATCGAGGACGAGCACGAGATCGCTGACCTGGTGAAGTTTCACCTGGAGCGTGACGGCATGCAGGTCAGCGTGGCCCGCAATGGACGCAAGGCGATCGAGATGGTGCAGGGCACGGGCTACGACCTCATCGTGCTCGACCTGATGCTTCCGGACCTCGATGGGCTGGAGATCTGCCGCCGCCTGAAGGGCCAGGACCGCACCAAGGCGATCCCGGTCGTCATGCTCACCGCCCGCGGCGGGGAGTCGGACATCGTGGCCGGCCTCGAGATGGGCGCCGTCGACTACGTCACCAAGCCCTTCAGTCCCCGCGTCCTGATGGCACGCCTGCGCAACGCGTTGCGCAAGATCGGCGCAACCGAGCCTACCGAGCGCATCGGCCTCGTGCATGGCCGGCTGCTCATCGACCGCGAGCGCCATATGGTGACCGTCGACGGCCAGACGATCGAACTCACCGTCACCGAGTTCGGGATCCTGCATGCCCTGGCGCTGCGTCCGGGCTTCGTCCGCACCCGTGACCAGATCATCAGCGCGGTGCACGGCCGCAACACCGTGCTCTCGAGCCGGACCGTCGATGTGCACATGACCGCCCTGCGCCGCAAGCTCGGCACCCTCGGCGAGTGCGTCCAGACGGTCCGCGGCGTGGGCTATCGCTTCCGCGATCCGAACGACCTGACTGAGTGAACCGGCTGCGGCTGGCGCGATAGCCTTCGCGCATGATCACGGTGCCAACCCCGGTGCTGCGCACGCTGTCCTGGGCCATGCTCGTGGCTGCGGGCTCCTTGAGCATCGCAGCGCTGGCCGACATCGCGCCCGTTCGCCCGCTGCTCGCGTCCGCCCTGGCCTGCGGGACGGCGACCATTGTCTTGCGACACGCGATCCGTGCGCGTGACCTGCGCATGATCGAGACGGCGCTCGACGCGATGGCCGAGGGCCGTCTCCCCGCGCGGTTCGAGCGGCCCCAGGGCGGCCAGGCGTTCCGCGTCTCCCGTGCGCTCGGGCGGGCGCAGCGCGATGTGTCCACGACGATCTCCCGCCTGACCGTCGAGCGCGACGAGCTGCAGGCGATCCTCGAAGCGCTCGGCAACGGACTGATCGCCCTCGACCGCGAACAGCGGATCCGCAGCGCGAATCGGATCGCCGAGCAACTGCTCGGACTCACCGGGGACTACCGTGGCCGCTTGCTCCAGCAAGTGACGCGCCAACCGGACTTGAGCCGATTCGTGAGCGAAGCGCTGGCCGCGAACGGGCACCTGAGCGCCGAGATCCGGCTTGAAGGCATCGAGAACCTCGTCATGCAGGCCGCCAGCGAACCTTTGCCCGGCGGCGACGGTCGCATCGATGGCCTGCTCGTGGTGCTCGACGACATCACGCGGCTCAAGCGGCTCGAGTCGATGCGCACGGACTTCGCCGCCAACGTCAGCCACGAGCTCCGCACGCCCATCACGAACATCAAGGGCTATGTGGAGACGCTGCAGCAGATCGGCTACGACGATCCCCCACAGATTGGCCACTTCATCGAGATCATCCACCGCAACACGCGCCGCCTGTCGATGCTCGTCGAGGACCTGCTGAGCCTGGCATCGCTGGAACAAGTGGATGCACGGACCGGTCTTGAGTTCGAGGATCTCGAGCTCAGCCCCGTGCTCGCTGCCGTGCAGGGTGAACTCGGCGACGCTGCTCGTGCCAAGCAGGTCGAACTCTCGGTCTCGTGCAGCCCCGGGATCCACGCCTTCGCCAATGGCACGCTCATCCACCAGGCCGTGACGAATCTGGTCTCGAACGCGATCAAGTACTCGCCCACCGGCTCGTGCGTCGAGGTCACCGGGCGACTCGCTGGCGAGGTGGTCGAGATCGAGGTCGTGGACAACGGTCCCGGGATCCCGGCCAAGCACCTGCCCAGGATCTTCGAGCGCTTCTACCGCGTGGACAAGGCGCGCAGCCGCGAGCTCGGCGGCACGGGCCTCGGGCTGGCCTTGGTCAAGCACATCGCGCTCGCTCACGGGGGCGCGGTCGACGCCCAGAGCGTGGTGGGCAAGGGATCGCGATTCACGATCCGCCTGCCGCTCGCCGACACCGGAAAGAGCCTGCTCCTCGGGGACTCTTAACCCAACCTGAACATGGTTCGTGCTAGGGTCGCGTGCTCCGACGAAAGGCACTCCATGCTCCTGCCCACCCTCGCCACGATCCTCGCCGTTGCCGCCCAGCAGTCCCCCTCCACCGACCCGACCAAGGCCACGGGCCCGGTGCGGCTCGACGGGTCGAGCACGGTCTTCCTGATCTCCGAAGCCGCTGCGGAGGAGTTCAAGAAGGTCGCCCCCAAGGTCAACGTCTCGGTGGGCATGTCCGGCACCGGCGGCGGCTTCAAGCGCTTCTGCGCCGGTGAGATCGATGTGACCGCGGCGAGCCGCGCGATCAAGCCCGGCGAGGTCGAACTCGCCCGCAAGAACAGCATCGAGTTCGTCGAGCTCCCCGTGGCCTTCGATGGCCTCTCGGTCGTCGTCAACAGGGCCAACACCTGGGCTACCTCGCTGACGATCGCCGACCTCAAGCGCATCTACATGGATGGCGGCGTGAAGACCTGGAGCGAACTCAATCCCGCCTGGCCCAACGACGCCATCCAGATCTTCAGCCCCGGCACCGACTCGGGCACCTTCGACTACTTCAAGGAAGCGGTGATCGGCAAGGACGGCAAGGTCCGCGGCGACATGAGCGTCAGCGAGGACGACAATGTGCTCGTGCGCGGCATCCTCGACAACAAGCACGCGATCGGCTTCTTCGGCATCGCCTACCTGATGGAGAACGAGGGCAAGCTGCGCGGCGTGGCGATCGACGGCGGCAAGGGCCCCGTGGCGCCGAGCCCCGTGACCGTCGAGGACGGCTCATACCAGCCGCTTGGCCGACCGCTCTTCTACTACGTGAACGCAGCGTCGCTGACCAAGCCGCAGGTCGTGGCCTTCATCGACTACCTCATCGAGAAGACACCCGAGTTCGCGCCGGAAGTGGGCTACATCAAGCTCCCTGCGGATCTCCAGTCGATGGTGCGAGCCAACTGGGTCGCACGCCGCACCGGGACGCAGTTCGTGGACACCGACGGCGAGGAAGTCCACGGCACCTTCCGTTCGGTCTACCGCTAGAGTCAAGCACGGCCTGAACGGCAGGTGCGCCCTGCCCGGATGGCTCACCCGTAGGATCCAAACATGTCCCTGCAGGCAGCCGCCGCGATCACCTCTGCCGCACGCGGCACACCGATCCCACGATCGTCGCGGGATCGCAGCGAGCGGGTGGTCAAGTCGGTCCTGCTCTCGTTCTCGCTGCTCTCGATCGTGACCACGTTCTCGATCGTGGCCGTCCTGGGCATCGAGGCTTGGGGCTTCTTCACGGGTTTTCCCGACAAGCCGGGCATCGGCCTCATCCCGTTCCTCACGGGGACGGAGTGGAGCCCCCTGCTCGGCGGCGAGCAGAAGTTCGGCGTGCTGCCCCTGGTCTGCGGCACCGTGCTGGTGACGGTGATCGCCGGGGCGTTCGCGCTGCCCATCGGCTTGGTGACCGCGATTTTCCTCTCGGAGTATGCGCCACCGCGCCTGCGCGTGGTGCTCAAGTCCGCGCTCGAGGTCCTCGCCGGCGTGCCGACGGTCGTCTACGGCTTCTTCGCGCTCGCGGTGATCACGCCGGCCTTGCAGCGCGTGAGCGATGCGTTCGGCACCTACAACGCGCTCAGCGCGGGACTGGCCGTGGGCATCATGATCCTGCCCATCGTCTGCTCCCTGAGCGAGGATGCCCTGCGTGCCGTGCCGCAAAGCCTTCGCGATGGGAGTTCGGCGCTCGGCGGCACGAAGTTCGACACCTCGGTCAAGGTCGTGCTGCCGGCGGCGCTCAGCGGGATCATGGCGAGCTTCCTGCTCGCCCTCACGCGCGCCATCGGCGAGACCATGATCGTGGCACTGGCCGCGGGCGGACTCGCGCAAATGACGATGAATCCCGCGAGCCAGGTGCAGACGATGACCGGCTTCATCGTCGCGATCTTCACGGGCGATGCCCAGGCCAACAGCGTGGAGTACGCCTCGAGCTATGCCGTGGCCGCCACGCTCTTCATCATGACGCTTGCGCTCACGCTCACCGGCTCGGCCATCCTCAAGCGGTACCGCGAGGAGTACGAGTGACCGACGCCCCGCACATTCCCGTGGCCCGTCGGCTTCTGGCCAACAGGATGTTCCTGGCCACCTGCATCACCTGCACCGGCCTGGCCGTCTGCGTGCTTGCGGTGCTGATCGTGAGCATCATGATGGATGGGGTTCACCGCCTGAGCCCGGACTTCATCGCCAACTTCGCCTCGCGCAAGCCCGACCAGGCCGGGATCCGGGCACCGCTCGTGGGCAGCATCTGGGTCTGTGCGATCTGCGCGCTGACTGCGCTGCCAGTCGGTGTGGGGACCGCGATCTACCTCGAGGAGTTCGCCAAGCGAAGCCGGCTCACCGAGTTGATCCGCATCAACATCAGCAATCTGTCGGGCGTTCCGAGCATCGTCTACGGCATCATCGGGCTGACGGCCTTCAGCCGCTTCTTCGGATGGCGCGCGGGATCGGAGCCGATCGAGCTGGGCAACCCCGAGTCACTCCTCTACCTGCGGCTGCCGTTCGGCTCGAGCGTCCTCGCGGGTGGTCTCACACTTGCCCTCGTCGTTCTGCCAATCGTGATCGTCGCGAGCCAGGAAGCCATCCGCGCCGTGCCGAACTCGCTGCGCCAGGGAGCGCTCGCGCTGGGCAGCACCCGCTGGCAGATGGTGTCCCGCATCACGCTGCCCGCCAGCTTGCCGATGGTCATGACCGGCGCGATCCTGGCGATGAGCCGGGCCATCGGCGAGGCCGCACCGATCCTGGTGCTCGGCGCACCGCTGATGGTGCTCGAGACCCCGGCTAACCTGATGTCCGAGTTCACGGTCTTGCCCATGCAGATCTTCAACTGGGCCGGACGCGCCAAGGCGTCGTTCCAGGAGATCGCGGCGGCGGCGATCATCGTGCAGCTTGCGGTGCTCATGTCCTTCAACGCACTCGCGATCCTCGTGCGCCAGCGGCTCCAGACTCCATTCCAATGACCACCATGTCCGCCAGCGAGACCAACCCGACCACGGTTGCCGCGACCATGCCCGGCACCCGGGAACCCATCTCGATCCAGGCAGTGGGCTTCGATGGCTTCTATGGCTCGTTCCAGGCGCTCAAGGGGATCTCGCTCGACATCCCGCGCCACCAAGTCACGGCGTTCATCGGTCCCAGCGGCTGCGGCAAGAGCACCTTCCTGCGCTGGATGAACCGCATGAACGACACGATCGTCGGCGCGCGGGCCAGCGGCACACTCACGCTCGATGGCGAGGACATCCTGGCCCGTTCGGTGGATGTCGTCGACCTGCGGCGGCGCGTGGGCATGGTGTTCCAGCGCCCCAATCCCTTCCCGAAGTCGATCTTCGACAATGTGGCGTTCGGACCCCGCCTGCACTGGAAGCACAGTCGAGCGGATCTTGAGGATCTGGTCGAACGGAGCCTGCGCTCGGCGGCGCTCTGGAACGAGGTGAAGGACCGACTGCACGCGAGCGCGCTCGGCCTCTCGGGCGGGCAGCAGCAGAGACTGTGCATCGCCCGCGCCATCGCCGGCGGACCCGAAGTCCTGTTGATGGACGAACCGTGCTCCGCGCTCGATCCCAAGTCGACCGCGAGCGTCGAGAACCTGATTCGCCAGTTGCGCACCGACTACACGATCGTCATCGTCACGCACAACATGCAGCAGGCCTCCCGCATCAGCGACCAGACGGCCTTCTTCTTCGAGGGCGCGCTCATCGAGGCGGGCCAGACCGAAACGCTGTTCACCAACCCACGATCCAAGCAGACCGAGGACTACGTCACCGGCCGCTTCGGCTGAGACCAGGAGGGACCACATGCCGATCGAACTGCAAAGCGAACTCACCAGCCTGCGACGCGACCTGCTCACCATGGGTGCCATGGTCGAGCGGCGCCTGACGCGCGTGATCGAGGCCTTGGTCGAGAACGACCTCGATGCCGCCCACGAAGTCCGCGAAGGCGACGACGAGATCGACCGCATGGAGACGATGATCGAGGAGCACGCGATGCGCCTGCTCGCGCTGGCCCACCCGGTCGCCGGTGATCTGCGGCTGGTCCTGGCGGTCATGCGCATCAACACGGACTTTGAGCGCATGGCCGACATGGCGCGCGGCATCTCCAAGCGCATCCTTCGGCTTTCCGAGATCGAGCACGACGACTTGCCGGGCGACCTGATCGACATCGCCTTTGCCGCCCGCACCATGCTCACCGATGTGCTGGTGGCGCTGGGGAACGAGGACGCCACGCTCGGCCGCCATGTGCGCAACAGCGACCGACGGGTCGATGACATCAACAAGGCCATCCTCCTGTGGGCGCGGCAGCAGATGCCCAGCCACCCGGAGTGGGTCGAGGCGGATCTGGAGATCATGGCCATGGCCCAGCGCTTCGAGCGGATCGCCGACCTTGCGGCATCGATCGCCACCGAGGTCATCTTCCTGGTCGAAGGCCAGTTGTCCCGTCATGCGGCCACCTGAAGCGTGGGGAGCGTGGACCGGGTACCCCCAATGCAGCCTGCTTTCTGATAACCACAGCCGGGACGCCATGAGTCGCTTGCCCCGCACCGAGAGCCCCGTTAGCCTGCGCGGCTCGCCCCGTCGGGCCAACCACCGAGATCTCCATGCACTTCCCCCACAAGGTCAGCCGTACGAAGAAGGTCCGCTCGGTCGGTTTCCGCAGCCGCATGAGCACGCGCAAGGGCCGGAAGATCATCAACCGCAAGCGTCGTCTGGGACGCGCGATCCGCGTGCGCTGAGCGCCCGCGGACCTGCCCGCATGCCAGGCGCACTGCGCCGGATGAACGCATGCAACGCATCATCCTGATCGGCCTTCGAGCCACTGGCAAGTCGTCGGTCGGTCGAGAGATCGCACGGCTGTCGGGCGGGACCTTCCTGGATCTTGACGATGCCGTGGCCGGGGCCGCGGGATTCCGGTCGGCGCATGATGCGTTCGTGGCACTCGGCGAAGCGGCCTACCGAGCCCTTGAGGCCACGACACTCCGCGATGCGCTCAAGCCCGCTTCACTCACGGTGATCGCTCTCGGCGGCGGGACGCCGATGGCTCCAGGCGCGGAGGCCGTGCTGGAATCCGCGCGGACAGGTGGTTGGACCGTGATCCTGCTCGACGCGCCCGATGAGGTGCTGGCTGGACGCATCCGCCAAGCGCCCGGAACCAGACCGAGCCTCACGGGCGCTCTTCCGGATCAGGAAGTGGCTGCCGTCCGCGCGCGACGCTGGGCGGCCTTCGAGCGGCTGGCCGATGCCGTGGTGGCCACGGACACGCGAAACCCGACGGAGATCGCTCAGGGCATCCTGGATTCAGCCGCCTGAAGTGCCTGCACCTGCGGCCCGGTCGGGCCGTCGATGACGAATGCGAGTTCACGCAGCGCATGCAGCGCGGCACCCTGCTCGGCAGCCTTCTTGCTCATGCCCCAGCAACTGGTGAAGTTGCGATCGCCGATCTGTGCGCGGATCTCGAAGTTCTTCTCGTGATCCGGGCCGCGCTCCGACAGGACCACATAGGTCGGCGAGCCCAGGCCGGCCTGCTGCGCCAACTGCTGCAGCACGCTCTTGAAGTTCTCCTGGTGACCCAATTGCAGCGTGCGCTCGATGTGCGGCTCGAGGTGACGCAGCACAAAGGCCCGGGCCGGCTGGATGCCACCATCGAGGAAGATCGCGCCGACCAGGCTCTCGAAGAGCCCCGCCAGCACGCTCTTGGGCAACTGCTCAGGGCTGATCATGCCCTTGCCGATCGACATCAGGCGATGGAAGCCTGCCTCACGCACCAACTGGGCGCACATCTCTCGGCTGACCAGGTGCGACTTGAGCTTGGTCAGGTCCCCCTCCAGTCGGGCTGGATAGCGTTGGTACAGGTGTTCGCAGATGATCTGTCCCAGCACGGCATCGCCCAGAAACTCGAGGCGTTCGTTGCTGGCCATCCGCGTGTTGCTCACTGAAGCGTGCGTGAGCGCCAGACGCATCAGCCTCACATCGCGAAACTCATGGCCGATCAGCTCGAAGCGTTCGTCAGGCCGCCCGGCCTTGGTTCGCACTGCGGCAATCGCCTTGGGGTTGCCGGACCGCTTTCGGGTGGTCGGTGCAACCGTCGAGGGAGACGCAGGCTTGCGCTTGCGCTTGCGCTTGGGCTTGGGCGCGCCGGTCTTGGGCGCACTGGTCTTGGGCGCTGCGTCACGCTTCTTCGAGGCACCGGGCACCTTCCCTGCGGAGGACGCTGTCGACGATCGCTTGGATGGCATGGGGCGCTCGCCGAAGGATCAGGCCAACATCAGGTAGCCGCGGTCCAGATGACCCACGAGCCGCTCTCGATGGCTGTCGTCCTCAAACGAGTCGACATGGATCGCCATGCGGCGCGGACCGGGATCATCGATCTCATCGAAAAGCCGAACCACCCGACCCGCCAGACGCACCCATCCGCCGGCACCGGGGAGGAGCAGTTCAAGGCTCAGGGGCTGACCCACCTTCATCACTTCATCGAGTTCGAACCGCAGTCCGGTGGCCGAAATGTCGTACGCGTGGCCTTCGAGCGGGAATCCGGCGCCGCCAGCAGCCCCAACGCGGACAGCCGTGTACGGGGCGTTCACCCCGTAGCGTTCGGAGAGTCGTTGTTCGGCGAGAGCGGTCATGGGGTCGTTATCGGTTGGCACGGTCGACGGGCTTGAAGGGTTCAGGCAGTGAAACGCTGTACCCCTTCTGATCTTGCCATGGTTTCCCCCACCTCCAACCCAATCGTGGCTCCACGGCTATGTTCTGTGGGCTGCCATGGGTCGTCCCGAGTGCCAAGTTCTCCAGGATTCCGCTGGACTGTGGTTGGAAGCGTTGCACGGCCAGACCGTCGCCATCGTCGGCTTCGGCAACCAAGGCCGGGCGCACGCACTCAATCTGCGCGACAGCGGCATCCGGGTCGTGGTCGGGGGCCGGTCCGGATCGACGGCCCGCGCAGCGGCGCGCAGCGAGAGATTCGAGGAGTTCGATACCGCCGAGGCCGCATCGTTGGCCGCACTGGTCGCGCTCTGCGTACCCGATCATGTGGCGGGTGATGTGTGGGCCACGGTGGAGCCGGCGATGCGCGCAGACGCCGTGGCTGGATTCGTCTGCGGCGCACCCCTTCGCTACGGGCTGGTGGCGGCAGCCCCGGCACGCGGCATCGTGATGGTGGCGCCGAAGGGGCCGGGCAGCACCCTGCGGAAGCGGTTCACGATGGGACAGGGCATCCCTGCGCTCATGGCCGTCCATGCAGCCGGTGCCGATCCCAAGCGGACCCGCGCACTGGCGTTGGCATGGGCTGCCGGCATCGGGTGCGGCCGTTCAGGCGTGATCGAGTCGACCTCAGCCGTCGAGGCGGAAACCGATCTGTTCGGCGAGCAGGCGGTCCTGTGCGGTGGCATGGTGCACCTGATGCAGGCTGCCTACGACGCACTCGTGGCGGCCGGTTACCCCCCCGAGATCGCTTACATCGAGTGCATCCATGAACTCAAGCAGGTCGCCGACCTGGTCTACGAGCACGGCATCGCCGGGATGCGGGAGCGCGTCTCGCCAACGGCTGCGTTCGGGATCGATGAGGCCGGTCCAGTGGTCGTCGACGATCGCACGCGCGAGGCCATGAAGGACCTGCTTGAGCGGGTGCGTGACGGTCGATTCTTCGCCGCGCTCATGGCTGACCAGCTCAACGGCGGCAGGCGCCTGCGCGAGGGCCAGACCCAGGCGGCGGCCATGACACTGGAGCAAGCAGGGCGTACCGTGCGCGCCATGATGCCTTGGCTCGCCCAGGAGAGCCGCCCATGACACTGCTCGATGCGGTGATCCTTGGGTTGGTCGAAGGAATCACCGAGTATCTGCCGGTGAGTTCCACCGGCCACCTCGTGTTGACGGCGCAGTGGCTCGGCCTGCGCTCTGACGAGGAGCTGCGCCGGGCGGTCGATGCCTTCTCGATCGTGATCCAGGGCGGCGCGATCCTCGCCGTGGCAGGTCTCTACTGGAGCAAGGTGCGCGGCATGGCGCACGCCTGCGTCGCCGTCACCGGTCTCGTGCGAAAGGCTGCCGACCATCGTCAGGCGCTTCGGCTCCTGCGCAATCTCATGGTGGCCTTCATCCCGGCAGCCATCTTCGGGCTGTTGCTCAGTGACTGGCTCGAAGCACGGCTGTTCAAGCCGCTGCCGGTCGTGCTGGCCTTGGCGATCGGCGGCGTCGTGCTCGTGCTCCTGAATGGGTGGGTTCGCGGGCGGGCCGCCGATGAACGGGGAACGGAAGTCGATGGCAGTTCGCTCACGGTCGTGCAGAGCGTCCTCATCGGGCTCATGCAGTGCGTGGCGATGTGGCCGGGGACGAGCCGCTCGATGATGTCGATCCTGGGCGGACTGACCGTCGGGCTTCGACCCCGCGCAGCAGCGGAGTTCAGTTTCCTGCTCGGCCTGCCCACACTCGGCGCCGCCTGCGCGTACAAACTGATGAAGCTGCTTCAGCAGGACGGCGGCATCGAGCTGCTGGGCGGCATCATGCCGGTCGCCGTCGGCATCATCGTCGCCGCGGTGAGCGCGGCCTTCGCCATCTCGTGGTTCGTGGCGTTCATCGGACGCGGCGGACTCCTCTGGTGCGGGCTTTGGCGCCTCCTCCTGGCTGCACTCGTCGGCTGGATGCTGTGGAACGGCCGACTCACCCTCTGACGGTACCCTTCGCCGATGTCGAGTCCGCTCTGGCAACTCACCCTGGGCCTTCGCGCCCTCCTCATCAACATCGTGATCTTCGTGCTGCTCGCTGCAGCGCTGGCGTGGTACCTGGGCGGCAGCCTGCTCCCCGGCCGCCAAACCGTGAACTTCCCGGCCTTCGAGTGGATGGGCGATGACTATCACTTCAGGGTGATCGGTCACGGCACGACGCCCGAGCCCGTGCGCTGGGAACTGCTGCACTCGATGCCTGACGGCGACCAGGAACGACTCACGCTGGGCATCGACGGCCGCTGGCGCAATGTCTGGGGACCGCTCGTGTACGACGGCGGCGTGCTCATCGGGCTCGAGGTCGAAACGCGCGATGACACCATGCACTGGTGGGTCGCCCAGATCGATCGCGATCGTGCCGTCACGACCAAGGAGGTCGACGGGCGGGACATGATGCTGGGTGCGCTCCGCGGTGCACCACAACTCGGTGTAACGCAACTCCCGCCCGGCAATGCCGATCAACGCGAGGCTCCTACGCCCTGATCACGGCACCGAGCGCGGCGAGTTCGCGCAGTGCGTCGTCGCCTTCCCAGACCTGCACGCCGAGTTCGCGTGCCTTGACGAGCTTGCTGCCGGCGGCAGAGCCAGCGATGACCAGGTCGGTCTTCTTCGAGACGCTGCCGGAGACTTTGGCACCAAGGGACTCGAGGGCCGCCGTGAGGGCGCGCCGATCCCAGCCGGGCAGTTCACCGGTGAGCACGACGACTTTGCCCGCGAGCGGCCCGCCAGCACCGGCGCCATCCGGGCGGTGACTCTGGCTGCTCAGGTCCACGCCCGCGGCGCGCAATCGCTCGATCTCGTCGCGGAGGGTTGGTGCCGCGAAATCGCGGACCAGGCTCTCGGCGGTGATGGTTCCAAAGTCCGGCAGCGCTTCGAGCGTTGCAACGTCCGCGCGGAGCACGGCGTCAACATCGGGAAACGCGCGAGCGAGCGTCTTGCTGGCGGCCTCACCCAGGTGCCGCACGCCAAGTGAGGCAAGCAGTCGCTGCAGTCCGCGACCGCGAGCGGCATCGGCACTTCGCACGATGCGCTCGGCGGTCTTCGCACCGATCCGAGCTGCCTCGGCCAAGGAACCGTCCTTGCGCACCTTGCCCTGCCCTGCCGTGTCGGACTTTTCGAGCGCAGCAAGGCTCACGGGATTGAGCGCAAACACATCTGCGAAGTGCTCCACCAGTCCCGCTTCGACCAATTGATCGATGATCTTGTCGCCGAGCCCATCGATGTCCATCTGGTCGCGGCCCACGAACCACTTGAGCCGCTCGCGAAACTGTGCGGGGCACGCCGCATTCACGCAATAGAGCTTCGGGCCCTCCTGCTCGACTGCACCGCCGCACGATGGACACACGGTCGGGGGATCAATGGTCCGCTCGGAACCGTCGCGCCGTTCGTGGAGCGACTCGACGACCTGCGGGATGACCTCGCCGGCCTTCTCCACCAGCACCACATCACCGATCCGCAGGTCCTTGCGGCGGATCTCGTCGATGTTGTGGAGCGTGGCGTGGCTCACGGTGGTGCCCGCGACGAACACTGGTTTCATCGTCGCGCGCGGCGTGAGCGTGCCGCCCTTGCCGACCTGCCAGTCCACGCGCAAGAGTTGGGTTTCGCGACGCTCGGCCGGGTACTTGAAGGCGATGATCCAACGCGGCGCCCTGCTGGCAGCGCCGAGCTCGGCCTGCTGCGCGAACGCGTCGACGCGGACCACCATGCCATCGACGCCGTACGGCATTGCTGCACGACGATCCTTGAAGGACTCGATGTGTGCTCGCGCTTCCTCGGCGCTCGCGCAGCGTGATGCATCATCATTCGTGGGAACGCCCCACGCCCGGAGATTCGCAAGGAACTCCCAGTGTCCGCGCGATGGATCCCCTTCGCATGCGCCGCGACCGTGCGCGACGAACGACAGCCCCCGCGATGCCACCAACTTTGGGTCGCGGTTCTTCAGCGTGCCCGATGTGGCGTTGCGGGCATTGGCGAAGAGTTCCTCACCCGCCTGCTCGCGTTCGGCGTTGATCCGCTCGAAACTCTCATTGGGCATGAAGATCTCGCCGCGAACTTCAAGGACCGACGGGAATGCTCCGCGAAGTTTCGTAGGAATGGCGCGGACCGCGCGAGCGTTGGCGGTGACCTCGTCGCCGTGCTCACCATCGCCGCGCGTCGCGGCCTGGACCAACGCGCCATCTTCGTATCGGAGGCTGATTGCCAGGCCATCGACTTTGGGTTCGCACACGAGCACGGGTTCGGTCCCAAGGAGCACTGCACATCGCGCATGCCAGGCGTTGAAAGTCTCAAGTGTGTAGGTGTTCTCGATCGAGAGCATCGGCACCGCGTGCGCGACCTTGGCGAAACCTGTAGTGGAATCACCGAGTCTCTTGGTCGGGCTGTTCGGATCGTCGCAGCCGTGCTCGGCCTCGAGCGTGGCAAGCTCGGCCAGCAGCCGGTCGTACTCGCCGTCGGACATGAACGGCGCGTCATCGACGTAGTAGGCCGCGTTGGCCCGGTGCAGCAACTCACGGAGTTCGACGATGCGGGGATGCACGTCAGGATCGTACGGAGCGCGACCCAGGAGGTCACGCGGACCGGCTCAGGCCGATGCGCCGGCATCGCGCGACGGGCGGGCGGCTTCGAGGGCCTTCAGGCGGCCGGCCTTGGCCTTGATCATCGCCTTGGGCGTGCAATGGAACGTGATGTCGCACTCCCCGACCTTGCGGTCGCCATCCTTGCCGCCCACGAGCTGCGCCACCTCCATCACGAGGTTGACGTTGAACTCGCCGCCCGCCGTGATCAAGGCCTTCACGTCGTCGCTGGTCACCACACGGTAGACCGCTGGCCCCAGGCACGGACGCAGGAATCGGTACTTCATCTCCTTGCAGACCACCACATAGTCCCCCCCGCATTCGCCGAAGAGGTACATGCCGCCGGCCACCTCGCTGTTGCCCAGGAGCGCTGCCCCGGCCATCGCGTTGTACCAGTTTCGATTCACGCGGCTGAAGGGCAGCACGGCCGTGAAGCGATCCTTGTCGAGGCGCTTCATGCTGATGCCACTGGTGAAGGCGTACGGCAGCCACACCATCGAGCAGAGGCGGTGCCAGAAGTTGTTCTTCGTGCTCATCCGACTCAACCACGACTCGAACCGCTCGAACCACGAGCGCGGTGCTTGGGTGATGGACTGGTTGGTGGGTACGGTGGTCACGATGGTGGGCCGGGGACGGGAAGCCGCGAATAGTAGCATCGTCCAGCCATGGAACCGTCACGATTCCGCATTGGTGCCTGCAGTTGGAGCCTGCGCCCTGAGCACCCCGAGCATCTTCTCGAACTGCTCGAACCTCTCGGTCTCACGCGGGTGCAGCTGGCCTTGGTTCCCTGCATGGAGGCGCCGGCGTGGCGTGGTGCGGTCGGCACGCTGCGCGCGCGCGGCCTGTCGATCGCCAGCGGCATGCTGGCCACCGTCGGCGAGGACTACAGCACGCTCGAGTCGATCGCCCGCACGGGCGGGGTCCGGCCCGATGCCACCTGGCCGGCGACGCGTTCGCGTGCCGCGAGCGTGGCCGCGCTCGCTGGATGCGAGTCGATCGGGCTGGTGACCTTCCATGCCGGGTTCATCCCCCACGAAGCCGGACGCGAGCGGACCATGATGGTCACGCGCCTGCGCGAGGTCGCCGACCTCTTCCAAGCGGCTGGCGTGGCCGTGGCCTTCGAGACCGGCCAGGAGTCAGCCGCGACACTCGCCGATGCCCTGCGCGAGATCGACCATCCGGCCATCGGCGTGAACTTCGATCCTGCCAACATGATCCTCTACGGCATGGGCGATCCCGTGGACGCCGTCCGCACGCTCGGACCATGGATCCGGCAGGTCCACATCAAGGACGCCCTGCCTGCACCGCGCACCGGCGCGTGGGGCCAGGAGGTCCAGGTCGGGACGGGTGCTGTGCCGTGGCTCCCCTTCATCGGTGCCCTGCGTGATCTCAGTCGCCCGCTCGATCTGGTGATCGAGCGCGAGGCTGGCGCCGCTCGTTCCGGCGATGTCCGCGTGGCGATGGATCGGCTGCGCTCCTGGTGCGGTGCGGATCTGGAGTGAACGCGTAGGATCACGCGCATGCCCACCTACCTCTACGCAGTCGTGATGCCCGACGGCTCCGACGGCGAGCACTTCGAGGTCTTCCAGCGCATGAGCGAACCGGCGCTCGAGCACCACCCGGAGTCAGGGCTGCCTGTGCGACGGGTTCCCGTGCCGCCCCAGTTCACGACCAACAGCGACACGCAGCGCTTCGGCGACAGCAACCTCAAGCGGCTTGGGTTCGCCAAGTTCGAGAAGGACGGCGACGGCAAGTACCGGCGCACCGCCGGCACAGGCCCCGACACCATCGGTGCGGACTGATCACGGTATGCAACGCTTCCTTCGCGATCTCGGCTGGGGACTCTTCTGCGCCAGCAGCTGGACCTGGTGCATCGGGACCTTCCTGCCCTTCCTCATGCTGCGTCTGCACGGCTGGCCGGGCTTCTGGCTCTTCCTCGTGCCGAATGTGCTGGGCTGCACGCTCTTCGGTTGGTGGTTCACGCCGGAGTCGAGCCGCGCCTTCTGCGCCCGCCATCAGAACCTGATGGCGGCCTTCAGCGCGGTGACGGCCGCGTACCAGGTGGCCTTCCTCGCCTGGATGCTGCCCATGATGGCGGGCTTCGTGGACGAGCCCGGTTGCGCGACGACCCCCGAGATGATGACGGCCTTCGCGCTCGGGCTGGCCACCATCGCCGTGCTGGGCATCTGGTGGCGGAGGGACGCAGCATGGATCGCCGTGGCGAGCGTGGCCACGCTCGGTTCGATCGCACTGCTCTGGCAGATACCGGTCAGCCCCATCGACGCATGGCCCCGCGAGGGCACACTGCCTCGGCGCGATCTCCTTCTGGCGGCACCGATCATCATCGCAGGGTTCCTGGCATGCCCTGCCCTCGACCTGACCTTCCACCGTGCACGGCAGTCCGTGGACTCGCCGCGTGCGTTCGCGCTCTTCGGCATCATGTTCGGGTTGACGATCATCGGCGTGGCGATGCAATGGGATGGAACGGCCGCCGCTCCGGGCATCGCCATGCTCTGCGTCTGGTGCGTGCAACTTCCCTTCACCGCCCTTGCGCACCTGCGCGAACTGGGCGGCATCGTGCAACGCGGGGCGCTCGATGTGCAGAGCGAGCGCGGACCGGAGCTCGTCCTCTCGGGGCCTCGGATGGGCGACAGCCTGCTGCGCGCGCTCGCGATGGTGGGCGTCATCGCGGCGATCGGCATCGCCGTGCAGGCGATGGCACCGGAATCGCCGTTTGCCTGGTACTTCCCGGGAGAAACTGGCTACCTGCGCTGGTTGGCGATGTTCGGCGTGGTCTTCCCCGTGCTGCTTCTTGCTTCGCGTTCAGGCTGGAGCTTCGGCAAGACCGCGGTGGCCGTCCTGCTCGCTGGCATGGGTGCCGAGATCGGCTCCCTGCAGCAGAGTGCATGGTGGCTGCTCTGGCCCGCTGGCATACTGGTCGTCGCCCTGATGGGGGTCCAGCGGCCACAGGAGCGGAGTGTGTGATGACGCCAGAGGTCATCGAGAATGACTCGCTGCTTGCACCATGGTCCGGGTGCGCCTTCGTGCCCACGATGGGCGCCCTGCACGAGGGTCACGCCTCATTGATCCGATCGGCAGCCCGAGGTGGGCGTCCCGTGGTCGTGAGCATCTTCGTGAACCCGACGCAGTTCGGGCCCAGCGAGGATTTCGCGCGCTACCCGCGAACGCTCGACGCCGACCTCGTGACCTGCGCAGCCGCGGGAGCCGCCGCCGTGTTCGTGCCTTCGGTCGAAACGATCTATCCGCGCGGGATCGATGCCGCGCGAAGGGAGGCTTCAACCCTCCCGCTGCCGGCCGTCGCCACGCAGCCTCGACTCGAGGATGCATGCCGTCCGGGCCACTTCGCGGGCGTCGTGCAGGTCGTCACGCGGCTCTTCGAACTCGTGCAGCCTGCCGTGGCTCACTTCGGCGAGAAGGACTGGCAACAGCTTCGAGTGATCACGGACATGGTCGAGATGCACCCCACGCACTTCGATGGTCTGCGGATCGTGCCGGAGCCGACCGTGCGCGAGGACAACGGCCTGGCGATGAGCAGCCGCAATCGGTACCTCGAGCCGCGCCAGATCGAGGCCGCCCGCGGGCTCAGCCGCGCGCTGCAGGTGGCCTGCGCCGCGCAGCATCCCGGGACCGCCGAAGCACTCATGCACGGCACGCTCGAGGAGCATGGGCTCGAGGTGCAGTACGCCGTGGTTCGATGTGCACAGTCGCTGCTGCCTGTGCAGGGATTCGAGGCTCCCACGCGTGGCTTGATCGCCGCGAAACTCGGCAGCATCCGTCTGATCGACACGATGGCGCTTCCGGTCTGGCGGTGAGCTCGGCTACCATGACAGGATGATCCGATTCGCTACCTGCGTGGTCCTGTCCCTCTTGGCCGCGGCCCCCGATGACCTCGTGCCGCCCGCAGCACCGCCGGCCAAGCAGCCACCTGTCGCTCCCGGCGGCTCCGCAGGCGCACCCACGACGAAGCCTGCGGCCCAGCGGATCAGCCTGCCACCAGTCCAGGACAAGTGGCTCGAGAAGCTTGACGGCATCGATCGGGCGTCGCTTGAGGCCGTTCGTGGCTGGCGCATGCCGCCGCTGCCGGAGAACGGGAACTGGCTCGGCGTTGCACCCGATGCCGCCGCACTGAAGGGCAAGGTCGTCCTCATCCAGGCCTTCACCACGGCAGACTCATCGTCGAAGGCGATGCTGGGCAAGGCTGCCACCGCGGCGAAGCAAGCGATCGCCGATGGCAATCTGGTCCTCATTGGCCTGCACACACCCGAAGGCGCCAACGGTGCAGCCAAGGCAATGCGCAAGCCTGCAGCCCCGACCTTGATCGATTCGACCGGTGCGCTCTGCGATGCGCTCGGCGTGTTCCGTGAACCCGTGAATGTGCTGATCGATCGGGATGGGACCGTGCGCTACGCGGGGCTCTCGACGAACGGACTCAAGTCCGCCATCAAGGAACTTTGCACCGAGACCGCGGGATCGCGCCAGCCCGAACCTCAACCTCCCGTGGCAGCCGGACCCGCTCAGGTTGACCTGCCGGCTCCCAACGATGCCGTCGATCCCCGCTTCACGCAGGACCGTCGCGGCCAGCAGGCTCCGAACTTCTATGTCGAGTCGTGGCTCACCCCCACGCCCGATCCGACCGGCAAGGTGCTGGTCATCGACTTCTGGGCGACCTGGTGCGGCCCCTGCGTCGCCGCGATCCCGCACATGAACGAGCTGGCGCAGCACTACGGCAACCAGGTCGTGGTGGTCGGTGTCTCGAGCGAATCAGCCAATGCCTGCACGACCGGCATGAACTCCAAGCGCCTGCGGATGGACTATTCCATCGCGTGCGACCAATCGGGGGCCATGTCGGGCTTCTACGGCGTCAAGGGCATCCCGGCGTGCGTGGTCGTGACGAGCGATGGCATCGTGCGGTGGCAGGGCGCGCCCAACGGGCTCACTGCCGCGCTGCTCGACCCGATCGTGAAGGCCAACGCCGAGTGGTTCGCCAAGGCGGGCGAAGCCATGAGGGACGGCCGCTGGGCCAAGGCCCTGAAGGATGCACCGGACACCCCGATCAAGCGCGGGAAGTCCGGGTACTGAATCGATGTGATGTTCCGCGCTGCGCCGTGGCCGTGAACGGCGGGCGCGCCCACGCGATCACGCCGACCGATCGACGACGGCATCGGCCATCGTGTGCAGCAGCTCTCGCACCGGTCCCGGCGGCACGCAGGCGAGTTGGACCTTGGCCTGGTGGACGAGGCCATGTGCCGCGCTGCGAGCAGCCTCGAGCGAACCCGACTCGACCACCTGCGCGCGCAGGCCCACCGCATCATTGGACTGGATGAGGTCAAGCGCGCGCGCGCGGTTGGCCGGGCACTGGCCGCGCAGGAGTTTCACCACCGGCAGCGTGAGCTTGCCCTTGGCCAGGTCGCGACCGGTCGACTTGCCGACCTCGTCATCGGTGCCCATCAGGTCGAGCACATCGTCCTGGATCTGGAAGGCGATGCCGAGGTCCTCGCCGAAGCGCCCGAGCGCCCTGCTGATCTGGTCGTTGGCGCCGGCGAGTTCGGCGCCCAGTTCGCAGCTGGCACCCACCAGCGACGCGGTCTTGCGGCGGACGATCTCGAAGTAGGTGGCTTCGTCGAGGTCCCAGTTGCCGCGGTTGGAGAGCTGCACGAGCTCGCCCTCGCAGAGCGTGTTGGTGACCTTGCCCAGCGCGAGGTTGAGGCGCGGATCGCCAAGACTGCTGCAGAGGTGGAAGGCGTTCGAGATCAGGTAGTCACCGAGCATCACGGCGGCTTCGTTGCCCGAGAGCGCGTTGATGGTGCGGCCCTTGCGGCGGAGTTCGGCCTCGTCGAGCACATCATCGTGCACGAGCGTGGCCATGTGGATCATCTCGACGGTCGCCGCGAGCACCCGGTGGCCCGGCAGGATGCGCGCGAGGCCGGCGGGCCAGCGGTCCGTGGCGGCGGCGGACAGCAGCACCAGCATCGGGCGAAGCATCTTGCCGCGGTAGTGCTCGATGTGGCGCACCAGGGCATTCACGCACGGTTGGTCGCTCCCGAGCTGCGCATCGAAGACCGCAGTCACCTGACCGAGCTCCGACCGGATCGATGCGGCCAATGGTTCGGCTTGATCGAGTCTCGCGATCATGTCGAAGCGTAGGACGCTCATGGACGCCACGCTGAGATGTAGGCGATCCAGGCCTCGCACGCTTCACCGCGTCGGCTGGGGGTGAAGACACCGTCGCCGGTGCCATCCTTCGCCGTGCCCTCCCAGTGCACGACCGGATCACGGAAGCCTGCCTCGGCCAGCAACTCCTGCAGCTCCGGGAGGGTCCACAGGCGCCAGTCGTAGGTGAAGGCCTTCCGCAGCTCGGTGCGGTCCGGGAAGCGGAAGTGGATGTGGTTCAGCACCTCGCCGGTGATCGGGTTGTAGACACGCTGGTCCCAGATGTAGGTGAAGCCATCGAGGTCGCGCTCCTCCACTTGCTCGAGATGGCTGCCCGAACCGCCGTAGGCATCGCACACGAACATGCCACCCGGGCGAAGGCCCCGATAGACCGACTTCAGGTAGCGCAGCAGGAGCTCGCGCGTCTTGAAGATGCAATAGGAAAAATTCATCGCGACCGTGACATCCGCCGGGACACCGCGGGCCGTCAGCACATTGCCCTTCGTCAGCGTGAGGCGCGAGCGCTGCTCCGGCGTCAGCGTGGCCCGCTGCCGAGCACGGCCCCAATCGAGCACACGCTGGTCGCGATCGATCCCATGGGCCCGATTGGTACGCCGGCGCGTGACCCACGCACGGCAAACCGCGTGCGAGGCGCAGAAGTCCTCGCGGAGCGTGGCCGGAAGCCTGCCGACCTTCTTGCGGTAGGTGGCGTCGATGAAGCCGCACTCGTCATCGGGCTGCTGGACGGCCAACTCGTACAGATGGTTCGGATCGGCCGTGCGGGCGCTGAACCACTGCGTGACGGCGCGCTGCGCGCGGGATCGTGGACGCTTGGGTGTCGGGGAAGCCATCGAGGGCGCGGAGTGTAATGCTCCGCGCCCCCGAGGCTGCATGCAGGCTGCTCCGGACCGCTGGCCGGGAGCGGATCAGTAGCGGTAGTGGTCGGGCTTGTACGGACCGTCCTGCGGCACGCCGATGTACTCGGCCTGATCCTTGCGCATCTCGGTGAGCTTGGCACCGAGCTGCCTGAGGTGCAGGCGGGCGACCTTCTCGTCGAGCTTCTTGGGCAGGGTGTACACCTTCTTCTCGTAGCGCTTCGCATTCGTAAAGAGCTCGATCTGCGCAATCACTTGGTTGGTGAAGCTCGAACTCATCACGAAGCTCGGGTGGCCGGTGGCGCAACCGAGGTTGAGCAGGCGACCTTCCGCCAGCATGATGATGCTCCTGCCGTTGGGCAGCTTCCACTCGTCGACCTGTGGCTTGATGTTGACGCACATGGCGCCCGGCACCTTCTTCAGGCCGGCCATGTCGATCTCGTTGTCGAAGTGGCCGATGTTGCCGACGATCGCATTGTGCTTCATCTTCAGCATGTCCTCGGCGCGGATGATGTCCTTGTTGCCGGTCGCGGTGATGAAGATGTCGGCGGTCTGGACCACATCCTCGAGGATCACGACCTCGAAGCCCTCCATGCACGCCTGCAGCGCGCAGATCGGGTCGATCTCGGTCACCTTGACGCGGCAGCCCTGGCCGCGCAGGCTCTGGCAGCTGCCCTTGCCCACATCGCCGTAGCCGAAGACCACGGCGACCTTGCCGGCCAGCATCACGTCGGTGGCACGCATGATGCCGTCGACGAGCGAGTGGCGGCAGCCATAGAGGTTGTCGAACTTGCTCTTCGTGACCGCGTTGTTGACATTGATCGCCGGGAAGAGGAGCTGGTTGAGCTCCTGCATCTGGTACAGGCGGTGCACGCCAGTGGTGGTTTCCTCCGTGACGCCCTTGATGTTGCCGGCGGTGGCGGTCCAGTAGCCGGGGTGCTTCTGCTGCAGGGCGCACAGCAACTGCAGGATCACCTGGTACTCCTCGCTGTCCTCCGAGGTCGGCGAGGGCACACTGCCCTGCTTCTCGAAGGCAAGACCCTTGTGGATCAGGAGCGTGGCGTCGCCGCCGTCATCGAGGATCATGTTCGGACCCTTGCCGTCGGCGAAGTGGAGCGCCTGCCAGGTGCACCACCAGTACTCGTTGAGGGACTCGCCCTTCCAGGCGAAGACCGGAATGCCCTTCGGTTGCTCCGGCGTGCCGGTCGGTCCGACCGCGACGGCCGCCGCGGCATGGTCCTGCGTGCTGAAGATGTTGCAGCTGCACCAACGGACCTCGGCACCGAGCTCGACGAGCGTCTCGATCAGGACGGCCGTCTGGATGGTCATGTGCAGGCTGCCGATGATGCGGGCGCCCTTGAGCGGGAACTTGCCCTTGTATTCGGCGCGCAGCGCCATCAGGCCGGGCATCTCGACCTCGGCAAGCTCGATCTCCTTGCGGCCAAAGCGCACGGTCTCGGGCGAGAGGTCCTTGACCTTGAAGGGCAGGAACTCGGTGATCAAGAGGCGGCTGGTGAGGAACGGGTTGGTCGCAGGCATCGCGGTCGCGGTGGTCACAGATACTCCTCGGTTCGATCGATTCATCCGTCTATATGGATGAACGGATGGAGTATAACCCCTTCATCGCGCCCCGTCATCCTCCGGGCTAGTCTTTTCGCAAGGAAACCCCATGAAGACCACCGCCATCCTCTCGTGTGCCGCCCTCGTCGCCTCCGCCCTGGCCTTCCGCGCCCCCGAGACCACGATGAAGGGATCGCCGTATGGCCTCGCGACATGCCCGGTCAGCGGTGAGAAGCTCGGCGACGGAGCCGTCAGCGTCGTGGTCGAGGACGCCTCGAACAAGGCCAACGACGGTCGTGAGATCAAGTTCTGCTGCTCGAAGTGCGCGGCGAAGTTCAAGTCCGACCAGGCGACCTACCTCAAGAAGGTTGACGAGGCGATGATCAAGGAGCAACTGAAGTGGTATCCCGATGCGCCGTGCGTGGTGATGCCCGAGGACAAGCTCCCTGATCCTCGCGGCGCCGAGGCGATGGAGGCGAAGAACATCGTGGTGCAGAACCAGCTCGTGCGCCTGTGCTGCGGCAAGTGCGTGAAGAAGGTGCAAGCCAACCCCGAGCCGTGGGTGAAGCAGGTGCAGGAGCAGGTCATCGCCGCGCAGAAGCCCACCTACCCGCTGGAGACCTGCGTCATCAGCGGCGAGAAGCTCGGTGACTCCTCCGTCGACACGGTGATCGGCAGCCGCCTCGTCCGTACCTGCTGCGGCAAGTGCGCCGCCAAGGTCAAGGCCGACCCGCAGGCTGCCTTCGCCAAGCTCGACGCCGCCAAGAAGTGAGCCCGTCCCACCACGCCTGAATCCCGCGTGTCGTCCTGGACATGGGCGAACGCCGCGGGCGCGATCACTCCTCCGATGGTCCGTCATAGGACGGCCCCTCGTCGAACCGCTCCTCCTCGGCTGGCCGGATGATCCGCGGCTCGAGCCCCTCGGGAAGTGCATCGAGGAACAGCCGGCCGTAGCGCTTGGTCGCGATGCGCGGGTCAAGCACCACCACGCGCCCGGCATCGCTCGCGCTGCGCACCAGACGCCCGAACCCCTGCTTGAACCGGAGGATCGCGCGCGGAAGCTGGTCATCCATGAACGCGTTGCCGCCACGCGCCTGCACGAGCTCATGGCGCGCCTGCACCAGTGGGAGGTCGGGGACCTCGAAGGGCAATCGGGTGATGATCACGTTGCGCAGCGCACGGCCGCGCACATCGATCCCCTGCCAGAAACTGCTGACCCCGAACAGCACGCTGCGCTCGTCCTGGCGGAAGCGCTCGATGAGGAGTCGATTGGGCACGCCCAGCCCCTGCACATGGAGCGGGTGCCCGCGCGACACCAACTCGTGCGACGCCAGTTCCGCAACGCGGTGCATGGTTTCGATGCTCGTGAAGAGCACGAACGCCCCTCCGTCGGTCTCGCCGATGTGTCGCAGCACGCGATCGGCGAGGGACTCGATGTAGGTGGGGCTCGACGGCTCGGGCATCGAGACATCGAGGTAGAGCTCGACGAGGTTCCCGTAGTCGAAGGGGCTGCCGACCTGCAGCGTGGTCGGATCGTCGCAGCCGAGCGCGACGGCGGTGTGGCGGAAGTCACCGGGGCGCGTGCTCAAGGTGGCGCTCGTCATGACCACCGACACCTCGCGCCCGAAGAGCGCCTCGCGCAGCACGGGGCCCACATCGACTGCCGCGCTCACGAGCGCCACATCCGGCCGTGCACCGCCATGGGCCTTGCGACGGCCCCCGGCCTCGACCCAGTACACACAGCCCGAGAGTGACTGGGCGACGAGCGCCTCGGCCGTGGCCGCCATGTCGGCCGTGCGCTGCTGCCAGGCGTTCACCTCGGCAGCGTCGCCATCGCTCGCGGCGCGTTCACGCACCAGGGCCAGCAGCGCCGCGAGCTCCGCCAGGACGGGCGTGAGCGGATTGCCGACGATGCCCGCCTCGCGCACGCGGCCGGCCCCGCCCGCCGACTGGTGCCAGCGCCAGAGATCACCGAAGAACGCCTCGCTGGCCTCGCGACAGCGATCGACGGCGAGGATCGCCTGCTGGATGGTGCCTTCCCCACCATCCTGCACCTGAACCGTCCACAGGCCGCCCCGGTGCTGCCGTGCATCGTGCAGCGTGCGCAGGAGATGCGCCACGCGTGACTCCGAAAGCCGCGCGCCGAAGTGCTCACACGCGACTTCCTCGATCGCGTGGGCCTCGTCGAGGATCACGTGCCGGTAGTCGGGCAGGAACCCACGGCCCATGCGACGCAGCGCGAGATCGCTGAAGAAGAGCGCGTGGTTGCAGATCAGGAGATCGCCGTTCTCCATGCGACGCCGCGCCACCTGATAGAAGCACGCATCGTGGTTGGGACAGCGCCGCCCCAGGCAGTTGCCGGCATCCGACTGCGCGTGCTCCCAGACCTGTTCGCGCGGCAACTGCGGCAAGGTGCTGCGCGTGCCGTCGGTGGTGCGGTAGGCCCAGTCCTCGATGAGTTCGAGCGAATGCCGCTCCTCCTCGCTGCCGAGCAGCCGGTCAGCGCGCTCGCTGGCCAGCCGCAGCCGGCGCAGGCTCACATAGTTGCCGCGCCCCTTGACGAGCACCGTGCTGAATTCATCGGGAATCACGGCATTCAGGAGCGGGATGTCCTTGTCGATCAGTTGCTCCTGCAGGGCGATCGTGTTGGTGCACACGACCACGCGCTCCCGGTGCGAGAGGATCCGTTGGATCGCCGGCACGAGATACGCGAAGCTCTTGCCGGTGCCAGTGCCCGCCTCGACCATCAGGCGGCCGCCGCGTGCGAGGCACTCCTCGACCGCCGCAGCCATCTGGAGTTGCTGCGGCCGCGGCTCGAACCCCGGAAGCCGGCGGGCGATGGCGCCGGCTTCGCCGAGCAGTGCGGCGACCTGCACGCTCATCGCGGGCGCTCCTGTGCGGCCGGTCTCCCGTTGGTTGCCTCCATGCAGTCCACGAGACTAGCGTAGGACCATGCGCCTCCTCGCCGTTGCCGCCATGGTGCTCGCTCTCTCGGCCTGCACCGCCCCACGCACCGCGCGCGTGCTCAGCCCGATCGAGCGCGATGCCACGGCTCAGGCCCTCGTCATCCGCGACGGCACGACGGGCGACCGGATCGACCTTGACGAGGCCGCCCGGCGCGCCGCCCGCGCGGATGTGGTGCTGCTGGGCGAGTACCACGACAACCCCGATGCGCACGCGCTGCAGCAGGCGCTCTATGCACGCCTGCTCGAGCGCGAGCCGCGCACGGCGCTCTGCCTGGAGATGCTCGAGCGGCATGAGCAGCCGATCGTCGACGCGTGGGTGCGCGGCGAGATCACGACCGACCAGTTGATCGACCGGACCGGCAGCAGGACCTGGTCCGGGCAGCCCAACAGCTGGATGGCGTTCTACCAGCCGTGTCTGGACCTGGCGCGTACGCACGGCGCCGCGATCGTGGCCGCCAACGCACCGCGCCAGTATGTCTCGCGCGCCAACCGCGAGGGCTACGAAGGCCTGCTCGCGCTGCCTCCGGACGAGCGTGCGCTCTTCGACCTGCCCATCGCGCCTGACGTGGGCGCGTACCGGCACCGTCTGGCCGAGCTCATGCAGGAGATGCGCGGCTCCAACGCATCCGTGCCCGACGACCAGGTTGACCGCATGCTGCGCAGCCAACTCGTGTGGGACGCGACGATGGGTGCCAGTGTCGCGCGCGCGCTTGAGTCGAGTCCGCGCGCGGTCGTGCTGGTGGGCTGCTTCCACAGTGACTTCCTCGGCGGCACGGCGCTCGAGATTCTGGCGCGCCGGCCCGGGACGAGCGTCTTCGTGGTGGCGATCACCCAGGAGACGGGCGACGGGCTGGCGTCGGGCGATCGAGGACGAGGCGACCTCGTGGTGCGCGTCGGCGACGGCCTCAGCCTGGACTGACGGTCATCGGCCGCAGAGCGCCTGCAGCTGCGCTGCGGTGTCGGCGATCTTGTAGAGCTTCTCGATCTTCATCATGGCCAGGAGCGCCTTGAGTTCCTTGTTGACGCCAAAGAGCACCGCCGTGGCGCCCGATTGGGCCGCTGAGTTGCGCATGTCGATGATCATGCCCAGGCCCATGCTGCTCATGAACTGCACGCTCGAGAGATCCATCACCATGACCTTCATGGCCTTGCCGGCGGATTTGACCATCGGGTCGATGTCGGCCTTCATGATCGGTGCTTCGCGCTGGCCCACATTGGGGCCGGCGGGCTTCACGATCATGATGCTGCCGTCGAAGTCGATCTCGAGGAGCGCGGTCTTCTTGCTCTGTGGTGTCATCGACGGCGGACTCTAGCCGAAGCGCCGACACCGCTGCGCACTCGGGTAGGCTCCGACCGTGCCGCTCCTGATCCACGATGCACGCGTCCTGTCGATGCCTGTCGGCCGTGAACCGGCTCGCGGCGCCGCGATGCGCGAGCTCGGCGCCATCGATCGGGGGTGGGTGCTCGTGGGTGATGATGGCATCGTGCGCTCCATCGGCTCAGGCAAGCCGCCTGATGCCTCGATCCGGATCGATGCCCGTGGGCGTGTGCTCATGCCGGCCCTGATCGATGCCCACACGCACGCCTGCTGGACCGGCGACCGCTGGAGCGAGTGGGCGCGCAAGCGGGCAGGTGAGCCGTACCTGTCGATCCTCCATGCAGGCGGTGGCATCATGAGTTCGGTGCGATCGGTGCGCGGCTCGAACCGCGAGGACCTTGCCGGGGCCACGGCGCTGCGGCTGCAGCGCATGGCTCGCCTGGGGACCGGGACCTGCGAAGTCAAGAGCGGCTACGGCCTGTCCACCGAGACTGAGCTGCGCATGCTCGATGCGATCGATGATGCGGCGACCGCCTGTGCCGCCCGGATCCAGACTGTCGCCACCTGCCTCGCCGGTCACGCCATCGATCCGGCGTGCCCGGACTTCATCGAGCGCACGATCCGCGAGACGCTGCCGGCGATCGCCGCAGCGCGGCCGGGCACGACGATGGACCTCTACATCGAACAGGGTGCATGGACGGGTGACGATGCCATGCGCTTCGTCTCGGCTTCGCTCGCCCTGGGCTGCCCCGTGCGGGCGCATGTGGACCAGTTCACGCGATCCGGCCTGCTCGCCGACCTGATCGGGATGGGGGTGCGCAGCGTGGACCACCTTGAAGCATCGAGCGACGACGACCTGGTGACCGTGGCACACAGCGGTGCGTTCGCCGTGGCACTGCCGGCTACTGGCTTCGCGCTCGACATGCGCTTCATGGATGCACGGAGGCTGCTCGACGAGGGGGGCACGCTGGTGATCGCGAGCAACGCCAACCCCGGCAGCGCACCGGGCCTGGGGCTCCCCTTCGCCATGCAGCTCGCCGCGCGATTCATGGGACTCACGAGCGCGGAAGTCCTACGGGCCGCGATCACCAATGCAGCGCACCTGCTCGGCGTGGCCGGGCAGGTCGGCTCGATCGAGCCCGGCCAACGCGCCGACCTCATGCTGCTGCACGACACCAACGAGGATGCACTTGTCCACGGCCTGCCCTCGGGTCCACCCGGCCTGGTGTTCCATGCCGGTCGCGCCGTGAACCCGGATGAACCCGGGCTTGGAGCAACGCCATGATCGACCCCCGTGACCAGGATGCCGCCGCTGCGGCGGCGGCGTGCGTCGTGACCATCCATCGCCGGCTCGTCGATGAACTTCGCCCGGGACTCACGCTCGCAGCGATCGACGCGTTCGTCGCGCAGCAGCTCAAGGACCTTCAGTGCACCTCGTGCTTCAAGGGCTACAAGGTGCGCGGGCATCCCCACTTTCCAAGCCACTCATGCCTGAGCGTGAACGACTGCGTCGTCCATGGCACGCACGACATGAGCGACCGGCCGCTCGCCGAGGGCGACCTCATCAGCATCGACATCGGCGTGAAGCACCAGGGCTGGATCGGCGACGCAGCATGGACCTACGCGATCCGTAGCTGCGACAAGCTCGCTGCGGAACTCATGGCGGCCGGGCGCGAGAGCCTGCGGCTCGGCATCGAAGCCATGCAGCCGGGCCGTCCATTGGTCGACTGGGCCAAGGCCGTGCAGCAGCACGCCGAGAAGCGCTGCGGGTTCTGTCTGGTGCGCGGCCTTGGCGGCCACGGCTATGGCCGTTCGCTGCACGCGGCACCCTATGTGGCCAACACGGTGCCGACCTACCCGGGCGAGTGGAGCGAGGCGTGGTCGCTCTGGCGCCCGGGCATGCTGGTCGCGGTTGAGCCGATGATCGCGGTGGGCACCACCGAGACCCGCTCGGACGGATCGGCTTGGCCGATCTACACCGCCGATGGCTCACTGAGCGTGCACTACGAGGCCGATGTGCTCATCACCGCCGGCGGCCCAGTCAACCTGACTGCCGGACTCTTCGATCTTCCAGACATCGTGGGAACCTGACATGCAACCGATCGCGGTCCTTTGCGAGAATGTGCACGCCACCGCCGACCTGATCCTTCGTGAGGCAGGCTTCGCCATCGAGCGTCACACCGGAGCGCTCGGGGGTGATGCACTGCGCGCCGCACTCGCGCGCGCCACGGTGCTCGGCATCCGCTCCAAGACCTCGATCCGCGAGGCAGCGCTGGCTGCGGGTCGACCAGCCGCGATCGGCTGCTTCTGCATCGGGACCGACCAGGTCGATCTTGTTCCCGCGAGCCGTGCAGGGATCCCGGTCTTCAACAGTCCCTTCAGCAACACGCGCAGCGTGGCCGAGATGACCGTGGCCGAGGCGGTCTGCCTGGCGCGCCGACTCTTCGAGAAGAGCATGCTGCTGCACGCGGGCACCTGGGACAAGAGCGCGAAGGATGCGCACGAGGTCCGCGGCCGCACGCTCGGGATCATCGGTTACGGGCACATCGGCAGCCAGGTCAGCGTGCTCGCCGAGTCGATGGGCATGCGCGTGGTCTTCCATGACATCGTGCGCAAGCTGCCACTGGGCAATGCCCAACCACGCGGCTCGCTCGATGCACTGCTCGCGGAGTCGGACATCGTCACGCTTCATGTGCCAAGCACGCCATTGACCGAGCACATGATCGGCCGGGCTCAGTTGGCACGCATGAAGCCCGGTTCGGCGCTCATCAACAACGCGCGCGGCAGCGTGGTCGACACCGAGGCGCTCGCCGCGGCGTTGCGCTCGGGGCATCTGTCCGGTGCCGCACTCGATGTCTTCCCGCAGGAACCTGCCAGCCGTGAGGAGCCCTTCGAGAGTGCGCTCCGGGGCCTCGGCAATGTGATCCTGACGCCGCACATCGGTGGCAGCACCGAAGAGGCCCAGGAGTCGATCGCCATCGAGGTCGCGGAGAAGCTCGTACGCCACTGGACCAGTGGCTCGACGGCAAGCGCCGTGAACTTCCCCGAGGTTGACCTGCCAACGCTGCGGGCCGGTCAGGTCCGGATCATGCATGTGCACCGCAACGTGCCCGGCGTCCTGAGCACCATGCACGGCCACTTCGCACGCGAGTCGGTCAACATCAACGCCGAGTATCTGCAATCGGATCTGCACACGAGCTATGTCATCCT
This sequence comes from Planctomycetota bacterium, assembly GCA_016873115.1. Classification (GTDB taxonomy): domain Bacteria; phylum Planctomycetota; class Phycisphaerae; order Phycisphaerales; family SM1A02; genus SYIB01. The sequence goes on along the minus strand of VGYB01000011.1, from coordinate 9,898 downwards.
CGATGTCGACCCGTTCGAGGGCGATGGCATCGTGCACGCACTCACCGCGCTGCCCGAGACGGTGCGCATGCGGCTGACGAGGGCCTGAGGATCCCGATCCGGTTGGCGGCATCACGCCCCCATCCGGCCCGCGGGGGCGGCGCGCGCGGCCTACATTCCCGCCATGCTGCTCCACACCGTCCTCGTCCTGTCGACCGCCGTCACACCGCCACCGACCGAGGCGCGACCGGTCACCGACACGATCCACGGTGAGTCGTTCACCGATGAGTACCGTTGGCTCGAGGCCCTGGAAGCCGACAGCACCGAGGTCGCCGCATGGACCACGCTGCAGAACGATCACACCCGCCGCGTGCTCGATGCCCTGCCCTGCCGGGCCTCGCTCGAGAAGGCGCTCACGCCGCTCATGCAGATCGGCGGCATCTCGGCTCCGTCGATGCGCGGGAACCTCTACTTCTATTCAGAGCGGTCCGGCACGCAGAACCAGCCTGTGCTCAAGGTGCGCGAAGGCTTCGACGGCGCGCCCCGCACGCTGCTGGATGTGAACGCGATCGACGAGAAGGGACTCACGAGCCTGGACTGGTACGTACCGAGCCCCGATGGCCAGTTCGTGGCGTTCGGTCTCTCACGCGCGGGCGATGAGATGAGCCAGCTCCATGTGCTCGCGACCTCGGGCGGGTCGTGGCTGGCCGACACGATCCCTGGCAAGGCGGACTTCGGCGGCTGGGCGCCAGATGGCCGGCAGTTCCTCTACTCGCGCCTCTCGGATCCGAAGGATCCCTATTCGCGCACCGTGAAGTGGCACCTGCTGGGCATGCACGAGCGCAACGATCCCGTGCTCTTCGTGCAGAAGGAACCCTCGCGGGTTCCTGGTGCTGGACTCAGCCGTGACGGCAAGTGGATCACGCTGGGCATCAGCGAGGGCTGGCAGCGCAACGACCTGTTCGTGGCAAGCGTCGATGCGTGGCGCCGCACGGGACAGGTGCGCTTCGTGCCGATCGCCGTCGGCCTCGACGGCCGCTTCGACCCAGTCGCGATCGAGGGCACCACGCTGTACGCCTCGACCACCTTCCAGAGCCCCAACGGGCGGCTGCTGGCGATCGACCTCACCGAACCTGCGCAGGAGCGTTGGCGCACCGTGATTGCCGAGCGCAGGGACGCGGTGCTCGACGGCGTCTCGCCGACGGCATCGTGGCTCGTGGCCTCGTGGAAGAAGGATGTCATCACGCGCATGGAGCTCTTCCGGCGCTCGGGGTCGAGCGCGGGCGAGATCGCGCTGCCCGGCCTGGGCAATGCGGGCATCGCAACCGAGGAGGACCGCGACGAGGCCTTCGTGACCTACGAGAGCTTCAACGAACCGCGCTCCATCTATCGCACGCAACTCACGGGTGCCTCGGCGCAGCTCGCGCTCTGGGCGCGCCCCGAGGTGCCGGTCGATCCCTCGATGGTCGAGGTGAGCCAGCGCTTCGTGCCCAGCAAGGACGGCACGAAGGTCCCGGTCTTCATCGTCCACCGCAAGGGACTGAAGCTCGACGGCTCGAACCCGTGCCTCCTCTACGGCTACGGCGGGTTCAATGTCAGCCTCGAACCCGGATTCAACGCGACCAACTGGCCGTGGTTCGAGGCCGGCGGCGTGTACGCGCTGGCCAACCTCCGCGGTGGCGGCGAGTATGGCGAATCATGGCACCAGGCGGGCATGCTTGGGCGCAAGCAGAATGTGTTCGACGACCTGTACGCGGTCGCTGGCTGGCTCGCCGCGAACGGCTACACGAAGGCCGATCGCCTTGCGGTCATGGGTGGCTCCAACGGCGGGCTCCTCACGGGCGTGGCGATCACGCAACGCCCGGACCTGTGGTCCTGCGTGGTCTGCCAGGTTCCCCTGCTCGACATGCTGCGCTACCAGCAGTTCCTGATGGCGCGCTTCTGGGTTCCCGAGTACGGCAGCAGCGAGGAGGCGGAGCAGTTCCGCTGGCTGCGCGCGTACAGCCCGTATCACAACATCAAGAAGGGCCAGCGCTATCCGGCCATGCTCATCACTGCCGGCGAGAACGACACGCGCGTGCATCCCCTGCACGCACGCAAGATGGCCGCGCGCCTGCAGGCCATGGCCGCCAACGACCATGACACCGATCCGATCCTGCTGTGGGTCGATCGCGACGGCGGTCACGGCCAGGGCAAGCCGCTGTCGCTGCGTGTGCGAGACGCGGTCGATCGCTGGTCGTTCATCATGTCGCAGACCGGCTGCTGCCGCTGAGCGCTGCCCGGGGGATCAGTTCACGATCTCGAGCCGCGCGTACTCCGCGACGAGGCTCTTCACGCCCACGGTGCGGAAGGCCACCCGCAGCGTGGTCACGCTGCCCTGACGCAGGACGGACTCGATCTGGCCCATGCCGAACTGGCGGTGACGCACGCGCATGCCGGCCTTCCAGCCCTGGCGTTCATCGGCGTCGGGCTCCCACGCTGGCGCATCGGGATCGGTGCTCGCTCCGCGCGGGCCACCGGCAAGGTCTCGTCTGGCCAATCGATCCCCCGGCAGCTCCTCGATGAACTGGCTCTCCATCTGGGCCTCGCGGATCCCGCGCAGCGTGCGCATGGCAGCGCTCGAGAGCATGAGCTGGCGCTCGGCGCGCGTGATGCCCACGAAGAGCAGCCGCCGTTCCTCCTCGAGCTGGGCCGGGTCGGCTTGCACCCGGCTGTGGGGAAGGATCCCCTCCTCGCAGGCAAGGACCGCGACGAACGGGAACTCAAGACCCTTGGCTGCGTGCAGGGACATGAGCGTCACGGCACCGGCCTCTGGATCGAACGCATCGGAGTCGGTGACGAGCGCCACGCGCTCGAGGAACGCACGCAGGACATCGACGAGTTGGGGCCGTGGGGCACCCGGTTCCTGCGGCGGCAGGCGGAACTCCGACGCGGCCGTCACGAGTTCAGCCACATTTGCCCGGCGTTCCGCCGCTTCCTCGGCATCGGCACTGCCCTCGCCTGCGGCGGCCTCGAAGCCGCTCTCGGTCAGCACGCGCGCGACATATCCGCCCAGCATCCCTCCGAGCATCTGCGGCAGGTCCTCATCATCGACCTCGTGCGGCGCGCCTTGCATGAGGTCCGCTCGCCACTGCGCCAGGCTGGCGAGGAAACCGTCGATCGCCTTGCGTGCACGCGCAGTGAGTCCATCCGTGGCGGCGAGCGCCGCCTCGAAGCCAAGGCCATGCGCGGCAGCGAGCGCGTCGGCACGGGCGATGGTGGCGGCACCGATCCCGCGCCCGGGGACATTGATGATGCGTCGCAGGGCGACCTCGTCGCTCGGGTTGGCCAGCGTGCGCAGGTACGCGAGCGCATCCTTGATCTCGCGGCGCTCGTAGAACGCGGTACCCCGCACGACGACATAGGGAATCGAGCGCCGACGCAGCTCATCCTCGATCACGCGACTGAGCGCATTCATGCGGTAGAGCGCCGCCATGCCCTTCCATGGCACGCCCGCTTCGTGCTGACGCACCATCTCGTCGACGATCACACGCGCCTCGTGCCGCTCGTCGAGCGCGCGGATGACCTGCGGCAACGCCCCCGGCTCGAGTTCGGTCGTGAGGTCCTTGTGCTTGCGGCGCGCGTTGTGGCGGATGAGCCCATCCGCCACGGCCACGATGTGGCCCGTCGAGCGGAAGTTCTGTCCCAGCGGGATCACGGCCGCGCCGGGGAAATGCTGCTCGAAGTCCAGGATGTTCGTGATGTCCGCGCCGCGCCACGCATAGATCGACTGGTCGGGGTCGCCCACCACCGTGAGGCTGCCGTGCGCCTGGGCAATCGCGCCGGCAATCACGAACTGCGCATGGTTGGTGTCCTGGTACTCGTCGATGAGCACATGCCGATAGCGCTGCTGGAGTTCCTCGCGCACCGAAGTGTCCTGCCGCACGAGCCGCGCAACCCGAAGGAGAAGATCGTCGAAATCGACTGCGTTGCACTTGGCGAGCTCGGCTTCATAGGCGCGGTAGATCTTGGCCAGCGAACGACTTGTGAAGTCGCCCGCCTCGGCCGCGTAGGCCGCCGCATCGAGCAGCTTGTTCTTCGCATCACTGATGCGTGACAGCACGATCGCGGCCGGCCAGTTCTTGCTGTCCAAGCCTGCTGTCGCAATGGCCCGCTTGGCGGCGTCGCGCGCATCATCGGCATCGAAGATCGAGAACCCCGGCGCAAGCGGCGTACCATCGCTGGCTGCTGCCGCAGGGCTCGATCCGTAACGACGGAGCAGCATCGCACAGAAGGAATGGAAGGTGCTGACCTGCAGGCCACGCACGCTCGCGACCTCTGCCTCGAGCATCGCCTGCACACGCTCCTTCATTTCACCCGAAGCCTTGTTCGTGAAGGTCAGCGCGAGGATCGACCATGGCGCTGCACCCTGGGCCACGAGGTGCGCAATGCGTCGCGTGATCACGCGGGTCTTTCCGGAGCCTGGTCCTGCAAGGACCAAGAGCGGGGTGGCTGGGTGCACGACCGCAGCGCGCTGCGCCTCGGTGAGACCATCAAGCCATGGGCCTTCCGTGACCATGGAGCGAGTTTAGGAGGGCCCGCAGCGCTCTCCCGGAATGTGGTCCATCGCTCGGCGACTCTGGCCGCCGGCGAACTGAACCACCTCAAGTCAGCAAGTCTCGACATGTTCTTGACTTAGGAAACGGGACCCAAAACCGCGACATTTTGTGATCCAGACTCTTGCAACCACAACATGTAGGGCTATTGTGCGCTCCTGCCGGTGAGGTGGTGGTTCGCCTCGCTGGCAAGGTTGCCGCGACGATTGTTTGTTCTAGGACCATGCATTCGCGCTGCATCCGACCGTCCGCGCTTGGTGCCGACCGTTGTGGAAACCCGGCATCCAACCAAGCGTCGATGGACTGGTGGATCGTGGGCGAACTGACCTGCAGTGGTCGCGCGCACGATGGAGACCAGCCGCCTCCCTCGCCGGAGCCGGCTGCACGGGCTGGGTGTTTCCAGTCATGGGCGTCGATGCCATGCCATCGGCCGCCACCCATGGTCGGGTGGTGCAGGAGGAACAGAGAAGACCCATGGCAGTGCTCTGTGACACCCAGATCCGGGAATGCGTTCCCATCGAGCCGTTCGCCGAGAACGTCAAGCGCCCCGGCACCGTCTCCTACGGCGTATCCAGCTACGGCTACGACGTTCGCGTCGGCACCAAGTTCAAGGTCTTCACCAACGCCACCTCTGGCGGCGTTGCGATCGTCGATCCCAAGAACTTCACCAACGATCTCTTCATCACGATCGACACCGCACAGACCGGCAAGGATCACATCCTGATCCCGCCCAATTCGTTCGCGCTGGCGGAGACGGTCGAGGTGTTTGATGTCCCCCGCGATGTCCTGGCCATCTGCGTTGGCAAGAGCACCTATGCCCGCTGCGGCATCATCGTCAATGTGACCCCGCTGGAGCCCGAATGGCGCGGCAAGGTCACCATCGAGATCTCCAACACCACTCCCCTTCCCGCGAAGATCTATGCCAACGAGGGCATCGCACAGATGATCTTCCTCAAGGCAGACCGGGTCTGCGCGGTGTCGTATGCCGACAAGGGCGGCAAGTATCAGGACCAGGGTGGCCTCACGCTGCCCAGGGTCGACGGACTCCCGTTCCACGGCCATTGAGAACCCAGTACCCCCCGGTCGGCCTCGCCGACCCCGGGACAACACGCCTCGCGAATCAGCACCAAGGCACGGATTGCACAGTTCCAGCAACGCACGGACGCAAGGTAGGAAGCCATGAAGATCAATCGACGATTCACCGACGGCAAGCGCGATGTGTTCAGCACCATTGAATGGACCACGCGTACCAGCAAGATCCACAATGCCGACGGCTCGGTCGTCTTCGAGATGAACGATGCGGAGATCCCGAAGGAGTGGAGCCAGCTCGCCACTGACATCGTGGTCAGCAAGTACTTCCGCAAGGCGGGCGTCCCGCAGTTCGACCAGGACGGCGTGCCGATCGTCCGGGACGGCGAGCCGGTCTTCGGCCCGGAGAAGAGCGTGCGTCAAGTGGTGCACCGCCTCGCAGGCTGCTGGGCGCACTGGGGCAAGGAGCACGGATACTTCGACTCCGATGAGGACGCACAGGCCTTTTACGACGAGCTCTGCTTCATGCTGGTTACGCAGATGGCTGCGCCCAACAGCCCACAGTGGTTCAACACCGGCCTGAACTGGGCCTACGGCATCAACAGCCCGGCGCAGGGTCACTGGGTCGCCGATCACCTCAGCGGTGCGCTGTCGCTGGCCAAGGATGCGTACACGCACCCGCAGCCGCACGCGTGCTTCATCCAGTCGGTCAGCGACGACCTCGTCAACGAAGGTGGCATCATGGACCTGTGGGTCCGCGAGGCACGCCTGTTCAAGTACGGCTCCGGCACCGGCACCAACTTCAGCCGCCTCCGCGGCGAGAACGAGCCGCTCTCGGGCGGCGGCCGCAGCTCGGGCCTGATGAGCTTCCTCAAGATCGGTGACCGCGCCGCGGGCGCGATCAAGTCCGGCGGCACCACGCGCCGGGCGGCCAAGATGGTCTGCCTCGATGTCGATCACCCGGACATCGAGGCGTTCGTCAACTGGAAGGTTCGCGAGGAACTCAAGGTCGCCGCGCTCGTGGAGGGCATGAAGCATCTGCCCCAGGACCAGCAGGACCTGGCCCAGGGCATGGGACTGAAGCTCGACTACGACTTCAACGGAGAGTCCTACTACACCGTCAGCGGCCAGAACTCGAACAACTCCGTCCGCCTGTCGGATGCGTTCTTCGATGCGGTCGATGCCGATGCCGACTGGTCGCTCACACGCCGCATGGATGGCAAGGACGCCAAGACGCTGAAGGCGTCGACGCTGTGGGACCAGATCTGCTTCGCCGCGTGGCGCTGCGCCGACCCTGGCCTGCAGTACGACACCACGATCAATGCATGGCACACCTGCCCTGAGGGCGGGCGCATCAACGCCAGCAACCCGTGCAGCGAGTACATGTTCCTCGACAACACGGCTTGCAATCTCGCGTCGGTCAACCTGATGAAGTTCTACGACGCCGAGTCGAGGACCTTCGACATCCTGGGCTTTGAGCACGCGATCGATGTCTGGACCGTGGTCCTCGAGATCAGTGTGCTCATGGCGAGCTTCCCAAGCCGCGAGATCGCCGAGCTCAGCTGGAGATACCGCACGCTCGGCCTGGGCTATGCCAACCTCGGTGCCATGCTCATGCAGGCGGGCATTCCCTACGACAGCGACGAAGGTCGGGCGATCTGCGGTGCGATCACCTCGATCATGACTGGACGATCCTATGCCGCCAGCGCGCGCATGGCCGCCGAGCATGGCGCCTTCGCCGGCTACGAGAAGAATCGTGAGCACATGCTTCGCGTGATGCGCAACCACCGCGCCGCCGCATACGGCGCTGCCCGCGACTCGGGTGCCTACGAAGAACTGCGCATCGCACCGGTGCCGATCGACCAGGCGCTCTTCCGCAGCGGCCGCATCGCCGTGGCCAACGCCGAAGCCATGCTCGCGGCCTCGTCCTCGGCGTGGGACGACGCGCTCGAACTCGGCATGGAGCACGGCTTCCGGAATGCCCAAGTCACGGTGATCGCCCCCACGGGCACCATCGGCCTGCTCATGGACTGCGATACCACCGGCGTCGAGCCGGACTTCGCGCTCACCAAGTTCAAGAAGCTTGCCGGCGGTGGCTACTTCAAGATCGCGAACCAGTCGTTGCGACCGGCGCTGCGCTCGCTCGGCTACACGAATGCGCAGACTGACGACATCCTCACCTATGTCATGGGCACCCTGAGCCTCGATGTGCCGATGGCCGATGAGCACGGTGCGATCTCGGCCAGCCAGTCCTCGTTCCGCTCGTTCCTGATCGAGGCCGGTTTCACCAACGAGGAACTCATCACCCTCGAGAACGGCCTGCCGTCGTGCTTCGAGATCAGCTTCGCCTTCACGGCCTGGAGCATGCCCGAGCGCGTCCTGCGCAAGGCTGGCGTCGACGCCGAGCGGGCCAAGGCCGACATGGGCTTCAACGGCCTGCGTGCACTGGGTCTGAACCGTCGCCAGGTCGATGCCCTCAACCGCGTCATCTGCGGTACGGGCACCGTCGAGGACGCACCGCACCTCAAGGATGCGCACCTGCCGGTCTTCGACTGCGCCAACAAGTGCGGCACCATCGGCAAGCGCTTCATCGCGGCCGAAGGGCACATCCGCATGATGGCCGCGGCGCAGCCCTTCATCTCGGGCGCGATCTCCAAGACCATCAACCTCCCCAACGAGGCGAGCGTCGGGGAGATCGGCAAGGCCTACCGACTCTCGTGGGAACTTGGCCTGAAGGCCAATGCCCTCTACCGTGATGGCTGCAAGCTGAGCCAGCCGCTGGCCACGAAGAGCGATGCTGCCGACCACGCCGAGGAGGCCGACCTCGATGGCCTGCCCGACGAAGCCAAGGTTCCGGCAGCCGACGGCCAACCGCAGGTGATCGAGCGCGTGGTCGAACGCATCGTCGAGCGTGTGATCGAGCGTCCGTCGCGCCGTCGCCTCAGCGACACGCGCCAGAGCATCACGCACAAGTTCAATGTGGCCGGCCACGAGGGGTACCTCGTCGTGGGCCGCTACGAGGACGGCATGCCCGGCGAGCTCTTCATCACCATGGCCAAGGAGGGCTCGACCATCGGTGGCTTGATGGACTCGCTCGGCACCGCCATCAGCGTCGCCCTGCAGTACGGCGTGCCGCTGCAGAGCCTTGTGAACAAGTTCGCCCACCAGCGCTTCGAACCCATGGGCATGACGCAGAACAGCGACATCCCCATCGCGAAGAGCCTCGTGGACTACATCTTCCGCTGGATGGGCATGGAGTTCATCCAGGGCTATCGTGATTTGAACGCTCCGCAACGCACCGGTATGGAAGCCGGATCACACGCACCCGCCGCGGCCGCCAGCGTCGCCCGGGAACATGTCAAGGAGGACTCATGGACCGACCGCAGTGCCGCACCGCACGTTTCCCGCTCCACCAGCCAGGCTGCTCCAAGTCAGACCGCTTCGGGCGAACTGAACTTGGGCGATCGGATCAGCGGGACCCGTGGGGTGTCCGACTCGTCGGAGTGCTGCAATGGGGATTCCGCCTCATGCAAGAACTCCGCCGCACCCGCTGGGAGCGTGACGAACTCACTCAGCTCGAAGGTGATGACCAACGCACTCGACGCGCAGGCGGCGTCCGCCATGGGTGATGCCCCACCGTGCAGCGTGTGCGGTGCCATCACGGTGCGCAACGGCACGTGCTATCGATGCTTCAACTGCGGCGCCAGCCAGGGCTGCAGCTGACCGAACACCGGTGGCCGGTCGTTCCGGCCACCATCAACCATGCTGGGCGCTTCGCTCCGACGACGCCCGGCAGACAGCGATGGGGGCAGTTGCCCCAAGGAGACCAAGCGGTCGGCAAAGAACGGATCCTCTGAGCACTGGTCAGACAAGCACGGAACGGTGGCGTCTGACCCCCTGAGCGGGTTCGACCCGAGCAGGTGTGGCCGTCCTCGGAGGCACTCCCCCATCGCCCTTGCCACAACCCAGGGCCACAGGGCCCTGTTCCTCCCGGCCCGCCGCAGACCCACCAGCTGCGGCGGGCCCTTTTTTGCACACACTCCCCGTCGACGCCGTCCGCAAGGCCCTTGGCTGCGGCGGGCCCCTTTTTGCACACACTCCTCGTCGACGCCGTCCGCAAGGCCCTTGGCTGCGGCGGGCCCCTTTTTGCACACACTCCTCGTCGACGCCGTCCGCAAGGCCCTTGGCTGCGGCGGGCCCTTTTTTGCACACACTCCTCGTCGACGCCGTCCGCAAGGCCCTTGGCTGCGGCGGGCTCGTCCATCCCGGCGATAGACTTCTTCCTTCCCATGACG
>VGYB01000010.1 GCA_016873115.1 Planctomycetota bacterium | reverse complement strand
GACGCAGGCACCGACAGATCCACCGGCATCAAGAGCGTGCTCCCGCTTCGAGCCACCAAGCTCGCTGCTTGCGCATCGCATGTGCTGCCTACAGATCCGTATGTACCAAGATCGACAGCTGAGAGCGCACCAGGCACCTGCGGACCACCACCGTTGGACCAAGTCCACACACTCACGTTCTCCCACGCAGATCCGCTCGTGGTCAGCGTCGCCGTGCCAGCGCCGGAGGGATTGGTGCAGGTGCTGGCTTCGGGCGTGAGCAGTGCAACGGTGAATCCACCACCGCAGGCGACCTGCGACACGTTGGCAAGGCCCGCGGGGGTGTTCGTCTGGCCGTTCATGTTGTAGCCCCAGCCGACCAGGGTGCCGTCGTTCTTCAGGGCGTAGGTGTGGGAGCTGCAGGCGACCTGCGACACGTTGGCAAGGCCCGCGGGGGTGTTCGTCTGGCCGGAGAAGTTGGCGCCCCATCCCACCAGCGTGCCGTCGCTCTTTAGGGCGTAGGTGTGGAAGCCGCCGCAGGCGACCTGCGACACGCCGCTCAGGCCCGTGGGGGTGGTCGTCTCGCCGTAGTCGTTGGCGCCCCATCCCACCAGCGTGCCGTCGCTCTTCAGAGCGTAGGTGCGGCCGTAGCCGCAGGCGACCTGCGTCACGTTGGCAAGGCCCGCGGGGGTGTTCGTCTGGCCGTGCATGTTGGAGCCCCAGCCGACCAGGGTGCCGCCAATCTTCAGGGCGTAGGTGTGGAAGCTGCCGCAGGCGACCTGCGACACGCCGCTGAGGTCCGCGGGGGTGTCCGTCTGGCCCTCCCAGTTGCGGCCCCAGCCGACCAGCGTGCCGTCGTTCTTCAAAGCGTAGGTGTGGGAGCCGCCGCAGGCGACCTGCGACACGCCGCTCAGGCCCGCGGGGGTGTTCGTCTGGCCGTTCATGTTGTAGCCCCAGCCGACTAGGGTGCCGTCGTTCTTCAGGGCGTAGGTGTGGTCGCCGCCGCAGGCGACCTGCTTCACGCCGCTGAGGCCCGCGGGGGTGTCCGTCTGGCCGTCGTTGTTCCGGCCCCAGCCGACCAGGGTGCCGTCGTTCTTCAGGGCATAGGTGTGGTAGTCGCCGCAGGCGACCTGCGACACGTTGGCAAGTCCCGCGGGGGTGTTCGTCTGGCCGTCCCAGTTGCTGCCCCAGCCGACCAGGGTGCCGTCGCTCTTCAGGGCAAATGTGACGGCCTGGCCGCAGGCGACCTGCGACACGTTGGCAAGGCCCGTGGGGGTGGTCGTCGCGCCATATAGGTTGTCGCCCCAGCCGACCAGGGTGCCGTCGTTCTTCAGGGCGTAGGTGTGGTAGCCGCCGCAGGCGACCTGCTTCACGCCGCTCAGGCCCGCGGGGGTGTTCGTCTGGCCCCGTTCGTTCGAGCCCCAGCCGACTAGGGTGCCGTCGTTCTTCAGGGCGTAGGTGTGGGAGCTGCCGCAGGCGACCTGCTTCACGCCGCTGAGGCCCGCGGGGGTGGTCGCCTGGCCGTAGGTGTTGCTGCCCCATCCCACCAGGGTGCCGTCGTTCTTCAGGGCGTAGGTGTGGTAGCCGCCGCAGGCGACCTGCTTCACGCCGCTGAGGCCCGCGGGGGTGTTGGTCTGGCCCAAATGAGCACCGCCGCCGGCCTGCCCTGGCCCGCCCGCGCCCCATCCCACCAGGGTGCCGTCATTCTTCAGGGCGTAGGTGTGGTATATGCCGCAGGCGACCTGCGACACGTTGGCAAGGCCCGCGGGGGTGTTCGTCTGGCCGTGTAGGTTGCGGCCCCAGCCGACCAGGGTGCCGTCGTTCTTCAGGGCGTAGGTGTGCTCGCTGCCGCAGGCGACCTGCCTGTACGGAAGCAGCGATGCGGGCTGAGCGATGTCACCACTCCCCCACTGCACCACCTGCCCTCCCTGCTCCTGGCCCTTTGCAAACGCCGAGCCACCCGTGGACAACGCACTGATCGTGGTCGCGAGCACTCCGAGTGAGCGGAGCGATCCGCTCAAGACCCGCTTCACGCCGCCGAGGGTCATGGCGAAGGTGGCAAGCGCACGGCGTGGAGCAGCAACGTTGAGGTGGTAGTGCATGATGGGTTTCCGGAATGGGCGCGTCAGGGCGATCAGCGGTGAAAGAACATAACCCAAAGCCCGCACCCCGCACTGGAAAAACCCTCTCAAAATGCCGGCAAATCCATGTGCGTGGGTGGAAGCGGTCGGCTCCCCCATCAGTAACGCCCCCCTCCTGCAGCCCAAGCACGCAAATATCGGCGTACCCGATCTGCCATGACCGTCAAGGCTGCGCTGGATCCGGCGCAGGCTCGGGCGCAACCGGCGCATCAAGGTCCACGCCCAGACCGGCAGCCTCGCGGGCCTTGCGCAGCGTGGCGACCTCGGCGTCCTGCTGGACCAGCCTGGCCTTGGCAGGACCCGCGAGCTCGCGCGATGCCTGCTCGCGAAGCAGGTCGCGCAGCATGATGGCGTTCACCCAGCGCGCATCGCTGGTTGGCGCGCGCGAGGGCTTCGCATCCTGCATGGCCTGAAGCAGGTCGACGGCTTCGCCCAACCGCCCTTGGGCCACAAGGGCACCGGCGAGATCCTTCGTGATGTTGAAGACGGGAATCGCCGTCGGCTCACCCGCAGCAAGCCAGAGGTCGCGCACCTGCCGCTGCAGGCGCTCGGCGTCGGCGAATCGACCGGCACGCGCGTAGATGAACGCCATGGTCTTGCGGAAGTCACGCCAACGAGCGGCGTCGGCGATCCGCCGCTGATCGGCCACGCGCAGCGCATCCTCGCCGAGCTTGACCGCATCGGCGAGCACGGGCCGGGCCGCGGCTTCGTCCGCGGGTGCGGTCTTCGCCATCAGCATGGCCGACTCCATGAGCGACAGCAGGTGCTCGTCCGGCGGCGCAACGAGCGACGAACCCACCCGTCGGTTCTCATCGAAGACCCGGATGGCCTCGGCGATCGAGGAGCCGCTTCCATCATCGATCAGCTCCAGCGTCGCGGCGAGGTTGGCACGGCTGTCGAAGCTCAAGGGATGCGCATCGCCGTAGAAGGCGGAGTCGATGGCAATGGCCTTGCGCAAGAGCGCGATGCCTTCAGCTTGAGACTGGGGCGTGCTCGGATCGGCCAGGGCCAACCCCAAGTTCGTGAGCACATTCGACAGCAACCGATCAGGCACCGGCTGGAGGCGCTCGATCTCGGTGCGCGCCTGCCGCAGCGTGGCGATCGCCTCGTCCAAGTCACCGCCTGCACGCTGCAGATCGCCGACGGCGGACATCGTGCCAGAGCGGATGTCCGGTGTCAGCGACGGTTGGGCCAGCACCGATTGGTACTCGGCCAGCGCGGCGCGACGGTCGCCCTTCTCCTCAAGGAAGGCCGCAAGCAGCCGTCGGCACTCGACCGTGTCGACATCGGCCTCGCCATGCAGCGCCGTGAGGCGCGCAAGGACCTCGCGAAGACCACGCTCAGCCTCTGCGCGGTCACGCCGCACCCGCGCAAACCACTGCGAAGCAAGCATGGTCCGTCGGTCGTCCGGACCGAGCTGCGCACCGTAGAGGTCCCTCGCCTGCCGGAAGAGCTCCTCGGCACGCTCCGTCCGCCCGAGCTGCTGATAGGCGCGACCCGCAGCCATGATCAGGCCAGCGCGCACGAAGGGATCGTTGGCGTGCTCGGTGCTGGCGCGGGCGATCGCACGCTCAAGCATGATCTCGGTGACGAGCGTGGCTGCGACATCGGTCATGTTGATGCGCAGGAGCGCATCGCGGAAGCTCTGCTGCATCGCGGTGCGCTGCGCAGGATCCGCCAGCGTCTGCGACAACGCATCGATCTGCCGCATCAGCTCAGCCGCCATGCGCGACCCTGTATCGCCGCCGCCGAACTCGCTCGTCAGGCGCACCTGCTGGCCCAGCACGGCCTTCACATCACGCTCTCGCTGCTCGGCCCGTTCCTTCGCTGCACGCTCGGCCTTGGCCAGTGCTTCGGCCTGGTCGCGAGCAGCCTTCTCGGCGAGCGCCGCCTGCTCGGCGAGCTCGCGCTGGCGCGCCTCGGCGATGGCGAAGACGGTGCTCACCACGGCGCCAATCGCGAGCGAGGCCGCCACGGCGGTGGCTGCGTAGACCAGCGCCCTGTTGCGCCGCACGAACTTGCGGACCTTGTAGGCCTTCGACTCGGGCGCCGCGACCAACGGGAGTCCGCCCAGATAGTTGCGCAGGTCGGCCGCGAGGTCGTTGGGGCTCGCATAGCGCTGGTCGCGCTCCTTGCGCATGGCCTTGAGCGGGATCCACTCGAGCTCGTTCTTGAGCGTCTGGGCGATCTCGTCGATCCTGCTCCGCCGGGCCTCGGCGATCTTCGAGGCCGACCCCGCATCCTTGGTGGCAAACGTCGAGAGCCTCCGGCTCGGCGTGGGAGGATCCTCCTCGCGAATGATCCGCTGGATCTCGCGGTAGGCGCGGCTGCGCAGTTCCTTGGGCTCGAAGGGGAGCGCACCGACCAAGAGCTCGTAGAGCATCACTCCAAGCGAATAGACGTCGCTGCGCGTGTCGATGTCGGTTGCATCCGGGTCGGCCTGCTCGGGGCTCATGTACTCCGGCGTGCCGATCATCTGCCCGGTCTCCGTCATCACCGTGTGCTCGCTCATGCGCGTGTTGAGCGCCTTGGCGATGCCGAAGTCGATGACCTTCGCGGTCGGGCGGTCGCCCTCGCCGGCGGCCACGAGCACGTTGCCGGGCTTGAGGTCGCGGTGGATCAGGCCCTTCGTGTGCGCGTGCTGCACGGCCTCGCAGACCTGGATGAAGAGCTCGAGCCGCGCACGAAGGTCGAGCTTGCGCGAATCGCAGTACTCGTTCATCGGCTCGCCCTTGACATACTCCATCGCGAAGTACGGCCGACCCATGTCCGTGACGCCGCCATCGAGCACCTTGGCGACGTTGGGATGGTTCATGATCGCCAGCGCCTGGCGCTCCTGCTCGAAGCGACCGAGCACCGTGCTCGAATCCATGCCGGGATTGATCAGCTTGAGCGCGACCTTCTGCTCGTAGGGCACCTTGCGCTCGGCGAGCCACACCACACCAAAGCCACCTGCACCGAGCTCCTTCACGAGCCGGAAGGGGCCGATGACGTCGCCGGGCTTCTCGAGTTGGACGCGCGTACGGGGAGCGCCCGAGGAAGATGCCGGGGCCGCGGATCCTGCGGACGACGCTCCATCCCCGACCACCGTGGCATCAGCTGACGAAGCCGGCGATCCTGGATCGGGCCCGGCTTGCCCGAACGGCTTCGCCGGTTCGCGAGGATCCTCGTCGCCGCCGATGGTCGGAAGGTCTGGCATCCATGTAAGGGTACAAGACCAACGCGGGGTTGCGCACGGGATTCCAGCAAGGCGACTGCCACAATCACCGGCTCACAAGTCCGCGGCATCGCTCTCGCACGGCACTCGGCAGCTGACGCAGCGGATCGAGCCGGAAGGAGTCATCGACCTCGAGCGCCTTGCGCGCGGCATCGCGCGCAGCGGCATCGTTCCCTGCCATGCCGTAGGCATCGGCGAGCCGTACCAAGGAGGTGGTGTGACGAGGATCCTGCGTGAGCACATCGCTCCGCACAGCGACGACCTCATCCCAACCCACAAGACCGCGCACGACCATGGCATCGATGATCGCCGCCGACACCAAGGCTGAACGGAACGGGAACGCCTCGCGAGCGGCGCGAGCGGAGTCGAGCGCTTCGCCGAACCACACCCGGGCCCGCGCCGGATCGGGCTCCGCGAGCCCGGCCTGCAGGAACTGATCCGCCGACTTGAGCAGCAGCAGGTGACGACGAAGGATCGGCTCCTCCTCGACGGCCGCGCGGAGTTGCTCGCCTGCGCTCGCGCGCGCAGGCGCCGTGAAGAGATTCTCAACCAGCGTCTCGGCGGCTGCGTCCACCGCGCGCTCCTGACGAGCTGTGGTCCACGATGCCAAAGCCTGCAGCGAGGCGATCGCCGCGATGCAGGCAGCCGTCAGCACGAGTGGCCAGCACGGCGTGGCACGCGCGGGGCTTGTTCCCGCCTGTGCAGCCGTGGCTCCACTCGCGAACGCGGCCGTCGTGCGGCCCAACGCACCCGCCGGCCCCACGGTCAATCCCATCGCCAGCACGCCGATCACGCCCAGCACCCACGACGCGCTCCCGGGTTGCCACAGCGTCATCTCGACCATCGCGTCCGCAGCAAGGACGACCGCCAGCCCCGTCATCATCATGCGCTGCGCACGCGCGTCGAGGATCATCAGCCCATCGACGATCGTCCGCGCAAGGACGGCCGCCAGCACGATGCCGACCGCTGGCAGCACGCGGCCAGCAGGATCGGCAAGCATGGCGATCACGCCAACGACCGACAGGCCAAGCAGCGAAACCATCCAGGACTCGCGCGCGTCCGCGGCAACGCATGGCTCCTCGAGCTTCGCACGCTTCGTGTGCGCGTCCTTCCCGGCGCATCCGCCGCATCCCCACAGCAGCACGACCCATGCAGCGGTCATGAGGACGCCAGCCAATCCCATGGTGGCAAGCCAATCCACCGGCGCCGCGTGCGCACTCGTCACTTCTTCGACCGCGAGAGCGGGACGGTGCAGCGTGTACGCGGCTTGGAAGGAATCGGGACCACAACCCCAGGGCCAGGCATCCAGCATGACCTGCCAGGCGCCGACCCAATACTGCGAACGGAAGAGAAGGCTTCGTTCGCCAAGCGATTCACCGATCGCGCCGCGCACCACGACCGCCACGACCGGGATGACGAGCGCGGCGAGCACGGCGACCCGTGCATGCCAAGCTGATCGCCCCGCCCACCACGCCGCCATGAGCCCGAGTGCGCACGCGGCGAGCGCACCCTTCGATCCATTCACCGCCACGATCGCTCCGCACGCCAGGGCACACAGCGCCAGCACCGCTGCCGATCGCAAGGCCAGCGTGCGACGCGCTTGCACGATGAGCACGGCGCACGCCACGCCGACGGCACCCACGAGACCCGCCATGATGTTGGAGAGCCCGAACCAACCGGTCGCCTCACGCTGCATGAGTCGCCGCTCGTAGGTTTGTGCCTGCGCGGACTCCTCGGTCCAACCTTGTGCTGCCAGGAACTCCTGCTTCGAGGACTGGTACTGGGCCACGGTCGCGGGATGCTCGACCGCGACTTGCCACGCACCACGAACCAGCCAGAGTGCGGCCACCGAGAGCAAGACCGCCAGCGCAATGCGCTGCAGGCGCGCCACCCGCGGATGCGCGGCGCAGGCCGCCAGCGCACCGGCACCCAGGAAGGCGCTCACCCACGCACTGCCACGCCAGAGATTCTCGAAGTCCCCACGAATCACGAGCGCGACATCGAGCGCAGCCATGATGCCTGCTGCGATCGCAAGTCCGCCCTGCCAGGCAACGGTGCAGCTTCGTGCAAGGACCGCGAGCAACGCCGCGGCCACCAGACAGGTCAGGGCATCGAGCGCCAGACTGCCAGTTGGACCCAGGCCGGCAAACGGCACCACCGCCTCGCGCGAAATCGCCGAAGGATCGAGGTCAAAGTGCACCAAGGGCGTCCACGCAACGACGGTGCGCGCAGCGAGCAGCCCGGCCAGCGTGGTCACGAGGCAGCTGCCCACCAAGCCACGCTCCTCGCCTGCTCGCTCGGACCGCCATGTGGATGTGGGCGCCGCCGTCACGCCGGGGAGAGTAGGTCCAAGCGACATCCATGCGGGCTGCCGTCACGGGGTGGGATGGACTGAGGTGATCGGGCGTTCAGCCGCCGGCCCCACTACCCTCCCGTCGTGCCAGAGGCCATCAACGCCATCACCGTCTATTGCGGCAGCGCGCTCGGGCGCGACCCCGGCTACGAGGCGTGCGCTCGCGAGGTCGGCCACGAACTCGCGCGACGCGGACTCACGCTCGTCTACGGCGGTGGCGGCATCGGCTTGATGGGCACCGTCAGTCGCTCGGCCAAGGATGCGGGCGGCAGGGTCGTCGGCATCATCACCGAGCAATTCCTGAAGCTCGAGCAAGGCTGGCAAGGCTGCGACGAACTCATCGTGGTGCCCGGCATGCGTGAACGCAAGGCGATGCTCGAATCGCGTGCGCAGGCATTCCTCGTGCTCCCCGGCGGCTTCGGCACCTACGAGGAGTTCTTCGAGACCTTCGTCGGCCTGATCATCGGTCGTCACCCTGCGCCGATCGGCCTGCTGGATGTGGATGGCTTTTTCGACCCGCTCTGCGAGTTGCTCGATCACGCGGTCGAGGAGGGATTCGCGCGGCCCGCGGCCCGGAGCCTGGTGCTGCGGGACACCGATGCGTCGAGGCTGATCGACCGCATGATGCGGCTCGAGGAGAACCTGCCCGATCCAGTCGAGATGCTGCCGATGCACGGCGACCGGGAGCGCCCAGGATGAGTCCGCCCGTCGGCCTGATCGCTGGCCAGGGCCAGTTGCCCGTGCTGGTGGCACGAGGCATCCGGGCAGCAGGACATCGAGTGGTCTGCGTCGGCCTGCGCGACCAGTTCGTGCCCGAACTCGCGGCCGAGTGCGACGAGTTCAGCACTGCAGGCGTCGTGCAACTGGGCCGTTGGATCCGCCTGCTCCGCAAGGGAGGTGTTCCGCACGCCGTCATGGTGGGTCGCGTCAGCAAGGCGCGCATGCACGATCCGCTGCGCCTGATCCGCCAGCTGCCTGACTGGCGGGCAATCGACCTTTGGTATCGTCGCCTGCGTCACGACCGCCGCTCGCATGTGGTGCTTGCCGCGGTTGCGGACGAACTTGCCCGCGCCGGAGTCCCCCTCATCGACAGCACGACCTACATCCCCGAGCACATGGCCAAGGAAGGCACGATGACGAGCCGCCAGCCCGGCTCGCTGCAGGCGCGCGACATCATCTTCGGCTGGCCGCTCCTGGACAAGGTCGTGGAGCTCGACATCGGCCAGGCCATCATCGTGCGCGAGGGCGACATCGTCGCCGTCGAGGCGCTCGAGGGCACCGACCGCATGATCGACCGCGCCGGTGAACTCTGCCGAGCCAAGGGATGGACCCTCTTCAAGAGCGCCAAGCGCTCGCACGACATGCGCGCCGATGTCCCCACGATCGGTGTGCCGACGGTCGAGCGGGTCGCACGCAACGGTGGCGCCTGCATCGCCGTGGGCGCGGGCCGGGTGATCCTGATCGATGCGCCAGCCGTCCTGGCCGCCGCCGATCGACTGGGGATCGCGATCGTCGGTGTGGCCCACCCATCGGCGTGAAGGCGATGGCCGATCCGGACTGCCCCTTCGTCTCACGGGCCGGGCTCAAGCTGGAGCACGCGATCATCACCTTCGGTCTCGACCTCGGGGGATGGCGTGTGGCCGACTTCGGCTGCAACATCGGCGGCTTCACCGATGTCTGCCTCCGCCGGGGCGCGGCACATGTGACCGCCATCGACACCGGCTACGGCACGCTGGCGTGGACCCTGCGCAACGATGCGCGCGTGTGCGTCATGGAGCGGACCAATGCGCTCCATGCCCCGGCACCCGCCGATCCCGTCGACCTCATCACGATCGACATGGCGTGGACCCCGCAGCGGCTCGCGATCCCCGCCGCCTTGCGCTGGCTCTCGAAGGCCCCTCACGCACGGATCATCTCGCTCGTGAAGCCGCACTACGAGGTCACCCCGGACGAGAAGCGGCTGCTCAAGGGCGGTGCGCTCGAGCCCGATGACAGCCGAGCCGTCTGCGCCCGCGTGCTCGCCGCGATGCCCACGCTCGGTGTGCGTGTGATCGCCCACGCCGAGAGCCCGATCACGGGTGGCAAGAGCTCCAAGAAGGGCCGGGGGAACATGGAGTTTTTCGCACTGCTCGCCCGCGCCGATTGACCTCGACCTGACGGGCATCGACGCCCCGGTTCGGGTAGGATTCCGGGGCTTCGCACGCGGCTCATCGCGGCCGTCGCAACCACCCCCATGGCCACCACACCGGAACCGTCGCCCAGCCCCGCACCGATCGACCGCGTCGTCGAGCAGGCCATCGACCGTGAGTTGCACGAGTCGTACCTGACCTACGCCATGAGCACGATCATGGACCGCGCGCTGCCTGATGTGCGCGATGGCCTCAAGCCCAGCCAGCGGCGCATCCTGGTGGCGATGAACGACCTGAACCTGTCGCCCGGCCGCAAGCACATCAAGTGCGCCAAGATCTGCGGCGACACCAGCGGCAACTACCACCCGCACGGCGAGAGCGTGGTCTACCCCACCCTGGTCAACATGGGCCAGTCGTGGAAGACCCGCTACCTGCTCGTGGACAAGCAGGGCAACTTCGGCTCGATCGAGGGCGACCCGCCGGCCGCCATGCGTTACACGGAAGCGCGCATGACTGCGGCCACCGTCGCGCTCATGGAGGACCTCGACAAGGAAACGGTCGACTTCAAGCCCAATTACGACGACCGCCTCATGGAGCCCACCGTGCTCCCGGCCAAGCTGCCGAACCTCCTCGTCAACGGCAGCGCGGGCATCGCCGTCGGCATGGCCAGCAGCATGCCGCCGCACAACCTGCGTGAAGTCTGCGCGGCGATCATGGCGGTCATCGACCAGCCCGGGATCGGGCTCGAGGACCTCATGCGCCACTGCGCGGGACCCGACTTCCCCACGGGCGGCACGATCGTGGGCCGCCGCGGCATCATCGAGGCCTATGCCACCGGCCGTGGACGCGTCACCGTGCGCGGCACCGTGCACCACGAGCAGCGCAACGGCCGCGATGTCATCGTCATCGACCAGATCCCCTACCAGGTGGTGCAGAGCAACCTGATCGAGAAGATCGTCGAGTGCACGCGCAAGGACGATGGCCAGCGCGAAGCCCGCATCGGCGACATCAGCGATGTGAGCAACCACTCGGGCCGCGATGCGCAGACGCGCATCGTGATCACGCTCAAGAAGGGCGCCGATCCCCAGGTCGTCGAGCGCAAGCTCTACGAGTACACGCCGCTGCAGTCGACCTTCAGCATCATCAACATCGCGCTCGTCAACGGCCAGCCACGCACGCTGCCGTTCAAGAGCCTGATCGAGGCCTACATCGACCACCGCCGCGCGGTGATCCGCCGCCGCACGGAGTTCCAGCTCCGCCAGGCGCGCCAGCAGGCCCACCGTCTCGAGGGCCTGATGTACGCCGTCTGCGACATCGACGAGGTGATCCGCATCATCCGCGGGAGCCGCACCCGCGAGGAGGCGATCGAGCGCCTGCAGGAGCGAGCCTTCCGCATCGCTCCCGATCACCGATACGCCTCGCTCGTGCCCCAGCGGGTCGTCGAGCGCAGCCGCGAGGACGGCGGTGTCCAGCTCACGCGCGTGCAGGCCGAGGCGATCGGCGCCCTGCGGCTGATCCAGCTCGTGGGCCTCGAGATCGAGAAGCTCGCGAACGAGTTCACCAAGCTGCTCGAGCAGATCGATGGCCTCGAGGCGATCCTCGCGAGCGACCGCCTCGTCCTGGACATCATCCGCGAGGACACGATCGAGCTCGCCGAGCGCTTCGGCGACGACCGCCGCACCTTGCTCGAGGAGGGCGATGCCGCCGACTTCGACATGGCCGAGCTGATCGCCGAGCACGATGTCGTCGTGAGCATCTCCAGCGAGGGCCTGGCCAAGCGGCTGCCGGTCGAGACCTACCGCACGCAGGGACGCGGCGGCGTGGGCATCAAGGGCGGCGAGGTGCGCGATGGTGACTTCGTCGAGCACATGTTCGTATCGAACTCGCACGACGACCTGCTTTGCTTCACCGACACCGGCCGCGTGTTCCGGCTCAAGGTCTGGCAGGTGCCCGAACTCGGTCGCACCAGCAAGGGCCGCAGCCTGAACAACCTGCTCGAGTTGCGCGAGGGCGAGCGCGTCCGCGCCTTCCTGCCCATCAAGGACTTCGAGGCGAGCGAGGACTACCTCTTCTTCGCCACCGCGCAGGGCCGGGTCAAGCGCAGCGCGCTCAAGGACTACCGCAATGTCAACCGCAGCGGCATCATCGCGGTCCGCCTGAACGAGGGCGACGGCCTCGTCAATGCCCTGCTCACGCGCGGCAACGACCATGTCCTGCTGTCGACGGCGCATGGCATGGCGATCCGCTTCGATGAGAACGATGCCCGCGTCATGGGGCGCGACGCGGCGGGCGTCGCAGGCATCGACCTCGCCGAGGGCGATTCGGTGGTCGGCCTCGTGCGCTGCGACGACACGGCAGACCTCTGCACGGTCACGCTCAATGGCTACGGCAAGCGGACGCCCATGCGCGAGTACCTCGTGCAGCAGGAAGACGGCTCCACGCGCGTGCAGAGCCGCGGCGGGAAGGGACGCAAGGACATCGTGGTCAACCACCGCAACGGTCCGGTTGTCTCGGTCCACCCGGTGACCGCTGACCACAACCTGCTCTTCATGACGACCAACGGCATGGCCGTCCGCATCGCGGCAACGGATGTCCGCGCGATCGGCCGCAACACGCAGGGCGTGCGCGTGGTGCGCCTGCGTGATGGCGACACGCTGCGCGCCGCCGCCCGGGTCGATGCCAGCGACGACGGACCCGCCCCCACCGAGGCCGTGCCGGCCGATGACGAGTGAACCACCCCCCAACGGAGCCCCGCATGTCCCTCACCAACTGGTCCGAGACGATCGTCATCGCCGAGCTCGAGGATGAACCCTCGCTGAGCGAGGATCTGGCCGCGCTCGCGGTGCGCTTCGAGAAGGACGGTGACCACCGTGATGTGGTGCTCGACCTTGCCGAGGTCAACTACCTCACGAGCTCGAACATCGCTGCGCTGCTGCGGCTGCGCCGGCTCGTGCTCTCGAACGAGTGCCGCATGAAGGTCACCGGCTGCACGAATGCGGTCTGGGGCATCTTCCTGACCACCGGGCTCGACAAGGTCTTCGACTTCGTCGACGACAAGCTCATGGCGCTGGCCTCGCTGCAGATGGGCGACTGACATGCTCCGCCTGCGCCGCACGCCGCTCGAGCCGCGCATCGAACTGGTGCCGCTCATCGATGTGATGATGTTCCTGCTGACCTTCTTCGTGTACGCGCAGGTGCTCACCACCCGCGTGGCGATCGTGCCCATGGAGCTCAAGCACTTCAGTTCGGGAACCGAGGCCAAGGTCCCGCCCGCGTGCAGCGTGAGCATCGACCTCGATGGCCGTGTCTGGGTCGACCGGCGCGAGGCTGGCCTCGAACAACTCGCCACCATGGTCGACGAGCGCCGCAAGAGCGATGGCCGCACGGTCATCTACCTCGCTGTCGCCGACGGCAAGGGGACGGTCGATCGCGCGCCAATCCTTCAGGAAGTCTGGGAGCGCCTCAAGGGCAGCGGGCTCACCGTGAACATCGTGGGCAAGCCTGCGCCGGCGCATACCGTGCAGCCCGTCACCGTTCCTGCGGCTCCAACGGCCTCATCGCCGAACTCGACGCCCGCCGGGGCAGGCTCTCCGGACCACCGAGGCCAGCCGTGAATGTCAGCCCCGTCGCGTTCGGCTTCGTCGTCAGCCTGCTGCTGCATGTCCTGGTCCTCGGCGGCTATGCCGAGGACGCTGCACGGCTCGTGGGCGATGCATTCCGTGCCGTCATCGACGCGGTCCACGAACCCGAGATCGCGGCGAACGACCCGAAGCAGCCACGAACGCCAGAGTCGAACGACCCGCTGAAGTCCGATGCGGCCTTGAAGCCGGAGCGAAGGGACCAGCCTGAGCGCACCGAGGAGCCTCGTCCACCCGAGCCCGGCGAGCAACGGCCACCGCGCACACCTGGGATGCCGCCGCCACCCGAGCCCGATGTGGTCGAGGTCACGCCCGGCATCGAGGGAGGATCACCCACCAGCATGAACTGGATTGGCTACGACGAGTATCAGGAGCACCTGGCTCGTCTGGCCGCGCAGGAGCAGGCAGCGTTCGATCTCGAATCGTCGGGCGGCGGCGCGCGATCCGTGACTGCAGAGCCACAACCGTTGCCGCAAGGACCGGAGGGCCGGCTTCGGGGTCTGGTGGATCGCGCAGCACCAGCCGAGCAGCCAGCCACGGTCACGCCGGCTGCCGTTGCACCCACTGAGCCCCCCGCCGCGCAGCCTGAGCCGCCAGCCGTGACCACCACGGTTCCCGCCGATTCCCCGCCCGCGCAGCCATCGCAGCCTGATCCTGCGCCTGCACTCTCGGTCCCGGGAATCGTTCCCGACCCAACCGCGATCGACCGCGCACCGGCCACGGATCCATCCACCGCGCCGCCCACTTCGCCGGATCCCACACGACCGCCCGAGTCCGCCACACCAGTACCGTCGGCAACGCAGCCGAAGGATGCTGTGGCCGCCAACCCCAAGCCCGCACCTGCACCAACGCAGCCGACGGCACCCGCGACGGTCGAGAAGCCCGGACAGGAACGCCCGCAAGTGCCGCCCCAAGTCTCTTCGCCAGGCGCTGCCACCAATCCCAACGCCGACAAGCCCGGGCCCATCACCGACGGCGCCAAGAGCGACAAGCAGTCGGCGGCAACGAGCGTGATCGATGTCCCAGCGAGCCTCTGGAGAAACGGCAAGCCGCTTGCGCGCGAAGGCCTGAACATCCGGACGCGCCGCGTCGAATTGACCACGCTCACGCAGGTTTCGGCCAACTACCGCAACCCGCAGTGTGACATCTACTTCGACCACACCGGCAAGCCCGTGCAGGTCAAGATCGTCGAGAGCAGCGGATTGAAGGAGGCGGTCGATGAGCCTGTTGTCGACACGCTCTACCGCTGGCGGGCGAGTGGCAAGCAGATCAGCCAACTTCAGCCCGGCCAGCTCGCGCGTTTCCGCGTGCGCATCTACCTGCGCTGACGGGACCTTACGCGTCACGACGCGTGGTTGGCTTGAGCGCATCCGCTCCGCGCTAGACTCGCGGGTGCCATGCGCTCACGCACGCTGCTCGCAACGGGAGCGGTCGCCTTCTTGGCCGCCATCGCCATCGTCATCTCCGTCGCCCCGCGGCTCAGCCGCGCCTTCGAGGACATACGGCGTGCCGAGTCCAGTGGACCCGGCCACGACATCTCGGAGCACAACAACAAGGTCGTGCTCGGCGATCTCACTGATGTCCAGGAGCAGGACGACGAGCCGAGCGAACCCAAGCGGGCGCTGCCTGCGACCGGTGCACCCGCGTCGGTGGGGATCTACCTCATGGACATCTCGCACATCGACTTCGCGGAGGGCACCTTCGCGATCGATGCGTATGTTTGGATGAACTGGGATGCGGCCAAGTTCCTCCCCCCAGGCGCAGACGCATCGGCCGAACAGGCAGGCCTGCCGCGAGCCCCATGCGACACGATCGGTTTCGTCGGAGCCTTCGAACTCAACATCGAGCCGATCGTGAAGAAACCCGGCTACGCCCAATTCCGGGTGATGGGCACGATCCACGAGGATTTCAACCTCAACCGTTTCCCGCTGGATCACCATGTGCTGCACTTCAGTATCGAGGACGAGGAACACCCCGACCACATGGTGCGCTACGAAGCCGATGCCCGCAACTCCGGCGCCGCCGACTTCCGCATCACGGGATGGATGCATGACCGGCCGTCGGTCTCGACCTACACGCGATCCTACCCGACCAACTTCGGCGACCGCTCGCTCCCGGCCGGCGATGAGTCGCACTTCGCTGGCGTCGCATTCGAGATCCCGATCCGCCAGGTCCGACTGGCATACTTCGTCAAGCTGACCTGCGGCCTGCTCATCAGCACGATGCTCGCCCTCATGTCGCTCGTCGTCGCGCACTATGGTGTCGACCGGCTCGGCTTCCCTGTCGGCGCGCTGTTTGCCGTCATGGCCAGCCAGTGGGTCATCGGGAGTGCGCTTCCGCCTCGCGCACCACCCACGATCGCCGACTGGCTGCATGTCACCTCCTTCGGCGTCATCCTCGCGGTGACGCTTGTGAATGTGCGCTCGCTCAGGATCCTTGAGAGTGGCGACCCTGACCGGAGCAAGGCAATCGACCGGTTCTGGTTCCGCGTGATCACCCCGACATGGCTCGCGCTCTGCGTCGTCATCTGCGTGATGGCGTGAGGCGGATCGGTGCCCCTCTGGCACGGAGCGGGCCGCTGCAATGCGCCGTGCCAAGCGAACCGTCGAGCGTCAGCGTTCCAGCCGCGACCGCCACGGCGAGAGCCCGGGCAGGTCGGTCAAGTCATGGAAGAGCGGCGTGACCGTGACGGCGCGACCGACGAGTGCCTCGACATCGGATCCCAGGGCCGTGTGCACGAACTCCATGCCATTGCCGCACGGCCAGTAGTAGGCGGCGCCACCGGGGCTTGTGCGTCGTTCATAGCCGTCAGCGCCAGCGGCCGTATTCATCGGCACCACGCGGATCGGCGGCATCGGCGCATCGGCGCTCTCCGTACGGGGCACATTCACATTCATCACCCGGTGTGCGTCGAGCGGATGCTCGAGGATCCGATCGATCGTCTGGCGTGCAATCCAGGCACCGCGCGCGAAGTTCGCCTCGTTGCGTCCCAGATGCAGGCTCACTGCAATCGCCGGTACGCCCAGGAAGGCGCTCTCGACCGCCGCAGCCACCGTGCCCGAATAGATGACATTGACACCCACATTCGCGCCCGAGTTCATGCCGCTGATGACGACATCAGGACGCGAGCCCGCGCCGAACCGTTCGGGCCAGATCGCGCGCAGCGCCACCTTGACGCAATCCGCCGGAAGACCATCCACGGCGACGCCGGTGAAGGAGGGCGTGCGCACCGTGCGCGTCATGAGCGGTCCGTGGAAGGTGATGCCGTGACCGGATGCGCTCTGCACCGTCAGCGGTGCCACGACCAGGATCTCGCCGAGCCCGGCAAGCGCATCGTGCAGCGCGGCGATCCCGGGAGCCTCGATGCCGTCATCGTTCGTGAGCAGGATGCGCATGGTTCTTGGAGGCTATCGCGGCCTGGAGCCGGTGGCCGATGCGGCCTGACGTTTCCTTCGGTCCTCGCGCGACTCGAGCACATAGGCGCGGCCACCCCAGCGCACCGCACGCCGCGATGCAAGATCATGCGCACCGGCCCGGAGGATCCGCGCCACCAGCCACGCACCCTCGGCATGGCGCAGCACGCCCCAGCGCGGCGCATGCATGTGCCAATGAACCCAAGTCAATGTGCCCAGCATCATGGCGAGCGTGCCCACACCGACACCGATCGGCCAGCCCCAGCGCGGCCACCCCAAGCACGCCCCCAGCACGCCGAATCCAACGCACATCACGCTCGACGCGGGCGTCACGATCCCGACACCGATCAACCCAAGCGCGGCCCGACGCAGCGCGATCACGCTCCGGCCGTAGGCCTCGATGTAGATGCGCTTCCAGCCTTCGGCGAACTGCTCCCACGAGTCATACATGCTCGTGACGAGCATGCCATCCGCCACGAACACGCCGGTCCGCAAGCCCGCGCGGTGCACAGCCCATGCGAACGCCAGGTCCTCGAGCAGCGCGTGCTTCACGGCTTCATGACCACCAAGACCCTCGTAGACCGAGCGCTCGAAGAGCATGAACTGCCCATTCGCGAACGGCTTTGGACGGTCGAGTCGGTTCGCGCGGCCCAACGGGTAGCGCATCATGAGCTGCATCGCCGCGACCGGCTGCACATGACGCTCGAAGGGCAGCTTCCGGGTGAGCGTGCTCAAGAGGCTGAGCAATCCAAGACCGCGGTTCCGCAACAAGCCGACCGACGCACGCACCAGCCGCGGATCGAACCAGGTGTCGGCATCCGTGAAGAGCAGCACATCGCCACGAGCGCGCCCCACCCCGATCCGCGCGGCATTGCACTTGCCAGCCCACTCCTCGGGACACGAATCGTTCTCGATGATCACCAGCCTCGGGTCGCCCGCCGCGACCTCGCGAAGCTCGGCGAGCGTGCCATCGGTGCAGCGATCGAGGACGAAGATCACCTCGATCGACGGCCAATCGCTGGCGAGGATGCTGCGGGCGCAGTGGGCGGCCTTCCCCTGCTCGTTGTGGGCAGGAACGATCACCGACACCGAGGGGCCAGGACCTCCGATGGCCACATCAAGGCCATCCGCCACCGGTCGCGTGAACGGCAGGTCCTGCCAGATGCGGAACGCCACGATGGCCCAGAACGCACCACCGGCGAGTGCCAGGGCGGACAGCACCATGCCGACGGCATCCTGCCAGACCATGCGCCGAGTGTAGCGCACTACGATTGCATGTCCGTGCCGCGAACGCTCACCCGAGACCAGGCCCGTGCCCACGATGCGCACTGCATCGAGGTGCTCGGCATGCCCCGGCTCCTGCTCATGGAGAATGCGGCGGCGGCGGTCGCACGCGAGGTGCTGCTCGTCGCTGATCGGCATGTCGGCGAGATCGTCGTCGTCTGTGGTGAAGGCGACAATGGCGGCGACGGCTTCGCGATCGCACGGCACTTGGCCGTAGCGGGCCGGAGCGTGCGCATGGCGACCATCGGCGAGCCCCGAGGCGACGCCCCGCGCACGATGGCGCACATTGCACGGGGGATGGGCCTCCCGATCACGGCCTTCACTCCCGTCGAGCCACCGTGCGCGCCCGGCATCATCGTCGATGCACTCCTGGGGACCGGCTGTGACCGCGCCGTCGTCGGCCGCCACCGCGAGGCGATCGAGTGGATGAACGGCTGCGGTGCCCCGATCGTGAGCGTGGACCTGCCCAGCGGCATCGATGCGGACACCGGCCAGCCCCATGGCTGCGCCGTCCGCGCGGCACTGACGGTCACGTTCGTGGCTCCCAAGGCGGGCTTCGAGGCCGCCGCGCACTGGCTCGGTGCCGTGGTGGTCGCGGGCATCGGGGCGCCCGCCCCGCAGTGAACCGCTGCTAGGCTTGCCGTGCGCATGTACGCGGCGCTCCTCTCCAACCGGTACCTGACCTCCCGCGTGATCCCGATGATCGCGGTCGGCGCAGTCGCGCTCTGCGTCGCCTTGGTCATCATCGTGGTCAGCGTGATGAGCGGGTTCCTCGACATGCTCAAGGCCAGCGGTCGCACGCTCATCGGCGATGTGATCGTGTCGAGCGGTGTCGGCGGCATCCCCCACTACGACGAGTGGCTCGCCGACCTTCGCGCGCTTCCTGAGGTCGAGGAAGCCACGCCCGTCATCGACACGCTCGGCCTCCTGCGCATGCCGTACCCGTCGGGTCCGAGCAAGGAGATCGCGCCGGTCCAGGTCTGGGCGATCGAGCCAGCCTCGTTCGCGCGCGTGACCGCATTCGGCGAGAAGGTGTGGTGGCGGCCGCCAACCGACGATGCCGCGCGGGACGCGATGCTCCCCGAGGACCCGCGCCTCCGCATGGACGGGTCGATCCTGCGCGACGGGCTCACGCTCACGCAGGCTTCCACCGGCAGGCCGGGCATCGTGCTGGGCATGCATGTGTCCATCGGCAATGCACGGCAGTCCAATGGTTCGTACCTGCCGCGCTTCGGCTGGTTCATGCCCGGCGAGGAAGTCACCCTCACCGTCGTCCCCGTCAGCGAGAGCGGCAAGATCAGCGAGCCCCGCGACGCGACCTTCCCCATCGTCAATGAGGTCTTCAGCGGCGTCTACGACGTCGACAAGAGCCGTATCTTCATCCCGCTCGCCCAGGCGCAGCAGCTCCTGCGGCTCGATGCGGCGCCGCTCTACGACACGACCGCCGAACCCGATGGAGAGGGCAATCTGCCGCTCCTGGGCACGACACCGGCGCGCGTGACGAAGGTGCTCATCCGTGCGAAGCCCGGCGTCGACGCCCTGGCTGCCCGCGATGCGGTCGAAGCGTCGTGGGATGCCTTCGTCGCCAGGGCGGCGCGCCGCAGCGACCGACTCGGGCGTCCGCCCGAGCGCGTGAGCATCCTGACTTGGGAGCAGCAACTGCGCGACCTCATCGGACCAGTCGAGAAGGAGCGCGAGATGATGCGCATCCTCTTCTCGATCATCCACATCGTCTGCGCAGGCCTGATCCTCAGCATCTTCTGGTCGATCGTGATCGAGAAGACCCGCGACATCGGCATCCTGCGCAGCGTGGGCGCGAGCCGGCTCGGGATCCTCTGGATCTTCCTGCGCTACGGCCTGGCGATCGGCGTGGTCGGCAGCCTGGCCGGCGTGGGGATTGCGTGGATCGTCGTGGACAACATCAACCTGATCCATGAGGCGATCGGCCGCGATGCACCGCGCGCCGCCTGGATCACCACATGCGCCCTGTCGGTGCTGTCGCTGGTGATGGCCCTGCACTCCCTCGCTGGGCGCGGCCAGCTCCTTCCCGGCTTGCTCTGGACGATCGCCTCGGTCACGCTCGGCGTGATCACGCTGGCGCTCCTTGGCCACCGCGGCACGCTCATCTGGGATCCTTCGGTCTACTACTTCAGCCGCATCCCGAGCCAGGTCGACTGGTTCAACGCGGCCATCACGGTGGGCGGCGGCATCGTGTTCAGCGTGATCGGTGCTGCGATCCCCGCAGCCAAGGCGGCCGATGTCGATCCAGTCGAGGCGCTGCGCTATGGCTGATCCCGCGTCGACCCACTCGGGCACCCTGTCCGCAGACTCCGGTCGAACCAGTCGGCCGCCCTCGGCCACGACGGCTCCGCCGATGCTCGCCGCGCTCGAGGTGCACAGGACCTATCGATTCGGCCAGGTCGAAGTGCCGGTGCTGCGCGGCGCGAGCATCTCGATCGCTCAAGGCGAGTGGGTCGCCATCCTCGGACAGTCCGGCAGCGGCAAGAGCACGCTCATGCACCTGCTGGGCGGGCTCGACCGACCGGACGAGGGGCGCGGCACGATCGAGTTCGAGGGCCGTGCCGTCAACCTCGGCGCCGGTCGCTCGCTCGACCGGTATCGCAACCGCGATGTCGGCTTCGTCTTCCAGTTCTATCACCTCCTGCCCGAACTCTCGGTGCTCGAGAACGCGTGCCTGCCCGGGCTCGTGGGTGGCTGGTTCGGCCATGCCCGTGCGGCGGCCGCCCGACGGCGCGCAGAGGAACTGCTCGATCAAGCGGGCCTGTCCCACCGCCTGAGACACCGACCGGCTGAACTCTCCGGCGGCGAGCGCCAGCGGGTCGCCATCGTGCGTGCGCTTGTGAACGGGCCGCGCGTGCTGCTTGCCGATGAGCCCACCGGCAACCTCGACGCCACCACGGGTGCCTCGATCCTCGACCTCATCGCCGCGCAGCATGCGCAGGGACTGACCGTCGCGATGGTCACGCACGATGCCACGGTCGCCGCGCGGGCCCACCGCGTGGTCCACCTTCGCGACGGCCAGGTCGTCGAGGGCTGAGGAGCGCTTCAATCCCGCGTCGAGAAGAACCGCGCGACATTCGCAGCAAGCTGCGGCTTGCTCAACCCGCATGCGTCCTGCAACGCTTCTTCCCAGGGCGTTCCGCCCTTGACCTTGCGCAGCCAGGCCTCGAACTTCCGGGGATCCTCCCGCATCATGGCATCGACGATCGCGTAGCCCACCGCGTAGCCGAGCGCATTCGGGCCAGGCCACGACCCGTCGCGGTAGTTCATGTCGAGCACCGTCACGAGGTTGCCCCCGCTGCGGATGTACTGCATCGCCTGCGCCCGGCGCGCCTGCTCCACGGTGGCGGTCTGGAACTGCGCCGCGACCCAATCGCTGAACCCCTCGTCGGCCCACGCGGGCAGGCGAGCCGGCGTCGAGTAGCGGTGCATGATCCCGTGCACGGTCTCGTGGATGAGCACGCTGCCGAACAGGGCGTAGTCGGGGCAACGCCAGCTGTTGACGAAGACCTTCTCCTTCATCATGTGGCACAGCCCCATGACCTGGCCGCTGCCGGGGCGGCCAACCATGGGGTTCCGGAACGCCCCCGCCTCAACGGCCTTGAAGCGGTCCTCGGTCGCGAAGAGGAAGATCACCGCCTTGCCCCAGAACAGGTTGACCTTCGGGTCCACCCCGAGGTAGCCCAGCACCTGCGCGTACATCCGATCGAGTTCCTTCCGGAGCTCCTTGGTCTCGGCGGGCCGAAGCTCCGAGATCAGGATGAAGTACTCCGTCTCGATCGGCTCCACGCTCACGCCGGCCATCGCGGAGTAGCGCTTGGCGTCCTCGCGCATGGTCGCAAGCGCAGCACCACGCTCGGCATCCGTAAGCACCGGCCATCGTGGCGCAGCACCGTCCTCGGCGAAGTCCTGCACGGCACCTTCACGCTCCATGCGCTCCTTCTCGAGCCGAGCCTTGCGCATGGCCTTCGCCGCTTCACGCGAGCCGGCCACGCGCGACGCGATCGACGGGTCGATCGAGGCGGCCTTCTTCCACGCACTCTCCGCCGGCGGGTCCAGCCCAACCGCAACGAGCAGTTCCGCGTACCGGAGCTGGTGCGACGCATCGCGGTCATCCATCACTTGGCCGAAGAGCCGCTTGAACTCGCTCGGCGTGAGCTCGATCCACTCGATGCGCCCGAAGTCGCCGGCGAACGCATCGTCATCCCATGTGGCGAGCAGGCCAGCCACGATCGTTCCCTTCGCGAGTTTCGTTCGGATGCGGAGCGACTTCTCGAGCCGAGTCTCCTCGATCGTCGTGCCGATGTTGGGTGCAGCAGCGGTGCTCGTGGCAGCGTCGCCCGCCGGAACTGCAGGCTCGCCCTGCGACTGGGCGAGCACGGCGGAGATCACCAACGCAACAAGGGCTGACATGGTGCAGGATTGTCGCGCGTTGGCGGGGCGTTGGGCACAAAAAAGTCCCCTTGGGAACGAGGCGGCGAACCCCGGCCATGTTGGTCCGTAACACCATGTGTATCTGTGGTTTGCATGATGGGAAGGCCCACGGTCGCCGGAGTCGGTGCCCGGGGTGGCCACGATCCCCGCGATTCCCACGCTCCCGGCTTGAGTCTTCTCTCCGTGAATCCGATGCTTCAGTGTGGCCGCCGCAGGAAGCGGCCAATGGACTGGAATTCCGCACCGCTGGCACGCCATGTGCAACCGGATTGCGGGAATCGACGGACGCGGCCCCTACCATCCGCGGCCGCCCCAAGGAGGCTTCGATGTACGAACGGCTGACCGACCGCGCACGCAAGGTGATGGCCCTGGCCAACCAGGAAGCCCAGCGCTTCAACCACGAGTACATCGGCACGGAGCACATCCTGCTGGGCCTCGTGAAGGAAGGCTCGGGCGTCGGCGCCAATGTGCTCAAGAATCTCGGCATCGACCTGCGCAAGGTCCGCCTTGAGGTCGAGAAGCTCGTCAAGAGCGGCCCCGAGATGGTCACCATGGGCAAGCTGCCCCAGACCCCGCGCGCCAAGAAGGTCGTGGAGTACGCCATCGAGGAAGCCCGCAACCTGAATCACAACTATGTCGGCACCGAGCACCTCTTGCTGGGCCTCCTGCGTGAGCAGGATGGCGTGGCGGCCCAGGTGCTCCTGAACCTGGGCCTGAAGCTCGATGATGTCCGCGAGGAAGTCCTGAACCTCCTGGGTGCCGGTGGGGAAGCCGAGGAAACCAGCCAGCAGCCGCAGGCCTCCGAGGGCGAGGCTGCCGCGCCTGCGCCCGAGCCGGGCCGCCGCGCCTCCGGCAAGAGCAAGACCCCCGCGCTCGACAGTTTCGGACATGACCTCACCGAGATGGCTCGCAACGGCGAGCTCGATCCGGTCATCGGCCGTGCCAGCGAGATCGAGCGCCTGATCCAGGTGCTCTGCCGCCGTACGAAGAACAACCCGGTCCTCCTGGGCGAAGCCGGCGTCGGCAAGACCGCCATCGCCGAGGGCCTGGCCCGCTCGATCGTCGCGCAGGATGTACCTGAATTGCTCTACGACAAGCGCCTGATCGCGCTCGACCTGGCAGCCATGGTCGCGGGTACCAAGTACCGCGGCCAGTTCGAGGAGCGCATCAAGGCCGTCATGAACGAGGTCAAGCGTTCGAAGAATGTGCTGCTTTTCATCGACGAACTGCACACCCTCGTGGGTGCCGGCGGCGCCGAGGGTGCCATCGATGCGAGCAATGTGCTGAAGCCTGCCCTCGCCCGTGGCGAGATCCAGTGCATCGGTGCGACCACCTACGACGAGTTCCGCAAGTACGT
Source organism: Planctomycetota bacterium (assembly GCA_016873115.1). Taxonomy (GTDB): domain Bacteria; phylum Planctomycetota; class Phycisphaerae; order Phycisphaerales; family SM1A02; genus SYIB01. Next base: position 29,871 of record VGYB01000010.1, on the reverse strand, counting down.
CGAGAAGGACCCGGCCCTGGAGCGCCGCTTCCAGCCGATCACCGTCGACCCGCCGAACGCCGAGCAGACCTTCGAGATCCTCAAGGGACTGCGCGAGAAGTACGAGGCCCACCACAAGGTGCGCTTCGATGACGACGCGCTGCGCGCCGCAGTGGATCTCAGCGGCCGCTACATCACCGGCCGCGTCCAGCCGGACAAGTCGATCGATGTGCTCGACGAGGCCGGCGCCCGTGTGCGCCTGAAGACCATGAGCAAGCCGCCTGACCTGGCCGAAATCGAGGAGCGCATCGAGCGCCTCTCGCTCGAGAAGGACGAGGCCGTGCGCGGTGCCGACTACGAGCGTGCTGCGGATCTTCGCGATCAGGCCGAGAAGATGCGCAAGGAGAAGGAGCGCCGCCAGGTCGAGTGGCGCGAGCGCATGAACGAGTCACAGGCCTTGGTCGACGAGGACATGATCCGAGAGGTCGTGTCGAAGATGACCGGCGTGCCGCTCACGAAGCTCGCCAAGGAAGAGTCCGAGCGGCTCATGCAGCTCGAGGCCGAGCTCCACAAGGCAGTCGTCAGCCAGGACGACGCGGTCAAGGCGGTCGCCCGCGCGATCCGCAAGGCTCGCGCCGGCCTGAAGGACCCGCGCCGCCCCATGGGCAGCTTCCTCTTCGTCGGCCCCTCGGGCGTCGGCAAGACCCTGCTGTGCAAGGCCCTGGCGACCTTCATGTTCGGTGACCCCGATGCCATGATCCACCTCGACATGAGCGAGTACATGGAGAAGCACGCGGTCAGCCGGCTGGTCGGCGCGCCTCCGGGCTATGTCGGCTACGAGGAGGGCGGCCAGCTCACGGAGCGCGTGCGTCGCCGTCCCTACTCGGTCGTCCTGCTCGACGAAGTCGAGAAGGCCCACCCCGATGTCTACAACATGCTGCTGCAGATCACGGAAGAAGGCCGCTTGACCGACTCCTACGGCCGGAATGTGGACTTCAAGAACACGATCGTGATCATGACCAGCAACATCGGTGCCGACCTGATCAAGGGTGGCTCGGCGTTCGGCTTCACCAAGCGCAGCGAGGTCGCCGACTACGACCGGATGAAGAAGCAGCTCCTCGGCGAAGCCGAGAAGTACTTCCGCCCCGAGTTCATCAACCGCCTCGATGACATCATCGTCTTCCGGTCGCTCGTGAAGGAGGACCTCACGCAGATCATCGAGATCGAACTGGCCAAGCTCCGTCAACGCTTGGCCGAGCGGGACATGAAGCTGGAGCTCGATGCCCCGGCGCGCGAGTTCCTGATCGAAAAGGGCTACAACCCCGACTTCGGCGCTCGTCCGCTCCGTCGTGCGATCGGCACCTTCGTCGAGGACCCCCTGGCCGAGAATCTGCTCCTGGGCGACTTCCGCCCCGGCGACACGATCCACGCGACCCGCGAGGACGGCAAGGAGCACCTGACGTTCCGAGCCGAGCGTGCCACCGCGCCGATCAGCGACGCGGCACCGAGCGAGACCGCCCCAAGCGCCTGAGGCACGGGGACCACCGAAACCCAACCCGACCCCACGGTGTGTTGCCGTGGGGTTTTTTCATGCCGACGACCCGCCAGCATGATTCGCCCGCGATTCGCCCGCGCGGGGGCACCCACGCACACCGTTTCCTCAGGGATGCCAGTCGGTGGCCTGATGCACCTGCGCCATCATGGCATCCACCTGATCGGCACTGCCGACGACGATCGGTGTGCGCTGGTGGAGCCGTTGCGGGTGAAGGTCGAGCGTGGGCAGCCCGCTTGAGATCGCCTTGCCTCCGGCCTGCTCGATGATGTAGGCCATTGGATTCGCCTCGTAGAGCAGGCGCAGCTTGCCCTCGGGGTGCTTGCTGGTTGGCGGATACAGGAACACGCCGCCTGACATGAGGATGCGGTGCACATCAGCGACGAACGCACCGATGTAGCGGCTGCTGTAGCCGTGGCCGTGCGCCCAAGTGAGGTAGCGCTGGTAGCCGGCCGGGAAGCTCTGGGTGTAGGCCTCGTTCAACGAGTAGGTCCGGTTGCCCTGCGGAATGCGCAGCCCCTGCTTCACGAGCAGGAATGAGCCGAGGAACGGATCGAGCTCGAAGAGGTCCACGCCGTTGCCGGTGGTGATCACGAACGCCGTGCTCGGGCCATAGAGGATGTAGCCCGCGGCGACCTGCCGCACGCCGCGCTGGCAGATGGTCGCCTCGGCGCCCTCGATCACCGGGTCGTTGCGCAGGATCGAGAAGATCGTGCCGACCGGACCGCACACATCCAGATTGCTCGAGCCGTCGAGCGGATCGAACAGGACGCAGTACTTGCCGCCTTCCTTGCCGGTGCGCAGGATGGTGGGTTCCTCGTCCTCCTCGCTCGCCACCACCGCGATGCTTGCGCGCGAGCCGAGGCAGCGCAGGATGGTCTCGTTGGCGATCACATCCATGCGGATCTGTTCCTCGCCCTGCACATTCTTCTCGCCCCAGTCTCCGAGCACGCCCTCGAGCCGCGCGCGCCGCACCTTGTGCGCGATCGCCTTCCCTGCCAGCGAGATGGCGCTGACGATCCAGGAGAAGTCACCCGATGCGCCGGGGTGTCGAGCCTCCTCCTGCAGGATGTGGCTCTGGAGGCTGAGAAGGTTGCCGGTGTCGACATTCGATCGCATGCGCGAGGCTCCTGGCGGCGCGACCATGCGCCGCATGCTGCGTATGATGGCAACTTCCCCCAAACCCGGAGACCAGCACCCATGCACCAGCCCGTGATCCTCGCCGCCAAGCGCACCCCCGTCGGCAAGTTCGGTGGTTCGCTCGCCCGCACCAGCGCCCCCGACCTGGGTGCCATCGTCATCAGGGCTGTGCTCGAGCAGGTACCAGCCGCCAAGGAGCATGTGGACGAGTGCATCATGGGCTGCGTGCTGCAGGCAGGCGTTGGCCAGAACCCGGCCCGGCAGGCAGGGCTCAAGGCGGGCCTTCCCCACACCCTGAATGCCGTCACCGTGAACAAGGTCTGCGGCAGCGGCCTCCAGGCCGTGATGCAGGCTGCCACCGGGATCCGTGCGGGCGTGAACAGGGTCGTGGTCGCCGGCGGGATGGAGAACATGGACTTGGCACCGCACTTTGCCCATGTCCGCGCGGGCGCCAAGTTCGGCAAGGTCGAGATGCAGGACCACATGGAGTACGACGGCCTGCGCTGCGCCTTCGAGTGCTGGGGCATGGGCTTCGCCGCCGAGCACATCGCCGCCACATGCTCCGTGAGCCGCGCCGAGCAGGACCGCTTCAGCGCGCAGAGCCACCAGCGCGCCGCACGCGCGACCGCCGAAGGCTGGTTCAAGCCCGAGATCGTCGAGATCACTGCCGAGATGATCAAGGCCAAGACCGGGCTCGCCGCCGACGAAGGGATCCGCGGGGACTCGACGGCCGAGGGACTCGGAAAGCTCCGCCCGGCGTTCAAGCCCGATGGGAGCGTGACGGCCGCCAACGCCAGCCAGATCAGCGACGGCGCCGCTGCCGTGCTCGTGAGCTCCGGGGAGGCTGCGAAGGCGATGGGGGCGAAGCCACTCGCGCGCATCGTCGGTTGGAACACCGCCGGGGTCGAGCCCAAGGAACTCTTCTTCGCGCCGAAGGTCGGGATCGAACGGTTGCTGAAGGATCACTCGCTCGCCGTGAAGGACATCGATCTCTTCGAGCTCAACGAGGCGTTCGCCGCGCAGGTCCTGGCGGACATCACGCCGCTGGGGATCAGCGAGGACAAGCTCAACATCTGCGGAGGCGGCATTGCGCTCGGTCACCCGATCGGTGCGAGCGGCGCGCGCGTCCTCTGCACGCTCGTGCATCAGCTCCAGCGCACCGGCGGCAAGCGTGGCATCTGCAGCCTCTGCCTCGGCGGCGGCAACGCCGTGAGCATGCTCATCGAGATGTGCTGATGCGGGTCCCGCAAGGGCTCATGCTCGCTCGCTGGCGCTCACCCGTACGCGCGGTCGTCGCTGCCGCGTGCTGTGTTGCCGCGGGCGCCGTACTGGTGGCGTGCGATGGCGATGATGCACCGAAGGAGCCAGCCGGTTCGGCCGCCACCCTGCCCCCACGAACCGCTGACCAAGAGGACGCGCGCACCGGCGATCCTGCGGTCAGCGGTGAGCCCACCGCCTTCGTGACCGATCGGTCGTGGCCATCATGGGCGCAGTGGCCGCGCTCGCTCGGTGCAGTCACCATCTTCCATCCATCGATCGAGGAGTGGCGCGGCGAGCAACTCTTCACGCGCTCGGCCATCGAGTGCGAGGGCGGGCTCACGGGCCTCGTCACGCTGCAGTGGATGGTGCGCTTCGATGGCAGGGTCGTCACCCTCGCCACGCCGATCGTGGCGGCCTGCGCGTGGGATGGTGATCTCTCGCGCGTGGAGCCGTGCCGCGCTGCGCTCGATCGCGGCCTCGACGGCTGTGCATGGTCCTTCCCCATCGAGGCGGTGCTCTCGCTCGTCTCGACCGACACCCTGCCACCCGAGCCCACCATCGACCGGGCCGATGACCTGCGGCGCGCCCGTGAATGGGGCACCACATTCGGTGCGGAGTTGCTCAACGACCGCGAGGCGCTCTTCATGCTCGATCGCTGGCCGCGCAACGAGGAGGACCGACCCGTGCTCCCGGCAACGGCGTCACCCATCGCCGAACCGTGCGGATCGTGGATCCTCGGCCCCCTGCGCGTGCTGGGTCGCGATGGTCGCGTGCATGAATTGCGCGCCGCACGCTGGATCCGACTGACCCGCGAGGGCTGGACGGCACCAGCGCTCGATGCCGCTCTGGCGCAGGCAGCCGACCCCACCGAGGGTGGCAGCCTGAGCGAGGCGCGCGCGCGCTTCGAACGGACGATCGCCATGCGCGACAAGGTCTATGGACTGCTCGACCGGACGGCCTATCGCTGGAGCGAGGCCGTCGCACGCTCCCGGCCAGGGATCGATCCGCCGCCGCCCGAGCTGACGCCCGAACCGGCCACCGCTCCCCCGGCCGAACCGTGACTCGGCCAAGCGGCAACGCCGCCCGATCGAAGGCACCCCCGAGCGTGCCGTGCGGTCGTGTGGCGCTCAGAGTGGCCGTCGCTTGGGCTCGCCATCCGCGCGCGGATACATCTTCGGCGCGCCACGCAACTTCTCGATCGCGACGATCGTGCCGGTGGGCGTGCGCACGCTCTCCACGACCTGCGCGTGGAGCGAATGCAGGGCCTTCTTGCTCTGGTCGATCTCGGCCTGCGCCTGCTCGCCCTTGATGAGCACGATGTGACCGCCCGGCTTGGGGAACGCGATGCAGTACTCCAGCAGCACATTCAGGCGCGCCACCGCGCGGCTGACGCAGAGGTCGAAACGCTCGCGCAATTCGGGTCGGTGCCCGGCGACCTCGGCCCGCAGGTTCACGACGCTGCAGCGCGACTCAAGGCCCAGGGCGTTCACGCACTCCTGCAGGAACTCGCACTTGCGGCCCGTGGCTTCGAGCAGGGTCACGCGCAGCCCGGGCACGGCCAAGGCGAGCGGGATGCCCGGCAAGCCGCCACCGGTGCCAACATCGATCACGCTCGATGCCCCGGTCGAGGCGATCCACGGAAGGAGCGAGAGGCTGTCGACGGCATGGCGATGCCAGGCTTCCTCGCCCTCGGGCACGGCCGTCAGGTTCATGGTGGCGTTGGCCCGATAGAGCGCATCGAGATAGCGGCCGAGCGCATCGAGATCCCCCGGCTCGAGTTCCACACCCAGCCTTCCAAGCGCATCGATGGCGGATTGGGGTGCGCTCACGGCGCGAGCCATCCCACGATCCCGCCATCGCGTGGACGACCATCGTCATCGAACTCGAAGGACTCGCGCTTCACGCCGCGCGGTTTCCAGAGCGCAAGGCCGTAGACCAGACCGACCATGATCCACGAGACCACCAGGCTGTTTCCTCCGTAACTGACGAACGGCAGGTTGATGCCCGCTATGGGAAGCACCCCGATGTTCATGCCGGTGTTGATGATCGCTTGCGCGCCGATCAGGCACCCCGCACCCACGGCCACCAGGCGCGACCAGGGGTCGTGCGTGTGGTTCGCCACCAGGAAGCACCCGATCGAGAACACCGCCACCAGTCCCCACACGCCGATCGCGCCCACCAAGCCCCATCGGCAGCAGATCACGCTGAAGACCATGTCGTTGTGCTCCTCGGGAAGCCGGTTGCGCTCGATCACCACGGCCGCCTCGTCTGCAGGCATGCCCCACAGCCCGCCCGCGCCGATGAGCGTCGTCGCACGGTCGGCTTGGTAGCCGATGTCGTTGCGGTACCGAGGATCGCCTTCCAATTGCGCGATGTAGGCATCGATGCGCGCGCGCTGGTGCGGCTTGAGCACGCCACCGAAGAAGGCAGCGGGCGCGACCAGCGAGGCGCACACCGCAAACAGCGCGATGTGGCGTTTGCGGCAGCCGGCCGCCAGCAGCACGCCCACGAGCACCGGCACGAAGAGCAGCGTCGTGTCGAGGTCAGGTTCGAGCGCAATCAGTGAGGCAGGTATCAGCGCCAGGAACCCCGGCAGGACGAGTCCCCGCAGCGTGCGATGGCTTCTCGTGCGCTGGAGCAATGTGGCGAGCATGAGGAGGAACGCGATCTTGGCGATCTCCGCAGGTTGGATATCGGTGAACCCCAGGCTGATCCAGCGACGGGCACCATTGCGTGCGCGGACGATCGACTCGGGTATGCCCGGCGCGATCACGATGAGCAAGAGGATCACGGAGCCGGCAAAGAAGTATGGGCTCCATCGCTCGAGGTTCGACGGCCGGCACCACGGCGACCAGATCACGGCCGCAGCCGCCACGAGCCCGACCACCAGATACATCAGGTGGCGCGCAGCGAAACCCGGCTCCGTCGTGCCGATCGCCGAGATGCCGATCACGGAGAGCGCCAGCGCCGGCACGACCACGAGGATCCCCGGATTCAGGAGGCGCTCCAGGCTCACGCGTGGCGATCCCGAACCCTTGAACTCGCTGGCAGCCAGGCGCCCCATCAGCGCACGCCCCCGGTGGTGGCCAGGCTCCGGTCCTTCGTCGCGGCATCGGGGAACTGGACGAGCGACCGCGAGCGGAGCGCGTCACCGAGATATCCCTCGTCGGCGCACGCACGCACGAGCGCTGCAGCGATCGGGCCCGCCGACTTGCCGCCACCGCCGCCGTGATCCACGAAGGTGCAGAACGCGATGCGCGGCCTGCCATCGGCACGCGCCCCGACAAAGCCGGCCGCCCATGAGTGGTCCTTGGAGGTGATCACTTCACGGGTGCCATCGGCATGGGTGATCACCAGCGGGCTCGTCTCGGAGGTGCCCGACTTGCCCCAGACTCGGATGCCGGCAAGATCGAACACCGGTGTGCGCCGGTCACGCGTCCCGACATGGTGCAGCGTGCCGTACTCCGCATCGATCGAGAGCCGCAGGCCTTCCTTGATCGTGGCCATCATGGCATCAGGAACGCCAAGATCGACGCGCGATCCACCGCCGCCGCGCAACACGCTTGGCCGGATGGAGACGCCATCGCGCGCCAGCGTGGCGTAGGCGTTCGCCACCTGCAGCGGCGTGACGCGCATGTCGCCCTGGCCGATGCCGAGGGAGATCGTCGTCTGCCGATCCTTCGAGGACTCGATCTGCATCAGGTCCCGTTGGCGGATCGAGCCCGCCGACTCGCCAACCCGCTGCACGACGGCGGACTCCGACAGCCGCTCGTAGTCGAGCCCGACACCGAGTGTGCGACCGAATCCCCACGAGGTGTAGCCCTTCATGAGCTTGCGCGGGCCGAGACGGTCGGCCAGCGTGTAGAAGTACATGTTGCAGCTTCGTGCGATCGCCTCGGCGGGTTCGAGCGGACCGTGGTGATTGGGGGTGTTGAAGGGCCGGTAGATCCAGCATCGTGCGTGTCCGTGCACACCGGGGAAGAAGTGCCCGGTGCAATCGATGACCGTCGATGGCGTGGCCAGGTCCTCGGCCGCAGCACACGCGATCACGATCGGCTTCATCACGCTGCCCGGCTCGAACGATGCCCCCATCGCGCGGTCCATCCACGGCGTGAGCGCGAGCCGCTGCCGCGGACTGAGTCGATCGTGGTCATCGAGGTCTGGCCAACTCGCCATGGCGAGGATCTCACCCGTCTCGACATCGATGGCCACGGCAGCTGCCGCGAGCGGCGTGCCGTACTCCTGGTCCGGCTGGGCATGGAACCCCTGCACCACGGTGAGCCCGAAGGCTGGCTCGAGGATCGCCTCGACGCGCGCCTGCAGGGCGGCATCGATGGAGAGTTGCACGCGGTCACCGGGCACTGGCTCCTCGCGGATGGGCTCATCGGCGCCGACGGGTGTGCGCACACGACCACGCTTGCCTCGCAAGCGATCATCCTGCGCACGCTCGATGCCGGTGACCCCGACGACATCGGGACCCGGCTCATACCCACCAAGGTCCACGGTGAAGTCGCCATCCCGGACGCGATAGATCGGTCGGCGCTGCGCATCCTCGGCGCGTGCCTCGGATCGCGTCACGCCGATGATGCGCGAACCGACATTGGTCACGCTCATCCGCACGGGGGAGTCACTCCGCAGGCCCATGGGCAAGCCGTCGCACGGCAGCTCCACGATCGCCTCGGCATGCGGATACCGACGCACACGGCTGTCGAGCACGGTGATCGCGCCGGGTGCACGATCCGCAAGCTTGCCGAAGGCGAACGCGGTGGCATCGTCCACACCGCGCAGCACCGCGTGGTACTGCGTCTTCTCCTGCACCGTCTCGCTGCGGAAGTCAGCGCGGGATTCCTCGCCGTAGAGGTCGACGCGCCGGGCCTGATCCCGCTCATCCTTCTGCTTCTGGATCAAATTGACGCGGTCCTTGAGGGCGACGATCGCCTCATCACGCTCGGCGGCCGGCATGCCGCCCACGGTGACGATGGCGTTGAGCACATCGGCCCATGCGGCGTCCCATGTCGCACACGCCGCCTGCTTGCGACGCTCGCGCTCCTCCAGCGGAAGCTTGAGCCAGGCGCGGCGGCCACCCGCTGCCTTGACCTCTTCGGCGGTGGCCTGCTGCATGGCCCAGTCACCGTTGATCGCGCTCCAGTGCAGGGCCACGTCGTAACTGGCTGCATCCTCGGCGAGCACGCGGCCCTGCCGGTCGACGATGGTTCCACGCAGCGTGGGCAGGAACTCACTCTGCTTCACGCGACCCATCGCGCGCTCAAGGCGACTCTCGTGCTCCAGCACCGCCAGACGCCAGAGTTGCGCCAACAGCCCCACGACGACCAGCAGCAGGCCGATCGACAGCATGACCAGCCTGCGCTGGAACATGCCGAACTGGCTCGATTGAAGCATCGCCATCCCTCGCTGGCCTCCTTGCCGTGCGACCGGTGCGTTGAGTGTACGAGCGGCTCGCCGAACCGTTCAACGGGAATCGCTACCATTCGCCGCTTTCCCCAGAAGGGCACCCACCATGGAATGCGGCATCGTCGGACTCCCCAATGTCGGCAAGAGCACCCTCTTCAACGCTCTCACGGCAGCGGGGATCGAGGCCGCGAACTACCCCTTCTGCACGATCGAACCCAATGTCGGCGTGGTGAGCATCCCCGACCACCGGCTTGAGGTGATTTGCGGCTTCATCAAGACCCAGAAGGTCATCCCCGCAGCCATGCGGCTGGTCGACATCGCCGGCATCGTGAAGGGTGCCAGCGAGGGCGCGGGGCTGGGCAACAAGTTCCTCAGCCACATCCGCGAGGTCGACGCCATCCTGCATGTGGTCCGATGCTTCGAGGACGGGGATGTGCTCCATGTCGACGGCGGGGTCGATCCGGTCCGTGACATCGGCACCATCGAGACCGAACTCATGCTGGCCGACCTGCAATCGATCGATGGCATGCTCGATAAGGCCCGTCGCACGGCCAAGGGCGGTGACAAGGAGGCCATCGCCAAGGTCGAGCTGCTCGACCGCTGCCGGGCATGCCTGGATGCCGGCCGTCCCATCCGCGGCCTCGACCCCACCGCCGAAGAGACCGCCATGCTGCGGTCGCTCGGCATGATCACGGCCAAGCGCGTCCTGTTCGTGGCCAATGTCGATGAGAACGATCCGCAGGGCAGCGGCCCGCTGGTGCAGAAGGTCCGAGCCTATGCCAGGGAGAACGGCGGGTCGGTGGTCGTCGTCTGCGCGAAGATCGAGAGCGAACTGGCTGAACTGCCCGAGGCCGACAAGAACGAGATGCTGGCGGGCCTCGGCATGGCCGAACCGGCGCTGGCCAATGTGGCACGCGCGGCGTACGAGCTGCTTGGCCTGCTGAGTTACTTCACCGCGGGCGAGAAGGAAGTGCGTGCGTGGACGATCCACAGGGGGTTCACCGCCCCGCAGGCCGCCGGCGTGATCCACACCGACTTCGAGCGTGGCTTCATCCGGGCCGAGGTGTACACGATCAAGGACCTGCAGGAACTCAAGAACGAGAAGGCCATCCGTGAAGCGGGACGCATGCGCGCCGAGGGCAAGGCCTATGTCGTGAAGGATGGCGATGTCTGCCACTTCCTCTTCAATGTCTGATGGCGAGGCTGCCGAGCGGCTGGACGCTCAGGAGAAGGTGACATCGAGCGCGATCGCTTCGTGCATCCGCTCGAGGTAGCGATCGAACGGGATCTCGACCGCCCCCAGGGCAAGAACATGCGGATTCGCGTATTGCGAGTCCACGATCGCGAAGCCTGATCGGCGCAGTCGCTTCATGAGCGCGGCGAACGCGACCTTGCTCGCGTCACGCGCCCACGGCTCACGGACGGTGAACTTGCTCTCGCCGAAGAACGCGCCGCCGAGCGCCACGCCGTACAGGCCGCCCGCGAGCCGATCGCCGACCCACGCCTCGACCGAGTGGGCGATGCCGAGCCCATGCAACTCGTGGAACGCCGTACGGATCCGTTCGCCGATCCAACTTCGATTCTCGTTGCTCCGGTCCGTCGCGCACGCGGCAACCACCGCATCGAAGGCGGAGTCGATGCGAATCTCGAAGTGACCGTTCCGGATCGTTCGTGCGAGCCGTAGGCCCGGCTGCCATGCCTGCGGCTCGAAGACGGCCCGCGGATCGCAGGTGAAGTAGTCCACGCGCCCGGTGTCGGGATCGGCCATCGGGAACGCGCCCTGCGCATAGGCCGAGAGCAGCATCTGTGGCGAGAGGTCGGCTTCCGGGCGCTGGCGGGTCACCAAGGCATCATCGCTCGCCGTGCAGTCGAGTGCCAGAGCATTCCGTCAACCCGCCGTGACCGGCTTGGCCCTGGGCCTGCTGATCACGCGGACCTGGGCGAACTGGCGGTGGCCGCTCATCCCACTGTGGTGGCCGTAGCCGGACTGGCGGGCACCGACCCACGGCGAACCGCTCGCGCCGCCGCAACCCTGGTTCACGCCGACCATGCCGATGTGCAGGCGCTCGGCCACTTCGCGGGCGCGCTCCTCGTCGCGACCGAAGACCGCGCCGCCGAGGCCGTACGGTGAATCGTTGGCCAGGCGCACCGCCTCGTCGATCTCGCGGTAGGTCATGATGCACGCGACCGGACCGAAGGTCTCTTCCTGCATGATCGGCATCTCGTGGGTCACGCCCGTGAGGACGACGGGCTTGACGAAGTTGCCGCCGCCGTCGCCACCGCACTCGACCGTGGCACCGGTCGCCTCGGCGAGCGAAACCTGCGCCAGCACATGCTCCTTCTGGCGCGCGTTGACCATCGGACCGATCTGCGTTCCGGCCTGCATGCCGTCGCCGACCACGAGCTGCTGCGCGCGGTCGATCACGGCCTTCGTGAACGCGGGCGCGATCGACTCGTGGACATAGATGCGCTCGGTGCTCACGCAGACCTGTCCCGCGTTGCGGAAACTGTTGCGGGCTGCAAAGGCGGCAGCGGCATCGACATCGGCATCGGGAAGGACGACCAGCGGATCCTTGCCGCCAAGTTCGAGGATGAGACGCTTCAGACCCCCCGCCGCAGCCTGCATGATGTGCCGGCCGGCCGAGCGGCTGCCCGTGAACGCAATGAGATCGATGGGCGCGGCGACGAGCGCCTTGCCCTGCACCTCATCGCCGATCGCGACCTGCAGCACATCGGGCGGCAGCACGGCCATCAGGCACTTCGCCCACTCGAGCGCGCAGAGCGTGCTGAGTTCGCTCGGCTTGAGGATGACCGTGTTGCCCGCGACCAGCGCAGGCACCACCGTGTCGCTGCACATCAAGACCGGAAAGTTCCACGGCGTGATGCAGACCGCCACGCCGAGCGGCGCGTAAAGCATCGTCGTCACGGTGCGCTCGTCCTCGAGCGACTCCGGCCGAAGCGCCGCGACGATCTCGGTGCACGCTTCCTCGAGTCCGCTGGCGGTATGGTTGGCCTCGCCCTGCGCTTCGGCGATCGGCTTGCCCATCTCGCGCGTGATCAAGTCGCCGATGGCGCCGCTGCGCTCCTTCATCGCGGCGGCAGCGCTCGCCACGAGCCGTGCGCGCTCGTCCAGCGGGATCGCGGCCCAACTCCGCTGCGCCTGCCGCGCGCGGTGGACCATCAACCCGATCCCCTCGATCGATGTGGATTCGAGTTCCCCGACCAGGTCGCCCGTTGCAGGGTTCGTGATGCGCAGCATGGGAGCGATCGTAGGACCACCCCTGATCGCATCGCGTTGCACACCAGCCCCCGGCACTGCCAGCAAGGCGGATTTGGGACATGGTCCGCCGATGGCTTATAGGACGATGAAGGGCCAGACACTGCCTCGACCCCGTCGCGGAGCGTCACGCGAAGCCGGGTCGCGCGTGCGCATCGAGGGCTTCCCTCGGTGCGACCACCTCGCTAGCATCCCCCCTCCTCACGAGAGGGCCGTTGGTGACAGCAACCAGTCAGGTTCTGGCGCCACATGGGGTTCCAACGCGGCTTGCGGAACTCCAGCCTTGAGGATGCCGCGGATCGGCCTGGTGCCTGCCGCGTCAGCAGTTCGCTCGTTGCACGCGCAGGGCATCGCCCCTGACACGACTCGTCCATACCATCAGGTCGGCCTGGTCCAGGCCCATTGGCCCGTGGTGTAACGGTAGCACAGGAGATTTTGATTCTCCTTGTCCTAGTTCGAATCTAGGCGGGCCAGTTACTCCCCCCCCCAATTCCTGATGGCCGGACCTCGAAGGGAACGCGCCATGACGACGAACCCGAACGCCCCCGCCGCCGTCATCCTTGCTGCAGGCAAGGGTACGCGCATGAACAGCGACCTTCCCAAGGTCATGCACACGGCATTCGGCCGCCCGCTGGTCGAGTGGGTCGTGCTCGCGTGCCGCGAGGCGGGCGTCAGCCGGATCGTGCTCGTCGTCGGCCACGGTGCCGAGGTGGTGCGTGCGCACTTCGCCGGGCAGCGCGACATCGATTTCGTGGTGCAGTCGCCGCAGCTGGGGACGGGTCACGCCGTCGACCAGTCACGCCCGCTGCTTGACGCGGAGCCTGCACGCGAACTGCTGGTCCTCTGTGGAGACGGGCCGCTCATCCGAGGGTCCACGCTGTGCGCACTGCTGGCAGCGCACCGGTCGGCCACTGCTTCGGCCACGCTCGCCACCAGCGTGATCGACGAACCCGCCGGCTATGGCCGCATCGAGCGCGATGCGAGCGGTCGCTTCCTTCGCATCGTCGAGCAGAAGGACGCCACGCCGGCGCAACTGGCGATCCGCGAGGTGAATCCCAGTTACTACTGCTTCACCGCGGGCGACCTCTTCCGCACGCTCGCGCGAGTCGACAACAAGAACGCCAACGGCGAGTACTACATCACCGACACCTTCGGCCTCCTCCGCGATGAGGGGCGTACGGTGGCGGTGGTCGCTGCCGTACCCGCGTCCGATGTCCTGAGCGTGAACACCCCGGCCCAGCTCGCCGAGGTCAGCGCCATCCTCGAAAGCCGCACCGCGGCAGGAGTCCGGGCATGAGCACCACCGACCGCGATGGCATGAAGATCTTCGCCGGCAGCACCGGCCGAGCGCTCGCCCAATCGATGTGCGCGCACCTGGAACTGCCACTCGGGCAGGCCACCACGATCGTGTTCCCCGATGGCGAACTGATCGTAAAACTCGAGGAAGATGTCCGCGGCCGCGATGTGTTCGTGGTGATCTCCACCTGCGAGCCCGTGAACAGCAGCGTGATGGAACTGCTGATCTTCATCGACTGCCTGCGTCGCGCCAGTGCCAAGCGCATCACGGCCGTCATCCCCTACTTCGGCTACGCGCGCCAGGACCGCAAGGACGAGGGGCGCGTGCCGATCACCGCCAAGCTCGTGGCGAACCTGATCACCAAGGCCGGCGCCGACCGGGTGCTGTGCATGGACCTCCATGCCGCGCAGATCCAGGGCTTCTTCGACCTGCCTGTGGATCACCTGAGCGCCTCTCCGGTGATCGCTGACCACTTCCTCCGGCTCAAGCCATCCTTCGGCGAGGTGTGCGTCGTCAGCCCCGATGTCGGCAATGTCAAGGTGGCGAACATGTACGCCAACCTCCTGCACGCCGACCTGGCGATCATCGACAAGCGCCGCACCTCGGGCTCGTCGGTCACGGTCAAGAACCTGATCGGCGATGTCGAGGGGCGCACGGTGCTGATGTTCGACGACATGATCTCGACCGCCGGGACCATCTGCGAGGCGGCGAAGGTCGTGCGTGAGCACGGTGCCCGTGCCGTGTACGCGGCCTGCACCCACCCGCTGCTCGTGGGTCTCGCCACGCAGAGGCTCAGCGAGCCGCTCGTCGATGGCGTGGTCGGCTGCGACACGATCCCCGACGGACCGCGCTTCGAGCCGATCGCCCACAAGTTCACCATGCTGTCGGTCGCCCCGCTGCTCGGCGAGGCGGTCCGTCGCATCCACAACGACCAGTCCATCAGCGCGCTGTTCAAGCATGGCCTCGGGGCCAAGCGCTGAGTCCCCAACCACACCCCGAACCAACCCAAGGAGTTCACAACACATGGCATCCACCACCCCGACCGTCGCCGCCGCCCTGCGTGAGCGGCTGGGCACCCGCTACACCCGTCGCCTCCGCGCACAGGGCATGCTGCCGGTGGTCATCTACGGCCACGGCGAGAAGCCCGTCTCTGCGGCGGTCAACGCCAAGGAGATGCTCGGGCACCTGCACCACGGCAGCCACGTCATCACCGTCGCCCTCGGCGGCACCAGCCAGACCTGCCTGGTCAAGGAACTGCAGTTCGGCTACCTCGGCGACGACATCATCCATGTCGACCTCGCTCGCGTGAACCTCGACGAGATCGTGCGCGTGAATGTGCGCATCGAGTTCTTCGGCGAGTGCGCCGCCTCCAAGAAGCCAGGTGCCGTGCTCACCCATGACCTGGCCGAACTCGCGATCCACTGCAAGGTGCGCGACATCCCCGAGTCCGTGCGTGCCGACCTGTCGGCCATGCAGGGCGAGATACTCATCGCGGGCGAACTCAAGCTGCCTGCCGGCGTCACGCTGGCGATCGATGCACACGCCCCCGTGGCCCGCGTGATCATCATCGCCGAGGAAGTGGCCGGAGAAGCCGCAACACCTGCCGGAGAAGCCGCAGCGCCCGCTGGAGAAGCCGCAGCGCCCGCCGGAGAAGTGAAGAAGGCTGGCGACGGCGACGCAGCGAAGGCCGCTGCGCCGAAGAAGTGAGACCATCCATCGACTGAAGGACCATGAAGCTTGTCGTCGGACTCGGCAACCCAGGCAACGACTATCGCGGCACCCGGCACAATGCCGGGTTCGAGGTGGTCGATGCCCTCGTCACGCGCCATGCACGCGACGAGGGGCGAGAACGCTTCGGCGCGATCTGCTGGGAAGCCGAACTCCGTGTCGACGGCGTGCAGGACAAGGTGCTGTTCATGAAGCCATTGGCCTTCATGAACCTCTCGGGGGATTCCGTGGCGCAAGCCATGCGGTTCCACAAGCTCGACGCCGCGCGCGACCTCCTGGTCGTTGCCGATGACCTTGCCCTGCCCGTTGGCCACATCCGTCTGCGCCAAGATGGCGGGAGCGGTGGCCACAACGGGCTCGCCGACATCGCGGTCAAGCTGTCCAGCGGCAACTGGGCACGCCTGCGCGTGGGCATCGGCAAGCCAATCGAGCACATGTCGCAGGTCGCGCATGTGCTCGGACGATTCAGTGCCGAGGAACGGCCCTCGTTCGATGCATCGATCGCCTCAGCCTCCGAGGCCGTCCTGGCCTGGCTCGATCGCGGCGCCGCCGCCGCGATGAATGCGTTCAACACCAAGGTGCCTGCACCAACCCCAGGTCCGCACGGTGCAGGACCGCAGACCGACAGCGCGTCGTCATCGTGACGGCGCATCAGAACCCCAACCACCACAAGGTAACCACCATGACCGAGACCCGCACCGCCCAGTACGAGGGCATGTTCCTCTTCCCGCAGTCCGCCGTCGCCGACCTGCAGGGCACCGTCGAGACCGTGAAGCAGATGCTCACGGCACGCGGCGCCACCATCTGCAGCATCACCAAGTGGGACGAGCGCCGCCTCGCCTACGACGTCAAGGGCAACAAGCGCGGCCTGTACATCCTCGCCTACTTCACCGCGCCCACCGCGATGCTCAAGGAGATCGAGCGTGACTGCAACCTGAACGAGCGCATGCTGCGGTCGCTCGTGACGCGCGCGGACCACCTGACCACCGAGCAGATGAACGATGCCGAGGGTCAGGCCAAGCTCGCCATGGAAATGAAGCTGCGTCGCTCCGAGGGCGATGAAGCCAGCGAGGCCATGGCTGCCCCTGCCCCCGCGGCAGAGTGAGTCATGCCTTCCGAGCGGTCGCGCCTGCGCGCAACCGCCCGGGGCCAGCCACGCCGCACCACATCGATCGAACAGGGCCGTGCCTCCGGGTGCGGCTCCCTTTTCATGATGATCCGCCGAAAAACGCGCGGATTCCCGGGGGCGGCGTCACGGCTGACTAGGATGCCCGTTCATCGAAGGAGAAACAATCCATGGCATCATTCAACAAAGTCATCCTGCTCGGCAACCTCACCCGCGATCCCGAACTCAAGCATGTCGCCGGCAACCAGGCGGTGGCTGAGCTCGGCCTCGCCGTGAACCGCCGCTTTCGCACCAAGGACAACGAAGAGCGCGAAGAAGTCACCTTCGTCGACTGCGAGGCGTGGGGCCGCACGGCCGAGGTGCTCAAGCAGTACCTCACCAAGGGCAGCCCCATCTTCATCGAGGGCCGCCTCAAGCTCGACCAGTGGGAGAGCAAGGAAGGCGAAAGGCGCTCCAAGCTGCGCGTGGTGATCGAGAACTTCCAGTTCATCGGGAGCCGTGGCGAGGGCTCGGGTACGGGCGCCAGCGGCCATGCCCGTGCCAGCCGCGGCTCGTCGGGTGGTGGTGGCAGCGGCGGTGGCGAACACGTGCCACTCCCGAGCGACGACATCCCGTTCTGACCCCTCAGTCACGAGCGCGCATGTCGGCATGGAACTGGGCAGCACGCTGGGCATCGAGCTCGGCGGAGAGCCTGACATCGAACAAGGCCTGAAGACTTCCGGTGTGGACCCAGTGCGTCGGAGCGCTTGGTCCACACCCTGTTATTCCCACTCAAGCGCTGGCTCTTCCTGTGTGCACCCCGGCCAACCCATGACAAGCGTTGGCGAAGGGGCTGCCAAGGCTTGCCGCAAGGCGCGGGCCATGCCATACTGCGCGGCTCACAACTCGTTTCTCCGCCTGTGCATGGTTTGCACATCACGCTGGGGCTCGGCGGGCTCCTAACTCTCGTTCACGAAAGGACAACGACCCATGGCATCCCACATCGAATTGCTGCTGCTCGACACCGTTGAAAACCTCGGCCTGGTTGGCGAGGTGGTCCGGGTGCGCCAAGGCTTCGCGCGCAACTACCTCCTGCCCATGCTCCTCGCTGAGCACCCCACGCAGGAGAAGATCGAGTTGCTCAAGGCAGCCCGTGCGCGCGCCGAGGCTGAAGTGGCCAAGCAGCGTGCCGAGCGCGCTGCCCTCATCGAGCGCCTCGTCGGAGTCACCGTCACGCTCGTCCGCTCCACCAACGACCAAGGCCTGCTGTACGGCGCGGTCACGCAGCGCGACATCAGCGATGAACTCATCAAGATGGGCTTCGGCGTCGATACCCGTGCCGTGCGGCTGAGCCAGCCGTTCCGCCGCGTCGGTTCGGGCTCGGTGGCCATCCAATATGACCGCGATCTGCGCACCGACATCGATGTCATCGTCAAGAGCGATCGCGTGCTGGAGATCGACCGCAAGCCCGAAACGACCGAAGAGGCCCCAGCACCCACCACCGAGGAAGCGGCCGCCGAAGGCGACGCCCCCAAGGTGAAGGCCAAGAAGGCCAAGAAGGCCGAGAAGGCTGAGAAGGCTGAAACGGCTGAGAAGGCCGAAACGGCCGAGAAGGCCGAGAAGTCCGACAGGGCCGGGAAGGCTGAGAAGGCCAAGAAGGCCAAGAAGGCCGACGCTGAGTGAGTGGACGAGCCGGCCCGCACGGGTCTGCGCTGCGCTCACGCTCCGTTCGCCTGGCGCCAACGCACCAGCGGCCTGAGCATCAGCAGGATGATCACGCAGGCGCACGAGCCCCATGCGGCGCGTGCGCCTCCTGTCGTGATGCTCGAGATGACCGTCCATCCAGCCAGCGCCAGGTAAATCGCCGGCACAAACGGGTAGAGCGGCACCCTGAAGGGTCGCGGCGCATCGGGCATCGTGCGCCGCAGCACGAAGAGCGCCGCCACCGTCAGCGCACTGAACACATTCACGAGCACGGTCAGCAGGTCCAGCAAGTCCCCCAGCGAACCGATCGCCAAGGCCGCTCCCGAGAGCCCTGCGACCACGATCAGGGCGCGCTGTGGCACGCCGTCGGGGCGTCGCAGGCCAAGCCATGCCGGGATCTCGCCCGCCCGAGCCATCGACTCCAGGATCCGCGCACCGGTGATGACCCCCGACACGACCGTTGACAACAACAGGAGCGCAATGGCAGCCGTCATCGCCGTGCCGACTTCCGGGCCAAAGAGGAGCCCCGCCGCCACCGAGCCGATCGCCCGCATGCCCGATCCACCAGCCTCGACCATCGCGCCCGGGTCGATCACCCTCAGATACGCCACGTTCACACCCAGGTAGAGGGCCGTGACCACCAGGATCGAGGCGACCATGGCCAGCGGGATCGTGCGCCCCGGATCGCGCAGGTCCCCCGCAATGTCGGCACCGGTCGACCAGCCCAGATAGGCGAAGCTCACCAAGAGCACCGCCGTTGCCACCTGCGGCGACGCCAGCGTGGGTACGACGCCCGAAGGGGCGGCAACGAGCCGATCGGTCACCTCGACCGAAAGCCCACCGATCACGAAGGCTGCGATCACCGCGACCTTGACCACCGCCAGGACGGTGTTGGAGGCAAACCCCAACCGGAGCCCTGGCAGCTGCGTCACGAGCGCCAGCAGGATGGCGCCGGCCGCCAACGCCGTGTCGGGGAGATCGGTGGGGATCAACTTGTCGACATACTCAGCCAGGAAGAGCGCGACCACTGCCGTGGAGAGCAGGTAACCCGCCAGGATGGTGACCGTGGCCGCGAGGTAGCCCACGGTCGGCCCATAGGCGCGGCGGGCCCCCTCGATGCTCGCACCTGAGCAGGGCAGCATCGAAGCCAGTTCCGCCAGCGACAAGCCACCGCACAGTGCAAGCACGCCGCCGATGACCCACGGCAGGAGCACCCCAGAAGGCGAACCGACCGAAGCACCGAACTGGCCAGTCAACGCGAAGATCCCGCTGCCGACCATGGCCGCCACGATCATGCCCGTGGCACCGATGGCTCCAAGCACGCGATGCTCGCCTCGGGCCGGTGCCGGAACCGCCGGTGATCGTCGCACCTCGTCCATGCCCGAACGCTAGCAGACGACCATCACCGATTTGTGGAGGCCTCCAGCCTCCGAGGTCGATGACCGCGAGGCGCGGGGTGATGCCCCGGCGGAACCCTGCGACCGGCGCCTCCCGCGTCGGGCCTGAGACCTTGGGAGCATTGTCATGACCGCCATCATCAATCGTCGCGAATGCCTTCCGTCGACTCGCAAGTCGGTCACCCACAAATTCTCGATCAACAACTTTGAGGGCTACCTCACGGTCGGCCTCTTCGACGATGGCCGTCCTGGCGAGGTCTTCATCAAGATGAGCAAGGAGGGCTCGACGCTCTCCGGACTCGTGCAGGGCTTCTGCCGTGCCTTCAGCCTCGCGCTGCAGCACGGCCTCACGGTGCGTGATGCCTGCGACCGCTTCCGCGGCATGCACTTCGAGCCGAGCGGGGCCACCAACAACCCCGAGATTCCCGAAGCCAAGAGCATCCTCGACTATGTGGCGCGCTATCTCGAGATGAACTACTGCGGCGCCCGCGCAGCCTGCTGAGCCACGGATCGAGCCGATCACCGGCGCGCAATGGCGGGAGATCCAGCAGCGGTGCCACTGGCAGATGGTGCCAGCCGGCGAATGAGCACCGTCGCAAGTGACTCCGGCTCCAGGAACGGCTTCGGAGGCCGCCAGTACACATCCTGCAGGCCAGCGGCATCGGGCGAACCGATCGCCTTGACCGTGCCCTGCACGCCATGCATCGCGACCATCAGCTCGCGCGGCAGCGACGCGCGGAAGACAACATCGGGATCCCGCACCACGACGCTGCGTATTCCCTGCAGCGCAGCGGCCAGCCTCACCTGGGCGAAGCGAAGGCATGTGGCCGCCACCGGGGGTGCCTCGCCGTAGGCACCAGCCAGGTCCTGACCGACCGCCTCGAGCCCCGCCATCGTGCGCGCGCCACTGATGCGGCGGTAGGCCTCCATGCGACGGCGATCACTCGGGATCCACGCCTTCGGAAGGTGTCCATGCAGCCCGATCTCGATGATGGTGTCGAGCGCCTCCACACGAGGGGCCTGCTTGAGGTCGCCCACCGTGCGCTCCAGCATCTCGCAGTACATCTCGTAGCCCACGGCCGTGATGTGGCCCGACTGCTCTGCTCCGAGCAGGTTGCCGGCTCCGCGCATCTCGAGATCGCGCACGGCGATGCGGAAACCTGCACCGAGCATGCTGTGCTCCTCAAGCGCATTGAGCCGCTTCATGGCCTCGGGCGTGGGTGGCCGGCCCTTGGGCAGGAGCAGGTAGCAGTAGGCGCGGTGCCGGGAGCGACCGACGCGCCCGCGCAGTTGGTGCAGCTCGGAAAGCCCGAATCTCCCGGCATCGTCGATGATCATCGTGTTCGCGGTCGGGATGTCGATGCCGCTCTCGATGATCGTGGTCGACAGCAGGATGTCGGCCTGCCGGCGCATGAAGGTCACCATGACCTCCTCGAGATCGTGCGACGCCATCTGACCATGACCCACCACCACGCGAGCCTGCGGTGCGATGCGCTGCACCTGCTCGAGCGCATCCGCCATGTCGTAGATTCGATTGTGCACCCAGAAGACCTGGCCCCCTCGGGCAAGCTCACGCGTGATCGCCAGGCCAAGCCGCTTCTCGCTGAACGGCATGACTTCGGTGACGATCGCTCGCCGATCCGGTGGCGGCGTGGTGAGGCTGCTGATGTCACGCAACCCGAGCATGGCCATGTGCAGCGTGCGCGGGATGGGCGTGGCGCTCAGCGTGAGCACATCCGCCGTCAGCCGGAACTCGAGAAGACGCTGCTTGTGCTCGACGCCGAAACGCTGCTCCTCGTCGACAACGACCAAGCCAAGGTCGCGGAACGACACATCCTTCGACAGCAACCGGTGCGTCCCGATGACGATGTCGACCTCGCCCGAAGCGACGGCCGTGAGGATCGCACGCGCCTCGGCATCGCTCTTGAAGCGGCTGAGGCTCTCGATGCGGAATGGATACGCCCGGAAGCGATCGCGGAAGGTCCGCTCATGCTGCTCGCCGAGCACGGTCGTCGGGACAAGGACCGCGACCTGCCGACCCGCATCGACCGCCTTGAAGGCGGCGCGGATCGCGACCTCAGTCTTGCCGAAGCCCACATCGCCGCAGACCAGACGATCCATGGGCCGCGCGCGCTGCATGTCGCGCTTGGTGGCCTCGATCGCACTGAGCTGGTCCTCGGTCTCTTCCCATGGGAACTCCGCCTCGAACTCGCGCTGCCAGTCACCGTCCGCGGGGAAGGCGATCCCCGGCGTGGCGTCGCGCACGGCCTGCACGCGCAGCATCTGGGCCGCAAGGTCCCGGACCGACTCCTGGGCATCGGCGACCTGGCTCTTCCAACGCTTGCCGCCGATGGCCGAGAGCGGCGGCTTGCGCGCACCCGCACCGACATACTTCTGCACCAGCGCGACCTTGCTGATCGGGACATGCAGCACCGATCCGCCATCGAAGTGCAGCGCGAGGAACTCCACATCACCGCCATCGCGACGAGCGTCCTTGAGCGGTGCAAGCCCCTCGTACCGGGCAATCCCGTGATCGCGGTGCACCACATAGTCGCCAGCCTCCAGGTGCAGGAACGCCTCGCGCGTTCGTGTGGGCATGCTCAGCCGGGAACCGCGCCGACGCGCCCCGAAGCGGTGCATCAGTTCCGACTGTGGCACCAGCACCAGACGACCGGGACCATCACCGAAGGCAAAGCCTCGATGCAGATGACCGATGGCAAGATGGACGCGCTCACCACCATCGGTCGTTGCCAGCAGTTCACGCGCGCGCTGCTGCTCTCCCTCGTTGTCGGAGACGAGCCAAGCCTCGCCGTGGCGGGCCTCGTCGGCGAGCATGGCGAAGGCTGCCGACGCCTCATCGGGGAAGACGCCAAGTGCCCCCACGGGCGACTCCATGGACTGCTCTGCACGGGCACTCGTGCTGAAGGCCCCGAGCGAGATGGTGGCGTTGGCCCTCGCGGCGACTTCACGAAGGAGGTCACTCAACGGCACGAGCCCGCGGCCATCGGCCATGCGATCCGCGAACGCCCGACCCTGCTCGGCGAGTTCACCCAGTTCGACGAGGATCGCGCCCCACCCAGCCGGCATGATCGAGGCGATCGTCACGCCCGCGGCGAGCGATGACGCGGCACGCTCCGCCGCAAGGAACGAGGCCGACTCGACCGATCGATCGGTGGCCTGCGTGGCCACATCGATCTCGTGCAGGCGTTCGAGGTCGTCACCGAAGAAATCCAACCGCACCGGCAGGGCGCATCCGAAACCGAAGACATCGAGCAAGCCACCGCGCACGGCGAACTCGCCCGGCTGCTCGGCGACGGCAACGCGCGCGTACCCGGCCTGACCGAGCCATGCCAGCAGCGACGCCTGCCCGACCCGCTCACCCGGTCGCACGGTCCGGAGCACGCCATCGAACGCATCGGGTGCCGGCAAGGCCTGCATCGCCGCAGCGATCGAAGCCACGACCACGACCGGCTCGCTCCCGGCCGTGCGCAGCGACTGCACCAGCTGCAGGCGAGCAAGCATCGATTCCGCGAGCGCCGCCGCATCGCGCGCGCCGAGTTCGAGGGGGGACAGCACATGCGCTCGAGAACCGAGCGACTCCCACTCGGCCGCGACTTCGTCAGCCTCATCGATGTGCGCCACGAGCACGAGCATGGGCCGGCCACTGCGCTCGTGCGCCGCCCACGCGAGCACCGAGGGGCTCGATCCCTGCATCCCCAAGACATGCAGGGACCCGCCCCGACCCAAGGTGGCGGCCATGGACTCGACGATCGGCGATCCAAGGATGGTCGACGCCCACGCGGGCATCACGGGGTGCCCTCGACCCGCAGCCAAGGGCGCAGTGCCGCCAGTCGTGCGGGGCCGATGCCCCTGACGCGAGAGAGGTCGTCGATCGATCGGAACGGACCTCGAGCGATGCGGTCGAGGATGATCGCGCGCGCAAGCGACGGCCCCACGCCTGGCAGCATCGCGAGTTCCGCTCGCGATGCGGTGGATGGGTCGACGAGCCAGCCGATGGGGATCGACGCCCCCTGCGAGACGCCCAGTCGCAGCATGACCACGCACGCCAGCGCCGCGAGCAGC
Source organism: Planctomycetota bacterium (assembly GCA_016873115.1). Classification (GTDB taxonomy): domain Bacteria; phylum Planctomycetota; class Phycisphaerae; order Phycisphaerales; family SM1A02; genus SYIB01. Next base: position 5,937 of record VGYB01000010.1, on the reverse strand, counting down.
AGCGCCACCGTGCGCCCCGGGCGGCGATCGACGCAGGAGTGGATCATGCCAGCGCTCTGGAGCCGATGCCCAGTGGCTCCTTGAGTCGCTTGCGGATCGAGCAGAATTGCTCCCACGACGGCTTCGGCTTGCCTTCAGCCGTGAGCAACCCCATGGCAGGCTGCGAAGGATCCTTGTCGACCAGTTGGCCCCAGCACACGGTCTCGATGAAGCGCTTGCTGAGCCCGATGGTGACGATCGCCGCGAGCCAGCGTGCCTGGAGCTCAGGGCTCGGGGTCCCACGCCACGCACCGGCGGAGCCCGGCTTGCCAGAACTCGGCAGCCCGACAGCCGTCAGCATGATGGGCACCTTGAGGTGCACCAGGCGCTCGAGCATGGCACTGATCTGCAGGAGATCCCGCACCATGCCGCCTCGTTCCTGGACTCCCTGCAGCACGCGCACCCCGACTGCATCGAACCGCACACCCTCATCGATGAGCATCTGCACCCAGCGCAGCGGCGGGATGGCCTTCGGTGACAACGCGACATCCTCGCCCCACGGGTGTGCGAGCTCGACCATGAGCCGGGCCTTGGGCAGGGAGTGACGAATGGCGACCGCCACCCGACGGGTCAGGTCGACCATGCTTTCGGGTCGCAACGGCACGAAACGGCACTCGTTGAGCCCGACCGCCGTGATCCACATGCCGACCGCTGCACCGTATCGGTGGATGATGGTTGAGCAGAACTGCGCGTGCCGATCCCGCAGCGCGACCTCGTCGTGTCGCTTGGGAATCATCCAGATCGGCAGCACGCCGTCCGAGAGGTCGAGCAGCGGGCCGAGCACGATGCGCTTGCCAGCCTTGGCGGCATAGTGGATCCAACGGTCGAGGTTGGCGAGCTCGTACGAGCCCGGCTGCGGCTCCAAGGCGCGCCAGGGCGTGGGGATCATGAGCAGATCAATGTCGGCCAGGACCGGCGCGAGCCGCAACGGATCCAAGTCGAGATCCACCCGGACCCCGACCGAGGATCTGGACGCGCCCCTCGAGGCGTACCGCATGCACAGTGCTGCGTTGGCGTGTGCGTACGCCAGCAGTTCGCCAGCCTCGATGGCCCTGCGGAGCGCCTCGCGGCTGGCGTGCTCGGCACGCATGAAGTCACGCTCGACCATGGCCTCGGTGAAGAGCTCTCGCGCCTGGTCGAGCCGCTTCAGGGCAGGCTGCGCAAGCGGGTGGTCGGCGAAGAGCCAATCATCGCACTTGGCCAGGCAGAGCCGGATCTGATTGCGGGCCAGTTCAAGGACCAGTCGATAGGGCTGGTCGCGCAACTGCAAGAGACATGTCGCGACCATGGTCGTACCCGCACCCGAATCGAATCCCAGGCAGACCCCTGCGGATCGGGCGTGCTCGACTTGGCAACGCAACTCGCCATCGGTCATGGATACTGCTGCCGGGAGCGGCGTCTCATCCTGCCCAAGCGTGTAGGCCTGTGACAGCGTGGGCTGCACGGCCGTGGCGCTGGTCGCGGGATCGACGGTGAACCGAAGCATCGGGAGAGTGAGTGTATCGGTGCACTGCGCCACGCAACGACTGACCGAAGAACGGCACTACACTCAATTCGATGATGCTGGCCGCCGACGCCCTGTTCTCGACCGACCTGCCGCTGCCCGGGCGCCGTCAAGGCAAGGTCCGGGATGTGTATGCGCTCCCGGGCCGCATGCCCCCCGCGCTGCTGGTCGTGGCGACCGATCGGGTCAGTGCCTTCGATGTCGTCATGCCCACCGCCATGCCCGGGAAGGGCCGCCTGCTGACGCAGGTCAGCCTTGGCTGGTTCCAGTGGCTGCGCGGGCAGCGGTTGGTGGCTGACCATGTGCTCTCGACCGATGTGCCTGCCGAGTGCCTCCATGATCGGGCTCTCACGAGTTCCCTGACGGGCCGCGTGATGCAGTGCCGCGCTGCCCGCGTCATCCCGGTCGAGTGCGTGGCCCGTGGATATCTGGCCGGCAGTGGCTGGGCCGAATACCAGCGACACGGCACTGCATGCGGCATCACGCTTCCCAAGGGGCTGCGTCAGTGCGAACGGTTGCCCGAGCCCATCTTCACGCCCGCAACCAAGGCCGAAGCGGGCCACGACGAGAACATCTCTCCCGCCCAGGCGCAGGATGCCCTCGAGCGCGACCCGACCTGGTCGCGCTTCGGCGGCCGCGCCCTGGCCAAGCGGCTCGAACGCATCACGATCGAGCTCTACTCCCGAGCGGCAGACCATGCGCGTGCACGCGGCGTGATCCTGGCCGACACGAAGTTCGAGTTCGGACTGGCGCTCGATGAGCGCGGCGAGCCGACCGACGACTTGCTGATCGTCGATGAAGTCCTGACCCCGGACTCGAGCCGCTACTGGCCAGCCGATCGCTACGAGGCAGGACGCGATCAGCCCAGTTTCGACAAGCAGGTGCTGCGCAACTGGCTGCTCGACGAGGTGGCTGCGGGACGCTGGAACAAGGAATCCCCCGGGCCCCGCCTGCCGGATTCGGTCGTCGAGCTGACGCTGGAGCGCTATCGCGAGATCGCCTGCATCCTGGCCTGATTCGCTGCCGTGACCGTTGCGCCGCGGCCCGATGGTTGCCCTGCATCATGCGGATCAGCGAAGCGCCGTATCGACCACGTTGCGCAGGAGCATCGCGACCGTCATCGGCCCGACACCGCCTGGCACAGGGCTCAGCCAGCCCGCCACGCCGGCAACCGCCGCGTCCACATCGCCCACGGTCGTGGTGCGACCATCCGCGCCCTTGATCCGATTGATGCCCACATCGACCACGACTGCGCCCGGCTTGATCCACTCAGGCTTCACGAGGCCCGGGACTCCTGCCGCCGCAACCACGACATCCGCCTCACGGCACAGCGCCGGAAGCCCCTGCGTGAACTTGTTCGCGCTCACCACCGTGGCTTCTGCGCGCATGAGGAGCACGGCGATCGGCTTGCCCACGATGTTGCTCGCACCCACGATCACGGCACGGGCACCGCGAAGATCGATGCCGGTGTGCTCGATCATCTCGAGCGTGGCCAGCGCCGTGCACGGCACCAAGCTCCGACGGCCGTAGACCACATTGCCGATGTTGGCTGGGTTCACGCCCTCGACATCCTTCTCGGGTGCGATGAGCGATTGCACGCGCTCGGCATCGATCGCCGGCGGCAGAGGCATGTGCACCATGATGGCACGCACCGACTCATCGGTGTTCATGAGCAGCACACGCCCCGCCACATCCTCGTAACTCGCCTCGGCGGAGAGTTCGTGGAGGTGGTACTCGATGCCGACCTCGGCACAGGTCTTGGCCTGATTGTGGGCGTACAAGGCGGCTCCCCTGTCGGGGCTCGCCAGGACCGCGTCAAGCCGGACCGGGCGCCCAGCGCGCTGGATGCGATCGCGCAGGTCTGCCTTCACTCGGGCCGACAGATCCTTGCCATCGATGGGGCGCGCAGTCATGTCGTGGGGAATCTAACGACCTTGGGGGGCATGGTCCGGCGCGTCCGGTGTGCTAGGCTTCCGACTCCCGAAGGAGCCACCTCATGCTGACCACCCTGCTTGCCTCGATCATCCTCTCCCTGCCTGCCGGACCCATGATGTTCGCACAGGATGCCGCCAAGCCCGTTGCGGCCGACGCCAAGCCCGAGCGCCTGGTGACCGGCATGGACGCACCGCCGCTGTCGGTCCAGGAGTTCATCAAGGGCGATGCGATCGACGGCTTCAAGGACGGGCAGGTCTATGTGGTCGAGTTCTGGTCGACCTGGTGCGGCCCCTGCATCCGCGCCTTCCCGCACCTCTCCGAGCTTCAGAAGCAGTACGGCGACAGGGTGACCATCATCGGCGTCAACATCTGGGAGCGCCCCTACGACGACGGGACACTCGCCAAGGTCAAGGCGAAGGTCGAGCAACAGGGCGAGAAGATGGCCTACACGGTGGCCTACGACGGTCCCGAGAAGAAGTCCGACAAGGCCTGGATGGCTGCCGCCGCTCGCAATGGGATCCCAAGCGCCTTCATCGTGGATCAGAAGGGCAAGGTGGCGTGGATGGGCCACCCGATGCAGATGGACCCGGTGCTCGAGAAGGTCGTCGCCGGAGCGTGGAACCTCGACGAGGCCAAGAAACTCGAGGACGCGGAAGCCAGGGAGAACGAGTCCCGCATGGCCGTCCAGAAGGCCGCACGCGACCTGCTGAAGGCGCGCGTCGCGGCGAAGGAGTCAGGCGACTGGTCGGGCTGGTCGAAGACCATCGACGGGCTGATCGAGTCGACCAAGGGCACGCCGGCCCAGATGCAGTTCCGGATGATGAAGTTCCAGACGCTGATCGGCGCGGCCAACATGCCAGAGCCCGGCTATGAGCTTGGTGCACAGCTCGTTGCCGACGGCACGGGTGATGGGCCGTTGCTCAACGAGATTGCCTGGTTCGCCGTGCAGGACGACTCGGTCATGAAGCGCAACCTCGACTTCTGCCTCAAGGCTGCGACCGCCGCCAACGAGGCCGCGAAGGGAGCCGACGGCGCGATCCTTGACACGCTCGCCCGCGTGCACTGGGAACGCGGCGAGAACGCCAAGGCGATCGAGCTCCAGGAGAAGGCCGTCAGCCTCTCCAAGGACACGCCGATGGCGAAGGAAATGCAGGACACGCTCGAGACCTACAAGAAGGGCAAGTGAGCGGCGCTCACGCTCCCGTGCGATGAAGACACCTCGAAGCCCGGCCTCGCGCCGGGCTTCGTCGCTGCTTGGTTGCGTGCGGCAGCGCGCTTGCTTGTGAGCGCGGCGCGCCAACCGGCGCAGATGGGCCCCGACGCCCGCGTCCTCAGCCTGCGACCTCGACCTCGCGCGACTCGTCCGCACTGCGATAGATCGCCTCGACCAGCGCCTGCACGCGGCGCCCCGCTGCTGCATCGGCATGCGGCTTGGCGCGACCTTCCACGGCATCGATGAACTGTCGGTACTGCTCGTCCCACATCTGGCGCTCAGGATCCTCGGCCGCGAAGTGGGGCTTGAGGTCGACGAGGTGGCCCTCTTCCTCGGTGGCGATCGAAACTTCCTTGCCGAAGACCTGGAACGCAGCACCAGCCTTGGAGCCGATCACGCAGAGACCGTCCTTCAGGTGACCGTCGGGAATGTTGGCCGCCCAGGTCACATTCAGCTCGATGGTCAGGCCGCCATCGCACCGCACGAGGGCCGTCGCGCTGTCCTCGACATCGCATACGCCGTCATACTTCGGCGGGCCCGCCCACATCCAGGTGTAGGTGTAGCCCCGCATCGCCGCACCCAGGCCGCTGCTGGTCGCGCCGCTGGCGCGGATCGGACGCGGCGAACCTGCAAGCCAGAGCGACAGATCGAGCATGTGCACGCCAAGGTCGATCAGCGGACCGCCTCCCGATCGGGCCTTGGTCGTGAACCACCCCCCAAGCCCGGGGATGCCGCGGCGGCGGTAGAGCGCGCACTTGATGTGCTGGATCGAACCGAACCTGCCGGCATCGATGGATGCCTTGACGCACCGCGCTGCCGGACTGCCGCGGCAGACGAAGCCGATCTGGAGGGTGGTCCCTGCGCGTGCAGCGGCAGCGGCGATCTCGTCGCATTGCGCGACATTCATCGCCATGGGCTTCTCGAGCAGCACATGCTTCCCGGCGGCGAGTGCCTTCAGCGCGCACGGGTGATGCTGGTCATTGGGTACGCAGACCGCCACGGCCTTGACCTCCTTGATGGCGAGCAGTTCATCGATGCTCGCGCATGCACGGCCGCCATTGGCCTGCGCGAACTTCCCGGCTCGTTCAGGCCGGATGTCCCAGACCGCCACGATGGGAAGGCCCGCACGGGTCGCCGCCTGAACATGCACGCCGCCGATCTCGCCGCAGCCGATGATGCCGATGCCGAAGGCCATGGTCGCTCCTTGCACGCTCCGTCAGGTGGAGCGGTCCTAGAATAGCCCCAC
>VGYB01000009.1 GCA_016873115.1 Planctomycetota bacterium | reverse complement strand
GTTCAGGGTGGGTGGGCGGATCGCCCTGCAATCCGAAGTCCTCGCTGGTCCGTACGAGCCCGCGTCCGAAGAGCAGCTCCCACGCACGGTTCACCGTCACGCGCGCGGTGAGCGGATTGCGATCACTCACGATCCACTGCGCCAGACCGAGGCGATTGCGCGGCAAGTCCTCGGGCCAGGTGCCCAGCACTCGGGGGATGTCCCGCGTGACCTTGCGATTGGTATCAGGTGCGGTGTACGAGCCGCGCATCAGGACATAGGTGTCACGCGGCGCGTCGAATTCATCCATCACCATGGTCCGGGGCGACTCGGCCTTGGTTCGCTCGATGCGCTCATCGATGGACGCCACCCGCTGGGCGGCCTCGCGGTAGCGCGGCGAGTGCTGCACCCGCCAGCCGTCACGGGCCGACTGCACGGCATCGTCATGGACGGTGAGATCGGGCATCAGGAGCCCCAGGTCCGTCGGTGCCAGCATGGTTTCGGGCCGATCGTTCCGCGCGTAGAAGGCCCCCGGTCCGCCCGTGTTGACGATCTTGAAGACCAACTGGCTCTCACCGGCCGGCACCTCGACGGTGATGCGATCCTGATCGGGCGCGACCGCACGGTCGGTGTCGTTCGCGTGAACCCGCTCGCCGTTGCGCCACACGATGATCCGGTCATCGCTGCCAAGCGAGAGTGACAGCGTGCGTGCGGTCGGCGCGAAGACCTGGCGGGCGATGTACTCGGCGCCAACGCCCTGGGCCAGACCGGCCACTTGACCCTCGCGGATGTCCGGGGCGTGACGCCAGCCGCCGTTGCCGAACTTCGCGTGACGGTTGAACCGGGCTTCGCGGCCCGGGCCATGCTCGGCGAGCGCGGCGTCGAGCGATCCGCTGCCGAAGACCTCGCTCAGGTACCAGTCGCTGGTGGCGATCGGCAACTGGGCCAGCACACGATCATCGGCGGGAGCCATGTGCACACGAACACGGCCGATCGTGTGCTGGGCGTAGGGCGACTGGTAGCTGAGCTTGAGTTCGAGTTGCGTTCCCGCGGCAAATCCGATCGGCGCCTCGGTCAGGAAGTACGCCACGCGACCCTGACCATGCGCATGCCCCTCGAGGGCCCATTGCCTGCCATCGGCCGCATCCAACGCGTTGACCGCGCGGAAGTCCCCGTTGGGCTGCTCATGGCTGGCCCACGCCCACACGAAGCGCACCGGCGTGCGCACGCTCGGATCCGCAAGGCTCACGGCCTCCGCGCTGATCGAGTTCAGCACGGCATTGCCGTTGGGTGCGCGACCCACACGACCACCAAAGCTCTGGTCAGGCAGCGCTTCGAGCGCGATCAGCCGCACCCCGGTCTCGGGGAACCTGAGCGTGATGATGTGTTCGTCGAAATCCGGGTTCGTGCCCGAGGCCAGCACCGATCCATCGTCCTGCGCGGTCAATGTCGCGCCACCGGCGCTGACGGCCCGCAGGACGGCCGGACGCGTCCACGCGATGCCGTCCTTGGAGCGCCAACGCTCGACAAAGCTGTCGAGCAGCCCACGGTCTTCCTCGGCACCCTGGTCTCGCACGGCAACGGCCTGCATGCGTTGCGTTGCCAGTTCCGACAGCGTGGCATCCACCTGTGGATCGGACACGGCGATGAATGGTTCGAGTGCGCGGTTCGGATCGGGCACTTGCGAATAGAGCCCGGGCTCCTCGATGCTGTTGAAGAAGGCCAGCATCGAGTAGTACTCCTCCGTCGTCACGGGATCGAACTTGTGATCGTGACAGCGTGCGCAGCCCATCGTCAGGCCAAGGAACACCGAGGCAGTCGTGTTGGTGCGGTCGACCCAGTACTCGACGAGATACTCCTGCGGAATCGCGCCCCCTTCATCCGTCGTGACATGGTTGCGGTTGAATCCGCTGGCGATCACCTGAGCCTGCGTGGCACCGGGAATGAGGTCGCCGGCAAGCTGGTCGATCACGAATCGGTCGTACGGCATGTTCGACCGGTACGCCTGGAGCACCCAATCGCGCCACGGCCAGATCTGGCGACCCGCATCCATGTGGATGCCGCAGGTGTCGGCATACCGGGCCAGGTCGAGCCAGGGCACTGCCATGCGCTCGGCATAGCGCGTGACATACGGCTCCTCTTCGAGCAGCATGGCCACGAGCCTCTCGTAGGCATCGGGGCGATCATCCGCCAGGTACGCCGCAAGTTCGCGATCGGTCGGCGGCAAGCCCGTCAGATCAAGGAACACGCGACGCGCCAAGGTGGCGCGATCGGCCTCTGGTCCGGGCGCGATGCCCGCGCCCTGCCAACGATCCAAGATGAATCGATCGATCGGCGTGCGTCCCCACGAGTCGGCCTGATCGGCCTCGGCTGAACCATGGTCGGGCCGTGTGGGCGGCTGGAAGGACCAATGCGCGTCGTACGGTGCACCGGCCTCGATCCACTGGACAAGCAGGGCGCGTTCATCGTCGCTCAGCGGCCGCTTGCCGCTATCAGGCGGCGGCATGACCAGATCGGGGTCTGCATCGTGAATCCTCGCGAACAGCGCGCTTCGCTCGGGTGCACCTGGAACGATCGCCGCGCCATCCGGGCGTGGCGCGGTGGCGGCCTCGAAGGAATCGAGCCGCAGCCCGGCCTGCCGCTTGGCCCGGTCGGGACCGTGACACAGGAAGCAGCGGTCACTCAGGATGGGACGAACATCCCGGCCGAAACGGATCTCGCCCGCGAGCGCCGCAGGGCCGGCTTGGGGTCGAGCACGCGCTGTCCAAGCCCCACCGGTCGATGCCAGCCACGCACTGCCCACAGCCAGCATGGAGGCAGCCAAGAACAACCGGGGGGGGAGGTCCATGTTCGTCATCCTAGTCCGGAAACCGCCTGCGCCAAGCGGGAGCCGTCGATTGGAGACTTGCAACGCAGCGGCCGGAATCGGATGGTGTTCCCATGGAACTTCAGTGCCCGCAGGACAGCACCGGACGATCGGCTGCGCCGTCCGGAACCATGATCAGCGAAACGCTTGCGCTGCTGTCCGAAGCCACTCCCATCAAGACATGGTTCGTCGCTCGCTCGCGACGTGGCGAGCATGTCGTGTTGCATGTCTCGGCCGACGCGGACCTCGGCGTGGTGCCCGGACAGGTGTACGGGGCACCGGTTACCCCGTGCGGGACGATGGTCGGGACCGGATGCGTGCTCATGACCACGGCTTCGGACGGTTCGGCCGCCTTGGAGCCACGGAAGCTGATGCGTGACTGCGGCGCGAACCTGTACGCCGGGACCCCATTGGTTTGGGCTCCGGAGCACGGCGCGCACGAGTGCTTCGGGACCCTCGCTGGGCTCGGCCGACATGCCGCCACCGACATCACTCCACACCTTCCGCTCATCACGCATGCGGCCAGGGTGGTTGGATTCGCGCTCCAGGCGGCGCACGACGCGGACTCGCTCCGTCGCCGAGCCGAGCGAGCCGAGAGCGAGAGCACCGTGGATGACCTTTCGCGCCTGTACAACCGCAGAGGATGGCAGACGATCGCTTACGCGGAGGCGGGACGCATCCGGCGCTACGGCTCGTCAGCCGGACTGATCATGATCGACCTCGATGAACTCAAGCGGACGAACGATGCCTACGGCCATCACGCCGGCGACGCCCTGCTGCGTCACGCTGCACAGGTCATCCGATCGTCGTTCCGCGACTCCGATGTGATCGCCCGGCTTGGTGGCGACGAGTTTGCGGTGCTCCTCATGGAATCCGATGCCCCAGCCACCCGATGGGCCGCTGCTCGCCTGCAGGAGTCGTTGGCGATTGCTGGCATCCAAGCCAGCGTGGGCTGGTCATCGCTCGATGGTTCCCGCGACATCGATGCCGCCCTGCACGACGCCGACACCAACATGTACGCGGCCAAGTGCGCCAAGCGCCAGTTCATGCTCGATGTGGGCCCAGACCGACCTCACTGTGCGTAGAGCCATGTCATGAACGATCACGGCGCGCCACCGGACTGGCGCATGCCCTGACGGCGTTCTGCCCCAGCCTGCCAATCAAGCATGCGATGCAGGAGCCACGGACACGCCGTGAACAACGCCGCACTGCATCGGACCAGTGAACTCGTCCACACCTCGGGAACGGGACGATGCATGCACCGCACCACGGCTGCCGCCACCCGCTCAGGAGACTGGACCAGGAACGACGGAGCATGGTCGGGGACATCGGCCACCGGACGATCCACGCCCGAGCGCCGATCGGACTCCGTGAAGAACTCGGTGCGCGTGGTGATCGGATGCACGCTGCTCACCGCGATCCGGTGCCCCTGCAACTCCGCGCGCAGCGCCGCACAGGCCATCGCCTGGGAAGCCTTGGTCGCGCAATAGGCGCCGTGGTACGCCAGTGGGAACTTGCCGATGCAGCTTGACGACATGATCAGGTGCCCCGCCTGGGCCGCCGCAATCCACTGTCGTGCCGCAGCGCGACACAGGGAGAGCGCCGCGAAGAAGTTCACCTCGAACATGGTCCGCAGATCGCTCTCGGTCATGTCGATCAAGCCCGCCCGCGTGCCATACCCGGCATTGGCGAAGACCACATCCACTCGGTCAAAGGCCGACACCGCCCGATCCAGGATCTGGTCGGAGGCACCAGCGGCGGCCACATCGAGGGTCACCGCGTAGGCCCTGCCTCCGATGGCTTCACAGGCCGCTGCGATCTCGCGCAGCCGGTCCTCACGCCGAGCGACCAGAACCAACCGCATGCCCGATGCAGCGCACGCCCGCGCCGTGGCGGCTCCGATGCCAGAACTGGCCCCAGTAATGATGGCGACTCGATCAGCCAAACCACCCATGACCTGATGCTATCGGACGGAATCTCAGATTCATCGGCTCGAATGTATTGTTATCAGACGTTTAGATGCGCCTTGAAGCAAAGAACCCGGCCCAATCCCCCGAACCGAACCCAGGTCCTGCCCACATGACGCGATTGCCAAGAACTCTTCGATTTTCACCAACTTTTTCGCACCTTCGCTTCGGTCGATGCCATGTTTCAGCGTCGTGTCGCACCTTGTCCACGGACGCCATGGTGTGCTTGCGTGTTCGTGCTCGGACAAGTCCGAATCTGTGATCGCTACTCAAGGAGAACTGAACCATGAATCGTCTTTGTCTCTTCGGCAGCCTGACCGCTGCACTGTGCGCCGCAGGTACGGCCCTTGCCCAAGATGAGTGCACCACCGCTCCGACCTTGGTTTCGGGCGTTGCCTCGTCCTTCAACACCGCGACTGCCACCGCCAGCGCCGGCCCGCCCGTCACTGACGCGCAGTGCCCGGGCACCTACCTGAACTGGGTGAACACCCAGCAGGATGTGTGGTTCAAGTGGGTCGCTTCCGGCACCCCCGGCACCATCGACATCACGACCTGCCAGTCGGGTTCGTACGACACCTCGATCGTGCTCTACGAAGGTGAGTGCGCCTCGCTGACCCAGGTCGGCTGCAACGGCGATGCCGCCAACAGCGGTGGTTGCCAGGCCTACCACGCCGAAATGCTCGACTTCGTCGTCAACCCCGGCTCGACGTACTTCGTCCGCATTGGTGGGTACAACGGTGCCACCGGCTCAGGATCCCTCTTGCTGACCTTTACCGCAGGCTCCGCGGGCTGCGGCAGCGGCGGTGCATGCAATGTGGCCCAGTCGACCCCAGGTTGCGACAACATTGCCTGCTGCAACACCGTGTGCAGCCTCCTGCCGTCGTGCTGTGATGTCGCGTGGGACCAGAACTGCGTCGACATCGCGATCCCCGAGTGCGGTTACTACTCGTGCGAACCTGTTGGCCCGACCAACAACTGCGCGCCGAACGCGACCCTCATCGAGGGTGACGGCACGGTCAACTTCAACTCCGTTGGTGCGACGATGGACGGCCCAGACCACGCCGCCGCCAACTGCGCTTCTGGCAACGACTTCTTCTACAACGATGTGTGGTGGAAGTTCGTGCCCGCCGCCAACGGCGTGGTGGTGGTGTCCTCGTGCGGTACCACTCCGTACGACAACAAGTTCGCGATGTACAACCTCGGCACGAACCCGGCCTCGTTCGACTACAACAACCTCGTGTCGGTACTGGTCGGCTGCAACGATGACGGCAACCAGTGCTTCCTGACCGACGGCGTCACGCCCTACGCGTCGGCGATGACGGTGCAGGTCGCCCAGGGCAACACCTACCTCCTGCGCATGGGTTCGTACACCGATGGTGAAACCGGCGCAGGCACGTTCACGATCGACCTGCCATCGGCCTGCTCGCTCGACGCGAACAACGCGACCGAAGCCGAAGCCTGCGGTTCGGACTCCAACGGTGGTTGCAATGACCTCCCCAACGGCGCACCGACGGAGTTCATCTCTCTCGGCAGCACGGTCAAGGGCACGTTCCGCACGTGGGTCGATGCAACGACCGGCAATGTGACTCGTGACCTCGACTGGTATCGCCTCAACCTGACCAGCGACCAGACCGTCACGGTCGACATGCGCAGCGAGACCTTCGGGTTCGCATTGATGCTTGGTGGCGAGTGCGGCAGCACGTTCACATTGGGCACCACGGCCGCCGGCTGCCCCGAGACCTTCACAGCTTGCGCGAAGGCTGGCGCGTACTACGTCGTCGTCGCACCCGACTTCGACGACGGCTCACTGGCCTGCGGCAGCGGCAGCCAAAACGAGTACTCGCTCAAGGTCACCGGTGTGCCGGCATCCTGCCCAAGCACGCTGGACACGACCTGCTCGGCCCCCGGACCGGACAATCGGCAGCTCTCCGTGGCTGCCGCTCCGACCGGCAACTTCGTGCAGGGTTGTGCGACCGGCTGCGGTAACAACACTGGCGGCAGCACCGACAACTCGTTCGCGACGATCATCACCGGCGCGAACCTGCTGAAGGAAATCACCTGCGTCAACTTCGGCGTGGCTGCCCTCCGTTCGGCGACCCCGGTCGGTGGTACCTGCGGCTACGGTGCGACGGACCTCATGATCCCGGTGAAGCTCTCGATCTACCGCGACACCAACGGCGGCAACCCGACCAACTTCGCCGAAACTGGCTCCGCCAACGGCGACCTTGTCCTGGTGCAGTCGTGGAATGTCCTGGTGCCCTCTGGCGTCTACATGGCCAACTTCGAGCCTGATGAGCCGATCTGTGTCGAGAACGAGACCGACCTCGTCTTCGTCATGGACACTCCGAACCTCTACAACGGCACCGTCCAGGGCGTTCCCTCTGGCGCGGGCTACCGTAGCGGCATCGGCGTGGCGGTGGGTGCCAACCCGAGCAACTGCTTCCTCCGCTACACCCTCTGCACGGGCACCGCGCAGAACGTCTTCCAGCCCATTGGTAACAACTCGTACCAGTGGCCCGTCATCGTCAACGGCGCCGCTGCTGCCTGCTCGGGTGGCAACAGCTGCCCCGGCGACTTCAACGACGACGGTGTGCGTGACGGTGCTGACCTTGGCGCCCTCCTCGCGGCCTGGGGCACGGGCGGTGGCGACGTCAACGGTGACGGCAATACCGACGGTGCTGACCTTGGCGCCCTGCTCGCGGTCTTCGGAACGGCCTGCCCGTAATCCGAAGCCAGTCTCCTGAGATCACTTCCCCCCCGGCCCTGCGCCGGGGGGGATTTGTTTTTGGATCAACTGCCAGCGACGGGATGGCGTCGCACAGCGGGCTCGACATACTGATGCCGTGAACACGATCGCCGCGATCGCCTGGATGCTCGCGACCGACATCCCGTTCGGTCCCAACAGCGGTTCCGTGCTGCCACCAGCGCACGCACCAAACCAGGTGGTGCTCGCGGACCTTGATGGTGACGGCGCGCTCGATGCGATCGTGCCTGGCCGCAACATCGATCGCCTGATTCGATGGTCGCTTGGCACTGGTGGCGCTCCGTCCTTCGGCGCTTGGCGTGAGCTGGAGCTACCCGCCCAAGCCGATTGGGCCGTCGTGCCGCCAGGAACCGCTGGACCGCCCAATGTTCTCCTTGCCTTGCGTGCCTATCAAGGTTCCGTCCTCCGGCTCGACAACCTCGGCCAAGCGCAGTTCAGCATCGGCTCCATCTGGGGGCAGGAGCGCGAGCCTCGCACGATGGATCTGGCCGACTTCACCGGCGACGGTCTCGACGATCTCGTCATCGCCAATGCATCGGGACCGACGCTGCGGATCGATCGGGCCGATGGGCACGGGGGCTTCGTTCCCCATCAGCGCCTGCGCAACGATGACTGGTTCGGCGGCACGGGCTCGCTGCAGCAGGTGCGCGCTTCGGATGTCGACGGCGATGGGTGGATCGATGTCGTGGCGTCCTCCATCTCGACGGGGTCCTTGCTCATCTGGCGCAACCGCGATGGCGTGCTCGCCGACTGGCCGGTGCACACGCCCGTCCAGCCGCTCGTTCCCGACCAGCCGGCGATCACGACCTTCGTCCTGGCCGACATGGATGATGACGGCGACGACGACATGGTCGCGCAGTTGCTCTCGGTGGAGGTGCACCAGCCGCTCGTCATCTGCTGGAACGATGGTGGCCGGTTCACGCGGCAGGTTTCTTTCCCGGGGCCTGACACCGGCTACGGATGGACCTGCGCCGTGGCTGATCTCGATCGTGACGGCGATCTCGATGTCGTGACCAGCGTCGCCATCATCAACGGCGGCCTGTATCTGATGGAAAATCTGGGCACGCCGACGCAGCCTGTCTTCGGCGAACCTGTGCTCAAGCGCCCAAGCCCGTTCGTTCGGCACATCGAGCTCGAAGATACCGACGGCGATTGCGATCTGGACATCGTGGCCGTGGACATCAGCAGCAACGCGATCATCTCGTTGCCGAACCTGACTGGCTGCGCGTTCGGGCAGTCCTCGCTCGGAGCCACGCCGAGCACGAAGCCCACACCGAACACGAAGCCCACCGCGACCGCGATGCCGACGCCCAACACGAAACCCTCGCCGAACGCGAAACCCATACCGCCCGCGATCGCGGGAACGACCCACAGCACTCAAGGTGCCGATCGAGCTCCGCTCTCCCATCGATCACGCGCGCAGGCCGCGCGGGAGCACGCGCGTGCACTGGCCGCCTGGGGCCCGCCACCCAGCCACCCCATCGATGGAGGTTCGCTCGCCGGCACGACCTGCGGCCCCGGTGACGGATCGGCGGGCCGCTGCGACGAACCGCATCCGACGCCGGGCTGCTTCACCACCGCGTGCTGCGAAGCTGTGTGCCTGATCGTGCCGGACTGCTGCGTGATCGGTTGGGATCAATCGTGCGTGGATGTTGCGGACGAGGAGTGCGATGGGCTGTACTGCCCCTCGCCCGGTGCTTGTGACACCGCCCACGACACCGGCGGTTGTGACGACGAGGCATGTTGTGCACGATCCGTTCGGCTGGATGGTTGGTGCGGCGCCGCGCTCTGGGACCAGATCTGCGTGAGCGATGCCGCATGGTGGTGCCCCTTCACGCCCTGCGAACTCGAGGGTCCGCCCGGCGCGCGCCCCGAGGGCGAAGCGTGCTACGACCGGATCAACGATGGGTGCACGCTGCCCGAGCCGGTGTTCGATGCGCTGGCCTGCGGCGACCGCGTGGCCGGCAGGTGCACCACCGGCGCTCCGCGCGACACCGATTGGTATGCACTGCCCCCGGGCGGTCACACGATCAGCCTGCGCGCTGAGTTCCCTGCCAGCCTGACGATCGTGCGCGGCAGTTGCACCACCACGCTTGAAGAGCTCGCGTGGCACGCCATCGGACCGTGCGATCCGCTCGTCACCTCCGTCTGCGTCCCTGCGGACGAGTCGTGGTTCGCGATCGTGAGCCTCGGCAGCCCGGAAGGACCGATCCAGTCAGGACAACCATGCACCGAGCCGGACCCCGACAACCCGCCCAATCCCGACGATCCCCCGATCATCCCGGGTGCATTCGGCACGCGGTACGAGGTCACTCTGTGGTGCGGGGTCTGCCCACCCTCGCCAGATCTCAACGGTGACGGCGCAGTGAACGGTGCCGACTTGGGCATTCTTCTCTCGGCGTGGGGTTCCTCCGGCAGCGGCCTTCCCGGCGACCTGACTGGCGACGGCGTGGTGGACGGCGCGGATCTTGGTGCGCTCATCAGTGCGTGGAGCTGAGCGCGGCGGCCGATGCAATCGCCCCAGCGCTGACCTCACGATGCGTGCCAGCGGAGCATGACGGCGCCGAAGTCGCGAGCGATGTGA
Source organism: Planctomycetota bacterium (assembly GCA_016873115.1). Lineage (GTDB taxonomy): Bacteria > Planctomycetota > Phycisphaerae > Phycisphaerales > SM1A02 > SYIB01. The sequence goes on along the minus strand of VGYB01000009.1, from coordinate 45,512 downwards.
TCAGCACGCGAGACGACCGAACTCCGCTCGGCGGTCTCGGTGAAGGCGATGAACTCATGGGCCGCGCCGTCGTCGCGGATCTCCCAATCGGTGATGCCATCGCCCACAGCGATCACTCGACCGGACAGTCCGAGCGCGCGAACGGCGCGTGGCTTGCTCCGGGGCGACGCGAGTTCGCTTGATGGATCCAGGCCCAGCACCTCGCCATCCCCTGACCAGAGCAGGCGATTCGCGCGCACATGCGATCGCTCGATCCCGAGCGCTCCCACCACCGGATCGATCCACTCGTGAAACCCGCTGGTGACGACCCAGACTCGGTCCGCACCCTCGCGCAGCTCCTTGGCATGAGCGAGCAGCGATGGGCTCACCGCATGGTGCAGGCGATCAATGAGCCGACGCACCATGGCACGGTCAAAGCGCAGGAGCGCCAGGCGCTGCGACAGGCTCTGGTCAATCGGCAGCGAGCCGTCCATGCCGGCGTCTGTGATCGAACGGATGCGTGCGAGCACCTCATCACGGTCGCGACGGCCTTCGAGTGCCATCGCAGCAAGCTCGTCGAGCGATTCCAGCGTGACGATCGTGCTGTCGAAGTCCAGGACGAGGTGGGTGCTCATCGCACGCGCTCACCCGATCGGCGGCGCGCGGTCCGCCATCGCAGGCGCGGCCGCACCCAACGGTTGCGCCGCGAGCTGAGTGATCACGGGCGCCCCACACTCGGGACAGGCTGTCGCTCCGTGAGAACCCTCAAGGTCATACGAACACGCGAAGCACTGCCGCTGCGAGAGCACGATGGTGAGTCCAAGCCCACAACGATTGCACGGGTGCATTCGTCCGTCAGTCGCAACATGCTGCCGATGCTTGCATCGTGGGCAGTCACATCGGATGTCCTTCAAGTCCAAGATGCTCGTGACCTTGATCGCGCGGGCCATGCGGTCCAGCACGGCCGAGATCAGTCCGCCCGAAACGATCATTGGGATCATCGCCACGAGCACGCGCTCGACCAGATCACCGCGCCACATCAGCGAGATGTAGGAGAAGAGGAGCCCGCCCTCCAAGAGGACGAGGCCGACCGTGGTAAGGTGCAGCGCGCGGGCCCAGCGCCCACCACTGGCGTGGCGAAAGACGCGGCCCATGCCGATGGCGAGCGCGACGGTCCCCAGAAGCACGGCCCACGCAGCCTTCTGGTTCATGGAGCTGCGTTCTGGCTCGCTCAAGTTCCACGGCTGCACAAGCCCGCTCGCAATGCTGAGCCAGACCGCGAGCGCTGCTCCGAGCGGAACAAGTCCTGCGACCTGCCACGCCGTCGCGCCGCGCTCGCGCGGCTCACCGAAGCAGATCATGAACGCGATCGGCGAGACCGCCATGAACTGCCACCCGCGGAGTCCGTCGTCGATCCCGGTTCCAACATTCCAGGCCGCTGCGACCCAAGCGACGAGCGCTGCCATCTGCAGTCCAAACGCCACCCATCCAGCGCGCACGGCGAGCGGAAAGGCCAAGGCTCGCATCGAGATGGCCCCCGCGATGGTCGCGCCAAGGCACGCGAAGCCGGACGAGAGAACAGATTCGAAGAGTCGTCCGCCCGACCAAACAGACACGCAGAACCACGCGGCCGAGAGACCACTCCCGATCACGATGCACAGCACGGAGGGCGTCAATCGGGCGTCGCCCCCACGCGTAGCGGCCGCCCAGGTCCCACTCATCGCCGTGAGGATCATCGCCGTGCCGGCGAGTCGCCATGCTTCGTCGCTCGCCAAGAAGAGCCCGAGCAGCGTGCTCACGAGCGAGACCACCAGCGAGAGGGCGAGTACCGCAAGGGTCAGCGCACGGAAACTCATGCTGGTCATCGTAGGGTGGATTTCGCGGGGTCAATCACACTGCGCGACGGATGGGCGGGATTGGGACGGGAATCCGCGTCGCGCCCCGCCGCGTGGAGACGCGGCGATGGCATGACCCGGCGCACCTCGCGATGAGGATGCCAAAGCCGCCGACCGGAATTGAACCGGCAACCTCCAGATTACAAATCAGGTGCTCTGCCAATTGAGCTACGGCGGCGGAGGTGCTGAGAGTCTAACGACCGGCGGAGCGATGCCGCTTGATCGCGATCGCGAGCAGACTGACATCCGCGGGATTGATGCCGGCAAGCCGACCCGCCTGGCCCAGCGTGGCCGGACGGAACTTGCGGAGCACCTCCACGGCCTCGCCACGCAAGCCAGTCACCCCCGAGGGATCGAGATCCATCGGCACGCTCACCCGCTCGTGATCCTGCGCACGCCGGATGTCGCTGTGCATGCGCGTGATGTACCCCTCGTAGCGCACCTCGGTCATGGCCTTGGAGGCCAGTGCCACATCATCGATGCCCAGGGCGAGCGCAAAGGCCTCGTCAGTCGTTGCAGGATCGAGCGCAACAGGCCGCAGCGCCCGGCCCGATGCGGTCTTCGGATCGAGCCGTGTGCGCAGTGCCGCGAGCGCAGCCTGCGCAGCCTCGAAGGCGTGCCAGTGATCGTCGGTGATCAACCCCCAGGACCGCGCATCGCGCGTGAGCCGATCGGCCGCGTTGTCGGCTCGCAGCAGCAAGCGATGCTCGGCCCGGCTGGTGAACATGCGGTACGGCTCACGCGGCACCTTGGTCACCAAGTCATCCATCATCACGCCGATGTACGCCTGTTCGCGGCCAAGCCGCACCGCGTCATGGCCCCGCACCCGCCGCGCGGCATTCAAGCCTGCGAGGAGCCCCTGCGCACCCGCTTCCTCGTAACCACTGGTGCCGTTGATCTGCCCAGCCAGGAACAGGCCGCGCACGAGCTTGGTCTCGCCGGTCGCATCGATCTGGTGCGGCCAGACCATGTCGTACTCGACGGCGTATCCGTACTTGAGGATGGTTGCCCGCTCGCACCCAGCCAAGCCACGCACGATCCGCTCCTGCACCGCGGCCGGAAGGCTCGTGCTCAGTCCGTTGCAATAGACCTCATCCGTATGCAGGCTCTCGGGCTCGAGGAAGACATGATGGCTGTCGCGATCGGCGAATCGCACCACCTTGTCCTCCAGGCTCGGGCAGTACCGAGGCCCGCACTCCGCTTCGACCTCACCGGCATACATCGGGGCCAGGTGAAGGTTGTCGCGAATGAGCTGGTGCATCCATGGCGTGGTCTGCGTGGCACGGCACTCCACCTGGCGGAGTGCGGGAAACCTCGATCGGTCGGTGGCTTCGCTGAAGGGTTCGGGGCGAGCATCGCCCACCTGCGCAGGCAATGACTCCCAGTCAATCGAACCACGCGCCAGGCGCGGCGGCGTTCCGGTCTTGAGCCGGCCGAGATCGAAGCCGAGTGCACGCAAGGTGGCGCTGACCGGAACAGCGGCGCCTTCGCCGATGCGACCACCGACCATCTTCTCCTGGCCGGTGTGCATGAGCGCACGCATGAAGGTGCCCGTCGTGAGGACGCATGCGCTGCAGCGCAGCGTGGTCGGGCCTTGACCTCGCGGGCTGCGCTGGCCGCCATCGCCATACGGAGCACGGGCGAGTCGGTCGCCCGCCGCATTGGCTTCGATCGCTGAGTCATCGGCGACGACCACGCACGCCCCCGGAGCGAGCACCGCCCCCACGATGGCGCCGTCCACGACCTCGAAGCCATCGACGGTGCCCTCGATCACGGTGATCCCGGGATCGCACGCGACCAAGCGCTGCACCTCGGCGGCGTACGCATGCTTGTCGCACTGCGCACGGGGTCCGCGCACGGCGGCACCCTTGGAGGTGTTCAGCATCTTGAACATGATGCCGGTGGCGTCGGTCGCACGACCCATGAGCCCACCGAGCGCATCGATCTCGCGCACCATCTGCCCCTTGGCCAAGCCACCGATCGCAGGGTTGCAGCTCATCGCGCCGATGCGCGAGGCATCCATGGTGACCAGCGCCACCCGGCCGAGGCCATGCGCGCGAAGCACCTTCGCCGCGGCATGCGCTGCCTCGGTGCCCGCGTGGCCACCTCCGATCACGACGACATCAAACGACAGATCCACAGCACAAGGATAGTCCGTCCATCCCGCGGTTCCCCCACGGCTAGCATTCGGTTCCATGTTCCAGTCCATCGCTGTCCGTCAGGTCCGTTCCGCGCTCCAGATCGCCTTCGTCTTCAGCGACGATCGCACGCCGCCGGCCAAGGATGCCGCGGTTGCGGCCAGCGTCGGTGCTGCGTTCGCGAGCCCGGGGTTCCGCGCCGATGCCGGCGAGTGCCTGCTCGTGGGCCATGCGAGCCTGGTCGTCGGCCTCGGCACCAGGAAGGACTTGACCGCCTCGGGCGCACGCACGATCGGTGCCAAACTCGCCAAGTGGCTCGACCGCGCCGCGCCCACCGCGATCGCACTGCGGGCCCCCGTCCAGTTGCAGGCGCATGCCTCGTCGCTCGCAGAGGGCATCGCGATCGCGCAGTGGCGGTTCGACGAGCTCGATGGCCGGGCCACGCGCAAGGAGCCGCGTCGTGCCACGCTCGCCATCTGGACCGATGCCGCCAAGACCCGCGAGGCGTTCGAGCGCGGCCTGGTCGTCGCCGAGGCCGTCAATGCAGCGCGTCGGTTCGGTGCCACGCCACCCAACATCTGCAACCCGCAATGGGTCGATGCGCAGGCCCGCGCACTCGCCCGCAAGGCCGGCCTCAAGCACCGCGTGATCGACTTCCGCCAAGCACAGAAACTCGGCATGGGGGGGCTCGTCAATGTGGGCAAGGGTTCGGCTGCCAAGCCCTGCATCACGGTGCTTGAGCACGCTCCCCGCCGGCTCTCGGGCCGTGCGCGCGGCAAGCATCTCGTGCTCATCGGCAAGACGCTGACCTACGACACCGGCGGCTACAGCCTCAAGGTCAACAACGGCATGAAGGGCATGAAGTACGACAAGATGGGTGGCGCCGCCGTGCTCGGCGCGATGCAGGCCATCGCGGCGCTCGACCTGCCCGTGCGCGTGACGGCGGTGCTGGGCGCTGCCGAGAACATGGTCAACGGCGAGTCCTACCGCCCCGACGACATCATCACGATGCACAACGGCGTGACCGTCGAAGTCACCAACACGGATGCCGAGGGCCGCCTGGTGCTCGCCGATGCCATGAGCTGGGCGTGCCGCACGCTCAAGCCAACGCACCTCATCGATCTGGCCACGCTCACTGGCGGCGTGGTCACGGCACTCGGCCACTTCAGCGCTGGGCTCTTCTGCAACGATCCATCGCTGCGCGCAGGCCTCGAGCAGAGCGCGGCCGCGACCGGCGAGAAGGTCTGGACCCTGCCGCTCTGGCCCGAGCACCGCGACTACATGCGCGGCCAGCACGCCGACCTCATCAACAGCAATCCCTCGCGCATGGCGCATCCGATCCAGGGCGCTGCATTCCTGTCGTTCTTCGTGGATGACACCCTGCCGTGGGCCCACCTGGACATGGCCGGCGTCGCGAACAGCGAATCGGCGACTGACCTCTGTGCAGCCGGCCCCACCGGTTGGGGGGTGCGGCTTCTGGTCGATTGGGTCCGCGGACAGGCCTGATCGCACGCGATCAAGTGCGACGACGCGCCGACCTGCACTGCCTGGATCCCACGCCGTCAGGCATCGGGCTTCAGGTGGCTCATCAGGTCAAGCACCTGCTGCGCCAGCGCAGGCGTGCCGCAGTAGATCGTGAGTTCGCCCGGAGGCAGCACTTCCATCACCAGGGATGTGCCCGTGGTGGCGATGCCGATGCCATGGGCCGGCTCCGATCCTGACTCCAGCACGCACTGCACGAGCGCGCGGAGCACATGATGGTCACCCTGCTCGAAGACGATCGGATCGCGCCGATTCAACTCAACGCTCGCGCTGCTGTCGACGGCGGCCCACTGCTCGTGCCTGGCCATCGGTTCGCTGACGGCATCGAAGACCTGCTTCCACTTGCCCACCGGGAAGACGAGTACCTCCTGCAAGTGCAACTTGTGCGCGATCGCCTCGACGAACTCAGCCATACGCGCACGCGACATGCGCGTGATGTCGGCGGGAAGGCTTGCAGCCCGCGGATGATCCTTGGCCGCGATGTCGATGACTGGTGCACCTTCCTCGAGCGCCACACGGAAGGCAGCCGGGCCATCCGCAGCCTCGATGACGCCACGGGGTGCGAGCTGTCTCCAAGCCAGGTCGAATTCGACGAAGTCCACTCGGTGGTTCCCTTCTGGGCCGGTGCAGTCTAGGGGCCGGCTGCAACGCCGTCGACGCGGCACTACATTCATCCGTGTGAAGACGATCCTGTTCGTGTGCACCGGCAACACCTGCCGTTCGCCGATGGCCGAGGCCATTGCGCGCCATGCCGCGGAACAGGGGCGCCTTCCGAGCGGGTCGGCCCTGTTCGTCGGGAGCGCGGGGGTGGGAGCCTGGGACGGGCAGCCGCCGAGCCCCGGAGCCCTCCGGGCCCTGCGAGCCATGGGTATCGATCATGCTGGGCGAAGCAAGACCCTGAGCCGCGAAATGATCGAGAAGGCCGACCTGATCCTCTGCATGACCCGCAGTCATGTCGATGCAGCGCGTCGCTTGGTGGCCGACCGCCCCACGCTCAAGGACCGGATCCAGCTGCTCGACCCGGCTGGCGATGTGGCCGACCCGATCGGCACGGGCCAGGAGGCCTACGACGGCCTTGCGCGCCATTTTGCCGAGTTGATCCCCAGCCGGATCTCTGCCATGCTCCCGTCATGAGGATCTCGCTCGGCTCGGACCATCGCGGTGTCTCGCTCGTCCAGTCCTTCATCGCACAGCTGCGCGGCGCGGGGCATGACCCCGTGGTGCTCGGCGAGTGCAGCGGTGCACCGTGCGACTACCCGGACATCGCATGGCTGGTCTCGAACTCCGTCGCACACGGCGAGTCCGACCGCGGCATCCTGGTGTGCGGCACCGGGATCGGCATGTGCATCGCCGCCAACAAGGTCGATGGGATCCGTGCCGCCCTCGCCAGTGATGAGCTTGCTGCGCAACTCTCCCGCAGCCACAACAATGCCAATGTGCTCTGCCTCTCAGCAGACCTGATCGGGCCGATCCTGGCCAAACGCATCCTCGATGTCTGGATGTCCACCTCCTTCGAGGGCGGCCGCCATGAGCGCCGCCTGGCCAAGATCACCCGCATCGAACACGGCGAGACGCCCTCGGCCTGATCACGCCTGCACCGGCTCGGACTCCTGGGCCACGGATCCGATCCACGCGCCCTGTGCGTCGTGGCACGCGTCACACATACCGCACCGTGTCTCGCCGGCATGGCCGATCACGCTCGAGAGCGCGGCTGCCCCGCACACAGGGCAGATCCCCTTGGCCAGTCGCGCTCGGTTCCATCGTCGTTCGATGGTCCGGAGCACGAATCCAAGCGCGTTGAAGAAGAGCAGCCCGAAGATCGAGATGAAGAGCATCGCCAGCGTGGCCGGCGGGAAGATGAAGACGAACAGGAAGGCGATGCCAAAGGCCGCCAGGTAGATCGCGAAGACGGCGTAGCCGTAGGCACGATTGAGTTGGCGGAGCAGTCTCAGCAGCATGCGGGGAGTCTAGGCCGCCAGAGCGCCGATTCCGCGTCCGCACCACAGGTCGTGTCACCGGGCCATCGTTACACTATGACCCGCCGGGGGCTGCCCGGCATGATCGATCCACCGATCCAGCGAGGAAGACCATGAAGATCGTCTGCGACCGCGCCGCCCTGCTCGATGCCCTGGCCATGGCCGCCAGCGTCGTGCCGAACCGCAGCCCCGCGCCCGTCATGCTCTGCCTGAAGCTCACCGCCGCCGATGGCGTGCTGTCGATCCAGGCGACCGATGGCGAGCTCGGCCTGACCATCCACGTGTCGAGCGTGCAGGTGGATCAACCCGGCGAGGCGCTCTTGCCTGCCGACAAGCTCACCCAGATCACCCGTGCATGCGATGACAGCACGCTCTCGATCTCGACCGAGCGCAACGTGACCACGATCAAGGGGGAGCATGCGACCTTCAGGGTCTTCGGCTACGAGCCCAGAGAGTTCCCGGGTGTGCGCGATGCCAAGGATGCCGGCACCGAGTTCGAGGTGGCCGCCGGCACGCTGCGCCGGCTCATCCATCGCACGGCCTTCGCCACGAGCGTCGACAACTCGCGCTATGCGATCGCCGGCACGCTGCTCGAGCGCAAGGGCCGCAAGTTGCGCATGGTCGCCACGGATGGTCGCCGGCTTGCGGTCGCTAAGGGCGATTGCAGCGCGCCCGCCGATGGCGATTCGACCTGCATCGTCCCGGCCAAGAGCCTGTCGGTCCTGAACCGCCTGCTTGATGATCCCGACGCTTCCGTCACCGTGAGCCGTGACCGCAATCGACTCTCGATCCAGGTGGGCGAGACTGCCACGCTGGTCTCCAGCCTCGTCGAAGGCACGTTCCCCCCGTTCGAGGATGTGATCCCCAAGGACCACGACAAGCGCGCGACCTTCGATACGGGCGAGTTCGCCGCCGCCATCCGCCGGGCCGCGCTGCTCACGAGCGAGGAAAGCAAGGGCGTGCGCCTGGCCTTCGGGCCCGGCATGCTCCGCCTGTCGAGCCGCGTTCCCGAGATGGGCGAGGCGGACATCGATCTGCCGATCGCCAAGTACGAGGGCGATCCGATCGAGATCGGCTTCAACCCCGTCTTCATCACGGATGTGCTGAAGATCGCCGATGTTCCCGAGGTCATCGTCGAGCTCAAGAGCCCCAACAAGCCCGGCGTGGTCCGACTCGGGCAGGACTTCGTGTATGTGGTCATGCCGGTCAATGTGGGCTGACCTCCCATCCGCGCAGCAACCGTGGCCAGCCCCGTCAGGGTGCTGACCCATCATGCCACGAATGACAGCGGGGTGCGCCACTCGGCGCACCCCGCCTTGCATTCCATGCTTGGTCGACTGGCTGCCGCGCCCCGGTCGGTCCGTGGGCGCACACCAGGCGCGATCACTTGCGGGCGTACTTCACGCCGCAGCCGTAGGGCTTGGTGGTCGAGGGCTCGGGGGCCTTGCCTTCCTTGAGCGCCTTCACGGCCTCGACGACGTAGTTCTTCGAGCCCTCGTTGTCGATCGCGCCGTCATAGGCGAGTTTGCCATCCTTGGCGATGACGAAGCAGTGCGGCGTGGTCTTCGCACCGTAGGCGTGACCGACCTTGCCGTCGCCGTCGATCAGCGCGGGGGCCTCGATCTTGTTCTTGGCGAGGTAGTCCGCGCTCGACTTGGGATCGTTCGCGGTCGCGGCCGTGCTGTTGATGAAGAGGAACACCACGTCGGCATCCATCTCCTTGCAGCTCTTCATCATCGAGCCGACCTTGCCCTCCTCGCACACTTTGCGACAGACCGGGCAGCCGGGATTGATCCACTCGAGCACCACGACCTTGCCCTTGTAGTCAGCGAGCTTGTACTCCTTGCCGTCGGCGCCCTTCAGGGTGAAGTCGGGAGCAGCCTCGCCAACCTTGGTGGCAGCCTTGCGGGCTTCGACAGCGAACGCGGCGGGAGCGATGATCGGCGACAGCGCAAGGCCGGCACCGAGGGTGAGGGAGGCGATCAGGGCGAGATGCTTCATGGGGTGTTCCTTCTGGTTGGAGCCTGCGGTGGTTGAACTGTTGAGGGGAACTCTAGCCATGCCGTGGGGGCCTGGTGATGCCCCCGTGCTCACTTTGCCGCCGGGGCAGACCCGGGGACAGCGATGTCAAGGGCCCGGACCCCACTGCCGGCATCGATCACGACCATCCCCCGGACCATGGGACGCCGGTCTGGCGCATCCACGACGCGGATCCGGACGGGAATCTCGATCCTCCCGCCCGGCATCGGCAGCATGCGCTCGCTGGGAAAGCGCACCCCCGGGCGGGTGTCGGGGAACCACCGGACCGTGCCGCCGAGCGCCGAGGCGTCGATGACGAGCACCCGGTCTTCGCCCTCCCCTTGGAGCCTGGCCGACACCTCGGGCGGTGCAGGTTCGGGATAGCCCTCGGGCATCGATCCCTCCCGCTCGACCAATTCGGCTTGGACCGATTGACGCTCGACCACGCAGAATTCCTTGCAGGTCATCCACTGCGCGTTCAAGCGCACCATCACCGCATCACCAGACCACGACTTGGGCGCGGTCACCGGAACCAGAAGCCGAAGCGAACGCTCGAACGCCAGGGTGTCTTCATCGTCCGGAAGGTGATTGGGAACGGGATACATCGGCTCGCCCGCGGACCACCCAACCGGAAGTGTCCAGTCCAGGCGCGGCGGCTGGCCGCTGTCTCCGGGATTGCGCCAGTACATGTGCCATCCGGCCTCGATCGCGAACTGCACATCGAGGAAGCGCCGTCCGTCCGGTGTCCGCAGGATGACCGGGGCCAACGCGACCTCGACATGCTGCTTGGCCGGCCGTGACGGCGGGGCCTCCGCCCCGGACACCGATTGCGGACGAGACTCGGACGCGGCAAGCGGAGCGTCGCCGTGCGCGAGCACGGCGGCCACGAACGCCAGACACATCAGGAGCTTGCTCGACATGCTCCATACACTATCCGCATGACCCTTCGAATCCTCGCTGCCTGTTTCGTCCTGTCCTTTCCCCTGTCAGCGTGCGAGCGCAGCACCAGTGACAAGAACCTCACGCTGGTCCGCCCCGACGAGGTGCTTGCCTTGGGGACGCGGGAGAAGGGGCTTCTGGGCAAGTCCAAGCGCGTCGTGATCATCGATCCCCGCCCCACGGCGCTGTACGAGGCTGGCCACATCAAGGGTGCGCGATCGATGCCGATGCCCACGATGAACGATGTGGCCGTTCCCGAACTCGGCGAGTTCAAGTCGGTCGCGATCCTGGTCTACGGCACCAACGCCAACGATGTGCTCGGCCCCGCCGCGAGCAAGCGGCTCATCGAACTGGGCTACGACAGCGTCTACACCCTGCGCGGCGGGCTCGAGGGCTGGACGAAGGCCAGCATGCCAGTCGTCACGGGCAAGGACCCTGGCTGAGTCCGCGCGCTGCCTCGCCCACGCAGCCCGCAAACGAACGAGGCCCGCGCCGGATGGCACGGGCCTCGAAGTTGCTTGACTGGAGACGCGATCAGCCCAGCGCCGCGGCACCCGACACGATCTCGGTGAGTTCGGTCGTGATGCGAGCCTGGCGTGCGCGGTTGTAGTTGCGCTTGAGCGTGCGGCCCAGGCCCGACGCATTGTCGGTCGCGGCCTTCATCGCCACCATGCGCATGACATTCTCGCTGACCACGGCGTCGTTGAAGGCCTGGAAGAGGCTGACCTTCACGCTGCGCGGGAGCAGGTCGTCAAGGATCTCTGCGGCACCCGGGCTGAACTCGTAGGACGCGGTCACTGCACCCTTCGACGCTTGCGGCATCGAGAGCGGGAGCAACTGCACCGACTCGGCGATCTGACGGGCATTGCTCACGAAGCGCATGCTGCAGACCACGACCTGCTCGAACTCGCCCGCGACGAACGCACCCATGTAGCGATCGGCGAGCGCCTGGATGTCCTCGAACTTGGGTCGGTCACCGAAGCTCAGACGCTCCTCGGGCAGCATTTGCTGGTACTTGAAGAAGGCGAAGGCCTTCTTGCCCGCGGTGTGGACGACCACCTTCTTGCCTTCGGCCTTCAGCGCCTTGATGCGGACCATGGCCGTGCGCAGCACATTGCCGTTGTAGGCGCCGCACAGACCGCGATCGCTGCCAATGACGAGCACCAGCACCTTGCCCGACGAACCACCACCCTGCAGGAGCGGGTGCGAGACATCGCCCGCCGTGGCGGCGACTTCGCCCACGAGCTGGCGAATTCGATCGGTGTAGGGCCGGGTGGCCTTGGCCCGGGCCAGCGACGCCGTGAACTTGGCGGTCGCGATCATCTGCATGGTCTTGGTGATGCGCTGGATCGTGCGGACGGCGACCATGCGCTTCTTGATCTCGCGGATCTGTGCCATAGGGGTGGAAATGGTAGCGTCCGAGGCGGGCCGCCGCCGCGCGCGAATCCCCGGCCTACGCTGCAGGAAACCGTGTCTGCGACCCTCCGCATCATCGATGCCAACCGCAATCGGGCCCTCGAGGCGCTCCGCGTGCTCGAGGACCTCTCCCGGTTCTCGGTCGGTGATCGCGCGCTCTCGGAAGGGTTCAAGGCTGCTCGCCATGCGGTTGCCCAAGCGCTTGCGAGCCTGGATCCGTCGCGACTCCTCGCGGCGCGCGATGCGCATGGCGATGTGGGCAGGACCATCACCGGTGCCGCGGAGCATGACAGGCCGACGCTGCATGCCATCGCGCTGGCCAACGGCTCGCGCGCGACCGAGGCGCTGCGCTCCCTGGAGGAATCGCTGAAGCTGCATGACACGATCGCCGCCACGCGCATCGAGCGCGTGCGCTACCGCACCTACGACCTTGCCCGCGACCTCGCCCTGCGCCTGGCCGGGAGCGCACCCCGGCAGTGGTCGGTCTGCGTGCTCGTGACCGAGTCGATCTGCGTCCTGCCCTGGCTCGATGCTGCGAAGGCCGCACTCGACGGCGGCGCCGACTGCCTCCAGCTCCGTGAGAAGGACCTTGAGGGAGGCGAACTCCTGGCGCGCGCCCAGTCGCTTCGTGAACTCACTCGATCTTCCGCAGCAAGCCTGGTCATCAATGACCGCATCGATGTGGCACTGGCCAGCGATGCCGACGGCGTGCATCTGGGCCGAGGCGACCTGCCAATCGCGGCCGCGCGAGCGATCGCCGGTTCGGCGCTGCTCATCGGTGCAAGCACGCACGATCCGCACGAGGCCGCCGAGTCGGTGGCTGCGGGTGCGTCCTACTGCGGCGTCGGATGCATGTACCCATCCGATACCAAGGATGCGCTGCCGATCGCAGGCCCCGGCTACCTGGTGCGCTTCCTCGCCGAGCATCCGGGCACGCCGCATCTGGCCATCGGAGGCATCGACGAGACCAAGGCCCGTGAACTCGCCGGACTCGGGTGCCGGGGCATTGCCGTGAGCCGTGCGGTCCTCGCAGCGCCCGATCCAGCCGAGGCCGTGCGCCGGCTGCGCGGAGCGCTCGCCCATGGGTGAGCGCGATCGACCGAAGCAGCCGAAGCTTGACACCCCGGGCGACCCCCACGCCGTGCTCACGCTCCTGGGCACGGGAACCTCGGCTGGCGTTCCACTGATCGGATGCGACTGCGCGACCTGCACCAGCGTCGATCCCCGTGATCGCAGGCTGCGTACCTCGGCGATGCTGCGCTTCACCGATGCCCGGGGAGTGCGACGGACCGTGCTCCTGGATGTGGGCCCCGACCACCGTCAGCAGGCGCTCGCACACCGCATCGATCGCGCCGACCACATCCTCCTCACGCACAGCCATGTCGACCATGTGTGGGGCCTGGACGAGGTGCGTCGCTACAACGCCCTGATGGGGACCTCGATCCCCGTGATCGGCGATGCTCGCACCATCGACGAGGTGTGCCGGATCTACGCGCACATCTTCGACCACGCCCGCAACACCAACGACAGCTGGGTCGCCGACCTTGCCGCCATCCGGATCGCACCGGGTGCGTCGCTCGATTGCCACGGGATCCGTGCCACCGCCGTACCCATGCTGCATGGCCGCTTGCCGATCCTGGCCTGGAGGTTCGATGGACAGGGGCCGCTCTTCCCACTCGTCTATGCCACGGACGTGAACGGCATCCCACCCGAGTCGTGGAACCACCTCATGGGCACCCGCACGCTCGTGCTTGATGGGCTGCGGTTCAGGTCGCACCCCACGCACCTCACGATCGACCAGGCCATCGATGCTGCCGCCCGCATCGGAGCGGCTCGCACCGTGCTCGTGCACATGACGCACGACATCCTCCACGAGCGCGATGCGCGCAAACTACCCCAGGGAGTCGAGTTCGGCTTCGACGGGCTCGAGCTGCGCTGACCTCCCCGGACGCGCGGCCGCAAGCAACGACACGCTGCCACACCGCGCGGCCTAGACTGCGGCCATGAGCAACCACTACCCGTTCACCCTTCCCCCGCTGCCGTACGCCGAGAACGCGCTCGAACCCGTCATCGATGCGCGCACGATGAACATCCATCACACCAAGCACCACAATGCGTATGTCACGAACCTGAATGCAGCGCTCGAGCCCCATGCCGACCTGCACGGGCTCTCGCTCGACGAACTCTCCCGCCGCATCGCATCCCTGCCCGATGGCCTGCGCAACCCGGTGCGCAACAACGGTGGCGGTGCGTGGAACCACACCATGTTCTGGTCGTTGATGGCTGCCCCGGGCACGGGCGGCCAGCCCAGCGATGCGCTCGCCAAGGCGATCAACGCGGCCTTCGGCTCGATGGATGACTTCAAGAAGAAGTTCGCGGCGGCTGGCACGGGCCGCTTCGGCTCAGGCTGGGTGTGGCTGTGCGCGATGCCCAACGGCTCGCTCGCCGTCTGCTCGACCCCGAATCAGGACAACCCGCTCATGGCTGGCCTCGGCGACTGCGAAGGCACGCCGATCCTCTGCCTGGATGTCTGGGAACACGCGTACTACCTCAACTACCAGAACCGCCGCCCCGACTACATCACCGCCTGGTGGGGCGTGGTCAACTGGAACGAGGTCTCCAGGCGATTCGACGCCGCCGGGAAGCGCTGAGGCGAGCTCCACGCACAAGGCAGGCGGGCCGATCGGTCGGCCCGCTGTCGTGATGTCGCCAAGCTCGACGCGTTCAGGGAGCCGCCGGCGCGGCCAGATCGGCACGCATCCCGTCAACCATGGCACGGAAGTCCTGGCGATGCAGCTCGACCGTGCGTTCGGGGCCATTCAGCCGCAGGAACACATTGCGCCCGGGCGCTTGCACGATCGCGCCGAACTGCATCTGGCCCGGTCGCGGTGCAGCCGCACCCATGCCCTGGTACGCGCCCTTGAGTTCGATGAGTGCCACCTTCATGCCGGCGACCGTGATGTCGTCGCGCACCGGCACGACCGCCCCTCCGTCCTCCGCGCGGAACTGCCGCACCCATCGTTCGATGTTGGCATCGATTGGGCCGCCGTCGCCGCCTGCGAAGAGGCTCACCACGAGTTCAGCGGCACCCCCGTCCTCTCCACCGGGGCCGGGAACGGTGTACTGCAGCGTGCGGAACTGCATCGTGGGCAGCTGCCACTGCCAGGTCGTGGGCTTGGGAAAGCTCAGCCCGCCCACTTCGATGACGGTGGCGTCGCTCGTTGCGCTGCTCAATTGCCACGATGGTTCTGCACTCGGCGCAGCATTCGTCGCTGCACCTGCCACGGTCGGAGCAGCGGCTTGGCCCGCGGCCTCTGGCGCCTTCGCCGCTGGCGGCTTGGGGCCCGCGGGTGCAGGCGGCTTGGGCTGGGCATCGCTGCAGGCGATGGTGGCCATCGAGGCAAGGAGCGAGGCGTGGAGCACGATTCGTCGGGCGATCATGCTTCTAGGATAGGGCGATGGCGGACGCTGGCTCGATCGACACGTTGGTGTGGTGCCCAACCTCGGGTGAGCGTCGTGGCCTGCATTGGGCGGATGGCTCGATCCGCGAACGCGCTCAGGGCGCACCGACCATCGGCTTGCCTGAGGGCGCCTGTGCCGTGCCGGGCCTCATCGATGGCCACCTGCACCTGATTCTGGGTGGGCTCGGGCTCGAGATGCTCGACCTGGCGTCCTGCACGAGCCGCGCCGAGGTCGAGCGCCGGGTCCGGGCCCGGCACGCCACGCTCGAGCCCGGGCGCTGGTTGCTTGCACAGGGTTGGAACGAGGATCGCTGGGGCGGCGAGCAGCCCACGGCAGCGTGGTTCGATGGCCTCGGTGATCGGAATGTCGTGGCGTGGCGCATGGATCACCATGCGTGCGTCGTCAGCCGCACCGTGATGGCACGGCTCGATCTCTCGTCCACGCCAGGTGGTGGCGAAATCGTGCGCGATGCCGCAGGCTCCCCGACGGGACTGCTGCGAGAGGCCGCCGCGTGGCACATTGCCAAGCCGGCGATCCCCGCGCCGAGCGTGGATGGGCGCCGCAGGGCGCTCGATGCTGCCGTGCGCCACCTTCACGCGCTGGGCGTGACCGGCGTGGGGAGCATGGAGTACGGCGTTGACCTCGAGCATGTGCTCGCACCATGCCGTCACGACCTTCCGCTGCGCATGGCCGTCACGCTGCTCGACCGCGACTGGCCGCTCGATGTCACGCAGGGCGTGAGCTTCGAGCGCACCGATCGCCTGTGGGTGGTCGGCTACAAGAGCTTCATCGACGGCACGCTCGGCTCGCGCACGGCGCGGATGCATGCGCCGTACGCCGACGAACCGTCCACGCGCGGGCTCTGGACCGAGCTCGCCGCCGAGGGCCTGCTGCGCGACTGGGCGGAGCATGTCCTGGCCAACGGCCTCAGCCCGAGCATGCACGCGATCGGCGATGCCGCCCTGACGGCCGCGCTCGATGCACTCGAGCGCGATGAACGGCGCGTCGGCCGGATCGAGCACGCGCAGACCGCACGCGCGGAGGACATCGCACGCTGCGCTGGCAGGATCATCAGCATGCAGCCGCTGCACAAGGCAGACGATGCTCCGAGCGCGCCATCACGCCTTGGCGCCTCGCGCATGGATCGCTTCTTCCGCTTCCGTGACTTCGCGCGCGCCGGCGCGCGGCTGGTCTTCGGCAGCGACTGGCCGATCGTGACCTGTTGCCCAATGGCCGGCATGCGCGCGGCGATCACCGGGATCGACCGCATCGGTGCGGTCGTGGTGCCCGAACAATCGCTCACACCCACCGAGGCCCTCACCGCCTACACGCACGAGGCCGCACGCGCCCTCGGGTTCCCCGCCGGTTGTGGCACCTTGCAAGCCGGTGCCCCCGCCGACCTCACGATCCTCGATCGCGATCCGCGCAGCGCCGATTGGGTGCATGCACCGCCGCGCGTCCTGATGACGATCGTCGGCGGCGAGATCGTGCATCGATCAAGCTGACCGGCTGCGCTTCAGGTGCTCAGCCATCGCTCCGCAACCGCCATGTACCACTTCACGCCTGACATGGCTGCCTCGAAGATCAGGTCGCCGCCTCCAAGGAAGACCACCGCCAGCAGCACGAAGATCGATGCGCCCGCGACCTCTGGACGGTTGAAGAACGAGTAGGCCCTGATCGACACGCCTGCGGCGATGCGCGAACCATCGAGGGGCGGTATGGGCAGGAGATTGAGGATCGCCAGCGCAAGATTGATGTAGCCGGCGATCCAGAGCAGTTTCGTTGTCCGTTCGCCGACCGGAAGGCTCTTCGCCACAGCCAGCGCAAGCGCAGTCAGGGCGATGAACGCGATGAGCATGTTCATCGCCGGGCCAGCCAACGCCACCCAGCCCATGCTGCGCCGGCCATGCCGCATGCGGGAGGGATCGACCGGCATCAAGCCCCAGGCGATGCCCACGACCGCGAACATCAGCAGTGAAGGCCACCCCATGTGCACCAGCGGATTCCAGGTCATGTGGCCGCACTCGATCGGCGTCCGGTCGCCTTGCCAGATCGCGGCCCAGCCGTGTGCCAACTCGTGCAGCGTGATGCTGAAGATCACGATGAGGGCGTAGCCAGCCACCATCCAAGCCCCGTAATCCTGATACCACTGGTGCACCCACCATCCGCTGCTCATGCCGCAGAGGCTACCGTTGTTGCCCCGATAACGCGCCTTGAAGCGTCAATCGGTTCGACCCCTTGCAGCGAGGCGCGGGTTCCGTACACTGCTTGACTCGCATCCGCGTCCCGCAGGCGCGCCGCACGGCCCCATCCATCGCGACCATCCAGTCGCAGGGCTCCACGGCTCGCCCGGTCAGCGACCTCGGCCACTGTGGCCCGGGGCGCCCCGAGGGAAGCGCAACACGGAGTCATCACATGGTTGTCCTTCGACTGAAGAAGATGGGTCGCATCCATCGTCCGTTCTATCGCCTGTCCGCCATGGACAAGCGCTCGCCGCGCGACGGCGCCGTCATCGAGGCCCTGGGCTGGTTCGATCCGCTCGGCCCTGAAGGAAAGCAGTGGAACCTGAACGCCGATCGCATCGTGCACTGGCTCTCGGTCGGCGCACAGCCTTCGGAGACCGTGGTCGACCTGCTCAAGCGTGCCAGCATCACGCCGACCGTCGGCAAGGGCAAGCGCCCGATCTCGAAGCAGTACGAGGTCACCCGCGCCCGCGGCCACACCAAGCTCAAGCCCGCCGCGGCCCCCGCGAAGGAGTGACCTGAACACGCCGCGCCATGCCCATCCGCCTGGACATCCTCACGCTCTTCACCGAGATGTTCCCCGCCGTGCTGCACGCCAGCATGACCGGGCGGGCGATCTCGTTGGGAGCGATCGAGATCCACACGCACGACATCCGGGCGTGGGCGGGCAACAAGCACCAGAAGGTCGACGACCGTCCGTTCGGCGGCGGTCCCGGCATGGTGCTCATGGCCGGTCCGGTGGCCGATGCCGTCGAAGCCGTCCAGGCGATGGATGCACGCCCAGCGCGCCGCATCCTGCTCTCGCCCAGCGGTCGGCCGCTCACGCAGCGCCTGGTGGAGGAGCTCGCCTCCTCGCCGCGCGTCATGCTCGTGTGCGGTCACTACGAAGGCATCGACCAGCGTGCGATCGATTCGCTCGGGCTCGAGGAAGTGAGCATCGGTGACTTCGTCGTCTCCGGTGGCGAGCTTCCCGCCATGCTCCTGGCCGATGCGATCGCCCGCCTGCAGCCGGGTGTCCTGGGCCACGAACTCAGTGCGGCGCAGGACAGCTTCTCGCTGTGCGATCCACAGGGCCGTCCGCTCCTGGACTGCCCCCACTACACCCGTCCGCGCGAGTGGCGCGGGCAACCCGTTCCCCCCGTG
The DNA here is from genome assembly GCA_016873115.1 of Planctomycetota bacterium. GTDB lineage: Bacteria > Planctomycetota > Phycisphaerae > Phycisphaerales > SM1A02 > SYIB01. The sequence continues at coordinate 26,760 of VGYB01000009.1, read as the reverse complement.
CTGCTCGATGGTGACCATGCCGCAATCGCGGCCTGGCGTCTTGAGCAGCAGGTCGAGCGCACGCGCGAGCGTCGCCCCGACCTCCTTGAACCGCGACCTCTGGGACATGCGCCCATGTCGCCACGCCACCACGGCCTGTGCACACCGTGCCCATGCTGAACGGCCATCCGGGCCATTGCGCCCAAGGTTGAGATTCCCATGAACCGCAGCAAGATCCTCGAAGATGTCGTGGCCAGCCAGGTCAAGCCCGAAGGAACCACCCCCCAGCTCAAGGTGGGTGACACCCTCGATGTGCACTACAAGATCATCGAAGGCGACAAGGAGCGCGTGCAGGTCTTCCAGGGCGTGCTCATCGCCCAGAAGGGCCGTGGCATCAACAAGATGATCACGGTACGCCGCATCGTCGCCAATGAGGGCGTCGAGCGCATCTTCCCGCTCAACTCCCCCCGCGTCGAGAAGGTGGAAGTGCTCCGCCGCGCGGAAGTGCGCCGTGCAAGGCTCTACTACCTGCGCGATCGCCAGGGCAAGAGCCGTCGCCTGCGTGAAGACCGCGAAGGCTCGAACGCCAGCGCCTGATTCCCCTGCATGCGGATCAGGCTCGCCAAGTCGTTCTCGTTCGAGGCGGCGCACTTCCTCCCCTCCTTCCCCGAGGGACACAAGTGCCGTCGCCTGCACGGGCATTCGTTCACGGTCGATGTGGTCATCGAAGGACCGCTCGATCCTGTCCGTGGCTACCTCGTGGACTACGGCGACATCAAGCGGGCCGTGGCTCCCTTGCACGACGAACTCGACCATCGCCTGCTGAACGATCTGCCCGGACTCGCCAATCCCACCAGCGAGATGCTGGCGGTCTGGGTCTGGAACAGGCTCCAGCCGGTGCTCCCCATGCTGGCCGAAGTGATCGTGCACGAAACCTGCACGAGCCGCTGCGAGTACCGCGGGCCCACTGCATGACCAACCCGAACCTGACCGCCGACCGCATGGGCGCCGGTGGCTGCGCGGCCATCGCCAACGGGGACCTCACGCATGCTGGCGCCGCATGGGGCTCGTGGCTGCCCGGCACCCTGCTCGAACCGGGTACATGGCCCGAGGGATCCCCTCGGGTGCTCGCGTTCACGGGTTCCCTGTCGGGCACGCCGGACGAGGGCGATCTGCGCAACTGGATGCCTGCCGGCATCGAGGCCTGCCGCACCGCGCTGGTCTCCGCTCGCTCCCGTGCCCAGGAGCGCTCCCAACGCCTCGTGATCGTGCCGCACGCCCAGCACCTGGTCAGCGACCTGCACTCGACCCTGCGCATCATGCGTGAACACCAGGGCGTCGGTGTGGCACTCGCACCTGCAGCACTGCTCACCGCGAGCATGCTCGAGCACGCTGCAGACCATCTCAGGCGCCTCCTGGGCACGCTCGGCCCGGTTGCTGACGCGATCATCCTCCATGACCTCGCACGATGCGTGGATCACCTTGGCGAGCCCTCGGTCAGGGCTTGTCCTTGGGGACATGGGGTGCTCGATGCGGCACTCGTCGGCTCGCTCGTGCCTGCCGGCGTGCCTGTGCTGACGCTCGATCGATGATGGCGAACGCGCTCCGGGGCCGGGGCGCGACTCGAGCCGGTCACTCGGACAGTTCGACCGTCCAGTACGCCTCGTCGAGGAACGCCTTCCACGACTGGTAGCGCGGACTGCCCAGCCGCAGCGCGATCGCGGGATTCCGCTTGGGCTTCACGGGGACCTTGATCAGCCGCAAATTCGCCTGCTGCGGCGTCCGGCCGCCCTTGCGTGCGTTGCAGCGCACGCATGCGCACACGAGGTTGGTCCAGTTGTTCTCGCCGCCCTGCACGCGCGGGACAACATGGTCGAGCGTGAGTTCCTTCGTGCTGAAGTGCTTGCCGCAGTATTGGCAGCGGTTTCCGTCACGGGCGTAGATGTTCCGGCGGTTCAGCTTGACCTGCTCCTTGGGGAAGCGGTCATAGCCGAGCAGCCTGATCACCTTCGGCACGGCAATCACGATGCGCGTGGTGCGGACCCAGTCATGCACCTCATGCTCGTGCTCGCGCTGGTACTCGGCCGCCTCGGCCCAGCTGTCGAACGAATAGCCGACCCATGACCCATCTTCGACGGAAATGACCTCGGCGGCCTCCTTGGCCAGGAGCGTGAACGCTCGGTACGCATCGATCACGCGCACCGCCGCAAACAGCCGATTGAGGACGAGGACCTTGGTGTCCAGGACGCCAGCCTGCAAACTCATTCTCGCGAACCTCCAGTTGCCATCCGTACCTTCGGGGAACGATGCTACCGGACTGGCCCAAGGCAAGGGCGACCCGGCCTGCCCACCCGCCAATCCTCACCCGGTCATGCGAGCAGCATCAGGTTCAGGGTCACAATCAGGCCGTTGTTGACCGCATGCCCCACCATGGGTGCCACCAGGCTTCCCCGCATCTCCCGTACCAGGCAGAAACTCATCGCCAAGGCCCCAAGGATCGGCACGAAGAGGATGCCCTGGGGGTGGATCGCCGCGAACACGAGGCTGCTCAGGAGTGCCGACATCACCATGCTGCCCAGCAGCGGCATGCTGGATGTCCCGGCGCGGAGGCCTCGATAGAGCGCACCGCGGAAGACGATCTCCTCGAGGACGGGCGCCACGACCGCAGCGACGAGGTACCAGATGACGATGCCACCGGCTGAACTGGATCGCAATCCCTCCTGCAACGGATGACTGGCCCCAGAGAACGATCCACCGAAGAGCCATGCCATCACCGCCGACAACATCACCCCGACGAGCACCATCGGAATGGCCATGCACCACGCGAGCACGCCCCACGCCGCTTCACGAACGATGCCGGCACCGAGCGTCAGGCCAAGCTCCCTTCGCAGGTCGCTCCACGGCAGCCCGCGCACGATGGGCCATGCCAACGCCAGGAGTCCGAGCGCCTGGAAGGTGATCACACCGATCGTCCCCAGGCCCTCCAGGTCCACGGACGAGGCAACCGCGCCAAGGATCACCTCGTACACGACCCATGCGGCGACCAACTCGATGTGGATGCCTTGGTGGCCCAACAGCGTCGGGGCGAGCCGGGACATCGGCGCCCCGCTCGATGCCCTCACCAATAGGACGACAAGCGTGGTCACACCGACAGCCAGCGCCACCAAGGCGAGTCCGAAGAACCCCACGACAGCCATGGCGATGCGTGCTGCACGCTCGGCGACCTGCGCTGCCAGCGCCGCATCGCCGGTGGCCATCGACTCGAGCAACCGCGCCGAGGCTCCCAGCGGCGCGAGCGACTCGCGCGTCACGCCCGGGGGCAGCGCCGTTGCTGCACCCGCCGTCGATGGACTGGTCGCCGCTGCCTGCGCCAAGCATGCCTGGACCTGCCATACCAGGGCATCGTCGGGCAACTCGGCCTCGAGCACACGCATCATGTCGTGCGCAGCCGAATCATCCCCCAACCACCGTGCCGCGATCGCGAAGGCCAACCGCTCAAGGGTGCCTTGGGTCTTCAGCGTGTCGAGCGACGACAGGCCCGCCCCGACCGCATCCGCGCCAGCCCACGACTTCATGGCCACCACCAGCTGGATGGCAGCGTCAGCCTGCGGACTGACCAGTGCAGGCGCAGTCGGCGTTGTCTCGGGCTCCGACTCGGTCTTCAGCGACCCAATGCCACCGAAGATCCAGGCGCAGCCGACCACGATCGTGACCCAGGCCGCCGCCGCAGATCGAACCGATCCGGGGCGGGCGCGGTTGCGGAGGGTCGCCATGGTCATGCCGGGCATCGTACGGATCATTGTTTTCTCAGCTCGTTCGACAATCACGAACCGCGTTCAGCCGTTGCGAAGGACCTCCCGTCGCCCATAACCAACTCACTTCACCCTTGACGGCGCGAGTGATTTCTGTATCCTCCTCGATCCTTCACTGCACTGGCGCCGGGTGCGCTTGGGCCGTGGTTGGATCACAGGAAACGAGCCTCATCATGCCCCGCCAGACCTATCACGCGAAGCCCGGCCAGGTACCCGCCACATGGCGTCATGTCGACGCCGATGGCAAGGTGCTCGGCCGCCTCGCCACCGAAGTCGCCACCATGCTCATGGGCAAGCACAAGCCCGAGTACACGCCCAATGTCCTCTGCGGCGACTGCGTGATCATCACCAACGCGGCGAAGGTCGTGCTGACGGGCAAGAAGGCCGACCAGAAGACCCTCCGCAAGTGGAGCGGCTACCCGGGCGGCCTCAATGTGCGGACCTACGCCGACCTCCAGGAGAACGATCCGTCGCGCATGGTGACGGAAGCCGTCATCCGCATGCTGCCGCGCGGCCGCCTCGGTCGTCGCATCCAGCGCAACCTCCGCGTCTTCGCCGGCACCGAGCACACCCATCAGGCCCAGCAGCCCGTGGCGGCACGCTGAAGCGGATCATGTCGACGAACGACCACAGACGACCAACGAAGGACTGAACGCGAATGACCACCGAGACGATCGCCCCGAAGAAGTCCTACGCCACCCGCAGCGCTGATGCGCAGGGCTGGTACTGGGGAACTGGCCGACGCAAGACCGCCGTCGCACGCGTGCGCGTGAAGGCTGGCAATGGCGAGTTCATGGTGAACGAGCGCCCGATGGAGGAGTTCTTCGTCGAGGACCGTGATCGCAAGGCGATCATGAATGTGCTCGACAAGACCGCCCAGAAGGGCAAGATCAATGTGCGTGTCACCTGCTCCGGCGGCGGCTTCACCGGCCAGTCAGGCGCGGTGATCATGGGCCTCGGCCGTGCGCTGCTCTGCTACGACGCCAACCTCGAGAGCATGATGCGCGAACACGGCTTCCTGACCCGCGATGCGCGCGAGGTCGAGCGCAAGAAGCCCGGCCAGGCCGGCGCCCGTCGTCGCTTCCAGTTCTCGAAGCGCTGATCGGCCACCTGCGGCCTCCCGCGATTGCGGGGACCACCGAACCCTCCACGACGCCGCCCTTGGGCGGCGTCGTGCGTTTGGCGCGCGGTCGATCAGCGAACGGCGATGGAGGCGCGCCACGCCTGGCGCGCCGCATCCGACGCCTCGGTCACGCGCACCCGCATGGCGATACGGGCCACCCGATGGTCCACGGCCAGTTCATCGATCGATCTGGGACGGTTCCCCTGCCAACCGTGCAAGGCCGAGAGCAGGTCAAGGGTCGCTCCTCCGACCATGACTGCACCGGCGCGCTGGCCGCAACCCGGAGCCACCGCAGCGATCCATGGGCAGGCGCGTGCCAGCGCGTCACTGAGCTGGACAGGCTGCGGATGCATCGCGGGTGCTCGGCCCGGAGCATGAAGTCCCGGCTGGCGCGCGAGCTGCTGCTCGAACGCCAGATGTGCCACGCGATCGATCCGCAGGCGGTGCGGCGCCACGGTCGAGAGATCGATCTGGAACGACGCGTGCACGATGCACGATTGCGCCAACTCGACGGCTTGGCGCAGCGGCTCCGACGGAAGGTGCATCACAGGTGCTTCGATCATGGTCGCCAGCCGCTGCAGCACACTGGGCGTATGCCAAGCGACCAGCGTCCGCAGCAGCATCGCAGCCCACCGCGCATCGAGTTCGGCCCGCTCGACCGAGCCCGGGCGCGTCGGGCCGACCACTCCGGCGCGTGCACGCCAGAGCAGGAACCGCAGCGCTGCGAGGGCCGGGAAGTCATGCCCCTTTGACGGAGGTCGCACGGCACAGGCCGCCGACACATCCTCCGGAGCGCGATCCACGAGCCCCGTTGCCAGCCATGGCGCACCCAGAAGCACGCGTTCAGCCTCGGCATGCATGAAGGTCGGGAGCGCGGGCACCTGTGGCAGGGTCTGCGCAAGTCCAGCGGCCCGATCCGCGACGATGCGGCGTGCGGTGTGCACCACGCTCAATCCGGCAGCGCGAGCGATGCTGTCGATCGGGATGCCTCGCGATGCGCATCGCGCGAACCAACCATCCGGTCGCGTGGCCCGAACGGCCGATGCTCCGCTGGCCTGCCAGATCAATCGAACGGCCTCGGGCGTGATCCCATGCGCCGCAGCCACCATGCGCTGGGCCTTCGCAAGCGATGTTGCGCGGGATCGCTCGCGCGCAACGGCGTCGATCACCTTGCGTCGCTCGCCGGGTTCGAGATGTCGGAACTTGCCGGCACGGGCGACGATGCGTGCATGCTGCACCTGCATGCCGCTGGCCATCGACTCACGCACGCCGAGCACGGGCTCCGCTCCGTCAGGTGCGAACCACTCGAGCGCGAGACCGAATCGACGCCACCGCCTGAGGGTTCGCTCACTGACGGACCACCGCTCGGCGAGCTCGGCGATCGTCACCATCGGTCCCGTCGCATGATCGGGCTTCACCGGGGCGCGGCGACTCACCTCGAGCACGAAGGTGCACAGATCGGTGCGGATCGATGCCCCCGGCACGAGGTCATCCATCCCACGATCGATCCGGAACTCCGTGATGCGGAACACCACGAACCCCATCGGATAGGACCGGTCAGGCTCGATCTCGCCGATCAGCACCAGGGCGTTCGCCACATGCTTGCGGACCGCCTGGGCGGGTGCGAAAGCCAGCTGCCGGGCCAGGTCGGCCATCGCTTGCGTCAGGTAGGCCACCGCGGCAGCCATGGCGGTTCACTTCCCTGCGTTGGGCGATGCCGCGGCGGAACGCGGAACCGAGACCGACCGCAATGAAGGATCGATCACCAGCGCACCCTCATGCACACGAGGCAGCCGCGCGCTCAATCCACACAGGATCTCGTAGGGCAGCCGCCCCGCCACCCGCGCCACCTCAAGCGGATGCGTGGCCTGGTGGCGGTCAGTGCCGAGCAGTTCGACTGGAGCGCCGTAGAGCTCCTGCGGTGCGCCCCAGCTGCCCACGATCGAGCCTGCATCGACGGTCAACTGATCCATGTTCACGGCCCCAACCACCGGCACCGTGTGCCATGATCCGCGCGCGTGGATGCGCACCACCTGCTGCAGTCCGGGCTGCGGCGATGGATAGCCATCCGCGTAGCCCACCGGCAGGAGCGCGATCACCGTGTCCTGTGCAGAGCACCAGGTGCTGCCGTAGCCCACTGGCGTTCCCGCCGGAACACGCTTGGCCTGCACCACGCTCGTCGTCCAGCGAACGACCGATTCCAGGCCATCGTCGCTCCCGAACGCGCCCCACTCGTCATCGACCAGGCCGGTCCACGCGAGCCCCACGCGGATCATGCCGCGATGCGACGCCCGATCGCGCACGGTGGCATGGCTGCTCGCCAGATGCACCAAGAGACCGCGGGGAAGCCAAGCCGAGCACCGAGTCATCCACTCATCGAGGCAGTGCATCTGTGCATCGGTGGCAGCGGCGCTCCCACTGGCGACCAAGTGCGTGAACACGCCGGCGAGCTCAAGTTCGCGGCTCGCATACACCAGCCGCGTCAGGTCCTGCGCCTCGGCGGGTCGCGCACCGCCGCGGGTCATGCCCGAATCGAGTTCGATGTGCACAGGAACGCGCATGCGCAGGCCCGACTCGCGGATCGAGGCGATGAGCGCCTTGGCCTGGTCGACATCATGGATCGTGAGGTGCACCTGACCGGCGATGAACTGCGGGCGAGCTGCGTCATCGGCGTCGAGCCGATGCACAGGCATGAGCACGAGGATCGGCGCCGTGCAGCCGGCATCCGCCAGGGCGTTGGCCTGCGGCAGGCTGTAGACCGCCAGCATGTCAACTTCGTGCTCGACCATGGCAGGCCAGATCCGGTTGGCCCCAAGTCCGTATGCGTCGGCCTTCAGCACCGTGCACATGGCCCGCTCAGGGCCGATCAGGGCGCGCAAGCGGCGGACATTGCGCCCGACGGCCCGAAGATCGATGGTGATCGTGCTGGTGGAGTCCATGGTGCGCGTCCCTGCGCCGTCCGTGCATTACTATCACGGGGCTGCACCCACGCGCACCGAAAGAGGGCACTTTGGACAAGAGCGAGATCTTCGACACGCAGACCACCTTCACCGAGCTGGGGCTGAACGAGAGCATCCTGGCCGACCTCGACCGGCTCGGCTTCAAGCACCCGACCTTCATCCAGTCGAAGCTCATCCCGATCGCACTCTCGGGCAAGGATTGCCTCGGCCAGGCCAAGACGGGTACCGGCAAGACGGCCGCCTTCGCGCTCCCCGCGCTGCAGATGCTCAAGCCCGGCGATGCCTTCGCTGCACTCATCCTCGTGCCCACCCGCGAACTGGCCATCCAGGTCGCCAAGGAGTTCCGTGATCTCGGGGGACGGACCGGCCTGAAGGCCGTGCCCATCTACGGTGGCCAGCCCATCCGCCAGCAGATCCCGCTCCTCGAGGGCAATCCGGAGATCATCGTGGGCACGCCGGGCCGCATCATGGACATGCGCGAGCGACGCTTGCTCACCTACGACCATGTCCGCTACGCGGTGCTCGACGAGGTCGATCGCATGCTGGACATCGGCTTCCGCGATGACATCCGCAAGATCCTCGGCGGCATGCGCAACCATCCGCAGACCGTGTTCGTGTCGGCCACGATCAGCGACGAGATCGAGAAGTTGGCGCGCAGCTACATGCGCCACCCCGAGAAGATCGTGACGGTCGCCAAGAGCCTGACCGTGCAGCAGGTCGCGCAGAGTTACCTCGGGGTGGAACCCTGGGACAAGCGCCGGCTGCTCCTGCACCTCCTGCGCCGCGAGGAACCGGGGATGACGCTCGTCTTCTGCCGCACCAAGAAGGCCGTCGATGATGTCACGCTCTACCTGAGCGACAAGGGCATCGATGCCCATGCCATGCACGGCGACATGTACCAGCGCAAGCGCGACCAGGTCATGGGCCGGCTGCGCGACGGCAAGCTCAGCGTGCTGGTGGCAAGCGACCTTGCGGCGCGCGGACTCGATGTCGACGACATCACCCATGTGGTGAACTACGACGTCCCCGAGGACCCCGAGGTCTACATCCACCGCATTGGGCGCACGGCGCGCGCGGGCCGCCATGGCATCGCGTGGACCTTCGTGTGTCCTGACCAGGGCGACCTGCTCACGGGCATCGAGCGACTGGCCAACATCGAGATCCCCCGGCTGGAGTACAGCGACTTCACCCCTGGCCCGATCCCGCAGGCAGTCGTGGCCCGACGGGCCGAAGAAGCCCAGCGCAAGGCTGCCTCGGCCGAGTCGAAATCACGAGACATCATGGCCACAACCAAGGTCGACCCAGCCGACGAAGCCAAGTTCCCCGGCGGCGTGGTACCGATGCTCCCTCCGCCCAAGCGACTCGGCGGCCGACTGGCCACGCGAAGACGCTGACCCATGGCGCAGGCACCGCTCTTCATCGCCGACGAGGTCCGCGACGCCCTCGCGAACGGTCGACCGGTCGTGGCGCTTGAATCGGCGGTGCTCACCCACGGCCTGCCTCGCGATCCCGCCACGGCGATTCCTCCGGTGGTTGCCGCTCACCCTGACTTCGCCCATGGCGTACCGCTCAACATGTCGTTGAGCTTCGCGATGGAACGCACCGTCCGCTCCCACGGTGGCGTACCCGCAACGGTGGCCATCGTGGACGGAGCCCTCACGATCGGCTGCACGCGCGGCGACCTCGAACGGCTGGCCACCGACCGCCATGCCCGCAAGGCGAGCGTGCGTGATCTGGGGCCGATGTGTGCCGCTCGATCCTGCGCAGGAACGACCGTGAGCGCCACACTGGTTGCATGCGGCCTGGCCGGGATCCGGCATGTCGCCACGGGCGGTCTCGGCGGCGTGCACCGAGGCTTCTCGAAGACACTCGACATCAGCGCCGACCTCGGCACGCTCGCACGCACGCCGACATGCGTGGTCGCAAGCGGTGCGAAGAGCATCCTCGACCCGAAGGCCACGCTCGAAGCACTGGAAACGCTCGGCGTTCCGGTGATCGGCCTCGCCACGGCGACCTTTCCTGTATTCACGGACGGGGCGGGCACGCTGCCCTTGCACGCGACCGTTCCCACGCCGCGCGATGCTGCGGCAGCGTGCCGGGCGCATTGGTCGCTGCTGCCAGAGGTGGGCGTGGTGCTCGCCAATCCGTGCCCCGCTGCGCATGTGCTTGATCACGGCGTCTCGTCGGCCATGGCAGACGAGCTCGCCGCGCAGGCCGCGGCCTCGGGCATCGATGGCAGCCTCGTCACACCGTGGCTGCTCGCCCAGGTGGCGGCGCGCACGCATGGGCGCTCACTGGATGCCAACATCGCGTTGCTGCTTGACAATGCCCGTTGCGCCACGCTCGTTGCCATGGAAGCGTTGACGGCTGACGGCTGATGGCCCGGGGCGGCCGCTCGCAGCTTCCGCCTCAAGGGCTCCACCGCAACGATCGCACGGGCCCACCAAAGTCCCGGGAATCCCCTGACACGACTTGACGCAGCGCCAAGTGCGTGGTCTACTCTCCCGTGAAGGCGCTGCGGATCCCGCGGCGCGCACCCTGAACGAATTCGGGTTCGTGGGCCTCGCCTCCCTGGGCGGGTCCGGCCGTTCGTGCGGCGCCTTCCACTGCATGGCCACCAAGAAGACAGCGGGCTCAAAGGAGTCCAAGCCCAAGGCCTCAAAGGCCGCTCCAACCAAGCCATCGACCTCGTCCCGCAAGGCGACACGGGGTGCCGCCTCGCCCTCCAAGACCAAGGCGCGGGTGACCGGCACGGCGCCAAGGGGGGCGGGTACGGCGACCAGGAGCAAGGCCGCGAGCAAGCCTGCCGGCAAGCCCCGGACGATGTCCGCGGGCAAGGCTTCGACGAAGCCAGCCAGCATGAGCGCTTCCACCCGGGCAGGCCCATCGCACCCGACCAAGGCCCGGCAGGATGACGCTCAGGCCCTGGCTGCCATCGTGCCACCCGTCGCGTCGACGAGCGAGGTCGCCGAATCCACCACCACCGTGGTGTCGGTGGAAGCCATCCACCACGGCGACGGTGCTGCCCACGAGCCAAGCAGCGCGACCGATCCCCTGCCATCCATCGAACCAGCGGCCCCCATCGTCAAGCCCATCTTCCGGCGCGTTGGCAGCGCGTGGATGAAGTTCGACCCTTCGGACCTTGAAGGCATCGCCAAGGCAGAAGCCGAAGCAGCCGCCATGGCCGCGAATCCGGAGTTGGCCCCGCCACCTCCGCCGGCACCCAAGCACCCGGAACCCCGCCGGGATCAGCATCCACGCGCACAGCACCAGCAGCGAACCGCGGCAGCCGTGCTCGACCGGGCACCTGACCAGCCCAGCGACGACAGCGATGCGGAGCACGACGACGGCGACGACCGCGGCTGGGAGCACCCGGATCACGCCCATCACACCACCGAACCTCCAGCGCCGATCGAGCAGGTCACCGGAGTGCTGGACATCTCGGGCAACGAGGCCCGATTGCGGCAGTTCGGAGGCAACGGATGGATGCCCTCAAAGGACGAACCGCAGGTGCCGACGGAGTTCGTGCAGCGCTTCAACCTGCGCAACGGCAATCAAGTCACCGTGCATGTGCAGATGGTCCGCGTGCGCAGGCGTCGCGGCCCGAAGAAGCTCCGTCGCATGGTGGTCGGCATCGAATCGGTCGAGGGCCTTGAGCCATCGGTGTGGGCAGCCCGCCCGCCCTACGGCGAACTCACGAGCATCGATCCGCAGCCGCGCATGCACCTGGAGTATCGAGGCTGCCCGCCTTCATGCCGGCTCATCGATCTCTTCTGCCCCATCGGGTTCGGTACGCGCGGCCTGATCGTCGCACCGCCGAAGGCCGGCAAGACCATCCTCTTGCAGCAGATCGCCCACGGGATCAAGCACAACCATCCGCATGTCGAGCTGATCGCCCTGCTGATCGACGAGCGCCCCGAGGAAGTCACCGACTTCCGGCGCAATGTGCCCGCGCTCGTGCTTGCGTCGAGCAACGATCAGGATCTCGAGCGCCACACGCAGATGGGGATCATGTCCATCGAACGCGCACGGCGCCTGTTCGAGGCCGGCAAGGATGTCGTGGTGCTGCTCGACAGCCTCACGCGTGTGGGCCGGGCCTTCAACAACAATCGGCGCTACTCCACCGGTGGCCGCACGATGTCAGGCGGGCTCGACTCGCGTGCGCTCGACATCCCCAAGCAGCTCTTCGGCGCGGCTCGCAAGGCCGAGGAGGGCGGCAGCCTGACCATCATCGCCACATGCCTGGTTGACACTGGCAGCCGCGCGGACCAGGTGATCTTCGAGGAGTTCAAGGGCACCGGCAACATGGAGTTGATCCTCGACCGCTCCATCGCGGAGCGACGGGTCTATCCCTCCATCAACCTTGCCGCAAGCGGCACGCGCAAGGAGCACCTGCTCATGGGCGAGCGCGAGCTCAAGACCATGACCGCGCTGCGCCGCCGCCTGATGACGATGCCGCCCTTCGTGCAGGTCGAACAGCTGGTTGCCGCGGTCAACCGCACCACCGACAACGAGACGCTGGTCCGCGGCAGCGGCGGCTGAGCCCGGGCACGCCCATGCCGGCGCCGAGCCCGTTCTTCGCCAACGCCTTCGACAGCGATCTGCGTGGCGACGGCCTGTTCCTGGCCGAGAGCCCGCGGGTCATTCGGCGTGCCCTGCATGCCATGCATGCCGACGACGTCGGTCGAGCCCGCATGGTGCCCCGCGTGCGGCCGCTGGAACTGCTTGCCTGCGACGATGCCATGGCCGAGATCGGCGATGCGCTGGGCTTCTTCCCCCTGGTCGTCCACCGCATCGGGCATGACGAACTCACGGCACTCACGGGCTACCGGATGCATGACGGTGCGATCATGCTCTGCTCGCGGCCCGGCGAGCCGAGTGCCAAGCGCCGAAAGAGCGAGGATGCAGCCTGCGCCGACCTCGATGCCTTCGCTGCAGTGCTTCCGGCTGCATGCACCGTGCTGGCCGGGGATGGGATCGTGCACACCGACAACATCGGAAGCCTCTTCCGCAACGCCGCGTGCTTCGGTGATGCTGCCCTGCTCCTGAGCGAGCGCTGCGGTGACCCACTCAACCGAAAGGCCATCAGGATCGCCAGCGGCCGGACCTTCACCGTGCCTTGGGCCCGCGCGAGCACATTGCATGAGTCGCTTGCCTGCCTGCGCGATCGCCACGGATTCACCCTGATCGCTGTCGAGGATGGTGCAGGCGCCAAGCCCCTCTGGGATGTCCCCATGCCGGCAAGGAGCGTGTTCGTCTTCGGCGCAGAAGGCACAGGCGTGCGTCGGGCGACGATGGAGGCCTGCGGCACGACCGTGAACCTGCCCATGCAGGCCGTACATGGTCTCCGCGAGGCCGATGACCTGCCGAGCCTGAATGTGGCCGTGACCTCAGCCCTCGTCCTGGGTGAACGGGGACGCCGCCATGCCCAGTCGGTGGCCGGGACCGCGTGATGCCGCGATCTCGCGCACATGCTCGGCGGGCACGCGCTGCACCTTCGCACCCAGCCGATTGAGGACCTGCTCCATGCGCGCGTACCCACGATCGAGGTGGTAGACGCGGTGGACGATGGTCTCGCCCTCCGCAGCCAGACCGGCCAGGACCAGGCAGGCACTGGCTCGAAGGTCACTCGCCATGACCTCGGCGCCGCTCAGATGGCTTCGGCCGGTGACGACGCAGACATTCTGGTTGCGCTGCATCTGCGCCCCCATCCGGGCCAGTTCGGCCACATGAAGGAAACGCTCGGTGTAGATCTTCTCGGTGATGATCGAGTTGCCCTGGGCCTGCGTGAGCAGGGCCATGAACTGGGCCTGGAGGTCGGTCGGGAAGCCCGGGTGCGGCTGGGTCGTGATCGTGGTCGGTCGCAGGACCCGGTCGCTGGTCACCTTGACGCTGCAGCGCTCGTCGCTGTCCGAAGCGTTGATCTTCTTGACATGCACGCCGATCTCGTTCCAGCGATCGATGGCACAGAGCAGGCTGTCGTAGGGGAAGTCGTGCAGCACGACCTGGCCATTGGTCATGGCTGCCGCGATGGCGTAGGTGCCGGCCACGATCCGGTCGGGCATGACCGAATGCGATGCACCGGAGAGCTCATCCACCCCCTCGATGACGATGCGCGGGCTGCCGTCGCCGGTGAGCTTCGCACCCATGGAGCGCAGGAGGCGCGCCACATCGACGACCTCGGGCTCGCAGGCAGCGCCCTCGATCACCGTCCGCCCCTTGGCCAGGGTCGCGGCGCACATCACATTCTCGGTGGCACCCACGCTCGAGCCGTTGGGACCACCGAGGAAGATCGTGGCCCCCTTGAGCCGGTCAGCGCTCACCGTGATGTAGCCACCGTCCATCGCGATCTTGGCGCCAAGGGCCCGCAGGCCCCGAAGGTGCAGATCCACAGGGCGATCACCGAACGCGCATCCCCCGGGGAGGCTGACGAAGGCCTTGCCCCGCTTGGCCACCAGCGGTCCCAGCACGCTGATCGATGCGCGCATCTTCTTGACCGTCTCGTAACTGGCTTCCGAGGTGTCGTTGCTGGTGCCGGTGACGCGGATCCGGCCGGGCGTGCGCTCGACACTCAAGCCGAGTTCACCCAGCAGTGTCAGCATGTTGTCAATGTCAGCGTGGCCGCTGACATTGTCGAGCTGCACCGTGTCATCGGTCAGCAGCGAGCAGCAGAGGAGCGGCAGTGCCGCGTTCTTGGCACCCTCGATGCGGACCTCGCCGCCGAGCCTTTGCCCACCCTCGATCACAAAGCATTCCATTGCCATCGTCAACCTCTCGTCAGGGACTTTGGCCGCATCCATGCGACCGCGTGCAGTATGACATCGGCACGACGGCCCGTGTGGCTTCCAAACGCATTGACGATGTTTTTGCATCCCGTAGCATCCGCCCTTCCATGAGCGACCACGCCACGGTGAACGAGCCCAGGATGCCCGAGGCAGCCATGCACCTCGTGCCACCCACCGCACCCACGACCGCCGTCGTCACCTCGACGGCCCTGTGCACGAAGGGGAAGTCGGCGAGCGTCGTGCGTCATGTGTGCATCGATGTCGGCGGCACGCCGCTCGAGGGTCGGTTCCTCGCGGGCCAGAGCTTCGGCGTCGTCGCTCCGGGGACGGATGCGAACGGCAAGCCGCACAAGGTTCGCCTCTACTCGATCGCCAGCCCCGGCTACGGCGAGGACGGGCATGGTCGGGTGCTGAGCACCACGGTCAAGCGCCTCATCGAGGAGCGCAAGCCCCAGCGACCGGGCGAGGCGTTCGAGGATCACGGCCTGTTCCTCGGGCTCTGCAGCAATTTCATGTGTGATCGCAAGGTCGGCGACCATGTGCAGGTGACCGGCCCGGCAGGCAAGCGGTTCCTGCTTCCCACCGACCGCAACGCCCACGACTACCTCTTCGTGGCCACCGGCACCGGCATCGCGCCCTTCCGCGGCATGCTCCACGAACTGCTTGTCGGCCCGCCCCAGGGCACGCCGGCCAGGGCCGCTTGGCGACCCTCGACCTCATCGATCACCCTGATCATGGGCACGCCATACACCAGCGACCTGATCTACGACGAGTGGTTCGTCGAGCTCGCCGCGGCACATCACAACTTCACCTACCACACGGTGTTGAGTCGAGAGTCAGCCGCGACGCCCGGCCGCGGAGCCTATGTACACCAGTTCATGGACACCATGGTCGAGAGCCTGCGCCCGACCTTGGCTGGACCTCGCGGCCTGGTCTACCTGTGCGGGCTCGCTGGCATGCAGGTCGGTGTCTACCGCATGCTCGCCCGCCACGGCCTGGGTGGCCAGTACCTGAGCCTGCACGAGGAGCTGTCGGGCCTCGCGCCCGATGCCTGGACCGAAGACCAAGTGCGACGCCGCGTCCACGCCACCCGCCGCTGCATGGTCGAGGTCTACTGACCCATCGATCCACTCCAGATTGCCCGATCCGCTGGGTGGCTCGCCGCGTACCATCTGGTCATGGCCAAGGAACGACGCGAGTTCGAGTCGCCATCCGACGCGGTCCGCTACGCCCTTGAACGCATGAGCAAGGGGGAGTTCGCCGTGGCGGTCCCGGTCCTCCGCCTTGCCTTGCAGGCCGATGACTCGCACCCTGAATGGCAGCTCCATCTGGGTCAGGCGCTCGAAGGTTCCAGCCGGCTCGAGGATGCGCTGCGCGCCTACACCCAGGCAGCCGAGCAACTCGAGGAACCATGCCTCGCCCAGACCATGGCTTCGGCCTGCGCTGCACGAATGGGCCTTCATGAACTCTGCCTCGAGTGGGCGCAGGCAGCCTCGCGCTCCGACGGCACGCACGACCCGGCTTGGGCGCTCCAGGTCCATGCGCTCAGTGCCATGGAGCGCTACGACGATGCCGAGGTCGCCTACTACACCGCCCAGGAGTACGGAGCGCAGCTTCCGCTGACCGCAATCGAGATGGGCGATGTCTGCACGCGCAAGGGAGACCACCTTCGCGCGGCGTGGTGCTACGAGTATGCACAGGGCCAGGGTTCCGAACTGCCCGGTCTTCGCACCCGGCTCGGCTTCGCCCTGCAGTTCGGCGGCGAGCACCGCAAGGCGCTGCGCATCTTCCGCGCCGTCTGCGCCGCGAGCCCGATGCCGCGACCTGACCTTGCCGGGAGCGGCGAAGACGACAGTGGCGCCCCATTCATCGGCCTTGGCCTCGTGCTCGAGTCGCTCGGTCGGCTCGACGAGGCCGAGGAAGCCCTGAAGGTCGCATCGCTGCATGGCGAGTTCCAGGCCGATGCCGCGCGCCGGCGCGGGTTCGCGCTGATGCGGCTGGCTCGATACATCGATGCACACTCGAGTTTCGAGCGTTCGCTGGCCATGGAACCCGGCGATACCGTGGCGCTGGCAGGCTTGGCCGAAGCGGCGATCCGGCTGGGCGACGCCGGCGGTGCGAAGTTCGTGCTGCAGTCCGTGGTCGCGCGCACGCGGGAGACAGGATCGACCGTCGCCCTGGATGAGCACCCGAGCACCGGGTATGTGGTGCTGGCCGAACTGGCGCTTGGCCTGGGGGAACGCAAGCTGGCGTTCGAACTGGCCTTCGTGGGCCGTGATCCGAAGGATGCCGGAGAACTCTGCAACCAACCCCGGGTGGCGCGGCTGATCGGCTACCTCGCGGCAATCGAGCACGATGATCCGCGGGCGGCACTGATGGCCCTCGCCCGTGACCGCCACTGCGCGACCAGTGCGTTCAATGCAGCCGTCGCTGGACTTCGTCGCGGTGACCTGCGTTTGGCCTCGGCCTGCATCGGACGACTGCGCACGATCAGCCCTGACCACCACGCACTGACCACCCTGCGCGTCCACCTGATGTGGCACCGTGCGATTCGCGGTCTGCGTGGGCTGCTTGGCTTGGGCAACGCACGCTGAACAGGTCTTCCTACCGCCGCGTGGCCCATCATGACAGCAGCCCGCGGCCAAGCGGCCACGGGCTGCGAATCGATCGCTTGAGCGTCTCCGAGCCGATCAGGTGCCGGCGTTGGTGTAGGGCAGCAGTGCCATGAAGCGGGCGCGCTTGACGGCGAGCGCGAGCTGCTTCTGGGCCTGCGCGTCGAGCGCAAGGCGCTTGCGGCCGTAGAGCTTGCCGTTGGGCGTCATGGCCCGACGAAGCTCTTCGACCTGCTTGTAGTCGATGAAGGACTTGCCCTTGGCGCCAACGGTGCGCTTGAAGGTCGGCGGAGGAGGCGGGGTGAATTGCGACATGCGTGACTCCATTCGTTCCTGTCGGGCCGAGGCCCAGGAGCGCCGTGGTCCCCGATGAGGGGGCTTCCGTGACATCCGGAAGCGGCGAGTCGTTCAGGATAGCGGTGCTCGGCACGCAGCGGAAGGTTGAGGCCCGAGTCCCGGAGCAGTTATCCGGTGGCCGTCCCTGCGTCGAACGAGGCCCGTACCGCGGCACCGGCCCGTGCGACAGCGTCGGCGTCGATGCCGGCCTGCCATCCGGCGGCGTGCAGGGCGCGCACCAGCGACTCGGTCGCCAGATTGCCGGGTGCGCCGGGCGCATAGGGGCAGCCACCGAGACCGGTCGCACTCGAATCAAAGGCCTTCACACCCAAGGTCAACGCGCGCTCGACGCACGGCAAGGCCTGTCCGCGCGTGTCGTGCAGATGGAGGATGGTGGCTGAGGGCTCGACCACCGAGGCGACGGCGGCGTACATCGCCTCGATCGAGTCCGGGGTACCCGCGCCGGTCGTGTCGCCCAGGTCCAGGTCGTCGATGCCCAGTTCGAGGAGTCGCGCCGAGCAACCGGCGACCGCCGCAGGCTCGATGGGACCGTCGAACGGACACTGGATCACACACGACAGGTAGCCGCGCACACGGACACCCGCGGCCTTGGCTGCGCGGATCACTGGCGCGATCCGGGCGAACACCTCATCGATCGACCCATTGGTGTTGCGTCGGCTGAAGCCCTCGCTTGCCGCAGCGAAGACAGCCACCGCATCGACGCCGCATGCCAGTGCACCGTCGAGCCCACGCTCGTTGGGAACGAGCGCGCTGTAGGTCACCCCCGGCATCCGCGTGATGGCTCGAAGAACCTCGGCACCATCGGCCAGTTGCGGCACCCACTTGGGCGGAACGAAGCTCGTCACCTCGATCTCTCTGCACCCGGCCGCAGCCAGTGCATCGATGAACGCCACCTTGGCGGCCACCGGCACGATGGCCCTCTCATTCTGCAGGCCGTCACGAGGACCGACCTCGGTGATGCGGATGCGCTTCATCGCGTCTCCCGATCATGTTCCGTGCTGATGCGCCGCCAGAAGATGGCGATGCCCACGATCAGGCCAACCGTCATCGCGCCCGCCGCCACGAAGAGCCAGAACTCTGGGATCACGCTCAGGTCATCGGCAGCCGTTCCTGCCGGAAGGTCCTGCAGCATGAGCACTGCGCGAGGGAGGAGATCGATCGTCATGGGGTGGGCTCCACGAACCGAAGGCTGGGCTGCACGACGGCACGAGCCGTCATGCCTTCGGCATTGACCGCGAGAAGGCCTCCCGGTACGGCGTGAGCCGTGCGCACCGTGGCCAGCGCGATGCTGACGGCTCCCAGCATGGGACTCAGCGTGCTGCTGGTGATGGCACCGACGTGGTCCGCAAGGCCGCCACCCTCGGTGAGCGAGAAGACCTGCTCCCCTGCCGTCGGCAGCGCATCGCCGACGATCCGCAATGCTGCGACGACCTGCTTGGGCTTGCCCAGGCTCTCCATGCGCGCCACGATCTCCTGCCCGAGGTAGCACCCCTTGGTGAAGCTCACGCGCTCGCGCAGCACGCCGCTCTCATGCGGCAGGCTCGCGCGGCCGAAGTCCACATGGAACCATGGCTCGCCCGCCTCGATGCGCGCGATGTTCTGCGCGTACCAACCGCAGGGACGCACACGCCGTCGGCCATGGGCCAGATCGACCTGCGCCACGAGTGCCTTCCAGAGTTCGGCCACTCGATCGGCCCCGCAGGCCAGGTGCACCGTCGGGACGCCGAACCAATCGAGGCGCCATGCATGGCACGGGATCCCGGCCACCTGCACCATGCACGAACGGGCATCGGCCTGCGCGAGGATCGCCGCCTCCGCACCCACCGCAGCCAGTGCCTCGTAGGTCGAGGGACCGGCAAGCGACAGGCAGCGCAAGGCCGGCTCGTACGCGAGCTCGATCTCCTCGCTGAAGATGAACGCGGACATGCTGGTGGCGGCATGGGCTGCATCGAGTGCATCACACTCAAGCAGCCAGTGATCCCCGAAGGCAACGACTGCAAGATCCGCGTCGATCCGCCCCTTGCGGTTGAGCCAGAAGCTCCGTCTGACGCCACCCGCATCGAGCCCTCGGAGGTCCTGGGTGAGCATGCGCTGGAGCACATCGAGCCGATCCTTGCCGCCCACGCGGATCACGCCGCGTCCACCTCCATCGAGGAGTGCACAGCCACGCCGCAGGGCGGCGTACTCCACTTCCACGCTGCCGTAACTGGCAGGAACAAGGGCAACCGGCTCACCACCGTCGGCCCACGGCAGGTACTGCACATGACCCTCGGCGGGAAGGATTCCCGCTCCGCGCTCCCCTGCGCCCGGTGCCTGCGCCACCACGCCGGCACGACGCTGTGCCTCGCCGCGGGCGTACTCGGCATGGAGGGCATGGAGGGCGTCGTGCATGGGCGGAGCATGATAGGTTTCCCGACCCATGGACATCTCGCTGCTGCAACGACTCTGCGAAACCCCAGGCATCCCCGGTCGCGAGGAGCGCGTTCGCGCACTCGTGCAGAAGGAGACCAAGGGCCTCTTCGACTCCGTCACGATCGACCCCATGGGTTCGCTGCTATGCACGATCAAGGCCCGCAAGCGATCCAGCGGCCCGATCCTCGTGGCCGCGCACATGGACGAGATCGGCTTCTATGTCCGTCATGTCGACGAACAGGGCTTCCTCTGGCTCAACCCGGCGGGTGGATTCGATGCGCGCAACCTCTTCAGCCGCCGCGTGCTGGTGGTGACCGAGAAAGGCGACCTCAAGGGCGTGATGAACCCCGGCGGCAAGCCGATCCACATCTCGAGCGAGGCCGAGCGCAGCAAGGTGCCCTGCACCGAGGAGTTCTTCGTCGACCTCGGCCGTGATGCAGGTGACGCGGGGAGCCGCGTGCAGATCGGGGACTACGTCGTGATGGATGAGCCCTTCATGGACCTTCCCACCGCGGTCATCAGCAAGGCACTCGACAATCGCTTCGCCTGCTTCATGGCCATCGAGGCGATCCGCGCGATCGCCAGGCGTCGCGGCCAGCTCTCACGCGATGTGGTCGTGGCGTTCACCACGCAGGAGGAAGTGGGACTTCGCGGTGCGATGACGGCTGCAAACGCCGTCGGCGCCGAGATCGGCATCGGGCTCGACGTGAACCTGGCGTGTGACACCCCCGGCGTACCCGACTCGCAACGCGTGACCAAGCACGGTCTGGGTGCAGCGATCATGGTGCAGGACGGCAGCATGATCAGCGACTACGGACTGCTCACCGAGGTCTGTGCGATCGCCAAGCGAAAGAAGATCCCGCACCAGCGCGCGATCCTGCCGCGCGGCGGGCAGGATGGCGCTGCCATCCAGCGTAGTGGCAAGGGCGCGAAGTGCATCGCCATCGGCGCCGGCACGCGCTACATCCACACGGTCACGGAGTCGATCAACAAGAAGGACCTCAAGGCGGCGATCGACCTGCTCGCGGAGTGCTTGGTCGCGCTGTGATCCGATCCATGGGCGCGCGTCGCGCGATCGATGCAGCGCAGTCCCGTCGCCTCAGCTGAACGATCCCGCGCCAAGCAGGAATCGGGCGATTCGCTCGGCGGCATCAGGCTCGCTGCGTGCCTGGAGCCGCGCGCGCATGGCGTGGCGTGCGGCGTGGTCTCGCATCAGCCTCAGGGTCGGCTCGCCCAGCGCACGAAGGTTGGCCTCGGGCTCGATGGCATCCTTCGCCAGGGCTGCAGCGCCCTGCTCCACGAGCGGCATGGCGTTGTGCATCTGGTGAAGATCGGCGTGGTACGGGTACGGCACGAAGATCGTGGGGACATGATTGGCCGCGGCCTCACCCACGCTGTTGGCGCCGGCACGGCTGAGCGCCAGGTCCGCCGCCCCCCAGGCCAGGCCCATGCGGTGCAGGAACGGCAGCACCACGGCGTGCACTCCCGCGGCGCGGTACCCCGCTTCGATCCGTGCAGCGCCGCCGCTCACGCTCGGTCCGCACAGGTGCAGCACCTGCCAGTCCGTGAAGGACACAGGCTCACGCTGGGCCAAGAGCAGCATGAAGTCGTTCAGGCTGTTGGCACCCTGGCTCGCACCCGTCACGAGCAGCGTGCGCACGCCCGGCAGCAAACCGAGTTGCTCACGGCATGACGCCTGCTCCGCCGGCGCCAAGGCCAGACGCCGCAGCGGCATGCCGATGATCTCGCGTGCAAAGCCCGTGATCGTGGGGGTGGGAACCGCGCTCACGACCTCGCGGGCGCGTCGAGCCACCCAGCGATTCGCGCGGCCGGGCGTTGCATCGAGATTCATCAGGAGCACCGGCACCCGACGGGCCTGCGCTGCGTGCACGACTGGTGCGGTGACGAAGCCACCGAGCGAAACCACCCACGATGGCTGCAGCTGATCGATCATCCGAAGCACCTCAGCACGGCCCTGCATGAACGAGCGAATGCACCGCAGCAGCTTGCGTGGCCGCAGCGACATGGGCTCGGCCGCGATCGCCACATGCTCAGCGCCGGCTTCGGTCAGCATCTGCGCATCGATGGGCCGCTGGCTGCAGACAAAGACCGGCCTGCACGCCGGATCGATCGCCTTCATGCGCTCGGCGATCGCCAGACCGGGGCTGATGTGGCCGCCCGATCCGCCGCCGGCAAGCAGCACGCACTTGGGCGCCACGGCGAGCGGCTGGCTGGACGACTCGCCAACGCCCGCTGCGCCTGCGTTCATGGTTCTGCAGGCTCCGGCAGCCCGCCCGATGCGGAGCCCACGAGATGGATCGTGTCGGGGCTCGAGCCATCAGTAGGCGTGGCTCCGTCGGCTGCCAGTGCCTCCGAGCGCGCCACGCGGCGATCCATGGCGATCACCATGCCAAGGCAAAGCGCGGTCATCATCCATCCAGTGCCGCCGCGCGAGATCAGCGGCAGCGCAATGCCCTTGGTGGGCGCCATGCCAGTGACCACGACCACATTGATGACCGCCTGGAGCCCGACCGTCGCGCCAACACCCAGTGCCAGCACGCGGCTCATCGGATCCAGCGCGGGTCGACTCTCGCCGCCGGGCGCACTGAGACGGCTGGTCACGACTTGCACGATGCACCAAGCCAAGCCGGCGTAGAGGAGCAACACAGCCACCGCGCCGAGCAGACCCATTTCTTCGCAGATGATCGAGTAGATGAAGTCGGTCGTGCCTTCCGGCAGGTAACCGAACTTCTGCACGCTGTTGCCCAGTCCCCGACCCACCACACCCCCACCCGAGATCGCGCCCATGCTTTGGATGATGTGGTAGCAGGAACCCTGCGGATCGCTGTACGGGTCGAGCACGGAGAGGATCCGTTTCAGGCGATACGGGCTGATGGCGACCAGCATCGCAAAGCCGATGGCGCCAACCGGCAGGAACACGGCGGCATTCCAGACTCGCGCTCCACCAGCCAGAAGCATGATCACGGCCACCGCCGTGACCAGAACCGCCGTACCCAGGTCCTCGCCAGCGATGCCCAGTGCAACAGCGCCCACGATGGTCATCGGCAACAGGAATCCCGGCACGAAGCGCTGCATGCGCTCACCAGCTCGGACGATGTACCAAGCCAAACCGATGGGCATCAGCCACTTGGCCAGCTCGCTTGGCTGGAAGGTCAGTGGTCCAAGGCTGACCCAGCGGCTCGCACCGTTGACTTCCTTGCCGAGTCCCGGCACATGCACGGCCAGCAAGCCGATGAGGCTCAGCCCGGTCGCCCAGACCAGCGGCGAGCGCCATCCCGACCACGAGGCGATGCGCTCGATCGGCAGCACCATGCCCAGGAGAAGGCAGCCCAACGAGGCGATCGCGAAGATCGTGTGCCGGTCGAGAAGCACCGCTGACAGGGTGGTGCGAGTGTCCCGTGCGACAGTGACCTCGGCACTGTTCACAAACACCACGCCGATCAGCAGCAGGGTCAAGGTGAGCAGAGCGATGCCATGGCCGGCACGAAGCACGTCCAGATATCGGCTCGCAGGGGCGCGATCCTGCAGTTCCAACGGCGGGTCGCGCTATCCTCGCCCGACCGATGCGTGTGTACCTCGAAACCTTCGGCTGCCAGATGAACGAGCTCGACAGCGAACTCGTGCGTGGACAGTTGCAATCGCTCGGTCACGAGTTCGTGCCGCACCCCGATGATGCCGAGGTCGTGCTGTTCAACACCTGCAGCGTCCGGGAGCATGCGGAACAGAAGGTCTACAGCAGGCTCGGCCTGGCAGGGGTACGCAAGAAGCAGGGCGAGCAGCTGATCGTTGGAGTGATCGGCTGCATGGCCGAGCGGGATGGCGTGGACCTGTTCAAGCGCTACCCGCAGGTCGATCTCATGTGCGGACCCGGCGAACTCGACCGTCTTCCGCTCTTGATCGACAACGCTGCCCGAGCTGAGGCCGCCGATCGCTCGGAGCGCGTTGCATTGGCGGGCAACAAGAGCCGGCGCTCCGCCACCCTAGAGGCCGCCGAGGACAATCTTGAGATGCTCGATCTGAGCCGGGCTTTCGAGCCGGTGGCCAACGACGCACGGTCCAGATCTGCCTATGTCCGCATCACCCGTGGCTGCAACAAGTTCTGCACCTATTGCGTGGTCCCACACACCCGAGGCGCAGAAGTCCACCGTCCGCCGTCACATGTCGTCGACGAGTGCAAGCGCCTGGTTGATGCTGGCGTGATCGAAATCACCCTGCTGGGTCAGACCATCAACCATTATCGGTATGCGCACGGCATGGCCCTGACCGTCGATGGCAACGAGGCACCCCAAGTCGGTCCCGGCTTGGCAGCCTTCCGCAAGCCGGTCGCCCCCGGCGTGCGCACCACGACCTTCGCCGATCTCCTGCACCGCATCCACGAGGAGGTCCCAGCGCTCCAGCGTCTCCGGTTCGTCACCAGCTATCCGCGTGACTTCGGCAACGACATCCTCGAGGTCATGAGGGACTCGCCACGCATCTGCCAATACCTGCATGCACCCGCCCAGAGCGGTAGCGACCGGATGCTGAAGGCGATGAATCGCGGCTACACCGTCTCGGAGTACCTCGACTTCGTCGATCGCGTCACCACCACGCTTCCCGACTGCACGATCGGCGGCGACATCATCGTGGGATTCTGCGGCGAGACCGACGAGGACTTCGAGCAGACTTGCGAACTCGTCCAGCGGGTCCCCTTCAAGAACAACTTCATCTTCAAGTACAGCCCACGACCCGGTACGGTGGCGTTCGATCGCCTGACCGATGATGTCCCGGACGAGGTCAAGCGCGCCCGCAACAACACGCTGTTGGCGCTGCAAAGCAGGGTGAGTGCGCGAGTTCACGAGCAATGGGTCGGGCGCACGGTCCCGGTCTTCCTCGAGGACCTCCGCGAACGATCGGCACCAGCAAGCACCGCGAATGGCCGCGTGGCGCTGAGCGTGGCAGGAATGTCCACATCCGAGACCAACTCGACCTTCCGGCAGATTATTGGACGAAGCCCAGGCGACCTCATTGTGGCCATGCCAGCCCCCGAAAACGCGGTCGAGTTACTGGGTACGGTCCGAAGTGCAAGAATCGTTGGGTCCAGGCCGCTTCTGCTTGACGGCCTGCTCGCTTGAACCTAGTTTGAAGGGAACTGGCGATCCGCCGCGTGCGTATCGTCACCCAACAAGGTTTATGGCTCTGGTCCGAGTGAAGTGGAAAAGGGACCAAGTTGTGCTTTTTTGATTTTTGCCCTTGAGTTACTTGACCACTGGCGACCTTGGACTAACTTTCGGACGCCCTGTGCGTGTTCCGCTCAAGGCAGTCCCTCCCTGATTTCCCTAGGTTTCGAAAGGAAGAAAGATGAAGCAGACCCTCCTTGCGGGCTCCATGCTCGCCGCGATTGTTGGTTCAGTCGCGTCCGCCGGTTTCACCGGCTATTCGGTCCAGCGCACTGTCACTGCTGGCGGCAACATCCAGTATCAGGTCTACGCGAACTGGGACCAGAGCAGCCTCGTGTTCCTGAACGCCTTCAACTTCGCCACTCAGTCGGGCTCCATGAACGCCCGTCATCAGGACATGTTCACCGCCGACGGCGAAGTCGGCACGTGGATGGCCGGTACCTCGGTCTCGGTCACTGATCGGCCGGAAGACTCGTGGGTCACCGCCAGCGGTTTGGCCTCCAGCTCGGGCTGGGGCACCGCGCTGGACCCCGGCTTCGCCAACGGCGGCACCGTCCAAAACATCAACAACGGTGCTGGTTGGTATGACGCCAGCCCCGGTACGCCCAATGCGATCATGGCTGGTGGCACCCAGGGCGGCTACCGCATGCTGTTGGCCCAGATCGTCCGCAACGGCGGCGAAGAAGACCTTTACGCCACCTTCTACCTGAAGCTCGCCTACAAGCTCGCCGGCACCACCACCGCGATCTTCGGAGAGGGCACCTTCACCATCGGCGTCGTCCCCGCTCCGGGCGCCTTGGCACTTCTGGGCGTGGCTGGCCTCATGGGCCGCCGTCGCCGCTGAAACCACAGCGAGTTTCCCCCCAAACCTAGCCTGGTGGCCGTCCGCAAGGACGGCCACCTTGTTTGTTTGTACGGCCCGACGGGCGAAGGGCCGCCGACTCCGGCACCCAAGCCGATCGCAGCGACTTATGGGCCGGTCCTCTGGAGCCATTTGTACCGCTCCCACAAAAGTGTGCAACGAAGCCTTGCGCCGGACCGTATGGATTCGACGGTAGGGAGGCCTGTGGGGATGAGTATGCCCCCGGGCAGTTTGGTTTCTTGATTCACCAAAAGAGGAAGGGAAAAAGGGATGAACGCTTTCTTTGTTTCGTCGGTTGCTGCTCTTGTCGCAGCGTCAGCCGCTTCAGCTGGTTTCACTGGCTACACCTCCGTTCGTACGGTGCTGAGCAACGGCAACATTCAGTACAAGGTCTATGCCAACTTCGACAATGTCGGCCTGCCGACCGGCCAGTCGTGGGTGTTCCTGAACGCCTACAACCACGCGACCGTCAGCGGCACCATGAATGCCGTTCACCAGGACACCTTCACCGCCGACGGCGAAGTCGGCACGTGGATGGCTGGTGCCTCGGTCTCGAGCACTGACCGCGATTTCGACAGTTGGGTCACCGCCAGCGGTCTGGCCACCAGCTCGGGCTGGGGCACCGCCCTGGACCCCGGCTTCACCAACGGCGGCACCGTTCAGGACATCAACAACAACGCC
>VGYB01000008.1 GCA_016873115.1 Planctomycetota bacterium | reverse complement strand
CCGGTGCAGGCTCAGGTGCCGGCGCAGGCTCAGGTGTCGGTGCAGGCTCAGGTGTCGGTGCGGGCTCAGGTGCCGGTGCAGGTTCCGGTGTCGGTGCAGGTTCAGGTGCCGGTGCAGGCTCAGGTGCCGGTGCAGGCTCCGGTGCAGGTGCAGGTTCCGGCGCCGGAGTTGGCTCGGGTACTGGCGCGGCATCACCAGTACCTCCAAGTTCGCGCAGCAAGTCATCCGTTGAAGGTGCCGCGGGCACATTCGATGACGGGGCAACGGCACTGCCGGGTGCCGGAGCGCTCGACTCGGTACCTTGAGCCCGGCGGTACTCCTCACGGGCGCGGCCCGTCAGCAATTCGGGAATGGTCTCGTCCAACTGGCACGCGGTCGAGCGAGAAATCAGGATGGTCTCGACCGTCGGCGCCGCACCGCCTGCAGCGGCCAAGGCGCTGCGCAGACGGAAGTCCGGCCGAGCCAGGTCGTACACATTGGGCTGGTTCACCTGGCCATCAATCGTGTACTGGAGCGAGCCCGAACGGAGCAACTCGACGCGAACCTGCGGGTTGTTCAGGAGCGGCTCGAGCAGCTTCTCGATGGCAGTCTGCACCTCGGGGACTGTCAGGCCCACCGCTGGCACCGTCCCATAGGGAAGATGCAGATTCCCGGATGGATCCACCACGAGCTGGGATTCATCTTCGTCGTTCGCCGTCAGGCGCCCAAGGACCCCCACGCGAAGCACATCCCCCGCCGCAATGGTGGTCTCGAGTTCGCTCAGGATCTGGACGTCATCCGCGATCGGGGGGGTTGGCTTCAGTGGAGCACGGTCCACGCCCTCGATCACATCCAAGCGCTGGAGCACCGGGATCGTCGTAGGGGTGGTCTCGAACCGGCCAGTACGGCTCGGATCAAAGAAGCTGTCGGTTTCACAACCGGCTCCGAACGATGCAATGCCGACAAGTGCTGCAAGTTTGATGGTTTTTCGATTCATTACATTGATTTACTTGCAGACTTCTGCGGATGATAAACCGCTAGAAGTTCATCGACCGGATACTGGCCAGACCTGAACGAACTTCGACGGCCTTGGGTTCCCAACAGTCAACGAACCGCCACCCCTTCCAGGACAGCCATCCGGGATGCCACGCCGAGGGTGACCTGACGCAGGATTCGGCTGCGACCCGGGTCGTCGGCAACCGAGTCATCAATCTCGACACCGCGGTTCATCGGTCCGGGGTGCAGGATCACGGCGTGGGCCGGCAGCCGGCGGATTCTGGCCTGGGTCAAGCCATAGAGGATTCGGTAGTCGCTGCTGATGGCCGAACCGGCGGCCCGCTCGAGTTGGATCCGAAGCATGATCACGGCATCGACATCATGCAGGGCCGTGTCCAGATCGTGGGACACCTCGACCTGGCCGGGCGAGGTACCCAGCACTTGCATGGTGCGTGACACCAGGGTGGGCGGTCCGACCAATCGCACGCGCGCTCCAAGGAGGCAGAGCGCCTTCGTGGTCGACCGCGCGACACGACTGTTGGCGACATCACCGACGATCGCCACGCAACGCCCGTCGAGCGGCCCGAGTGCCTCGCGCAGCGTGGCCACATCGAGGAGCCCCTGCGTGGGATGTTCATGGCGACCATCGCCTGCATTGATGACTGGAATCTTCAGCGCTTTCGCCACCATGGCCGCGCCGCCACTGATCGTGCAGCGCACGACCATGACCGCGACGCCCATCGCCTCGATGTTCAGGGCCGTGTCGACCAGGCTCTCGCCCTTGCTCGCGCTGCTGCCGACGGCCGCAACCGTGAAGACCTCGCCACCGAGTCGGTGCACGGCGGTTTCGAAGCTGCACCGCGTCCGTGTGCTGTCTTCGAAGAAGACATTCGCCACGACCTTGCCATCGAGCGTGGACTTGGCTGGCTGACGGCCTTCGGCATGCGGGATGTTGGTGTTCGTGGCATCGAGCAACTGCTCAAGTTGGGCGCGGGTCAAACCTTCGATCTGCAGGAAGTCGTGCACAGTCGGAAGGTAGCGCACGCGAGCGGACGCCCCATTGCCCGGTTGCTGATAACGGTGCCCCCACCGAGCCATCAGGCGCGCACGGGGGACGAACGCGGAGTGCCCTGCACCGCGGCGCCCGGCACCGCTCCCAGCTGATCGATCGCCTGTGCCACATTGGCCACGCCCACGAGGTCAGCCTTGCCCGAGAGTGATGCCAAGTCTGACACTTGGCTGGCCGGTACGAGCAACGCCGAGCAGCCGCGCCGAACCGCTTCGCTGGCGCGCTGCAGGAGCTGTCGTGTGGGGCGAACCTCACCCGAAAGAGCGACCTCGCCGATGGCGGCCGTACCGCGGCCGAGGGTTCGATCGAGGTGTGCACCAGCCACAGCAAGGCAGACCGCAAGATCACCCGCAGGCTCCACGATGCGAAGACCACCGGCGACGCTGGCGTAGATGTCGCGATCTCCGAGCCGCAAGCCACCGTGACGCTCCAGCACGGCAATCATCATGGCCAGTCGATTGGCATCGACGCCGCTGCCCTTGCGCTTGGCGCTGCCCAGGATGCCGGCCACGACCAGTGACTGGAGCTCGGCCAGCAGCACGCGCGAACCAGCAAGCGTGGGGAAGCTGACGCATCCGGCGCGCGCCACCGCATCAGGCGCAATGGCACCCTCATCGACCTGCTCAAGGCCGGAGCCCGTCATCTCGAAGAGGCCGATCTCAAGCGTGCTGCCGAAGCGATTCTTGACGGCACGAACCACTCGCCAGGCAAGATGCCGATCGCCCTCGAACGAGAGCACGACATCGACCATGTGCTCGAGGAGCTTGGGTCCAGCGAGATCGCCCTCCTTCGTGACATGACCGACCACGATCACGACGGTGCCGGTCGATTTGGCGAACTGCACCGCATCGAGGCAGCAGTGACGCAACTGGCTCATGCTGCCGGGAAGAGCGTCGAGATCCTGGCGCGACACGAGCTGGATCGAATCGATCGCGAGGATCGCAGGCTTGATGGCGCGAGCCTGCTCGAGGATGCGGGCGATGTTCGTATCGGCATGGAGATACAGATGCCTGTCGCGCTCGGCATTGGATGGGCTGTCGATGCGCTCGGCGCGCAACTTGACTTGATGGGCGCTTTCCTCGCTGCTGGCATAGAGCACGGGGGTTCCGAGCGCAGCGAGGTGACCAAGCGCCTGCAGGAGCAGCGTGCTCTTGCCGATGCCGGGATCGCCGCCCAGCAGGATGGCGCTGCCGGGAACGCAGCCGCCGCCGAGGACGCGATCCAGTTCGCCCACGCCGGTCGCGAACCTCGGTGCCTCGAGCGGCTCGACCTGCCCCAGCGGCACGGCGGGCGACGCCGACGCAAGACCCTGCCACGATGCCGTGGCGCCATCGGTGACCGGCCCCACAGCAGCATCATGGCGGAACTCTCTGAGGCTGTCCCATGCACCACAGTCAGGACACTTGCCGGCCCAGCGCACCTGGACACCGCCACAACCATCGCAGACCCAGGATGTGCGCAGCTTGGCCATGGATGCTCCGAGCGTAGCAACGCATCAGGGCTGGAGCCGTGACACCCGGGATCTTCGGCGCTGGATCGAGGGAGCGAGGAGCCACAAGCGAAGCGGGCGCCGAGAAGGTCGGAGTTCCCCTCGACGCCCGCGTGTTTGTCGTCCGTGGAATCTATGCCACGAACTCGGCGGTGCGCAAGTCGCACGGGCCGATGGACGCCGGGCCACGCACTGGATCGCGGCAGGCGCAGGGGTGCCAGGAGCACCTTGCGGATCACCTCGACGCGTTGCGGGAAACTACCGACGGATGTGCGATCGCATCGCTGTGACCCACTCGGCGTACTCGATCATCGCCTTGCGGCGGTGCGCAGCCGATGGCCATCGGGCTGCATCACGACCGAATGCCGTCTCGCGGCGCCATGACCAGTACGCACCACCGAGACGGAAGCGCGTGGCGATGCCCAGGCGAGCGAGGGCGATGACGGCGTGCAGCAGTCGCATCAGTGCATCGAGATCGGGCCTTGCGCCGGATCAGGCACGGCCGACTCATTGAGGGCCAACGGATGACGCGGCGCGGCTTCGCCCTCGGTGACCGGCGAGAACCGGCTGCCGATGATGCGGATGCGCTGGTTGGCATTGGGCTGCTTGGGCAGCAGCGGGCGCACGGCATAGATCACCACCACGCAGGCGATGCTCGCGAGCCACATCAGGTCGGTGCGACCCCAATAGACCATGAGTGCCGTCGCAGTCAGGACGAGCACCGAGGCGGGGATCATGCCTTCCCACGCCAGACGCATGAGTTGGTCGTAGCGGAAACGCGGCACCGTCCAGCGGATCGCCATGCCCAAGCTGACGACGAGGAAGATCTTGCCGGCCAGGATGCCGAACTGCGCCAGGATGAGGAGCGGCCCACCGATGAGCGGCAGGTCGGGCCCGACGCCGAAGGGGTTCAGGCTGAAGCCACCGAGGAAGAGCACGCAGAAGAGTGCCGAGCCCGTGATCATGTGGAAGTACTCGGCGAGGAAGAACATGGCGAAGCGCATGCTGCTGTACTCGGTGTGGTAACCACCCACGAGCTCGCTCTCGGCCTCGGCCAGATCGAAGGGTGCGCGGTTCGATTCCGCGAGCAGGCATGCGTAGAAGATGATCGCTGCAAGCGGCTGTTGCAGCAGATTCCACATGCCATCCTGCTGGGCGAGCACGATGGCGTACGGATCGAGTGATCCGGCCAGGAGCACCACGCAGAGCAGGCTCACGCCCATCGGGATCTCGTAGCTGATCATTTGCGCGCTCGCACGCAGACCACCGAGGAAGCTGAACTTGCTGCCACTGGCCCAGCCACCGAGGCCAACGCCGTACACACCCAGGCTCGCCACGGCCACCAGGTAAATCACCCCGATGTTCACGGCCGCACCGGTGATCTTGACCTGCACACCCTCGAGGCCGAGTTTCGACGCCAGTCCGAACGGCAGCTGCGAGAGGTCGAGCACGCCAGCCCACGGAATGATCACGAAGCCGATGATCGCCGGGATGATGATGAGCGCCGGCGCCAGGGTGAAGAGCGCGCCATCGGTGTTCTTGGGCCGGTAGTCCTCCTTGAAGAGGAACTTGAGCCCGTCGGCGATCGGTTGCAGCAGCCCCTTGGGACCCACGCGGTTGGGGCCGATGCGGTCCTGCATCCACGCGCTGAGCTTGCGCTCGAGCATGATCGCGTAGGCGCACGCGACGAGGATGACATGGATCACCACCAAGATGGTGAGCGCGTTGGTGACGAGTTGGGCGACGCCGCCGGTCTCGGGAATCAGGGCCTGCATGGGAGGGGGATCCTAGCCGCTGCCCAGCACCCGGCCCACCTGGGAAGGCCGTCGTGGAACGGGTACCAAGCGCTCTGCACGGTCACCTCGCGAGCGCCGGCTCGGCGTCCAGCGCCGGACGCGCCAGATGCGGGAAGTAGTCCTGAATCGCGTGCACATCCCACGACCCACTGCGGATGGCGGCGATGGCCTGGACCGCGGCACGCGCACCCGCGACCGTCGTGACGATGGGAATGCCTTGCCGGACCGCATGCGCCCGGATGCGCCCCTCGTCGGTGTGCGCGCCCTTTCGGGTGGGCGTGTTGATGATCAGCGTGATCTCGCCGTTGGACATGAGGTCGAGGATGTTCGGACGAACGCCGGTGGCGATCTTGGCCACGATCTTCGCCGGAATCCCGTGCGCAGCCAGGCGTTCGCCCGTGCCGACACTGCTGACGATGACGAAGCCCATGCCGTGCAGGGTGCGCGCCACATCGATCGATGCCGCCTTGTCCGACTCACGCACGCTGAGGAAGACACCGCCCGAGGTCGGCAACGAGATCCCTGCGCCCATCTGGGCCTTGGCGAACGCGACGGGCAGGTCACGATCGGCGCCCATGACCTCGCCGGTCGAGCGCATCTCGGGACCGAGCACGATGTCGACGCCGAGGAACTTGGCGAACGGGAAGACGCTCTCCTTGACGGCATAGAAGCCCGTGTCGTGGACCTCGACCGCGCCCAGTTGCGCAAGGCTCGCTCCCATCATGACGCGGGCCGCATGGCGCGGCCACGGGATGCCTTTCGCCTTGCTCACGAAGGGCGCCGTGCGGCTGGCGCGTGGATTCACCTCAAGCACGTAGATCGTGCCGTCCTTGAAGGCCATCTGCACATTCATGAGACCACGCACACGGAGCTCTCGGGCCATGGCGCGCGCCTGCCGGCGCACCTCCTCGATCACGCTCGAGGGCAGCGAGTACGGCGGGATCGTGCAGGTGCTGTCACCGGAGTGGATGCCAGCCTCCTCGATGTGCTCCATCACGCCGCAGACCAACGCTTGCGGTGCATCACTGGGATGTTCAACCTGCCGGCTCCGGCTGGCATCGTCCGGCGTGAAGTCGGCGATCACGTCGACATCGATCTCGATGGCATCGGAGAGGAACCGATCGATGAGGACCGGGCGATTCGCGAGTTCGCTCACATCGACGGCCTCGCTCATGTAGCGGCGCAGGGCCGTCTCGTCGAAGCAGGTCTCCATGCCCCGCCCGCCGAGCACATAGCTCGGGCGCACGAGGACCGGGTAGCCGATCGTGTCGGCGATCGCCACGGCTTCGTTCAGGCTGCGCGCAATGCCCGAGGGCGGTTGGCGCAGGCCGAGCCGATCGATCATCGCCTTGAAGCGATCGCGGTCCTCGGCAAGGTCGATCGAGTCGATGCCGGTGCCGATGAGCGGCACGCCCGCCTTGTGAAGCCCATGCGCGAGGTTGAGCGGCGTCTGGCCGCCGAACTGCACGATGCACCCCGCCACGCCACCGGTACGCGACGGCACATCGATGCCGCCGCCGTTCAGGCTCTCGACGATGTTGAGCACATCCTCGAGCGTGAGCGGCTCGAAGAAGAGCAGGTCGCTCGTGTCGAAGTCGGTGCTGACGGTCTCGGGATTCGAGTTCACCATCACGCTTTCGAAGCCCATGTCCTCGCAGGCGAACGCGGCCTGGCAGCAGCAGTAGTCGAACTCGATGCCCTGGCCGATGCGATTGGGACCGCCGCCAAGGATGACGACCTTCTTTCGATCGCTCACTCGGATCTCGTCATCGGCGCGTGCGGGCACGCCGGGCGAAGCGCTGAAGCCGGATTCGTAGGTGCTGTAGTAGTAGGGTGTTGCGGCCTCGAACTCTGCGGCGCATGTGTCGACGAGCTTGAAGACCGGCTCGATGCCGAGCGACTTGCGGTGCGAACGGACGGCCAGCACGGTGTCAGGCGTGATGTCACCGAGGTAGACCTCAGCGAGCTGCGCATCGCTGTAGCCCATCTGCTTGGCCGCAAGCAGCGTGTCGCGCGGCAGGGCCTCGAGCGATGGGTACGCCAGCAGCAGGTCCTCGAACTCGACAAGCTGCGCGAGCTGGTCCATGAACCAAGGGTCGTAGCCCGTGAGTTCGCAGACCTGCTGCGCAGGCATCCCTTCCTTGAGCGCGTAGCGCACGAAGTAGAGGCGGCCCTGCCCAGGCACGCTCAACTTGCGGTGGAGCGTCTCGGGCGGGATCGGCCAGGCAAGTTTGCTGCCGTCGGCCATCTCGAGCCCAGCGAGCGCATCGGTGGGCATGCCCTTCCCGAAGGGCACGCCGGCGGACTTGGCGGCCCGCCAGGCCGCGAGCCATTTGTCGTTGCGGTCGAGGCCGAAGCCGAAGCGCTTCACCTCCATGCTGCGGATCGCCTTCTGCAGTGCCTCCTTGAAGGTACGGCCCATGGCCATGCCCTCGCCCACCGACTTCATCTGCGTGGTGAGCGTCTCGTCGGCCTCGGGGAACTTCTCGAAGGTCCAGCGCGGGATCTTCACCACCACATAGTCGATGCTCGGCTCGAAGCACGCGCTGGTGGTGCCGGTGATGTCGTTGCGGAGCTCGTCGAGCGAGTAGCCCACCGCGAGCTTCGCGGCGATGCGCGCGATCGGGAAACCGGTCGCCTTGCTGGCAAGTGCGCTCGAGCGCGAGACGCGCGGGTTCATCTCGACGATGACCATCTCCCCATCCTTGGGATTCACGGCGAATTGCACATTGCTGCCACCGGTCTCCACACCGACGGCGCGCATGATCGCGAACGCCGCGTCACGCATGCGCTGGTACTCCTTGTCCGTCAGCGTCTGGATGGGCGCGACCGTGATCGAGTCACCGGTATGCACGCCCATGGCGTCGATGTTCTCGATGCCGCAGACGATGATGCAGTTGTCGTTGCGGTCACGGACGACCTCGAGCTCATACTCCTTCCAGCCCAGCACCGACTGATCGATGAGCACCTGTCCGATCATGCTCGCTGCAAGGCCACGCCGCATGATCTCGTCGAACTCCTCGCGGTTGTACGCGATGCCGCCGCCGGTGCCGCCGAGCGTGAAGGCCGGACGGATGATCGCTGGGAGGCCGATCTCCTCGAGGAATGCCCGGCCATCGTCGAGCGTGGTCACCGTGCGGGCCTTCGGCTGCCGCAGGCCGAGTCCCTCGACGATGCGGCGGAATGCCTCACGGTCCTCGGCGCGGTGGATGATCTGGCGGTCGGCTCCGATCATGGCGATCCCGTGCCGCTTGAGCACGCCACGGTCGAAGAGCGCGCAGGCGCAATTCAAGGCGGTCTGTCCTCCGAGCGTCGGCAGCACGGCATCGACGGGCGTGCCGAGTGCCTTCTCCTTCTCGATGATGCGCTCGACCGCCTCGGGCGTGATGGGCTCGATGTAGGTCCGGTCGCTGAAGCCCGGATCGGTCATGATGGTCGCGGGGTTCGAGTTCACCAGCACGACCCGATAGCCCTCCTCGCGAAGGGCCTTGCAGGCCTGCGTGCCGGAGTAGTCGAACTCGCAGCCTTGGCCAATGACGATCGGACCGCTGCCGATGATCAGGATGGTGGAAATGTCGTCGCGTCGTGGCATGGTCGGGGCTCAGGGCAAAATCAGGGCGAGGATAGCGCAACGGCCCGGCGGCATAATGCCCCTGCATGCCTGCCGCCGACCCCGCGACCAACGACTTCTGGATGACGGCCACGAACGCCGTTGCAGGTATCGCCGTGGCCGGCTGGATCCTCGTCTGGTGCGGGATCTGGTGGTGGTTCCTGCCGGCGGGGCGACGGCGGCTGGATGCCGACGACACGAGCGCGTTCTTCGCCCAGCTCGGATGGGTCTGGACACGGCGCGTGCACGGCTACCGGATCGAGGGCTTCACACCCCAGGCCCGGGCCCTGCTCGATGACTCCTCGTCGGGACCGGTCATCGTCGTCTGCAACCATGTTGCCGGAGTCGATCCGATCCTGGTGCAACTCTCGATGCGACGGCGGTTGCGTTGGTT
The DNA here is from genome assembly GCA_016873115.1 of Planctomycetota bacterium. Classification (GTDB taxonomy): domain Bacteria; phylum Planctomycetota; class Phycisphaerae; order Phycisphaerales; family SM1A02; genus SYIB01. The sequence goes on along the minus strand of VGYB01000008.1, from coordinate 49,235 downwards.
CATGGCCGCCGAGCAGATGGTCGGGGTGCTCGGTTGGTTCTGGCGGCTGCAGCAGGTCATCCCGGTCCACTATGACCGCCGCGACACGCAATCACTGCTGGTGGCCATGACGCACTTGCGTGCCGGCGGTGCCCTGGGCGTCTTCCCTGAAGGCGGCATCGCACGGCCGAGTGGACGGATCTATCGCTTCATGCCCGGCTTCGCATCGCTTGCGGCCAAGGGGAAGGCACGGGTGGTGGTGGTGTCGCTGCGGGGCATCCCGGCGAATGCCGGCGTGCTGCGGAGCCTGCTGATCCCGTGCTCGGCCACCTTGCGGCTCCTGTGCGTCCTCGATCCTCCGCAAGCCACGGAAGTCGACGCGTTCACCGAACGCGTGCGCACGATGATCGCGAACGACCTTGGTCTGCCGCTCGCCGACCGCCATCTCGAGCACATCGAGGAGCGGCTCACCCAGCAGGCAGCGAGTCCGTCACGATGACTTGAAGCGGAAGGCCGCCGTGACCACGGCGTCGGCGGTGGCCAGCGCCGGCTCGGCATCGAGGGCACGGTCAACCAGGTCGCGCGCACCCACCCGGCTCTCGCCCAGCTGCACGAGGATCGCCATCGCATCGAGCGCAAGCTGGCCAGCGGCAGCCGGTACGGACCCCTTCGCACCGGCGACTGGGGTACCGAGCTCAAGGAACGGTCCCATCTTGTCCTTCAGGTCGACCACGATCGTCTCCGCGGTCTTGCGCCCGATCTCGGGGAGGCTCGTGAGCAACGCCAGATTGCGATCGACGATCGCCTTGGCCACCTGACCGAACGGCAGCTGCAGCGCGCGCAGCGCCTTGCGGTTGCCGATGCCCTTCACCGTGGTGAGCAACTCGAAGAACTCCCGATCACGCACCGTGCGGAACCCGATGATCCGGGGCCAGAAACTGCTCCCCTGCCCCTGGGACTCGAGATAGTGCAAGGTGACGAACTCCAGTTCGCTGCCGACTGCACCGGCCAGGCGCATCTGGTCGGCCGCCGGGACGAGCACCTCATAGGTCACGGCGCCGCACCGCAGGAGCGCGACGCCTTCGTTGAGTTCCTCGAGCGTGCCGTGCAGGCGAGCGATCATGCGCGGAGCGTACCGGGCGGACGCGTAGCATCCCTGCCATGGCACGATACGCAATGATCATGGCTGGCGGCAGCGGCACACGGCTCTGGCCGATGAGTCGCTCCGCAATGCCCAAGCAACTCGTACCCTTCATCGGCGGCCGGAGCCTGCTGGAGATCGCCGGCGAGCGGATCGCAGGACTCATCCCGGCGGCACGACGGCTTGTGTGCGCCGCCGATGCCTACCGGGACCTCGTGCTGCGCGCGGTGCCCGGCCTCGAACCAGGCAACTTCCTCGGCGAACCGGTCGGCCGCGACACGCTGAACGCCGTCGGCTTTTCCGCAGCCGTCCTGGCCGCACGCGATCCGGACGCGGTGTTCTGCGTGCTCACCTCGGATCACCTCATCGCACCGCAGGCGACCTTCGAGGCGTGCATGCAGACTGGCTTCGCGCTGGTCGAGGCCGATGCATCCAGATTCGCGACCTTCGCGATCACGCCGGACCATCCCGCCACCGGGTACGGCTACATCGAGTACGGCGATGCCCTGCCGGGGTTCGCACCCGCGGTCCGATGCAGGCGATTCGTCGAAAAGCCCGACACCAAGCGTGCGCAGGAGTTTGTGGCCAGCGGCCGCTTCGGCTGGAACAGTGGCATGTTCGTGTTGCACGCCCACACCGTGCTCAAGGCGATCGAGCGCTTCCGGCCCGTCCACCACGCCGGGCTCATGCGGATCCATGATGCGGCAGCGGCTGGTGGCGACATCCCTCGCGCCGTCGCCGAGGTCTATCCAAGCCTTCCGAGGGTGAGCGTCGACAAGGCGCTCATGGAGCCTGCAAGCACCGATGCCTTGCTGTCGGTCTGCACCGTGCCCATGCCGGTCGAGTGGAAGGATGTCGGATCGTGGCTGAGTTGGGGTTCGACGCTGCCTGCGGATGACGCTGGAAATCGTGCGTCATGCCCTGCCGTGCATCGTGGTTCAACCAATGTCCTGGTGGCCAGCGACAACCCTTCGCATACCGTGACCACCATCGGGCTGGATCGGGTGATCATCGTGCGCACCAAGGATGCCACGCTCGTGTGCCGGGCCGACCTGGCCGAAGAGGTCAAGGATCTCGTGGCGATGCTTCCACCCTCGCTCCGCTGATGGCCCGCTACCTCGCCATCGACCTCGGTGACAAGCGAACCGGCCTCGCCGTGGCCGACAGCGTGCTCCGATTGCCCGTGCCGCTCGAGGTCGTCGAGGCCACCACGCATGAGCTCGTCCGCGACGCCGTGCTGCGTGCGATCGAGAGCCATGATCCCTCCGACCTCATCGTCGGCCTGCCCTTCCACATGGATGGTTCCGAGGGTCCCCGCGCCCGGGTCGTTCGCTCGTTCATCGAGCTGCTGAAGCAGTGCACGACCCTGCCGATCCACCTTCAGGATGAGCGATGCTCGAGCATGGATGCAGAGGAGTACCTCCAGCGCAGCGGCCGCACGCACGGCCAGAAGAAGGCGATCCGCGATGCGCTCGCCGCCTGCGTGATCCTGCAGGGCTTTCTCGACGCCAAGGGTGCCTGAGCGACTGGATCAGGGTGCCTGCACGCCGGTGCATGCGGCGCGATCGAGGTACCAGCGCAGTTCGCCACCCGTGGGCGCGATGCCAAGGATCGGCAGATTCGCGGCTTCCGCGGCATCCGCGTGGGCCACACGATCGAGCATGGCATGCTTGGACGAACCCATCACGAGCACGGCGACGAATCGCGATGCGTTGAGCAGCCGGTAGGTCATCGTGATGCGGGGCGGTGGCGTGACGGTCGGACCATCGTTGGACACGACGAGTGCCTCGCGCTCCATGAGCGCCGGACTGTGGGGGAAAAGGCTTGCGGTGTGGCCATCACCACCCATGCCCAGAAGCACGAAGTCGAGCCGGTCATGGCCGACCTCACGCCAAGCCAGAGTCTCGCGGAGGGCACGGTCGTAGGCCGCTGCAGCACCGGGAAGGTGTGCGTCCATGGGATGCACCTGCTGCGGCGGAATGTCGACATGCTCCACGATGGTCTCCTGGATATGCAGGAAATTGCAGCGAGGATCGTCAGGCGGTACGCAACGCTCGTCGACGATCCACAGGTGCGTGCGCTCCCATGGCAGTTGCCGAAAGCGCGGATCGACCATCAGGCATCGGTAGAAGGGCAGCGGCGTCGAGCCGCCCGAGACCGCGAGGTGGAAGGCGCCATACGCCCGGACGCAGTTGTTCGCCTGCAGCAGCAGGTCTGCGCCGAGCGAGCCATGGACCTCGTCGGCATCCGCACCCGTGACCACGCGACCCGGCAGCGTGGGTGCCGGGAAGGAATCGTCGAGGACGTCATACGGATCGATCGACATGGGTCAGCCATCGTGCCAGGCGCGGCCATCGCGCAGCATCATGTCGTCGGCCGAGCGCGGTCCCCATGAACCCTGCGCGTAGTTGCCCACGATCCCATCGCGCAGCGGTGCGCTGCGTGCATCGAGGAACGGCATGACTGCGCTCCAGGCCCCCTCGACCTCGGTGCGGTGCTTGAAGAGCGACTGGTCACCGCGCATCGCATCGACGACCAGTGGCCCGTACGCCTCGACCGGATGGCCGCCGAACTCCCTGCGGAAGTCGGCTTCCATCGCCACCGGCGCGATCGCCATGCGGCGACCGGGGACCTTGCTCTCGAAGCGCAGCTCGGCACGCTCGCGCGGTGCGATCTCGATGACCAGACGGTTGCCCTGCACGCCTCCGGCACCATGCGGCACATCCTTGAAGAGGTCAGCCGCCGGCGCCTTGAACTGCACGACGACCTCGGTGCGCTTGGCGCGCATGGCCTTGCCGGTGCGCAGGTAGACGGGGGTACCGGCCCAGCGCCAGGTGTCCAGGTGCAGCTTGATGGCCGCGAAGGTCTCGACCGTCGAGCCAGGCGCGACACCCTGCAGCTGTGCATACGCAGGATCGGGGCCGGCGCCGTACTGACCCAGCGCACCGTGGGTCGCCACATCGGCCGCCGCGGTTGGGCGAATCGCACCGATCACCTTGATCTTCTCGCTGCGGATCTCGTTGGCACGCATCCGGTTCGGTGGCTCCATGGCGACGAAGGCGAGCACCTGCATGAGGTGGCTCTGGATCATGTCGCGCACGGCGCCGGTCTGCTCGTAGAACGCCCCGCGCGTGCCAACGCCCACGGTCTCAGCCGCCGTGATCTGCACATGGTCGATGTAGCGGTGATTCCACACCGGCTCGAAGATGCTGTTGGCGAAGCGCAGGACGAGCAGGCTCTGCACCAGGTCCTTGCCCAGGTAGTGGTCGATGCGATAGGTCGAGTCCTCCTCGAAGACCCGGCCGAGGGCTCGGTTCAGGCTCGCGGCGCTTGCTTCATCGGTGCCGAACGGCTTCTCCACCACGATCCGCTGCCATGACCGGCCCCTCGGATCGATGCTGCACCAGCGCTTGCCTTCCGTGACCAGGCCGGCCTCGTCGATGCATTGCACGATCGGCTCGTAGAGGGACGGCGCGACCGAGAGGTAGAAGAGGAGGTTGCCCCGGGTCCCGCGCGAAGCGGCCATCGCACCGAGTCGCTCGGTGAGCGCCGGATAGGCCGCCTGCTCCGCTGCATCGCCCGCGTGATAGAAGAGCCGCTCCTCGAACGACTGCCAGCGGGCGGGATCGAATCCCTGCACCGACGCCTGTGCGGCAACACGAAGTTCCGCTCGCCAGCTCTCATCCGTCTTGGCTGTCCGGCTCATGCCCAGGATCGCCGTCGAAGGATGGAGCGCACCGAGACAGTGCATCTCGTACATCGACGGGATGAGCTTGTGACGGGTCAGGTCGCCACTCGCACCAAGGATCAGGAGCACGCACGGGTCGGCACCTGCCGGCGACTGGGTCGACGGCGCTGCGGGCTGGATGGCAGTTGCTGGTGCGGTCGACGCGGATGCCATGGGCGCTTGAGCATACGCCCCGCGTCAGGCTCAGAAGAGCACTTGGTACTGGATGCCGATGTACATCTGTCCTGAGACATTGCCGTCCGGTGGCTGGACATCCTCCAGCAGATTGGTACTTCCAGTCCTGGTTGCGAAGCCATCACCGTTCCCGTTCAAACTGAGCCCCTCGAAGGAGTAGCCCATGTCCAACTGGACCTTCATGAGGTGCTTGTGGAAGTAGTAGCTCAAGTTCAGTTCAAGCAGGCTGAGCATGGGATACGCATCACTGCTGTCGGCTCCCGTATCGCCAATGCTGTACCGCACGCCGGTCTCCCAACGCTCGGCAAGCATCGTGCTGGCCTGCACGAGCGCACCCCACTGGTTCGACTGGCCCAAGTCGCTCTGCACACGACGAAAGACACCCCACGCGAAGATCGACCAACCCGCCTGCTTGTGCATGAGATCGGCGGTCACCTCGATCATCCACGGATCGGAGGGGAAGGGGGCCGATGGACTCGCCTGTTCCGCGTCAACAGCCACCCCGAGATTGGTGGCCTGCCCCTTCATGTCGAGCCACGGGGTGTAGTCGCGCAACTCCTTCCAGGTTCCCGCGAGCTTCCAGTCAAAGCGGCTGGAGAACGCCCAATCGATCGCCAGGCTGTTGTTCCATGGCAGGTTGACGGTGGGCCCGGTGTTGTAGCCGGCCTCATCAGGCGTCACGGGCGACCGCACCGTGATGCCGTCGAACCAGCCGCTGCGCCACATGAAGTGCTCCGTCTCCCACTCGAGGGCAATGCCCCGGGAACGCGCGGCACGGAAGTAGTTGTTCAGCGCACTGCGCTCCATGAAGAGCGTCGTGGAGGAGCTCATGCCCTCCTCACGCGTGAAACCGGGCTTGAACTGCCCCATCTTCAGTTGGAGTTCGGGGGAGAGCACACGGCCGACCCAGGCATCCTCGATGTCCGGCGCCAGAGGCGACGGGACACCGCTCGCTCGCGACACCTGCAACGCGTAGCGCCACTCCTTGCCGAACGCATGACCATCCATGATGAAGCGCATGCGTCGGTTTTCGAACCCCTGGGTGTCACCGAGTTCCTCACGATGATTCCAGATGAACCGCAACTGCATCTGGATGTTCAGGTGGTAGCGGAAGTTTCCGTCGGCCGAGGTGATCTCGGTGCCGGTCGCATCGAGCCGATAGAAACTGTCGCCTTGGAAGTTGGGTTGGCCCTGGCCATCCTGCATCATCGTGCGTGTGCCTGCGTCGGCGAGGGCGTCCTTCACGATGGCGCGAATCTCGGCAGCGCGCTCGGCATCGAGCGTGCCCTGCGACTGGCTCCGCTGGAAGGCGCGCAGGTCGGCACGCAGTGCGTCGATCTCAGATTGGACACCCGCATCGCTGCCGGTACCGAGACCGAGCACGGCGAGGATCGTGGCCAGGTGAATCATGGGCGGGACGCTATCGCTGTCCGTCCATACCCTGGTCAAGGAATGGACATCACGATGTTCAGATTGTGTTAAGAAGCGACGAGCCAAGTTCCGCGGCGGCGGAGACCGCCGCCATCGTCCGCTGACCCTTGGGATCGATGAGCCAGAGCCAATCGATGAAGAGGAACTCGAACCGGGCAGCGAGCAGCGCGATCCGGCCCATGACCGTGAAGCCGAAGGCCGAACCGAAGGTGATCATCAGGAACCAGACGCCGACCCGCGCCGCGCGGCCCACCGGCCCCTTGTGTTCGATGCTGAACACGAAGTAGACGAGCGTGCAGAGCACGCCGGCCACGATGAGCAGGTTGCGGATCGAGGCCCATGCCGCGAATGAACCATCATCGCCGAACACCACCAGCGGGAGCATCGTCGCGCGGACCTGTTCGATGATGTCGCTCTCGACATGACTGATCATCTTGAGCCCGGCGAAGGTGCCGATCACGAACGCCAGCGGCCAGCGGCCCACATGGCGGCCCAGCGGCGTGAGTTGCGAGAGCAGCATGATGCCCAGGCCGAGCGGGATCAAGGCGTCCAGATTGATCGCACCCGCGTCGAGGTTGGGCATGCACCACGCCTTGACCAGGCCCGGAGCAAGTTGCGCCACAAGCTTGGGGACGAGCGTTTCCCAGAAGGCAACCGCCATCCAGTAGCCGGCGCTGACACCGATCACGATGCTCTCGGTGAACTTGTAGGCCGGGTTGTCGCCCACCAGGAAACTGAAGACGGCCAGCGTGAAGAACGCGGCAAGCCACAGGCCGATGGTGCGATCCCACGAGAAGCGGATCGCCTGTTGGTTGGGCGACGCTGCTTCAGCGGCACGGTATTGCCCTGCCGTGCGGAAGACATCCCGCTCGATCGTGGCCGAGCCCGCTGCGCCGTCTGCGACGGCCGACCAGGTCACACGGCCTTGGTCATCCGTCGCAGCCGCGTAGGACGTCGATTCGGTCTGCACATAGGCGCGGCCCATCCCCTCGCCGATGCCGGCACGGATCGCCACGAGCACGGCGATCACGAGGAAGAGGCCGATCCACCACTTGCCCTGGGCCGGTGCGGAGGGTTCCATGGTCGTGCTGCTCATCGTGCCACCGCCTTGCGTCCACGCTGCGAGAAGTACACCGCGTTCCCGGCGACGATCAGCCCGATCAGCACGAGGTGGCCGAAGAGCTGCGGTGCCATGCGGCGGCGGGCCTCGGTGTAGCGAGGCGGCGTCACCCCATCACCATCGACCACTGCGCTCACCAGCGCCTCGTACTCCGCTGCGCCCTTGATCGCGGCGAGCATGCCTCGCAACTGCCCGGGGTAATAGGAGTAGATCTGCGAGGCCTGCACGCCGGTGACGCCAGCGAGCAGGACCAGGCCCGGGTTCGCGCTGGACACATACTGCACCCACTCCTTGCTGCCGGGGTAGCCCGCGCTGATCGTGATGACCAGCGAGAAATCACCGACCTTGGTGATGCCCTCCATGATCGGCAGGCGATCGACCGGCATGCCCGATCGATCGACCGGGAACTGCTTGCGGAAGTCCGTGCCGATCACCTTGAGCACGCCTTCATTGCCAGTCTGGAAGCCAAGGTTCACGAAGTCCCTGCCGCTCACCCGGTCGGGGAAGTCTGCTTTGATCACATTCGAGATCGTTTCCTCGCCCTTGGTCGGACCGAGCGGCCACAGCGCGATGATGACGGGCTTCAACCGCTTGTGCATCAGGTGACGCATGAACGAGGTGGCCATCGGTGCCAGTTCCCCCTCGCTCGCGGGGTCGTAATCGAAGCTCACCAAGACCCGCGAACCCTCGGGCAGCGCCTCGATCGCATCGAAGCACGCCTGGGAGGGCGGCGTGGGCGACTCGGGGAACGTCTTGCCCGTCATGCCGTTCCAGAGAATCGGCAGCGCGACCGCGAGCATCATGCCGAGGTAGATCCATCGCCGGTCGAGGCCGCCGCTCATGCGTCACCCCCGAGGTAGCTGCGATCGAGGCCGAGCATCAGCCGGATGCCAGTCGAGGCGACGCCGAGCGCGATCCCGATGATGATCGCGCGATTGCCGGCGGTGTTGAAGACATCCATGATGGTGACGGCCAGGTTCTCCAGGCGCAGTCCGCTCGCCCAGTCGGGCAGCCACCCGGTGAGCACCACGCCGGCAAAGGTGCGGCCGAGCAGGATCACGAAGGCCGTGGCCAAGAGCAGCGTGGCCTCGACGTTCTTCGCACGGAACGCACGGAACGCCGCGCTCGCGACATAGAACGCCAGCACCGCGAAGAGCGTCGAGGTGATCGGCGTCATCACATAGAGATAGATCCACCAGAACGCCGAACCCTCATCATCGGGCTTGCCGCTCCACGCCACCGTGGGTGCCGATGGATCGGCGACGACACCGACCTTGCCCAAGCCGACCCAGAGCGTGACGATGAACGCCAGGAGCGTGAGGGCCGAATAGCCCCAACCGGGTCCGCGTGCGCTCAAGCGCATGAGCTGCACCTTCAGCAGGCTGCCGCCGCCGAGCACAAAGGCCATGGCGGCCAGGATGTTGAACCAGTCGGTGACATCGTTGGCCCAGCCCGTGGCCATCGGCAGGAACGGGCTCACGAGCATGGTGAGGCCGCCCATCAGGCAGATGAGCAGCGCGATCGAGCGGCTCACGGCGCCACCTCCGCCGTCGGCTCGCTGGCCGGCTCCGGCGAGAACGCATCGGTCGTGGCCATGACCACGCCGAACACCAGCACAAGCGCGATCAAGGCCTTGACGATGTCCTGCCCGCGCAGCGTGCCGAGCTGGTCGGGTGCGCCGCTCAGGTAGGCGCTGGCCGCGAAGAATTCCTCGCCGATGAGGGTGTAGTCACAGCTGGCCACGAAGAAGGGAAGCTGCGCGGTTTCAGCTGTGCCGGCGATCTGGATCGCACCGATGGCATTGCCGTTCTCGGCCAGGATCAGGCTCTCGGCGAAGAAGCACCCCATGTAGAAGCACGCAGCAGGCTTGTCGCGTGCCATCGCGCCCGCTGCGTAGGCCGCGTACCCGAACTGCTCATCGGTGATGTAGCGGATGCGCTCCGGGTCGTACCAGTCGGGCTGCCCGGTCTGGAGCGCCGCGGCCTGCACGCTCTCGCGCGCCGCCTGCATGACGAGCGATCGGCTCACGGGAACATCGAGCGTGGCGTCGTACCGCGCAGCCGTGCCCGCGACGCGGCTGAGCACCGTGATGCCCGCGACCGTCATCGGGTTGTCCATGTCCTGGATGCCCGGAACGAAGAGGATCGGCCTGCCCATCTCGGTGGCGCGGCCCACGGCCTCCTCGACCGCTTCGAGACCGGTGATGCGGCGGATCTTCGGCACTCGGCCGGCTCGCGCCGCCACCATGCTGGCAAGGATGCATGCACAGGTGGCCGCAAGCACGACACACAGGAGCATCTTCTCGGGGTTCATGAAGCCTGCGTCGGCACCGAGCACCATGCGTGGAGCCTAACGCGCCCGTGGACTGTTCGCCGGGAGCCGGTTCGATCACCCGGCGATCAACTCGACATTGGCGCGCGGCACGGTGACCCGCTGCCCATCGGCCAAGGCGACCTCAAGCACGCGGGCCTTCGACCCCGAGCCGAGCACGGCTGGCGGTTCCGGGAGTGCGGCCACCGTGCCGAGTGCGCCAAACCAGGGATCCCGGATCACGCGAACCGGCGTCCCGATGGTGAGCTCCCCAGCAGTCGCGCCGCCGCCCACATGGGCATCGCCCGACGCCTCGTCGGCCAGCGGGATGACGATCTCTGGGCGCATGACGCCGGCACGGATCTGCGTGGCCCCGTTCACGCTCGCGGCATGGCCGGCATGCGAGGCCAGCAAGGCGTGCGTGCGGGCCGCCATGGTGATGTCACCGAAGCCCTCGGTCACGACCAGCGTGATGCCGACTTTCTCGCTGCCGGTGATCGCCACCCCCAGATCGTGCCCCAGCAGTGCCTTCAGGTCAGCGTCATCGATGCCGCCCGACACGATCGCTGCCACACCGAGCTCGATGGCACGGCGGATTGCGTCGATGGTCATGCGTGCCCCACCCACGAGGATGCACCCGGCGTGCTCACTGCGGATCGACGATGCCTCGAGCCGCTCCTCGGGGCGCGCGCACGCGATCGCGATGGGCCCGTAGGCCTCGCCACCGATGCCGAAGATGCCCTGGACGAGCGCCACGTCGTTCTCGACGACGGCGCCCTCGCTGCCGAGCACCTCGACGACACGGCCGCTGGTGAACGCACGCACCTGCACCGGCTGCGCGGCGCCGCGGATCATGACCATGCCGGTCGAGTCGCTGGCACTCTCGATGGTGCCGGACGCGGTCGCCTTCACCGTGACCTTCATCATGCCGAAGATCCCCTTCGACTGCGCGATCGCCTCGTCCATGGCGATGGCGGAACCGACAGGCTTCAGCAGCAGCCCCGGCACATCGCGCGGCGCGCACGAGAGCAGGTTCGACATCTTCATTGGCGTGATGTCGCCCTCAAGGTCGGTCTGTGCGACGACATCGGTCGCCTTGACGCGATCGCCGAGCTTCACGGTGATGCGACCCGTCAGGGGCAGGAGCCGGCGTGCGCGATACCGCACGCGTGAGCTCACGGTCAGTCCTGGTGTGTAGGCCTTGGCCATGATCGTGTCCTCAATCGGGGTACAGTTCGAGTGCCTTCGCCCACGCAGCGACCAAGCGCCTGCCCTCGGCCCCACCGGGCACGGAGAGCGAGCGCCCGCGACCATCAAGGATGAGCCCGACGCTGCCGCCCCGCACCTCGCGCTTCACGGCCACGCCGGGACCCCCACCGACATCGAAGCCCCGCTCCGGAGTGACCTCGACCTGCGCGCGCTCGCCGATGCGCAGCAGCCTCATCTCCTGGGCCATCAGCGTTCCTTCGGCGCTGCCGCCCTCCCAGCGTGCGCTCCAGCGCATCACGGGCTTGCCCGCGACCGCCGTGCCCGCCGGCGCGATGCAGGTGCCGAGCATGACGAGGCAGTCGCGCTCGAAGACTTCCATCGCCGCGCGTTCATGCACGGTGGCGAGCACGCCCAGATGCGGCATCATGAAGATGCTGTCCTTCGCAAGCTCGGTGAAGCCCTCGGGCTCGAAGGCATCGATCAGCATTGAAGCGGTCTGCTCCATGCGCGGTGCGTGGCTCAGCACGCCACCGCTGGCCACGAGCAGGTCGAGCTTCATGCCGCTGACAAGCGAACGGCCGCTCTCCTCCTGGCTGAAGGCATCGCCCACGGTGCGCTGCTGCTGCACACCCTTGAGCTCGGTCGCGAAGGCCTTGTGCTGGACATAGGCCAGCCGCAATGCCTCACGGCTCACGGCCTGCTCGAACACGAGCGCCTCGTGCGTCTGCGGGATCGTGGTCGGCCGGATCATCTTGTTCTTGACCCGGTTGCGCAGCTCGCGCTCATCCATGTCCAGGTGCACCCAGCGGAGCACGCTCTCCATGCCGGCCTCGGCGCAGACATTGCTGATCGAGTAGCTCATCCCCAGATTCGCGCTCACCGTGCGGTTGAACGAGCCATCGAAGACGCTGAAGACATCGGTTGTCGCCCCGCCGATGTCGACGCCCACGACATTGATGCCGCGACCCTTGGCGATCGCCTGCAGGATGTCGCCGACCGCGCCGGGCGTGGGCATGATGGGCGCATCGGCCCAGGCGATCAACCGGTCATAGCCGGGCGCGTGGGCCATGACATGCTCGAGGAAGACATCATGGATCGTCTCGCGCGCCGGCCCGAGGTGCTCGCGCTCAAGCGTCGGGCGAAGGTTGTCGACGACCTTGAGGTCAAAGCCACCGGTCGAGAAGGTGCGCTCGATCGCCGGACGCGCATCGCGGTTGCCCGCAAAGATGATGGGGAGGCTGTACTCGCCACCGAAGCGCGGGCGGGGCTTGGCCGGCGCGATGAGTTCCGCGAGTTCCGTGACCTTCTTCGTGTCGCCCCCGTCGGTGCCGCCCGAGATCAGGACCATGTCGGGTCGGAGCTCGCGGATGCGCTGCACCTGCTCGTGCGGCCGACGACGGTCGTTGCTCGCGATCGTGTCCATGACGATCGCGCCCGCACCGAGTGCGGCGCGCTTGGCGCTCTCGGCGGTCATTTCCTTGACCACCCCCGCGACCATCATCTGCAACCCGCCACCGGCGCTGCTGGTCGAGATGTACATGTCGCACCCATCGGCCGCATCGAGCGAGGCGCGGCGCAGGATCGTGCCGTCATCGTCCACGAGCCGTCGGCCGCTGAGTTCCTGGAGTTCCGTGACGGCATTGGCCACGCCCAGCGTGACATCGGCGAAGGGAGCCTCGACCGTGGTCGGTGCCTCGGCGCGGTGCGTCTGGCGATACACGCCATCCACGAACTCGATGAGGATCGCCTTGGTCGTGGTGCTGCCGCAGTCGGTGGCGACCACGACCTTGATGCGGCTGGGGTCCTTCTGCATGGAAGGCGAAGGCTACGGACTTGGCTGCAGGCTGCAAGCCGCCCTGGGGTCAATCCCTCCCGGATTGCGGAGGATTCCCTGCATCGGCGCGTGCCTCGATCACCTGGCAGATCGCTTCGACGCTTCCACGGCGCTCCAGAAGCGCAGCCAGCGTGGTGAACGCCGCGGGATCCGTCACGACCGAGACGAAGGGCGTGAGTGCATGCATCGCATTCGCTCCGATCGCATTGAGCGGGCGGAACGACTCCAGCGCCAGGAGTGCGGGTGCGGTCATGCCCCGCCGCACCACCTCGTCGGCAAGACGGCCGACGACCGCCGCTTCGGCATCAGTCAGCGTGGCCGGACCCGAAGGCTCGACCGCGAAGGCATGGCGAAGCACCTCGCGCCAGGTGCGCTTGGCATCAGCCATGGTTCGACCGCTCCGTTGCCGTGCGCGATGTGAGCCACCATGCTTGCCACGCGTGGAGCGCGTGGTGGACACGCTCACGACGCGAGGGCGCCACGCCGTCCAGGTGGAACGAGATCGCCCCGCGGCCGGTGCCCCGTGCGAGCGTGGCGCCTGCCTCCTCGACGGTGAATGTCGCGACCGATGCCCACGACAGATGCCGCCGCCTGAACGGGCCCGCGCGCACGATGCCGTGGCCATCCACCACGCAACGGCACCCTGCCCAGCCTTCAGCGGTGACCGCAGCCAAGCCGACCGCGGTGAGCGCACCCACGAACCACTCCTGTGCCGCCACGCCGACCGCCACGGCCAACGCCACGATCACCGCAGCCAGCAACACGCGACGACCGGGTCGTTCCCGCGCAAGGCACTCGGACCACTGGGTCGGTTCGGGCATCGCCACGGGATGATCCTACGATCCAAGCATGCCGACCACCGTCCTCGACATTCACGCCGCCGGGATCGAGACCACACGCGAGTGGGCTCGTTGGGCCGACGCCAATGACCCGCTTGCACCCCTGCGCGATCGGTTCGAGCTCCCACGCGGTGCCGACGGTCAACCGCTCGTCTACTTCCAGGGCAATTCGCTCGGGCCGATGGCACGGCGCACCCGCGAGCTCGTCCAGGAGGTCATGGACCAATGGGGTTCCCGTGGCCACTACGCGCGCATGGAAGGGTCACGCCCCTGGATGGACTACCACGCCCACGCACGCCGATCGCTCGCCGTGCTCGCCGGTGCGCGTGAGCACGAAGTCGTGGCGATGGCCGGCCTCACCGAAACGCTGCACCTCTTGATGGCATCGTTCTGGAGGCCGCACACCGGCCGGGACCGGATCATCATGGAGGCCACCGCGTTCCCGAGCGACCGCTACGCCGTGCGCAGCCATGTGCAGGCGCGGGGATTCGACCCTGATGCCTGCATCATCGAGGTGCCGCCCCGCGCCGATGGCCTGCTGCATGCCGAGGACTTCGCACGCGCATGCACCGAAGCCGGTGATCGTGCCGGCATGCTCCTCGTGGGCGGCGTGAACTATGCGACAGGCCAGCTCCTTGACCTTGGTGCCCTGGTCAAGGCGGCGCATGGGGCGGGCGCCTTCGCCTGCTTCGACCTGGCGCACGCGATCGGCAATGTGCCGCTCCCCCTCCATGAGCTCGGTGCCGATGCGGCGGCGTGGTGCGGCTACAAGTACTTGAACGGTGGCCAGGGTGCGACCGCCGGCCTCTACATCCACGAGCGCCACGGACTCGACGCGACCACGCCGCGCTTCGCGGGCTGGTGGGGCGTGCCGATCGCCGCACGCATGGCGATGGAGCGTGACTTTGTGGCCACGCCGGGGGCTGATGGCTGGCAAGTGAGCGGGCCAAGCGTGATCGGCATGGCACCGCTCCTGGCGAGCCTCGAGGTCTTCGATGCGGCGGGCTTCGATCGCCTGCGCGCCAAGTCGCTGCGGCTGACCGCGTTCCTCGAGATGCTCCTTCGCGAGCGCGTGCCCGAGGCTCGCGTGCTGACGCCCCCAGCCACGCATGAGCGCGGTGCGCAGCTCTCGATCCAGCTTGAGGATCGCTGCATGGAGCGGCATGCGAAGCTCCTGCCGGCAGGCATCGCTTGCGACACACGCCGACCCAATGTGATCCGCGCAGCACCCGCCCCGCTCTTCAACACCTTCGATGAGGTCTGGCGGTTCGTCGACACGCTGGCCGGAACGCGCTGACGCTTCAGTCGCCGGTCTCGCTGCTGGCCTGGGCCTGCTGCGGTGCCTTGCGCTCCGCGGTGAGCATCAGCACCGCACCGCCGACGGCCACGAAGCCGCCCAGCCACTGGAATCCCGTCAGCCGCTCCTCGAACACGAACGCACTCGCTGCACTCACCAGGAACGGCTGCAACTGCAGCACGCCGCTGGTCACGGCCACGCCAAGCCGCGCGATCGCGATGTAGTAGAAGACATGCCCCGCGGCGATGCCGGCCACGGCGCTGATCGCGAGGAAGACGAGTTCGCGCGATCCGAGCGATGGCACATAGGCGCCGCCATCGCGACCGAACGCCAGCATCAGGGCAATCAAGCCGATGGCCGTCAGCTGGCAGATGACCGCGAAGGCAAGGACCGGGTGGTAGGCCGCCATGAAGCGACGCACACTGAGGCCGTAGCAGGCATAGCCCAGGCCCGAGAAGACCGCCATGAGCACGCCGGATCCATGGGAGCCGCCGAGCGCAAACTCGCCGCCGATGAGGACCGGCGTCAGTCCCACGATGAGCAGGACGAACCCCACGAGATAGCGCACCGTGCGCATCACCGCCCTCTCGGCGGGGAAGAGGAACCACGCGCCGAGGGCCACGAAGATGAGCTGGCTCCTGAGTCCAAAGGTCACGATGCCCGGCCCGGCCATGCCGAACGCCGCAGTGAAGCAGGCCTGCCCCGCGATGTTGGCGATGCTCGGCACGATCGCAGCCTTCCAGATGCCCTTGGGCATGCGGCCACGCCACGCATGCCAGAGGACATACGGCAGCCAGAGCACCGCGCTCGCTCCGTAGCGCCAGCCATTGTTGCTCCAGAAGTCCACGCCACGGTCCGCAAGGTCACGAAGGAGCAGCGGCACCGCGCTCCAGCCCAGAAGTGCCGCCAGGACATTCGCCGCACCCACGCGCCGACTGTGTGCGAGCTCATCGGGCGCAGCGGCGGGGTTGGTGGGCGTCCTGGCCATCGATCACATCTGCACGAGACGGCCGCCGTCGACGGGCAGGTTGACGCCGTTCACGTAACTCGCCGCCGGCGAGCAGAGAAAGAGCACCGCTGCCGCGATCTCATCAGGCTCCGCGATCCGCGCCGCGGGGATCGTCGCGATGGCCTCGCGCTCGATGGCTTCGACCTCCACGCCACCACGACGCGCCTTGCCCTCGAAGAGCGAGGCGAGCCGCCCTGTCCGCGTGAACCCGGGCATCACGTTGTTGGCCGTGATCCCGAACCGCCCGAGCTCATGCGCCAGGGTGCGCACCCAGTTGGCCACTGCTGCCCGCACCACATTCGAGACGCCAAGACCCCGCAGTGGAGTGGCCACGCTGGTGCTCGTGATCGAGACCAGCCGGCCGTAGCCAGCGGCCTTCATGCCGGGTGCACAGGCCTGCATGATCGCCTGGCCCGTCGCCACATGCTGCGTGAGCGCCGCCGTGAACTGCGCGGGGTCGGCATCGATCGCGAACCCTGCGGCCGGACCACCCGTGTTGTGGACGACCACATGGACCGGATCCCGCGCGGCGAGTGCATCGATCGATCGCTGCACCGCCTGCCAGTCGGCGTGGTCGACGAGCAGCGTGCCAGGCCCGGGACCGATCGCCGCAAGTTCAGCAGCAACCTTTGCCAGGCCCTCGTCATGGCGTCCGGTGATGGTCACGCGTGCGCCGGCCCGTGCCAAGGCCAGTGCGCATGCCCGACCGATCCCTTGCGTGGCGCCGCCGACCAGGGCATGGCGGCCATCGAGCCTGAACCAGTCGCGCTGCCCGTGCATCGGCGGAGTGTAGGTCGCGCGGAGCACTGCACGCGCCACCGCAACCGGTCGATCAGCGCATGGGGAACGAACGGTACGACACGCCAGCCTCGGCGAAGAGCTCGACGGCCTTGCGGATCGACTCTGACCAGGGCTCGTTGCCGTGATCGACCGCGAAGGTGACCACCTCGGCCAAGCCCGCCTGGATGATCGCCAGCGAACACTGCACGCACGGGCTGAAGCTCGAGTAGATCGTGCAGCCCACCGGGCTCACGCCGTTGCGTGCGCACTGCACGATCGCGTTCATCTCGGCATGGCAGATCAGGTCGTACTTCACTGGCCGCTCGAGCCGCTCGGGCCGGTCGGCCACGCCGCGCGGCAGTCCGTTGAACCCCGTCGAGAGGATCTGCTTGGACGGGCTCACGATGACGGCGCCGACCTGGCGGGACGGATCCTTGCTCCAACCGCCAATGGTTCGGCTCAAGTCGAGGAAGCGCTGGTGCCAATGGTCATTCATCGGGATCGGCCTTTGGCGCATCCTCGCCGGGATTCGCCGCCGCGTCCACCGCGCGCAGCGTCAGCCTGCCGATCACCAGGTCAGGCGCGCCAGGCCGGCCGGCCCAGACCACCACGGGCCCGCGCTCGCGCAGGTTGAAGCGGCCGGCAGGGAATGTGGCCAGTTTCATGCGGCCATCCACCCGTTCGTTCGGTGGCTGCGTGGCCTTGATCCACACGCGCTTGGCTCGATCAGGCCCATCGGCCGCCCCGTCAGCCGCGCCAGCGTTCCCACGGCCTCCATCCTGCGCCGCAGAAGCCTCGTACCCGACATCGATCGTCGCCGATCGCTCTGCATGCCCCACGAGTCCTGCCTCGATGAACATGTCGTAGGTTCCGGGGTCGAGTTCGGCAGCCCACGCACAGCGCGCCAGGGGATCGGTCCATCCTTCGATCACGCCAGGATCGACCCGCTGGTCGAAGGCATAGACCAACGATGAACCCTCGAGTTCCGCCAGGGCAGGATGCCCGATCCAGCGGGATCCGCTGCGTTGCATCGGGGGCCACAGGTCGATCGGCGCGACCGTCGGCAGCGTGGTCCCGGCCTTGGCGGCCTCGATCCAGCCCGGCAAGAGCGGCTTCACGCTCGCCGCGGGCAACGCGTAGGTCGCCGTGCGATCGGGACGCGCGATGTTGATGCCGAGGGCGCGTCCATCCAGCCCAAGGAGCGGGCCACCCATGCGCACGCACGGCAGCGGTGTGTCGTGCTGCAGCACACCGCCGAACCCACTCGCCCGACGGCTGGCCGGGAAGAGCATCGTGCTTTGGGCGATGCGGCGATCGTCCGGTCGGACGGTCACTCGGGTCAGGAGCGACATCGGCGTACCACCGCGATCGATCTCGATCAGGAGCAACTCGCCGCCACCATACGCGCGCACGATGCGACCAATGTCGTGCTGCGCCCCCACGGTCTGGCCTGCCAGCCGCAGCAGTCGATCGCCTTCACGCAGCCCCGCGACCCAGGCCGGCGATCCGATCGACGACTGGATCACCTTCAGCCCTCTCCCATCTGGCGTGTCCTGCTCCACGCGGATTCCCAGGAATCCCGACAGCCCATCGATGGCGTTCTTGCGCAGGCCATCCAGGCCGATGATGCCCCATGACTCTCCGTTCCATTGCGACGAGGCGCTCACGACGATCGTTCCCGAGGTGGGGACCGCATCGTCGGCCCATTCGACCGGCACAAGGTCATCGCCCTCGACCTTGAGCACGACGAGGTCCAGGTCGCGATCGCGCACCACACGGCGCGCCCGAACGGTCGTGCCGACCGGCAGGGTGACCTCGACGGCCTGGCTCGATCGGCCGATGTCACTGTCCTTGGCCAGCAGCACGCCGTCGGCGTCGATCACCGTCGCCATGCCGACGGGTCGATGATCGACCGACACTTGGCAGACCGATTGCAGCCATGGCGTGGTCAGGTTCCCCGTGATCTCACGCAACCCGGGTGCACCGCGGCCCGCATCAACGGTCGGCTCAAACTCGCCGCGCTCGCCTGACCACATCGCCGCAAGCTTGGCAGGGTCCACCGTGCGGCCACCGGTCACCGAGTCCGCCTTGAGGTCAGCCAGTCGCGAGGCCGCGAAGTCGCTCGTGCACATCGACCCCAGCGTGGGCTCACCACTCGTGGTGCTCACGACGCCGACGAGCCTTCCCTGAAGGTCGAAGACGCCACCACCGGAGTCGCCACCGGACATCGGAGCATCGAGTTCGATGGCGTATTCGCGTTGATGGACCACGCGACCGATGCGCATGACGGCAGCACGATCCTTCGTGAAACCGTGCGTGTGGCCGAAGGGCACCAACCAGTCACCCGCAACGAGGCGTCCCGACGGGCCCAAGCGCGCCGCGACGATTCCCTCGACTGGATCGAACTTCACGAGACCGCAGTCCTTGTTCGCCTCGCAGTGCAGGCCGGCCGTCGTCCCGGGAATCGTGCGACCATCGGGCAACTCGATCGCGACCGGCTGGCCCGGTTTCTCGAAGCAATGCCCAGCAGTCAGGATCCAGCCCCCCTGGGCATCGATGATCGTGCCGCTGCATGAACCACCACCGCCGAGCCCGGTGACCTTGATCGCCACCTGCGTCGGGCGGGCTGCCCGAGACAGAGCGTGCAGACGGTCCTGCAAGAGTTGAAGGTCCTGGAGTCGTGCAGGCTGGCGAAGATCCGGATCGCCCGCGCGTGCGGCAAGGCTGGAAAGTCCGGCCAACGGGATGAGCGCCACCAGCAGTGCCGGCCCTGCACGACATCGACTTGGCGTCAGCGCTCCCACGACCCCTGCGAGGATTCGCTCGATCCCCAGCCGCGGGTATCGAGCTTGACGCCGTCGGGCTGCGCGACGAACAGCGTGCGGAGATCGTCAAGCCGCTGTGCGACGAGTTGCATGGAGGCTGGCCGATCGCCCGGGCTCACCTGCACGCACTCCAGGATCAGGTCCGACAGCATCGGGTGGATCGACTTGTTGCGCGTTGCCGGCGGAATGGGCGGCTTGACTGCCACTGGCGTGAACTCGCCCCCGAGCGACTTGGGATCGGCCTTCGACGGGATCGCCGTGGGGATCGTGTCGCCCACGAGGACCCAGTACATCGTCGCGCCGAGGTTGTAGATGTCGGTCTGCTCCGTCACTTCCCGGCGGTGGGCCTGCTCCGGAGCCATGTAGCCGGGCGTGCCTTGGATGCGCTTCTTCACCGTGCCGATCGCGCAGGCCTGGCCGAGATCGATGATCTTGACCGTGCCTCGGTCGGCGATCATCACGTTGATGGGCTTCATGTCGGCGTGGCAGAACCCCTTCTCGTGCATGTGAGCCAGGCCGCGGGCGATCTGGGTGAAGAGGCCTGCAGCATCGACCATGGTCTTGGGCAGTGCCCTGTCGAGCGTCGGTGCGTCAAGCAACTCCATGGTCAGCGCGATCTCGATCACCTTGAAGAACTTCTTCGTCCGGTGGATCTTGTGGAGCGTGCGGATGTTGGGGTGCGAGAGCTTGCTGCCGATCTCGTACTCAAGCTCCACCTGGTCGAGGAAGCGCTGGTCCTTGTCGGTGTTCTTGACCACATGCTTCAGCGCATAGATCTGCTTGTCGGCTGGGTCCTGCACGGCGAACACCATGCTCGCCGCGCCGGTACCGAGCGGGGCGATCACCTTGAAACCGAAGATGTCCTTGACAGCGAGGGAGCCCATGACGAACCGTTGCCGCCACACGTCGCGCCGGGACAGCCGTCCGCGCACCGATGGCTCGAAGAGAAGTGAATGGAGAGTGTAGGGTCCTGCCTCGATCGGCTCAAGCCGAACGGCAGGGTCAGTGGCGCAACTGGGCCTCGAAATCAGCCTGCCGGAAGAACTGGCCGGGGCTGGCGGTGCCATCCACATCGCTGCGCAGGAGAACCCGGTCGGCCGGGATCACAAAGCGGTCCTGGAGGGCACGCACCAGCGTCACCAGCTCCTGCATCTGAAGGTCCGTGAACCCACGCCGATTGCCGTTCCCGACGAGGCAGATCGAGATCGTTGTCACGCTTGCGCGCACGGCCGACTTGGCCAGCATGGCGGGATCCTGCGCCGCCCGCAGAAGGCCCCCGGGAGCCGTCGATCGAATGTGCAGACGGGCCTCCTGCCGGTCCCAGGCCGGGCTCACATGCACGCTGCCATCGGCCATGCCCTGGCCGTTGCCAATGATGAAGTGGAAGCTCGTGCCGTCAGTCTGGCGGCTGAGCAGGTCCGGATCACCCCCAGCAGTACCGGACCCGTGGATCACGATGCCCTTCCATGCAGCCGCCCGGGCCTGCCGGGGTTCGACCGGACCGAAGTTGCCACCGATCCGAACCGGGTTGACGGCCATCGTCATCGTCGGCGCACCGGTGTCGCCGAGCATGAGCAGGCCAGCCGTGAGCGTCATGGCCGCGATGAACACCGACCACACGATGCGGGTGCGACGGGTCGAGGCACTGGGCTTGGTGGGCGAGTACGACATATGGCGATCGCTGCAGGTTCATCGGCCACGATTCGCTTGATCTGCAACGAATGTTCGAGATGACCCCTTGACAGGCCGCAGAGGGGCTCACGAGTTGGGGCTGAGTCTGGCCCGAAGCGCAGGCTGCGGCACGCCGTATTCATCCGGCAGTTCCGTGGGTGAGAACCCATCGCGCAGCCGGTCATATCGGTCGTACTGGTTGTACGGCTCGTCTGGGTTGAAGAGCACCCGCTGGCAGCCACCGATGCATGCCAGAATCGCCACAGCAAGCATCGCGCCGCGCACCATGGATCGTGTCGACTGTTGCATCGGATCCATGCTAATGGTGGCGGGAGCCGGAGACTGCACGATCACTTGCCCCACTGGATCGGCTGCGCAACCGTGTGGCCCACCGACTCGATCCTGGCCTTGGTGAGCGCATCCTCGTAGACAGCGAGCACGCTGAGCGGGCCCTGGCAGGCTGTACCGGCCACCAGGGGGATCTCGAAGGAGTAGTACGTCCCCATGACACCCCCGCGATAGGACTCTCGCACCTGGAGGGGACTCGCAAAGCTCTCGGCCAGGAGCGGCTGGGTTCCCGCCGGCGCCGTCAGGGAGAACACCCGGAATCCCATGGTCCCCACCGCCTGCGTGAAGCGGCCGCGTCCGTCATGGGTTTCCACGCGTACCACGACCCAGCACCCATCAGGCCGTTGCTCCAGGACCGGGGCGGGATTGAGCACCAGGGTCGTCACCGTGGGCAGGGCCTTGATCGCCTCGGGCGAGAAGCTCCCGGCCGCCATGGCTGAGGCCAGCTTGTTCTGCAGCTCCTGGTTCTCCCGTTCCAAGGCCTGCGAACGATCGACGGCCGCCTGCATGTCGCGGCGAAGCGCATCGTTGGGCGAAGGCGAGACGACCGTGGCGGAGCAACCGCCGAGGATCACGAGGACAAGAGGGAAGGATCGGTTCATGATTCATCGTCCTGTGCAGCCACGAGTCTGACATCGAAGGCCAACTGCTCCAGCGCCACGCTGAAGTCGACATTGCGCACACAGACTGTGGCCGGTATGTCGAGCCGACAGGGTGTGAAGTTCAGGATGCCGCGGATCCCGGCAGCGATCAGCATCGATGCCACGGCTGGGGCCGCATCCGCCGGCACGGCCACGATGCCGATCTCCGCCTTGAGCATGGCGACCATGCGCACCAGATCCTCGATCGGGCGCACCTTGTGGCCGGCGATGGTGGTGCCAACGACCTCGCGGGAGCGATCGAAGACCGCCTTGATCTCGAAGCCGTCCTCCTCGAAGCGGCGGTACGAGAGCAGGGCACGCCCGATGTTGCCGGCCCCAACGAGCACGCATGGCCAGGCACGGTCAATGCCCATGATCATGCGCAGCCGTTCAAGCAGTTCCACGCATCCGTAGCCGACTCCGGGCTGGCCGAAGTGCCCGAAGTGGGCCAGATCCTTGCGGACCTGCGCATCGGTCAGGCCCAGTGCCTCGCCAAGCTGACGGCTGCTGATCGTTGAATTGCCATCGCGTGCTCGGAGCTTGAGCTCACGCAGGTAGAGGCTCAGGCGCCGGGCCGCTGGCCGTGGCACGCGCGATCGTGACGACATGCGGACGAGTGTACGGCACTGTGCGCGGACAGCCATAGACTGCACGGATGCATCTGGCGCAGATCCTCGCGGGACCATCGATGAGCGCGAGCTTTGAGTACTTCCCTCCACGGACCGAGGCCGGATGGGGTGCCCTGTTCGCCACCATCGCCGAGTGCGAGGCACTCGCGCCGAGCTTCGTCTCGGTGACCTACGGGGCGGGTGGTTCCATGCGCGCGAAGACGCATGATCTGGTCGTGCGCCTTCGTCGCGACACGAGCCTCGACCCCATGCCGCACCTGACCTGCGTGGGTCACCGTGCCGCCGAGATCGACAGCATCCTGATGCGGTACGCCGAGGCCGGGGTCAGCAATGTGCTGGCGTTGCGTGGCGATCCTCAGCCCGATGCCGCCGTCGGTGACTTCGCGCATGCGCGGGATCTCGTGCAGGCGATCCAGCGCTTCAACGATGCGGGCCGCCATGGCACCGGCAGCCGGTTCGGCGTGGCCGTGGCCGGCTTCCCGGAGGGACACCCGCAGACTCCCAACACCCTCCTGCAGATGGATCACCTCAAGGCGAAGGTCGACGCCGGTGCCGACGCGATCATCACGCAGCTCTTCTTCGACAACGGCGCGTTCCATGACTGGCGCGAGCGCTGTGAGTTGGCTGGCATCCGCGTACCGATCGTGGCCGGCATCATGCCGGTGACCAGCCTTTCAGGCCTGCGCCGCATGGCAGAGTTGGCTGCCGGCACGCGCTTCCCGGCCAGGCTGCTGCGTGCGCTCGCGCGGGCAGGCAGCGACGACGAGTCGGTGGCACGCGTGGGTGCCCACTGGGCGACCGAGCAGTGCCGCGACCTCATCGATGCAGGTGTGGCCGGGATCCACTTCTACACGCTGAACAAGTCCGCCAGCACACGCCGGATCTACGAATCGCTCGGCGCGCGGACGAGTGCGCAACTGCGCCCGGGTTGATCGCCTTGCCGCCGGCGCGGGGCGCAGAAGCCCAGCCGCCCTGTCATCGACCGCCCATCAGCGCGGGGTGAGCCAGACGCCTCGCAGCACCTTGGACAGCGTCGGGTTGGTGCCGGCCTGGTCCATCGCCTCAAGCCCCGCAGCCGTGGCTTCTGCATCACCGAGCTGGAAACCGATGTAGGCCTGCACCAGACCGAGATCGAAGGCATCGGCTTGCCGCGGAGTCTCGTCCTTGGCGCGCGCAAGCACGGCTCGCAGACGCGCTGCGTCGGGCAGCAGCGACGGATCGAACTTCACATCGATCATCTCTGGGCTTGAGATGAAGAGGTCGTGCAGCGTGAGTCCGGCACTGCGCAGCAGGCCCGCCCCGAGTTGCGCATTGGCCTTCACGGCCAGCGCCATGGGATGGTCGATCACCAGCGCAGCTGCCGTCCGGGCGGAATCCTCGGCCAGGAAGAAGTCCCCGCGCTTCATTTGCGCCGCAGCCATGCGCAGCAACTCATCGATGCGTTGGCTGGTCTCGGCATCGATGGTCTTCATCGTCATGCCATGCCTGAGGATCAATGCCGTCTCCTCGGGCGTGAGCGGCCTGGGGCCAAGGGTCGCCGAGCCGTCGGTCGGTGACATGCCGGCATCCTCATGCTTGTCCTTGGCGGCGGCCTCCGACTCGCCCAACCGAAGTTGCTCGCGGATCGACTCCAGGAGCTCAGCGGCATCATCACCGGAGGAAGCAGGCTGCGTCTTGTCACGCTCGCGCCGCTGCTTGGCATCGTCGGCGGCTCGACCCTTCAATCGTTCGATCACCGCTCGATACTCCTTGGAGACCGGCTGGCCGATCCGCTCCGCTTCCTCGAGGGACCGCCGATAGGGCTGGTCGAACGCCATCACGGCGCGCTCGAAGGGCGTCATGCCGCGGTCAATGTCCTGGCGGAGCTGCGCCGCCTCGTACGGACTGGGCGCAAAGAAGTCGGGTCGATTCTCGGCACCCACAGTGATGGTGCCACGGACCGGATGGAAGAACATGGCGTAACTGGGTTGATTCCGTTCGTCTGCCGCGTACGCCAACTGCTGCCACTGCTGAACGCCAGATCGATACGCCGAAAGCGACTGCGTACCCACGACATCATCGAGACGGACCTGGCTGTCGACGCGGCGCCAATCCGGGACCCTCGAGAGGTCGACCGGATCCGGCGTGAGGTACGGGCGCCACTGGAACTGCCCGAGGCCATTGGCGAGCAGGAACCTGTCCTGCGCGCGTGAACTGTTGATGAATGCAGGATTGCTGAGCGCAGATCCCGCGAGGAACCCATCGACGGTGCCGACGCGGTTGCTGCCGCCGGACGCGCCGGGATTGAGGTACCCGCTGCCGCTGCCACGGAAATCCGTCGGCGCGGTGTAGCCCACGTTGCCGCGGAACTGCGAACCACCCGCCACACCGCCCGTGACGATGAGGTTGCGGTAGTCGCACTCTTCCTTGCTGTAGCCGGACGGGCGGTAGTCATTCACTCCGGACGATCCGCGACGGAGGTTACGATCGAGCGCCGTGCCCTGGCGCGAGGTCGCATTGCGCGTGATGCCCGAATCGAGCGTGTTCTGGGCACTCGCAGACGCACCGACGATGGCCACCAGGAGTCCGGGAATGAGGGCGCAATGTCGCACGATGAAAGTATAAGGTTGCACGATGCGTGAACCCGCAACGGAACGGGCACATCCTTGGGCCGTAGCCGCCGTCCTGGCGCTGATGGCCATGGCGGTGACCTTCGGGCTGGTCGTTCCGAGCGCGCGGCTGTCCGGCTCGGGTGATGGCCTCGTCCCCATCGGCGAGGTCGTCGTGGATCTGGAGCGGCTTCGCGCCGAGGTCCAGGCCAACGAACCGCTGCGGCCCGGGAGTCCCCCGGTTGCGGCCCAGGGTGCGGTGGCCGCCCAGCTGCAGCAAGCGTTCGGTCGCCCGATCACGGTGCCCGATCTCTCGCCGACCGGACTGGTCCTCATGTCGATCCGCATGGACACCGAGGCGGCCCCACAGCACACGGTGGCTCTGGCGTACGGCAACGGCAGCGAATCTCTGGTCTGGATCGGCCTGGCGCACGATGTCGGGCAGTACGCGGTCTGCGACCGCTACGGCCGGCTCGTTCCCCTCGAGCCTGGTGAACTCGCCGGTGACATGGCCAGCACCGGCGGGCCATCGGTGTACGCCTGGCGCAGCGACGGACTGCTGTGGGTCGTCATGGGCGACGATGCCGTGCTGCTCTCGCAGGTGCTCGCGGAGGCCGATTCACCCGAGCGAAGCGCAGCACGATCGCACTGAGCTCCGCTGCCCCAACAAGGCTGCCCAAGGAAGGGTGCGGACACCGATACCATCGCCGACGCATGGCACGCGCCTACGTCACCACGCCGATCTACTACGTCAACGACCGGCCTCACATCGGCCATGCGTACACCACCACGCTCTGTGATGTCTGGGCGCGTGCGATGCGGGCGTGCGGGGACGATGTCTTCTTCCTGACCGGCACCGACGAGCACGGCGTGAAGGTCGAGAAGAGCGCCCAGGAGCGCGGCATCAGCCCGAAGGAGCTGGCTGACGAGAACAGCGCCGAGTTCCGCCGTGTGCTGGGTACCTTCGGCCTCACCAACGACGACTTCATCCGTACCACCGAGCCCCGCCATGAGCGGCAGGTGCAGGAGTTCGTGCGCAGGCTGCTGGCCAGCGGTGCGGTCTACGCTGGCGAGTTCGAGGGCTGGTACGACGAGAGTCAGGAGGAGTACGTCACCGAAACGCGCGCGAAGGAGTGCAACTACCTGAGTCCGGTCAGCGGAGTGACCCTCGTGCGCGCCAAGGAGCGCAACTACTACTTCCGGCTGAGCGCATACCAGGAACGGCTCGAGGCCTTCTTCGCCGCACATCCTGGCTTCGTACGGCCGGAGGCCCGCTTCAACGAGGTGAAGGGGCGCCTGCGCGACGGCTTGCAGGATGTGCCGATCACCCGCACGAACTTCACATGGGGCATCCCGATGCCCAATGACCCAGAGCATGTGATCTATGTCTGGATCGATGCGCTCTTCAACTACGCCACGGCCCTCGGCCTGGCCGAGCCGGGCGACGGCGGTCGACGCGCCTACTGGCCGGCGCGCTACCACGTGATCGGCAAGGAGATCCTCTGGTTCCATGCCGTGGTCTGGCCGGCCATGCTCATGGCCCTCGAGCTGCCGCTGCCGACCTGCGTCTACGCGCACTCGTTCTGGATCAGCAACGGCCAGAAGATGTCGAAGTCCCTGGGCAACTTCATCGACCTTCCGACCATCGAGCGCTATGTCGCTGCGTATGGACTCGATGCGTGGCGGTGGGCCATGATCACGCAGGGACCGCTCGGGGCAACCGATGCGGACTTCGTCCCGAAGCAGTTCCATGAGCTGTACACGGCGCAGCTGGTCAACACCTACGCGAACTGCGCGAGCCGAACGAGCGCGATGATCGGCAAGTACTTCGACGGCACCCTGCCCTGCGCCCCCGATGGCGACCGACCCGCCTCCGTGGCCCCGGGGGCTCTGACATGGAGGGCACTCGTCGAGGGGACGCGCGATCGCGCGATCGCCCACTACCGTGCCTTCGAGCTCGACAAGGCTGCCGATGCCGCGCTCTCGATCATCCGGGCCGTGGATGCCAGCATCAACGAGACCCAGCCCTTCAAGCTCGCCAAGGACCCGGCGAGGCTTCCTGAGGTCGGCGCGATCCTCGCGTGCTGCGCACAGGGAGTTCGCGCGGCGGCCGCACTGCTGCAGCCGATCCTCGTGACCAAATCCGACGAGGTGCTCATGTCCTACGGCGGCTCGACGCCGCGTGAACTCGTCCGGGATGCCGCGTGGGGCACCTTGGCGGCCGGAACGACCATCACCAAGTGCGCACCGTTCATGCGCGTCGACGCTCCACCGGCCTGACCCGCATCCAGCGCGCCGACCGGGGCCTCATCCGGCCAACCCCGGCTCTTGGCGTGCAGCGTGATCAGAACCCCGGACCGTGCCGTGACCAATGAAGAAGCGGGACGGTCGTGGGGACCGTCCCGCCATGACGCGCCGCATGGCGCGCGGAAGGGGAAAGAGGTTCGGATCAGCGGCGCCGCGCACGCGCCGCCATGACGCCAAGGAACGCGAGGGCCATGGTGCTGGGTGCAGGCACCATGTTGAAGTCAAGGTCAATGGCAACTTCATCGAGGGCCATGCCGCCAGATGAGGTGAACTCAAGGCGCCACTGCGCGACGGCACCGCTTGACAGATAGTCATCGGCTGCGTCGAAGTGGTAGGCGCGCGAACGATAGATGGAGCCGTCATCAAAGACCTGCTCGCTCAGTTCCTCCATCGATGTCGGGGTGATGAAGGTCACGGCACCATTGCTGTCCACCAATCGCAACTTCATCTGGCTCGTCTCGACCAACCCATCCCAGATCGCCATGTTCACGACCACGGAGCGCAGACGCTGTGTGGAGAACTGGCCGCCGAAAGCCTTGATGTCGAGTCCAGCGTCGCCTGCCCGGATGTTGCCATTGGCTTGAAGCCACGATCCGGCCCCGAAGTTGAACAACGCGCAGCCACAGAACGATCCCGAGCGATCGGCGATGTTGAAGCCACCAAAGCCGCTCACGAACGACTCCCAGCCAGCAAAGACCGTATTGGCTTGGCCGCGCCACGCGGGCGACGCTTCATTGACGATGGCACCCTGCGCCAGCGGTGCAATAACCACCGCGGCAATTGCCGCTCCATGAAATGGATACATCCCTCTTCTCCTCTCCTGATTTTTGCGATTCGAACGGAACCGCTCCGGAACCATCATGTCGCGGGAACCGGCGGCGCAAAGCGTCGAACGGAGAAAAATCCCAGATTCAGTGCAACCTCACTTTGACCGCCATGACGGTGGGGTTTATGCGCGACCACACAAGCACAAGGCTTGCGCCGACGGTTCCCGGCGGGCGCGAGGGTCCGACATGTCGATGCAGGCGCTCAATACGACTTGGCCCAGACCACGCGGCGCGGGCTCGGCTTGCCGCTGAAGGGGCATGTCCCGGGCTCGGCGTCGTCATCGATCGGGATGCAGCGCACCGTCACACCGAGCTCGTCCTTGATCCGTTCCTCGATCGCCGGATCGCCGCAGAAATGCGTCAGGGCGAAGCCAGCATGGATCGGTGTGGGCTGGCCTTCGGCCACCGCCGGTGCGGCGAACCACTCCCGGAACTCGGCTTCCGTGTCCACGCGGCGCGTGTTGGCCTGGCGATACGCGAGCACCCGCGCCAGGAGACCGTCCTGGATCTCCTGCAGGAGCGCCGCTATGCCCGCCACGAAGTCGCGGCGCTTGACGGCGGATTTCTCCTTGTGGCCACGGTCTCGGCGTGCACAGAACACGCTGTCGCTCTCGATGTCGCGCGGACCGACCTCAAGCCGCACCGGCACGCCGCGCTTGATCCAGGTCCACGCCTTCTCGCCGCCTCGGATGTCACGCTCGTCGATCTCGACCCGGACGGGTTCCCCGGCGAACGAGACCGCCGAGAGTTCCTTCGCCAGCGCACGGCACCAACCGAGCACATGCTCTGCCAGCTCGGGCTTCTGGATCACGGGCAGGATCACGATGTGCGCCGGCGCAAGCCGTGGCGGAAGCACCAAGCCATCGTCGTCCGCGTGGGTCATGATCATGGCACCGATCAAGCGGGTGCTCACGCCCCATGAGGTCGTCCACGCGTGTTCCTGCACGCCGTCCTTCGACTGGAACTGGATGCCGCTGGCCTTGGCGAAGTTCTGCCCCAGGAAGTGGCTGGTGCCCGCCTGCAGCGCCTTGCGGTCCTGCATCATGGCTTCGATGCTGTAGGTGCGCACGGCACCAGGGAACCGCTCGCCCTCGGTCTTCTCGCCGCACACGACCGGCATGGCCATCCACCCCTGCGCGAAGGTCTCGTACACGCGCAGCATGCGCATGGTCTCGTCCACGGCCTCGGCCTCGGTGGCGTGCGCAGTGTGGCCTTCCTGCCAAAGGAACTCGGCCGTGCGCAGGAAGAGTCGCGTGCGCATCTCCCATCGCACCACATTGGCCCACTGATTGATGAGCAGCGGCAAGTCACGGTAGCTCTGCACCCACTTGGCGAAGGTGGCACCGATGATGGTCTCGCTCGTCGGGCGGACGATGAGGGGCTCCTCGAGTTCACCGTCGGGGATGAGCTTGCCATCAGGTCCGGGCTTCAGGCGGTGATGCGTGACGACGGCGCACTCCTTCGCGAAGCCTTCGACATGATCGGCTTCCTTCTGCAGGAACGACAACGGGATGAACAACGGGAAGTACGCGTTTCGGTGCCCCGTCTCCTTGAACATGCGGTCAAGCGCACGCTGCATGTTCTCCCAGATCGCGTAGCCCCAAGGCTTGATGACCATGCAGCCTCGCACGGGGCTGATTTCCGCCAGGTCCGCCGCACGCACCACCTGCTGGTACCACTCGGCGTAGTTCTGCTCACGCGTGGGAGTGATCGCCGTCTGGGATGGTCCCCCCTGCTTCTGCTGCTTGCCGTCGCTCATCATGCTGCTCCCATCGTGGTGCGTCCATCATGCCGCAGCCGATTGACTGCGTGAAGGCGGGCCACGCTACGGCTTTTCCGGCGCTTCGGTCGGTGCGGCCGAGGGGGACACCAGCTTGGGCGCCGGATTCGGCGATTGCGCATCCTTCGATGGTGCGACAGGTGCCGGCGCAGCAGCGGGCTCCCCACCGCTGGTGGGGTTGTTGCAGCTCGGCACTCGGCTCTCCGGCAAGCGCCAGCGCTGCAGGTAGGTCACGCGATAGGGCGCCATGGCGGCACCCTCGAGGTGCACCGTCATGAGCTGCCAGAGCCCGTCGGCGTTTCGCCAGAGCACATCGACCTCGGCGAAGGAGCCGTTCACGCGCACGCGCTCGATGCTCCAGACCCGCTCGCCATCCTTGGTCATCGCGACTGCACCCGGGCCGAGCAGCGTGGCCACCTTGTTCCACACCGACTTCTGCATGCCCGGTGGGAGGTTCCACACCAGCGGCACGCTCGGGTCGGTGGCGGCGTGCGACGCATCGAGTGCGCGGGTCATGACCTGCGGCACCGGATCGAGGAACGGATCAAGTTGCTGCCATCCAGCCTGCTGCGGATAGGCGGCCTTCATGTTGCAGCCGCCGAGCACGGCCGGCAAGGCGAGCAGGATCAAGGAGACGACGGTCGATGCAGTCCGTTGCATGCGTGGTCCTCCGGCACATGGCCGGTGATGCTTCCGGCCCAGAGCCGGCGTCGATCAGGAATCGACCTTGGCGATCATCCAGTACTCCAGTTCGACTGGAGCCTGACGACCGAAGATCGTAACAAGGACGCGGACCAGGCCCTTGTCGGGCAGGACCTCGTCGACCGTGCCCTCGTAGTTCTGGAATGGGCCTTCGCGGATCGAGACATTGTCGCCCTTGACGAATTCCATCTTGACCTGGGGCGCTTCCTCGGGCTTGCGGCTGTCAAAGAGCATCTTCTCGACCTCGGTGGGCGTCATGGGTGCCGGGCGGCCTGAGGTGCCGACGAAGTCGCCGACGCCCGAGGTCTCCTTGATCATGAAGAAGACATCCTGGGGGATGCGGCCATCGGGCTCGAGCCGCATTTCCACGAACACATAGCCCGGGTAGAGCTTGGTCTCGGTGATCTTCTGCTTGCCGCCCTTGACGATCTTGGACTTCTCCGTCGGCACCATGATGCGACCGATGAGGCGCTCCATGCTCTCGATCTGCACCTTGCGCAGCAGCGAGTTGCGGACGCTCTCTTCCTTGTTGCTGGCCACGCGCAGCACGAACCAATCCATGCCCTCGCGGTACATGGGCAGATCGGTCGCCGGGTCAACGACATTCGACAGCACCGGCTCGGGCGTGGTGTCGCTGCCGAGGCGGATGGTGGCCACACCCTGGAGCGAACGCAGCGTGGGAGCGTTGGCTGCGGACGAAGCCTCGCCCGGGCGGAGCGTGCGAAGGTTGCGGCCAACACCCGAAGCGCCCGGCGTTGCGCCCTCGGGCGCTCCGTCATGGGCCTCGGTCGTGGGGTCGTTCTCGTTCATGGATTGCCTTTCGGGGAGCGGATCAACCGCCATCGACCTGCAGCACGCGCAGTTGCTGGAAGAGCCAGAAGAAACCCCAGTCGAAGAGCTGGCAGAAGCCAGCCAGGACGAGGCTCACCACGATGACCACGATGCTGGAGCCAACCACCTCACGGCGGCTGCTCCAGTTGACTTTCTTCATCTCGGTTTCAGTCGCGATGAAGAAGTCCACCGATGCCGGACGCACGGCGACCAGCCACCACGCAGCGATCGCCACCAGCGTGATCAGGAGCAACGCGGCGCCGCTCTGCACATAGACGGTGGGGACACCCCAATCGGCGCCTGCAAGGGCTTCCCACAGCCAGTAGCCACCGAGGGTGCCGAGGATGCCAGCCGCGACCGCCGTGCCCACGCGGGTCCAGTAGCCAAGGCCGGACTTGTAGATGCTGAGCGCCATGCGGTGGTTCCTGTCAACTGCCTGTCGAGAATCTCTGATTCGAACACGCCGAGAGGGGATCGAACCCACGACCTGCGGATTTGGAATCCGCTGCTCTACCAGCTGAGCTATCGGCGTAACCGATGCTTGATGCACGAGCGATGCTCACGCGGCAGGGCTGGATCCGCCGCATACATCACTTGCGCTTGATCTTGTGGAGCGTGTGCTTGCGCAGCTTGGGGCAGAACTTCATGAACCCGTCCTTCACCTTGTCCGAGATGCCGCCCTTGACGCGGATCTCGGCCCGGTAGTTCAGGTCGCCCGTTTCGGTGCACTGCAGCCACACGAACTCGCGGTCGAGGGATTTCTTGGCCATGTCGATGCTCCTCTCGCCGGAACCCCGGCAGGCGGTGCCCTGGGCCGGGGATCACGCCCCGGCCCAGGACGGCCGCAGATATCACGCGAGAATCTTGGTGACGACGCCCGAACCGACGGTGCGACCGCCTTCACGAACAGCGAAGCGCACGCCGTCTTCCATGGCGACGCCCTTGCCTTCGAGGTCGACCTGCATCTGGACATTGTCGCCCGGCATGCACATGTCGGCGCCGATCAACTGTTCGATCTTGCCGGTGATGTCCGTGGTGCGGAAGTAGAACTGCGGCTTGTAGCCCGCCTTGAACGGCGTGTTGCGGCCGCCTTCTTCCTTCTTCAGCACGTACACCTGCGCGGTGAACTTGGTGTGCGGCTTGATCGAGCCGGGCTTGCAGATCACCTGGCCGCGCTCGATGTCCTTCTTTTCGACACCGCGGAGCAGGCAACCGACATTGTCGCCCGCTTCGCCGCTGTCGAGGGTCTTCTGGAACATCTCGACACCGGTGACGGTCGACTTCAGCGCGGCGGGACGCAGGCCGATGATCTCGACTTCGTCGCCGACCTTGATCACGCCACGCTCGATGCGGCCGGTGGCCACCGTACCGCGGCCCTTGATGCTGAAGACATCTTCGACCGACATGAGGAACGGCTTGTCCTTCTCGCGGACCGGGGTCGGGATCCACGTGTCGATGGCTTCCATCAGGTCGGCGATGCACTTGTTCGCGGCTGCATCGCCGGGGTTGTTCAGCGCGGGGAACGCCGCACCGCGGACGATCGGGGTCGTGTCACCGGGGTAGTCGTACTTGCTGAGGAGTTCGCGCACTTCCATCTCGATCAAGTCGAGCAGTTCGGCATCGGCGATGTCGCACTTGTTCAGGAAGACGAGGACCTTCGGCACGCCGACCTGGCGGGCGAGGAGGATGTGCTCGCGGGTCTGCGGCATGACGCCGTCGACGCCCGAGACCACGAGGATCGCGCCGTCCATCTGGGCGGCACCGGTAATCATGTTCTTGACATAGTCGGCGTGGCCGGGGCAGTCGACGTGCGCGTAGTGTCGCTTGGCCGACTCGTACTCGACGTGGCTGGTGGCGATGGTGACGATCTTGTTCGGGTCACGACGGCCTTCCGACTCGGATGCCTTGGCGACCTGATCGTAGGAAATCGGCTTGCCGAAGCCGCGTGCCGCTTGCACGGCGGTGATGGCGGCGGTCAGCGTGGTCTTGCCGTGGTCGACGTGGCCGATGGTGCCGACATTGACGTGGGGCTTGGTGCGGTTGAAGTTCTCTTTTGCCATGACTCGGTGACTCCAGCAAGGGTGCTCGCGAAGCAGACATGCGCGGGGACAACGCGTCCGCGCGCGGAAGCCACCGAAGGGGATTGAACCCTCGACCTCACCCTTACCAAGGGTGTGCTCTACCACTGAGCTACGGTGGCGTTCCCGAATGAAAACCGCCCGATGATCGGGCGGGGTGAGGAGTGTACCGGAGAAGGAGCGCACATCAAGGGGTTGCCGCCCGCTTGCCAAACATTGGACCGAGCCCGCACCGTCATCAGGGCGGTGCTGGATTATCGGATCGCTCAAGGTTGGTGACCTTGATGTCGCGACCGATGGGATTGGTCGATCCCGGGGTGCCCGCCCAGTCACCTTGGAGCTCCTGCAGATTGGCCCACGCCGGCTGGGTGTCGACGTGCAGGTCGAGCAGCAGGAACATGCAGGTGTCGCCCAAGTAACGGAAGTCAACCTGGCAACGGCCGTCAGCCGCGTCGCCGTCGAACTGGTCCTCCCACTCCAGGCGCGTCGTTCCGCCGATCACCTCGCCGGCCGTGGAGTCGACCAAGTACATGCCCGCTTGTGGTCGACGGATCTGCGCCGCACTCCACCACTCGTATGGCGCGTTGAGCGTGGCATCGCTCGTGTAGAACGGTGACTGCGCCTGGCGGAAGAAGAGGTTGCCGGCGAAGTAGGCGGGGTGGCCGATCTCCTGGGCATCGATGCCAGGTCCGAAGGGGCGACACTCCGAGACACCGTTACTGTCCGGGAAATGCACCTTCTCAAGACCGATGGTCGAGCGCATCGGGTTCTTCGAGTAGGCATCGTCGTAGCCGTAATAGAAGCGATCCGGTGAATCGAACTCCCACGCATAGGTGACGCCCATCTCCTGCGGCAGCGAGGGCGGATCGATGTTCGCACCGGTCCAGAGGATGTCCGCCCAGGTGCCGCGGCGGGGAGGGCCAAGGAGTGGATCGATACCCGTTGACGACGGCCCGCGCACACGGCCCGGATTGCGCGCCGTGGAGTAGTCGAACTGCGTCGGTGCCACCGATTCCCGGTTGTCGGTGATGTACGCCTGCAGGTAGACCGAGACCTGACGGAGGTTGTTCGCCGAATCGGCCCATTCGGCGTTTCGGCGCGCCGTGCGCAAGGCCGGCAGCAGGATGGCCACCAGGAGCGCAAGAATGCCGATGACCGCGAGGATTTCGACCAGAGTGAAGGCCCGTCGCGGGCTGGTGTGCTTCATGCGTGTGCTCCCGTCAGGTGCCGTCTTCGCCGCTGGGCGCAAGGACCGCCACGGGTCCATACGCACCCAACATCAGGACATGGCCATCGTCATGAGGAATTCCGCGTTGGACTTGGTCTTGGACAGGCGGCTTCGGAGCAGTTCCATGGCCTCGACCACATTCATGTCGGCAACCACCTTGCGCAGGCGGACGATGAGTTCGTGCTCCTTCGCGTCGAGCAGCAGTTCCTCGCGGCGAGTGCCGCTGGCCGAGATGTCGATCGCCGGCCACACGCGCTTTTCCACGAGCTTTCGCGTGAGGTGCAGCTCGGCGTTGCCGGTGCCCTTGAACTCCTCGAAAATCACCTCGTCGGCGCGGCTGCCGGTCTCGACGAGCGCCGTGCCGACGATCGTCAGGCTGCCGCCGTTCTCGATGTTGCGCGCGCTGCCGAAGAACTTCTTGGGGCGGATGAGCGCAGCGTTGTCGACGCCACCAGAGCCGATCTTGCCCGAACCGGCGCCCGCGTTGTTGTAGCCACGGGCCAGACGGGTGATCGAGTCGAGCAGCACCACCACATGGTCACCGAGCTCCACCATGCGGCGGGCCTTTTCCATGACGATGTCGCTGACCTGGATGTGACGGCTGGCTTCCTCATCGAAGGTGCTCGCGACGACCTCGACCTTGCCCTTGGTCGTGCGCTTGAAGTCCGTCACTTCCTCGGGACGCTCGTCCACAAGCAGGACGATCACATGCACATCAGGGTGGTTGTGGGTGATCGCGTTGGCGATCTGCTGCAGGATGACGGTCTTGCCGGTGCGCGGCGGCGCCACGACGAGTGCCCGCTGACCGAAGCCGAGCGGCGTGACCATGTCCATGATGCGCGGCTCGAGCCGTTGCGGCTGCTCGAGGATCTCAAGGTGGATGCGCTTGTCAGGATGCAGCGGCGTGAGGTTCTCGAAGGTCGGCAGGTTCTGCAGGCGCTTCGGGTCGTGGCCGTTCACAGTGTCGATGCGCAGCAGCGCGAAGTAGGTCTCGGCCTCCTTCGGCGGGCGCACGAGGCCGCGTACCACATGGCCACGGCGAAGGCCGAGCCGGCGGATCTGCGCGGGGCTCACATACACATCGTCGTCCGACGGAAGGTACGAGTACTCGGCGCTGCGCAGGAAGCCGTATCCGTCAGGCATGATCTCGAGCGTGCCCTCGGCGAACATCAGGCCATGCTTCATCGCCTTGGCCTTGACGACCTCGAAGACGAGCTTGTTTCGCGGCATGCCGACGAGGTCGCCCAGACCGAGCATCTTGGCTTCCTTGGCGAGCTGATCGGCGGTGAGCTTCTGCAGGCTCGCTGCGTCCAGGTTCTCCTTCTTCGCAGCCTCGTATTTCTCCTTCAACTCGGTGTCGAGTTGCGAAGCCTCGAAGTCCAATTGCTCGTCGGTGGGCACACTGGTGCCGGGCAGGATCGCCACGCTCGGTGCTGCGACGATCGCCGATGGACCGCCCCCACCACCTCCACCACCTCCACCACCGCCTCCACCGTTGCCTCCGCCGGAGCGACCACGACGACGACGGCGACGACGACCATTGACTTCCATGTTGATGCTGCCTTGGTTGGGATGTGGGTCCGGCACCGGGAACCCCGATGGGGGGTGGTGCGGCCTGTGGTGATGGGACTTGACCCTGACTGGCGGGTGCGCCTACGTGCCCTTGGCGTGATCGTGCGTGCGAATGGTGTCCGCCAGCGCCGTCTCGACTTGGGACCGCAACGACTGCGGGTCACCGTCGTTGCGAAGTACATGATGCGCGAGCGCACGCTTCTGGTCAAGGGGCCACTGGGCAGCCTCGCGCCGGGCCAGTTCGGCAGCCGTCCACCCCCTGCCGGCCTGCGCCCGGGCCTGCCGGGCCTGGATCGGCGCATCCACGAACCAGATGCTGTCGCATTCGGTGTGCAGGCCCACCTCGAGCAGGAGCGGTGCATCGATCACCCGCGCCACCGCGGAACCGGGATCGACCGAGAACATCGCGCGCCGTCGTGCATGGATCCATGGATGCACCAGCGACTCCAATCGATTGCGTTCGGCAGGGTCCGCGAAGACGATCGCCGCGACCGCGCTCCGGTCGACCGTGCCATGGCGCACCGCCCGCTCACCCCACCAGGATTCGATGGCCCGGACGATGGATGCATCCGCCAGCGCCTCATGGGCCAACGCATCGGCATCACAGGTCACACATCCAAGCTCGGCCAGGATCGACCGGACGGCGCTCTTCCCGCTGGCGATGCCGCCGACGAGCCCGATGGTCGGGATCGAACGCTTCGCGGCGGCGGCTGGTCCGGTCATACGGTACGGGTCCAGGTCGTGCCGTGCGGGCCGTCCTTGATGGTCACGCCCATCTCCACGAGCCGCGCGCGGATCGCGTCGCCGGCGGCCCAGTCCCTTGCAGCGCGGGCAGCCAGCCGCTGTGCGATCAGGGACTCGACCTCGGCGGTGAACGGATCACCGGTGGGTGCCTGCTGGGCCACATTGCGCTCGAGCACCGCGAGCACCGAATCCACGCGCGCGAGTGCAGCACGCTCGCCATGCGGGCAACCGGAGGCCGCTTCGCCGCAGGCTTCATTGAGGGCGGCGATGGCCCGTGCGAGATTGAGATCATCGCAGAGCGCATCGATGAACTCCTCCAGTGCGCGCGCCATGGGACCGGGTGGTGCCGATGGGTCCGCGCCCCGCGACGCCGCAGCGGACTCAAGCAACCGCTGCGCGCGCGACCATCGATCGATCATGCGCTGGCAGTCGCGCAGTCCCTGCATGGTGAAGTTCGCGTTGGTGCGGTAGTGGGTGCGAACGAGTTCCAGCCGCAGCGCCGCAGGCGTGACGCCCTTGGCGAAGAGGTCGCGCGCGGTGAAGAAGTTGCCCTTGCTCTTGGACATCTTCTCGCCCTCGACCTGCAGGTGGCGCGTGTGGAACCAGTGGTTGGCGAAGGTCGGCTGGCCGAAGCCGCAGCAACTCTGCGCGATCTCGCATTCATGGTGCGGGAAGATGTTGTCCTCGCCTCCCGAGTGCAGGTCAATGCGCTCACCGAGGGTCATGGCGGCCATCGCGCTGCACTCGAGGTGCCAGCCGGGATAGCCCACGCCCCACGGGCTCGGCCACTTCATGATGTGGTGCTCGTCGGGCTTCCAGAGCATGAAGTCCGCCGGGTGCCGCTTGACGGCCTGGTGCGCTGCACTGATGCGTCCGCCCTCCCCTTCGCGGAGGTGATCGAGCGTGTTGCCGGAGAGCTCGCCGTAGGCCGGGAACGATCGGACATCGAAGTAGACGACGCCATCGCTCGCGACATACGCATGGCCGCGCTTCACGAGCCGCTCGACCAGGGCCACCATCTGCGGGATGCACGCGGTCGGTCGCGGCATGAGCGATGGATCGGTCGCAGCCTCGGACGCCACCTTCAACCCCAGCGTGCGGGCATCCTCGAGGAAGCGGTCGGCATAGAAGCCGGCCACGGCATGCGGATCGGACGGATCGATGTCGGCCCCGGAGGGCAACGCCCCGGATTTCTTGGCCTCGGCGATGCGACGACCCGCCACGGCCATCTTGTCCTCTCCACCGCCGTCGGCATTGCCATCGTCGGTCATGTGGCCAACATCAGTGATGTTCATCACATGGCGAACCCGATGACCGAGAAGTTCGAGCGCTCGCCGCAGCGTGTCGGCATTCAGGAACGAACGGAAGTTGCCGATGTGCGCATCGTCATAGACGGTCGGGCCGCAGGAATAGAAGGTGATCGAGCCTGAAGGATCGATGGGCACGACCGGCTCGATGGCCCGGCGCGCCGTGTTGTAGAGCCTCATGCGCTGCACGCGACCAAGCATAGTGCGTGGGCTTCGATCGGGATCAATCGCCGATGGGCAAGTGGATGCGCTGGGCGACGCGCTTGAGTCCTTTGAGGCCGGGCTCGGCCACATTGACGTAGGCCGCACGCAGGGGGGGAATCAGCTGCAGGGCGCCGATCAAGATGATCGCATACAGCACGATCGTGGTGATGGCGACCACGGCATGGCCGCCGCGTGAGCCCAGTGAATCGAAGGACATGTACAGGGAGTTCGCAACGCTCCACGATCCAAAGCCAGCCACCACGCAGACCATTGGACCCAAGAGGAGCGACTCGACCATCGGCCGCAAGCGCAGGCCCGCTGCCGCCATCAGCCAGATTCCTGTCGCGATCGATGTCGCCGTGGTCACCAAGCAGACCCCGAGGGCAAGTCCCTTGACATCCGCAAGCGGATCGGCGGCGAGAAGAGGCATCTTGGCGATGGCCATGACGCCCAGCACTGCTCCGCCGAGCACACTGGCCCCACGGACGGCCTCGGTGGCCAGCACGATGGTGTAACGGCGCGCAGCCAACAGCGGCGTGATGAGGATGGCTTGGGCAACTGGCCCGCTGAGTCCGATCGAGAGGATGGTCACCAGCCCGACCGACTGCGCCCAGCGTCCAGCCCAGATCACCTGCTCCATGGGGGCGAAGACGATGCCCAGTCCGATGCAGACCGCTGGAACGATGAAGAACACCGTGGTGGCCATGGCGGCCAGGTACTCCTGGTGCAGCGGTGACCCCTGCGCGACGGCCGATCGTGGCACGAGCACACGCTGCAGCACCATCGTCAGCACCAAGTAGGGCTGGCTGGCGATTTGGTAGGCGAAGGTGTAGAGCCCCAAGGATGCTGTCGTCAGGAAGAGCGAACCGATGAAGTAGTCGGACTGGGAATTCACGGAGTGGAAGACCGCGATCGGGAGGACGGGAAGATGAGCACGAAACGCCTTCCAGATCGCCGCAGGCTCGAATCGGAAGTAGGTGCGGTCGAGGCGGGCGGCCCGAACGCAGAGCACTGCCTCGATCAACGTTCCAATGACTGGGGGGGCGGCCAGCGCCAAGGGGCCAAAGCCAAACTTGGCCGCAACGATCGCGAGCACGAACTTGCCAATCCCGCACACAAGGACGGTGATGGCAAGGAACCCGTATTCCTGACTGCCGCCGAGTCGCATCTGTGCCAATTGCTGGATCGGCAGCACGGCGTACTGGGATGCGAGGACCGTGAGCGCCAGCGTGGCTCCCGGGACGCCACGCTCCACTCCCAGAT
Organism: Planctomycetota bacterium; assembly: GCA_016873115.1. Taxonomy (GTDB): domain Bacteria; phylum Planctomycetota; class Phycisphaerae; order Phycisphaerales; family SM1A02; genus SYIB01. Next base: position 8,819 of record VGYB01000008.1, on the reverse strand, counting down.
TGAGCCCGTTCGCCACAAGCGTGGTGACGAGGCTCGCGGAGCCGATGAACATCCCGACCCAGAACACTGCAGGTGCCTGTTCCCGATACTTGTCTTCGGGAATGCTGCCGAGCACCATCCAGATTCCACCGGCTCGAAGGGGACCCGTGAACATCAGGAGCCCAACCGCAACCGCGTACGCGCCGTAATCGCTTGGGGTCAGGTAAAAGCCGATCACGACACTTTGGGCCAACGACAGCACTCGGCCAAGCAGCGATGCGAACGCGATCAGGCTTAGGCCTCGACGGTGCGGCATGCACCGAGGAGCGTAACGAATCGATTCAGATCCGTGTAGGACTTGAATGAGGTGCGCTCAGTCTTGCCAAGCAGTCAGGAGCGCGCCAAGGTCCGCACCGTCGACACCACCATCGGCATTGAGGTCTGCCGGCGACTCAAGCGGTCCAGTGGACCAGACGGACAGCAACACGCCGAGATCGCCACCGTTGACGAATCCATCGCCCGTAATGTCCGGGGACGGGTGCACCGCGGGCCCCAACGATCCATCCGAACCGATGCGCATGCCGCGGATGTCCGATGAACCTTGGGTGATGCCGTCTTCCCAGAGAAGGATCGTTCCGTACGGGACACCGTAAGCCTGCATCCTTCCCTTCGGGCTGACGTTGGTTGCGATCGGACGGCGACTCCACACGGTCGCGCCGGTCAAGTTCACGCACATCGCCTCGACCGTGTCCTGGCCGAACGCGGTCGAGCGCACCCAGCCGAACACCACGCCTTCCGGGCGAAGGTGGGCCACGGCACCCGAATAGGAGTAGATCGTCTCAAGCGGGGCGAGCGGCAGGCCCGACGCGCCCCACTGGCGCGTCCCGGTCGCGAGGTCAAAGCACTGCCCGTACACGCCGTAGAGGCTTGAGCTGGGCGTGCGCTCGATCCAGCAGACATAGACGAAGGTGCCGTCCGACACGGCTGCCGGATTGGTGCGCTCGCGCGCGGTGTCGGCCGTCACAGAGAATCCCTCGGTCCCGAACAGCCGATTGCCCTGAGCATCGAGCACCTGCACATAGGACTGCAGCGGCGAAGTCTTGTAGTACGCGAAGAGATAGCCGACTGAAGGCACACGCCGGAACTCAGGGAAGTTTCCGAATTGCAGGCTGCCGGCGGAGAACACCTGCTTGCCGTTCGTGCCCCACGGCTGCGAGCCATCCGGATTGACGAGGTTGGCCCAGAGCACCTTGGGGCCGCTGAAGGTCGAGTAGCGCACCGTGGACACCACCACGCCCGAGCCCGAGAGCGACGGCTCGATGTCGGCCGCAAAGGTCGATCCCGTGGTGCCAATCTGGATCGGCGCACCGAAGCTGAAGCCACCATCGGCCTGCGCGAGCCGCTGCACACGCGTGTTCGAGCCTTCGACCCACGCGCTCCAGAGGAAGCCATCGTCAGCCTGATTTCCCTTGGGCACGCTGGCCGATGATGCACTGACGGTCTTGGTCCACGCGAGCGTGCCGTCGGCGTTGAGCGATGCGACCGCCGCCACGGGCGACGAACTGCCCTGCTGGCTCGCCACGGCCCATGGTGCGCCGCGGAAAAGCTGGTAGTCCTGCGTGCTGCTGAATGAGTTGTTCATGACCATCGTGGCGGCGGGCCAGGTGAAGTCGCCGTCGGTCGTGAGCTGTCGCACCATCACGTCATAGCCCGACGGCGCGTCGTACCAACTCAAGGCAAGCATGCCGCGACCGTCCCAGGCGAGCTTGGGCTGCACCTGTTCGCCAGTGCCACCGACGAGGAGCGTGGGGGCGGATGCAGAGGTGCTCCAGCCGGACATCACGGCGAGCAGGATGGTCGTGGCCACGGACATCCCGGAAGTGTGATGCCACAATCGGTTCGCGCCAAGGAGGCTCGTGCCATCGGGGTGAGATTTCCCGTGCTCCCGCGCGGTCTTCAGGCATCCAGCGCCCCGAACAGCCCCTGTTCGGGCTCATCGAGTTCGATCGGCCCGGGGAAGGCGTCGTAGTCGGCGTTCGGATTCGCCTCGATCCAGTCAATGAAGGCGCACACGCCGGCGTGCTTGGCGCGGGATCGCCACGACTCGCCGAACCGGACCTTGATGCCCAGCCAGAGGTGCGCATGGGCGTTCCGTGCCGCGAGCCCGGGGTGCGGGTCGAGGAGCGGCTGGATCCGATCCCCCGTGCGCCGGACGCGCATCGCCAGGTCATCGAGATCGCGTCTGTTCATGCCGGGTGTGTACCGTATGCCGCACGAAGGGGCCAACCACATGAAGCGCGCACTCATCACGGGCATCACCGGGCAGGACGGTTCGTACCTCGCCGAACTGCTCCTGCGCAAGGGTTACGAGGTCCACGGCGTGATCCGGCGTGCCAGCACCTTCAACACGGATCGCATCGACCACATCTACGAGGATCCGCACCAGTCGGGTGCGCGCCTGAAACTCCACTACGGCGACCTGTCCGACGGCAGCGGGCTGGACCGACTTCTCGAACGGATCCAGCCCGACGAGGTCTACAACCTCGGCGCGCAGAGCCATGTTCGCGTGAGCTTCGACCAACCGATCTACACCGCGGACATCGTCGGCACGGGCACCCTGCGGCTCCTGGAGGCTGTACGGAACTTCCAGGTGTCCTCGTCACGGCCGGTGCGCTTCTACCAGGCGAGTTCCAGCGAGATGTACGGCAAGGTGCAGGAGGTTCCCCAGAAGGAGACGACTCCGTTCTGGCCTCGATCGCCATATGGATGCGCCAAGGTCTTCGGCCACTGGATCACCGTGAACTACCGCGAGAGCTACGGCCTGCATGCCAGCTGCGGCATCCTCTTCAATCACGAGAGCCCGCGCCGCGGCGAGACCTTCGTGACCCGAAAGATCACGCGCGCCGTCGGCCGCATCAAGTTGGGCATGCAGAAGAAGCTCTTCCTCGGCAATCTCGATGCCCTGCGCGACTGGGGTTACGCCGGCGACTATGTCGAGGTCATGTGGCTCTTGCTCCAACAGGAAAGGCCCGACGACTATGTGATCGCGACCGGCAAGGCGATCAGTGTGCGCCAGTTCTGCGAGCTCTGCTTCAGGCATGTTGGCCTTGATTACCGTGACTTCGTCGAAATCGACCCGCGGTACTTCCGCCCCGCCGAGGTCGAGCAACTGCTCGGCGATCCATCCAAGGCACGGGAGAAACTGGGCTGGACAGCCAAGACCACCGTCGAGCAACTCGCTGCGATGATGGTCGAGAGCGACCTTGAGCTCGCCCGTCGGGAGAAGACGCTGCGCGATGCGGGGCACCGATTGCCCGCGAACTCCGGCCACGATCAGTGAGCGCAAGAAGGAGCGTCGGCGCGCTCAGCCCGTCCAGGCGGCCAAGAGGATGCCCAGGTCCGCGCCGTTGACCACGCCGTTGCCGTCGATGTCGGCCAGCGTTCCCGCGGTGTCGAACTCGCCGAGCAGGATGCCCATATCGGCGCCATCGACGCGCGTGTCGTTGTTGAGGTCAGCGGGATTCGCCGGCGTTCCGCCTTCGACGAAGCTCTTCACCTCGCCGGTCCCCAGATTGTTCGCCCAGTCGCGGGCAAGGATGTAGTAGTCGACATTCGCGCCCGCAGGCTGTGCCGGCATCACCGCACGCCAGAGGTTGTTGCCGCTCCACTGCATCGGGATCTCGTTCCAGGGTCCCTGGTTCGCACGGATCGCCAGCATGATGCCGCGGTCATGGAAGCCGCGATCGCTCGTCATGTCATCGACGATGATCGCGCGCACGACATGGGTCGTCGGTGCATCGCCGGGGACCACCGACTCCGTCTTGAGCACCCGCGGCGGTCGGTTGTCGGCTGGCCCGGTCGAGTTGATGTAGATCTGGTTCTGGAACGCGCCGCTCTCGCCCTGAGCGGTAACGATGTCGAAGTCGCCATCGTTGTCGACATCAGCGACCTTCACATCAAGGCTCGAATCGGTCACCGCAGTGATGGCGTTGGTGACAATCGAGAAATTCTGGGTCGTCGGTCGGTTGTTGCGGTAGATGCGTTCGCTCGCGGAACCAAGCGTACTGATCACGATATCGAGGTCGCCATCCATGTCGATGTCGAAGAACCGGCTGTCGTTGTCATCCGTCGTCGGGTTGCTCGTGAGTTGCGAACTCACATTGGCCCAGCTGGTGCCCAGGCCGTTCGCGTTCGCCAGCAGCAACTCGGTGTTGCTGGACCCCGCATTCACGCCGAGCAGGTCGAAATCGCCGTCGCCGTCAAAGTCACCCGTGTCGTACGAGTAGCAGCTGTAATCGGTGGGCATCGTCTGGTTGACATAGGTGCCAGAGCCATTGTTGAGCCACAGACGGCTCGACTGTGTGCCCGTGGTGCGCGTGCCAACATGAAGGTCGAGGTCAAAGTCCTGATCGACATCGAGGAACAGGATGTCCATCTGCTCGCTCACATTGCCCGTCGGCGTCAGCGCCGTGTTGTCGGTGAACCTGCCGGTGCCGTCGTTGATGTAGAGCTTCGGCTTGCCGGTCGTCCCAAAGCGGCTCGTGCCGCTGTTGCAGAGCGCGATGTCGAGATCACCGTCGTTGTCGATGTCCCCGAACTGGCCACGGCTCGAGCCAAGGTTCAGGGCGGGCATCTGGCCTGCCGGTGCTGCCGTGAAGAAGCCGTCATTGTTGTTCAGGAGCAAGAGCGCCGGGCGCGCGAAGTCCTGCGCGAGGAGCATGTCCCAGTCGCCGTCGCGATCGACATCGCCGAACTCGACACCACGGAAGCAGCCGGTGATGCCGGCCACGCGCGCATCGGTCACATCGCTGAAGCGCCCGGTTCCGTCATTGAGGAAGAGCCGCGGCTTCAGCAGTGCGCCGAGCGAGGAGTAGCCCTGCCCGTTGGCCCACGCGATGTCGAGATCGCCATCACGATCGACATCGCAGAAGGAGAGTTGATTGGTGTACTCCGACTGCGTCGGGAAGCGGGCGACGGTGTCGCGCACGAACTGCTGCGCGGTGGCTGCCTCGCTGATCACCAAGGCAACGATGATGGCACATTGCTGACGCACTGGACTTCCTTCGGGACAGAACCTAACACAGAACCGGCGCCAGTCGAGCGTCGAACCGCCCACTGGAGCAATCATCGTTATCGCCGGCGACGCTTGATGGCGGCGGACACCGTGTGCTGCGCCGGCGCAGCCGCCGGTACGGCGGTGCCGGTGCCCTTGGACGCAGCCTGGGCGCGGCTCATGAGGGTGGTCTGCAGGGAGCGGATGCGGTCACGGACCTGGTGGATCTGCTCGGTCTCGGCGCCTTGCAGGAATGCAGCGGCCATCGCATCGTGCTCGTTCAGGGCATCAATGGAGACATTGGCGCGTTCGCCGTCCTTGACGATGCGCATGCCACGGACACCAAGGTCCGAGAGGAGCAGGATCGCGCACTGGACCTTGGGGTCCTCGGTCGGAAGACCTTCCATCACCCGACCGACCAGGCTTCGCATGGCCGCCGTGTACAGATCCTCGTTCATACCACGGCTCTTCACCACGGCCTGCACATGTTCCTCCATGAGCGCCTTCTCCTGGAGACGGACCTTGACCGGTGTGCCATTGAGCACGAACTCGCGATTGCGGAGGTTCGCCACGGAGACGATGACGGCACGGCCGGTGGCGATGTTCCCCTTGGTGTACGGGTCGCTCGTGTCGCGTGCGCGCTCCTCGGGCGACAGCTGGCGATCGACCTCCATGCGCTTGGCTTCGACATCGATGCGGAACTCGCGCACACCCATCTCGTGCATGATCCAGAGCGCTGCCTGGAAGAGTTGGTTGTCGTGGTCGACCTTCTTCTCGATCCCATCCGCAAGGAGCCCGCTGATGATCGCCCCGAAGTTCGGAGCGTCGTACATGCTCTTGATGATGGTCAGAGCAAGATTCATGAAGACCGGTCGCGGCTGCGGCTGGAGCTTGATGGGCGTGCCGTTCAGGACGATCTCTGTGGTGGCCATGGAACGCAAAGGCTAGCCGATGAAGCCGTGGCATCCATGGGATCCTTCGGTGGACCGGCGCTCGCCCATACCATGGTCTTGATGCTCGTCGCCCTCCTGACCGCGGTCATGGCTGCGCCGCCTGACGTGTCGTGGTGCCGGGCCGGTTCGGCCGGTTCCGACGGATGGACCTGGTTGACGCCCGAGGATCGACTGGTCGACGCGGACCTGTATACCCAGTGCGCGATGGTCACCCCCCAGCAGATCGAGGAGCGCAAGGATCGCAGCGGCCCGCACGCCATGCGGACGATCTCGCTCTGGGCCAATGCCTCGGCAATCGAGGCCCTGCGCGCGGGAAGCACGGCCTGGCCCGATGGTGCTGCGATCGCCAAGCTCAAGGTCTCGCCGAGCCTCTCCGACGCCGCTCACGACGAAGCGAATGATCGTGGATCGCTGGGCCTGATGTGGCGCGAAGGCAGTGCCTGGCGCTATGGCTGGCGTGCCGCGTTGAACGCTCCCATGATCGAACTGCCCAAGGCAAACGCCTGCAGCTCGTGTCATGAGCCGACTGCACCCCGTGCCACTCAAGGAGAAACCCCTGGATGGAACGAACCTACCAACGGTCTGTTCCTGCCGTGGGCTCGCGATGACGCTGGTCGCCTCGACGCCGCCGCCGTGCTCGCGCAGGTGCGGGTGGCAACGAAGGTGCCCACCGCGGCCCCAGGACTTGGTCTCGACACGCTAGAGGAACCCGCGGGTGATGCTGCGCAGCCACAGGGCTCCCCGCCCACGCAGGATCGCGCGGGCGATGCAGGCCGCGGCGACGCCGGTTCGGACAGTCGATCCGGTGCTGACGCCGCCTGGTGGCACGAAGCACGACTTGGCATGTTCGTGCATTGGGGCCTCTACAGCGTGGCTGCCGGCCAGTGGGAAGGCAAGGACATCCCCGGATGGGGCGAGTGGCTCCTCAACAAGATCAAGGTGGACCCGGCGGTCTACGCCAGCACGCTCATGCCGCGCTTCGATCCCGTGAAGTTCAATGCCGATGCATGGGTGCGTGCGGCGAAGGATGCCGGCATGGGCTACATCGTGGTGACGACGAAGCATCATGACGGGTTCCTGCTCTGGGACAGCGCGACGACCGAGCTCGATCTTCTGGGCACGCCGTTCGGGAAGGCGGGGCGCGATCCGCTGAAGGAACTGGCCCAAGCATGCCAGCGGCATGGCATCAGGCTGGGCCTCTACTTCAGCCTGATGGACTGGAGCGATCGTGACTACCTGCCGCGCCGCGAGTGGGATGCACGACCGACCGATGGAGCCTCGATGCAGCGGTTCGTCGATCGCATGCATGCCCAGGTGAAGGAACTGATCGATGGTCGCTTCGGTCCGGTGGCGATCCTCTGGGGCGATGGCGACTGGGAGCATTCCGCAACGACCTGGCGTTCGGAGGGACTCATGGCTGCGGTCCGCTCGGCGCAGCCGGGCATCCTCGTCAATGACCGTTGGTCACTGCCCGGCGATTACGCCACGCCGGAGAATCGCATCCCCGACGGCGACCTTCCGACGCGTCCGTGGGAAACCTGCATGACGATGAATGGCACCTGGGGCCATGTCGTGCACGACCACCGCTGGAAGCCCGAGGCGGAGCTCATCCGCAACCTCATCGACATCGTGAGCAAGGATGGCAACTACCTGCTCAATGTGGGGCCGATGGGCGATGGTTCCTTCGATGCGCCGACCTCGGAGCGGCTCGCTGCGCTCGGCACCTGGATGCGAACCAACGGCGAGGCGATCCGGGGATGCGGGCCAGTCGCATGCGAGCGACCCGCATGGGGTCGGCTCACGGCCAGCGCCGACGGGCGCCATGTGCACGCGATCGTCTTCGACATGCCGGCCGACCGCACCATCACGATCGATGGCATCGCGAATGCACCTGCCCGCGCGCGCGTGCTCGGCGCACCGGGCATCACCGTCACGACTCGATCCTCGGGACCATTGCTCTCGATCACGATCGGCGCTGGGGCGCTCGATCCCGCTGCGCCGGTGATCGCGCTCGAATGGGATGGCGAGCCAGCGATCGTGGGCACACCCCGGCTCATCGCCGGCGACGATCTCTTCCTGCACGAGACGGAGCTGGCCTTCTCGCTTCCGGCAGCCGGATCGATCCATGTGACGCTCGATGCCACGGCACCGACGCTGGACTCCCCCCGCTACACGGTGCCGATCAATCTGCAGCGCACCACGCAGGTGCGTGCGCAAACCTTCGTCGATGGCCGGCCATCGGGCAAGCCATTCGAGGCGGTCCTCCGCCGCGCGGAGTGGATCCCCGGCAGCGACGATGTGCCGTCCGAGCCGGGTGTGGAGTGGTCGCTCCTGCCCGGACGGTACCAGCGCGTTCCGAACGATGCGCCGTGGCGCGGTGCCGGCGTTGCGCACGGCACCGCGAGCGTGATCGGGCTGCCAGAAGCACGGCCAGCCGATGCCTTCGCGCTGCGCATCGATGGATTCATCTACTGCGACCATGCCGGCATTCATGCCTTCACCCTCGAAAGCGACGACGGCAGCACGCTCGAGATCGATGGGTACCAGGTGGTCAATCACGATGGGCTGCACGGCCCGACCCGCATGTCGGGCAAGGCTGCGCTCGATATCGGATGGCATCGCTTCACGATCCGGTACATCGAGGCGGATGGTGGCGAGACGCTCAAGCTCCTCTGGACGACGCCCAAGGACGAGCGAGGCACGGCACCTCGGCCGATCGACGCCACGCTGCTTCGCCACGAACCTGTGCGCTGACGCATCGCCCTACCATCGATGCCGATGACCAAGCCGGCGACCAATCCATGGCTCGTGCTTGCGGCCATGACCGGCAGCCT
>VGYB01000007.1 GCA_016873115.1 Planctomycetota bacterium | reverse complement strand
ACCTTGCGAACCACCTTGCGAACCGCCTTGTGATCCGCCTTGCGAACCGCCTTGTGAACCGCCTTGTGAACCACCTTGCGAACCACCTTGCGAACCGCCTTGTGATCCGCCTTGCGAACCACCTTGTGATCCGCCTTGTGATCCGCCTTGTGAACCACCTTGCGAACCGCCTTGCGAACCGCCCTGCGAACCACCTTGCGAACCGCCTTGCGAACCACCTTGCGATCCGCTCTTCCCTTGGTTCCCGGAGCTTCCTGATCCGCTGGAGCTCGCACCGTTCTTGCCGCTTCCACTGCCAGACCCGCTGCCCGATCCGGATCCGGCGCCCGATCCCGCGCGCCCGCGCCCGGCCTGGAACGGCGTGGCGCCTGGCGTCGCGCCTTCGCCATCGTTCACCTCGACATCAAGTGCACCGCGAGGTTCACGCGGGTTGAAGGGTGTGTTGGCCGACGAGGTCTCGCCATCGATCGCCACGGCGACAGGATCCGTGGCAATGACTGCCTCATCCTGCTTCGGCGGGCTCGAGCATGCCGCGAATGCAGCCACACCCGCCAGCGTGATCACGAAGCGAAGTCTGGCCAGACCCTGAATCGGCGTGCGCATGGGAACCTCCGGCGACCCCATGCTACGCGTGCGTCAGAGTTTCCGAACGTAGATGTTCGCCCACTGCACCGCGCTGCCGTGCTTCTGCAGGCCGATGGGGCCGTTTGCCGGGATGCCCTTGAGCGTGGCGTCCCGAAGCACATGCTTGCCATTGAGCCAGACATTCAGGACCTCGCCCTGCATGCGGATGCGGAAGCGGTTCCACTGGCCGATCGGCGCGTCGGCCTTCTCGACGGGGGTGCAGGCCTGACGGACTTCAGCCGAGACATTGGGGTTGGTGCGGTAGCCCCACACCTCTCCGCTGCCCACGCTCCAGTTCCACATGTTGACCTGGCTCTCGGGCTTGCCGCGCAGGAAGATGCCACTGTCGTACTCGGCGATCTCCTCGGTCATCTCGCTGCCGTCGGCGTTGCGCACCACATCACCCTTGGGCCCGATGACCGGGCGCTGCTGTGTGCCCTGGCTCGGACCCGACCATCGCCAGTCGGCAATGAGCTCGAAGTCGCCGAAACTCTCCTTGCTCCAGAGGTCGCCGCCCTGGCCATCGAAGTCGAGCGTCCAGTCGCTGGGCTTCCAGTGACCTTCGCTCTCCTTGGGCATCGTCCACTGATCGAGCGTGCCGTCGTACAGCGGACGGAACTCGGCGAGCTCCGGATCGGCCCGCATCTCAGGCGCCGGCATCAGCATGCGGTTCTCGGGCAGCATCTTGATCCGCAGGTTGCGGAACCACACCGGCGAGCCTTCGCTCTCCAGGCAGATGTAGCCCTGGCGCGGCTTGATGTCCTTGCCGCCCGAGACTTCCTTGCCGTTGACCTCGAGCTTGATCGTGCCGTCGACGCCGATCACGCGGTAGTGGTTCCACGCAGGCGCGCCCTTCACGCGGTCCTCGCTCGGCAGGCAGCGCTCCCAGCCCTCGGGGTGTGCGCGATCCGGCACCATGCTCGCTCCGTGGATGCTGAAGATGTCGCCCTGCGAGGTGTAGCGCAGGCGGCCATCGGGCAGTCGGCTCTCGACGCCATCCATCACCTGCACCTCGATGCTGCGCGTGAACGGCACGCCGCGTGCGCAGATCGCATCGCTCCACACGAAGAGCCCCGCGTTGCCGCCGGGCTTGCGGTGGCTGTACTCCATCTCGAAGACGAAGTTGCGGTACTGGCGGTCGGTGCGCAGCACGCCGGTGGGTGTGCCCGAGCAGACGATGACCGGCGTGCCGGCCTCGTCCTTGCCCACGGTCCAGGTGGTGGGCGAGGTGTTCACATTGGTCCAGCCGTCGAGGTTCGCGCCGTTGAAGAGCGGCTGCCAGCCTTCGGGCTTGGCGGCCTGTTCGCGCGCAAAGTCGACCGTGAAGATGCCAGCCTGCAGAGCGGGGGCCACGGCGGCATCACGCGAGGCGCTGGTGTTCTCGGCGGGAGCGGCCGTTGCCGGGCGCACTGGACCCGAGCACGCCACGAGGATCGATGTCACCGAGCAGGCGGCCAAGGATGCGGCAAGAATGGAGGTGTTCATGCGTGCAGGGTACCGGGCGGAGGGTCGGCGGGCAGGGGCGGAAGCACCTTGAGGAGGGATCGAAGCCTCCGGGTGGTGATTCCATTCAGCCACGAACCTGCGGACAGCACGCAGTGCGCGATCAGGCGTCGATCGTCGACACGCTCGACGAGACATCGACTCGGGCCGTCGTCTTCGAGAGCACATCCTCGACCGGATGGCCTGGAGCGACTTCGGTGAGCATGAACCGCGCACCGCGCCTCTCGAAGACCGCAAGGTCGGTGATGAGCATGTCGACGCAGCACTTGCCGGTCAGGGGCAGCGTGCAGCGGGGAATGAACTTGCTCTCGCCCTTCTTGTTGCAGTGCTCCATGACCACGATGCGCCGCTTGACGCCCGCGACCAGATCCATCGCTCCGCCCATGCCCTTGACGAGCTTGCCGGGGATCATCCAGTTCGCGAGGTCGCCGTGCTCATCGACTTCCATCGCCCCGAGGATCGCCAGATCGATGTGGCCGCCACGGATCATGCCGAAGCTGTCCGCGCTCGAGAAGAAGCTGTGGCCGGGCACGCCCGTCACGGTCTGCTTGCCGGCATTGATGAGGTCGGGATCGACCTTGTCCTCGGTCGGGAAGGGGCCCATGCCCAGCAGCCCATTCTCGCTCTGCAGCCAGACGGTCATGCCAGCCGGGACATAGTTCGCCACGAGCGTGGGAATGCCGATGCCCAGGTTCACATAGAAGCCGTCCCGCAGTTCACGGGCGGCGCGCTTGGCGAGTTGGTTGCGGTCGAGCGGCATGTGGGCGCGTGTTGTAGCACGCGGGGGGGTGCGTCGTGCAGCGTGGCGCGTGCACGCCGTATCCTCCCCCGATGCACCCTGTCCTGAACGCGCTTGGTCTTGATCGCCACCCCCGTGTGAAGTCCGCGTCCGGTCCTGCGCCGTCCGGCTGGGTGAACTCGGAGAACCCAGCCGACGGTTCGCCGTTGGCGATGGTGCAGCTCCAGCCGCGAGCCGAGCTCGAGGCCACGATCGCCCGTGCCCAACGGGCCTTCGAGAGTTGGCGCATGCTGCCGGCGCCCAAGCGAGGCGAGATCGTGCGGCGCATCGGCGAGGCCTTCCGCGTGCACAAGGATGCGCTGGGCGAGTTGGTCAGCCTCGAGATGGGCAAGATCAAGGCCGAGGGTCTGGGTGAGGTGCAGGAGTGCATCGACATCGCTGACTTCGCCGTCGGTCTCTCGCGCCAGCTGTATGGCTTGAGCATGCACAGCGAGCGCCCCGGCCATCGCATGTACGAGCAATGGCATCCGCTGGGGATCGTCGGCTGCATCACGGCGTTCAACTTCCCCATCGCCGTCTGGGCCTGGAACAGCATGCTCGCGGCGACCTGCGGCAACAGCACGCTGTGGAAGCCAAGCCTGCTCACGCCGCTCACGGCGATCGCCGGCAGCGAAGTCGCGTGGAAGGTCATGCGCGAGCAGGAACTCTGGCGCCCCGAGGGCATCGATCCTGCCGACATCTTCCCGCTCATCATCGGTGCGGATGCCGAGGTCGGGGAACCGCTGATTGCCGATCGACGGATCCCGCTCGTGAGTGCGACCGGTTCGTGCCGCATGGGTCGCCGTGTGGCCGAGGTCGTGGGCAAGCGCCTCGGCCGGACGCTGCTTGAACTGGGCGGCAACAACGCGATCATCGTGCTTCCCGATGCGGATCTGGAGCTCGTCGTGCGAGGCGTGCTCTTCGGCGCGGTCGGCACGGCCGGGCAGCGCTGCACGACGACGCGTCGCCTGCTCGTGCACGCATCGATCGTGGACCAGCTGGTCGAGCGCTTGGCCAAGGGGTACAAGGGCATTCCCGTTGGCGATCCCCTCAAGCCCGGCACGCTGGTCGGTCCGCTCATCAATCGGCAGGCGGTCGAGAACATGCGCCACGCCATCGAGCAGGCCGTGGCTCAGGGCTGCACGGTCGTCTGCGGTGGCCTCGAGGGAATCGACCGCTTCAAGGACACGCCCGGCCACTATGTCACCCCCACGATCATCCGCGTGGCCAAGGGCTCGGTGCCGGCGATCTGCCGCGAGGAAACCTTTGCACCGATCCTGTATGTGTTCAGCGTCAAGGACCTGGACGAGGCGATCGCGATCCAGAACGGTGTCGACCAGGGCCTGAGCAGCGCGATCTTCACCGACAGCGTGCGTGCAGCCGAGCGGTTCCTGGGACCAGCCGGCAGCGACTGCGGCATCGCGAATGTGAACATCGGCACCAGCGGCGCCGAGATCGGCGGCGCGTTCGGCGGCGAGAAGGACACCGGCGGAGGCCGCGAATCCGGCAGCGACAGCTGGAAGACCTACATGCGCCGGCAGACCTGCACGATCAACGCCAGCAAGGACCTTCCGCTCGCGCAGGGCATCCAGTTCGGGTGAACGGTCAAGCGGCCGGGGGAACCCGCAGCGAGGGGCGGCGTGGGCTCAACTCGAGCCTTCGCGCATCCGGTCAAGCTGCTCCGGGAAGGGGAACCGCGCGTACACGCCGGTCTCTTGGCGGTCCCACGCGGCGACGGGCGGATAGACATCGCCCGTGAATCCCGCCTTGTGCATGGCGTCGAGGACCGACTCGAAGCTCGCCTCGACACCCTTGCTGTTGACCAGCACATTGCTGCGGGCACCCAGGAAGGACACCGCGGCGGCGGGCTGTCGATCATGACGGCCCTGGAGCATCTTCGAGACCGTCGAGAATCCACGGTGGATGTCCTCGAGGGTGAAGTGGTTTCGCCCGGCCGGGCGCAGGAGCGCGAGCACGAGCAGCCTGTCAAGATCGAACTTCAGCACATAGGGCTCACGGTCTTCCTGCGCGTGCAGGTGCGTTGCCTGACGGAAGACCTTGGCGTAGCTCGTGGCACTGCCGAGGGTCCATTGGCTGGTGGGAACCAGCGACAGGATCTCTCCGAGCACGCCGCGGCTGTTGTCGGTGTCGTTCACCCCGCAGATGAGGGTGCGATACCGCCCATGGACGACATCGCTCAGGAGATGCTGCCCCCACTGGATCCGGATCCCCGGCTTCGGATCGGCCAACCGCGGATCGCCGCTGGGCATGAGGTTGAGGTGCGGGCAGCCCTCGGGGACCTGGACGAGCCGGTCGCCGTCACCGGTGTAGATGCGGAAACTGGTCATGGTCGACTTGGTCATGTCAGGGTGCCTTGGGTGTCGTGGCGGCCGTGGCTTCTTCGGCGGAGAGCAGCGAGGCCTTCGTGATCATCACATCCTCGAGTGGCACATCCTGCATGCCACCCTTCCTGCCGGTCTTGACGTTGCGGATCGCATCGACCACCTCCATGCCGCCGATCACGCGGCCGAAGACGGCGTAGGCGGCGCCGTCGCGCGGCATGTCGAGGCCACGGTTGTCGACCACATTGATGAAGAACTGGCTCGTCGCGCTGTCGGCCATGCTCGTGCGCGCCATCGAGATCGTGCCGCGCGTGTTCTTCAGGCCGTTCTTCCATTCGTTCTTGATGGGGTCGCGCGTGCCCTTCTGCTTCATGTCGGGGGTGAAGCCACCGCCCTGGATCATGAAGTTCCCGATGACTCGGTGAAAGGTCGTGCCGTCATAGTGCCCGTCCTTGATGTACTGGACGAAGTTGGCCACGCTCAGCGGAGCCTTGGACTCGTTCAACTCCAGGATGATGTCGCCCTTGCTCGTCGAGAGCTTGGCGAAGACCAGCTTGTCCGGGACGGGAGCGGGGGCGGCTGCATCCGGGGCGGCGGGTGCGGCAGGGGCCGGCTTGGCTGCATCCTGGGCAGCTGCGAGGGCAGTCAGCGAGAGAACGGTGGCAAGCAGGGTGCGCATCATGGTTGGTTGGCTCCTCACAGGGTGTGAAGGGGAATCCTAGCGGGGCGGACCGCTACGGGTCCTCGCTCCTACCATGCGGAACCTGATGGACACGCCCACCACGACCGATCCCACCATGGCCCGCCGTTCGCTGCCGCGCGTGGGTGGCCCTCTGGCCCCGGTGATCGACCTCTTCAGCAGCGTGCGCTTCGGCATCGTGCTGCTGACGCTGCTCTTCCTCTACATGTCGGTCGGCAGTGCCGGCATCATCTATCCCGTCCACCCCAATGTCTTCCACCCGGATGCCTGGGTGCATGCCCAGTTCCGCCAGTGGCGCCCGCTCGAGATGACCGAGTTCGAGTGGTTCCACTGGTGGCCCTTCGACCTCCTGATGGGCCTGCTCTCGGCCAACCTCATCGTGACCACGATCCGCCGGATCCCGCTCAAGTCCGTCAACTACGGCGTCTGGATGATCCACACCGGCATCATCGTGCTGGTGGTGGGCAGCATCATCTACTTCAGCCAGAAGGTCGAGGGCGAGGCACCGGTGATCCGCCGCGCGGTCGTCGTGTCGATCAAGGATGCCGCGGGTGCAGTCGTCGTGCGCGAACGCGTGATCGCGGTGCCGGGTGCGCGCACCCAGCTGGGCGCAGGACCCGATCCCTATCTGGTCGAGGTCACGGACATCGATCCGTCGTGGGAACTCCTCAGCGGGAGCGACAAGGGCAAGCGCGCCTACAGCGTCACGCTCACGGTGAACCGAGGCGACCAGCGCTTCATGCGGCAGGTCGTGGCGGGGTACCCGGAGTACACCGAGGATCTGGTGCTGACCGACGATCCGCAGCAGCCGGTCAAGCGTGCGCGGAAGGTCAATCCGGACGGCAACCCCATCATCGACGGTGCGCTCGCGGTGGACTTGGAGTACGAGGGCCAGCAGTGGTTCTACCTGCGCAACGATCTCGCGAAGGCGTGGGCGCTCTATGTGCGCACGCCGGGCGACGGGCCGTGGACCATGCGGCCCATCGACGGGATGCCGCTCTACAACGACCACATCGCCAGTCGCGATGAGGTCTTCAACGGCGACGCCACGCCGATCGATCCCATCGATCTTGCTGTCCCCGCTGTCGATCCCAAGGATCCCTTCAAGGATGTCGACTTCCGGGTCACCGGCTACCTGCGGTACGCGCTCGACCGGTCCAAGTGGATGGCTGGCGGTGAACGCGAGCCCTTCAATCCTGTCGTGATCCTGGAGGTTGCACAGGCGAAGGCCGCGGGTCAGCCCGCCGCGCAGGCCGATCGCTACCAGCTGCAGGCGCTCGACCCTGAGCGGTCGATGGCCGACGGAGGGATCCTGCGCGCGCAAGTCATCAAGGACGAAGCCGACATCGCGCGCGCGAGCTCGGTCCCGAGCCTCCGCGTGGCGATCCCTTCGATCGGTTTCGACGGCGTCCTCCCGATCACCCCGCCGACCGCCGGTGCGCCAGGTGTACCCACGCCGATCGGTACGGCCGACTCAGGTTGGTCGTATCGCGTGGTCGCGGTGCAGGATCGACTCACGATCGGCGAGGTCACGGCCGATGTGGCCATCGTCGAGATCACGTCGCCCGAGCGCACCTGGCGGCGCTGGGCGTTCTCGAATCCGTCGATGACGCGCGACCTGCCACCCGAGGACCAAGGTCAGCAGCAACCGCTGCCGCCCGATTCTTCGATCACGATGGTCTACGAACCGGCCGAGGAGGGCGCGTTGCTGACCGTGCTCATCGGTCCGGGCCCGAACCAGCTCCGGCTCGCGAGCTCGATCGGCTCGATGCGCTCGGCGCCACAACCGATCGAGGTGGGCAAGCCGTTCGCGCTGCCGTCGGGCCTCACGATCACGCTGCTCGACTATCTGCCCAACGCGGTCGCCGTGACCAAGCCCTTCATCGTGCCGCCCGAGGAGCGCCAGCGCGATGCGCGCGAACTCTTCTCGCGTGCGCTGGTCTCGGGTCCAGCCGGCGGTGCGCAGTGGCTCGACTACCACCCGTATGTGTTCGACCGCCGCGCGGATGCACTCCGGCGGCATCCCTTCGAGCCAACGGTCGTCGATCTCGGCGGAGGCCGCAAGGCCGAGGTCCTCTTCTCGCGCCGGCGCGAACCCATGCCGACCGCCGTGGCGCTCGATGACTTCATCCTGGCCACGCACATTGGCGGCTACACCGGCGAGGCCTCGACGATCCGCGACTACACCAGCATGCTGCGCTTCGATGACGGCTCGGGTTGGTCCAAGCCAGTGCCGTGCAGCGTCAACGCGCCGGTCGAGCACGATGGCTGGTGGTTCTTCCAGGCGCAGTGGGATCCGCCGGACCAGGCACGGTTCGAGGGCGATCGCGCGAGCCGAGGACTGAACTACACCGTGCTCGGGGTGGCCAATCGCGAGGGCGTCTTGATCCAGCTGCTCGGGTGCGTGATCTCGGTGCTCGGGATGTGCTACGCGTTCTATGTCAAGCCGATCATCAAGCGTCGCCACCGCGAGGCTGCCCTCGCGCTCGCCGCACGGCTCCGTGCCGAAGGCAAGCTGTCGCCCGCGGCCGTGGCTGCGCTTGATGCCAAGGGAGGTGCGTGATGGATCGATCGACTCTGTCCTGTGGTGATGCCGCGTTGATTCGCGTGCCCGGCCCTGCCAGCGTGCGTGCCCGGCTGCGCGGCCTGATCGCTGCACTCGTGGCAACACTCGTCGTGGCGGTGGCCGCTCCGGCGCGCGCCCAGGAAGCGGCCAAGCCCTTCCATGAGGCGGTCGATCTCCTGCCGCTGGGCGAGGTCGCCGTGCAGACCGAGGGCCGGCTGAAGAGCTTCGGCAGCTTCGCGAACACGCAGATGTCGTTCGTCAGCGGGCCGCGCCGGATCAACGGCCAGAGCCCCGAGTTCACCTACCTCGACATGCTCCTGCGCCCCGAGAGCTACGAGGACGCCGACATCGTCTTCGTGAAGGGTGCCGCCGCGCGCGTGCCGATCGCCGAGGCCGTCATCGACTCCTTCCGCGACGAAGCCGCCAAGGCAGATGCCCAGGCGCGCATGGACGCGTTCCTCAAGCACGGCCTGATCTCGCCGGCGCTCCTCAAGCGGCCCGAGGTCATGGCCACGCTGCGCCAGATGGAGCAGGACCTGATCCGCACCGAGAAGGTCGTGAGCCAGATCCAGGGTGCGATGGGCGTGCGCGAGCCCAAGTACCTGCTTGGGCGGTTGCTCGTGATCCCGCCGGCTGCCGACGATGCGCAGCAGCGTTGGCACGGTCTTGGCGAGGTGATGATGCTCGCCGTCGATGCCGAGCGTGCCAAGGCGGCAGGCATCGAACAGGTGCCGATCGCGGGCATCGACCTCCAGAAGCAGCGGGCGGTGGCGGGGGCGTGGAAGGACCTCGTCGATGCGTGGGCTGCGCAGGATGCGCCGGCGGCGTCGAAGGCGGTGGCTGCGCTGGCGGCCTCGCTGCACGCCGTGAATCCCTCGGTCTATCCCGACACGGCCCGATTGGGCTGGGAGTCCTGGTACTTCCGCAACGGCAACCTCACGCGCGTGTGGCTGGTCTACATGGCGTCGATCATCCTGCTGCTGCTGGGGCTCGTCTATCGCTGGCCGCGCGCGCTGGCGTGGGGGTTCGGCGTCTTTGGTGTGGCCTTCCTCCTGCAGACCGCGGCTGTCATGCTGCGCTGGTGGATCAGCCAGCGTTGGCCCAACAGCAACATGTTCGAGGCCGTCACGACCGCGAGCTGGTTCGGCGCGTGCTGTGCAGTGGTGCTTGAGCTCTGGCTGCGGCGTCGCGCAGTGCGGGGGTGGTTTGCGCTCACGGCCGCCGCCTGCAGCATGGTGGCGCTCATGGCCGCGCACTTCCTGCCGGTGCAGCTCAATCCCAACATCAGCAACATGATGCCGGTGCTGCACGATGTGTGGCTCTACATCCACACCAATGTGATCATCTTCAGCTATGCACTGATCTTCATGGCGGCGATCAGCGCGGGTGCGTACATGCTCTACCGCTGGCGCGGCGGCCCCGCGACCTACGCGCGCGCCGGCGGCACGGCCGCGATCGTCATGGCTGGCGGAAGCGGCGGGGGTGCGATGGGCTTCGGTGACGATGCCCAGTCCGCGGCCGGGCGCGGCGGGCTCGGAGAGCTGCTCGACGGCGTGACGCTCCTGCTCATGGAGCTGAGCTTCATCCTGCTCTGGGCCGGCATCGTCATGGGTGCGATCTGGGCCGATCACTCGTGGGGCCGGCCGTGGGGCTGGGACCCGAAGGAAGTCTTCGCGCTGAACACCTTCATCGTCTTCGCGCTGCTCATCCATGTGCGCTGGCGCGTGAAGGACAAGGGCCTGTGGACGGCGATCCTGGCGGTCGTCGGCGCCGCAGTCATGCTCTTCAACTGGATCGTGATCAACTTCGTGATCACCGGCCTGCACTCGTACGCGTGAGCGGGCTTCTTCTGCCTCACCCATCCGCAAGCGAGACGCCGCGGCGCTCCTTGACCAGCAGCAGGCCGACCACGAACGTCATCGCGGCGATGGCGATCGGATACGCCAGCCCGGCGTAGATGTTGCCGGTCCTGTCGACCAGCAGCGTTGCCACATACGGCGTGAGCCCGCCGAAGACGCCGTTGCCGATGTGGTAGGGCAGCGACATCGAGGTGTAGCGGATGCGCGTGGGGAAGAGCTCGACGAGGAACGCCGCGATCGGTCCGTAGACCATCGTGACCAGCAGCACCTGCACGAAGACCAGCACCACCATCATCACCTGATTGAAGGGCTCGGCGAAGTGCATCATGCCCCGGTAGATCGGCACATACAGCAGCGCAGCGAGCAGGCAGCCCGCGAGGATGATCGGCTTGCGCCCGATCCGGTCGGACAGGCTGCCGAAGAAGACGAAGAACGGCGTGGCGAGCAGCAGCGCGTAGACGACCGTCAGGTTCGCCTGCACGAACTCGATCCCCGCCACACGCTGCAGGAAGAAGAGCGCGTAGAACTGGCCCGTGTACCAGACCACGCCCTGGCCCGCGACGGCACCAAAGAGCGCGATCAGGACGAGCCGCCGGTTTTCCGGCCGCGCAAAGCTCTCGGCGATCGGGTTGCGCGAGAGGTTGCCGGCGCTCTTCGCCTTGGCGAAGAGCGGCGATTCCTCCATGCGGATGCGAATCCAGTAGGACAGGATCACGAGCAGGATCGAGAGGAGGAACGGGATGCGCCAGCCCCAGTCCTCGAAGGCATCCTTGCCCAGCCACTGCCGGCACGCCAGGATCACGCCGAGCGATGCGAAGAGTCCGAGCGTGGCGGTCGTCTGGATGAAGCTCGTGTAGAAGCCCCGTCGCGCATCGGGCGCGTGCTCGGCGACATAGGTCGCGGCGCCGCCGTACTCACCGCCGAGCGCCAGTCCCTGCGCCAGGCGCAGCACCGTGAGCGCGAGTGGTGCGAGCACGCCGATCTGTTCGTAGCCCGGCAGCAGCCCGATCAGGAAGGTCGAGCCGCCCATCAGGAGCAGCGTGAGAAGGAAGGTGTACTTGCGCCCCACGAGGTCGCCGAGCCGGCCGAACACGATCGCACCGAAGGGGCGCACGATGAACCCCGACGCGAAGATCGCCAGCGTCTTCAGGAAGCCAGCCGTCGGGTCGTCGCCGGGAAAGAACTTGGCCCCCAGGATCGTCGCGAGGCTGCCGAAGAGATAGAAGTCGTACCACTCGATGAGCGTGCCCGCGCTGGCGGCACCAATGACCCGCCAGATCAGCGACTTTGGGGCGGGGGCGGTCACCGGTGACTCAGTGTGCTTGGTCATCGACGATTCGCCACCTCACCCCGCCTTGCCGGCGAAGCGCACGGCGCTGCCGAGCGATTCCTGGATGCGGATGAGCTGGTTGTACTTCGCGTTGCGGTCGCTGCGGCAGGGGGCGCCGGTCTTGATCTGGCCGCAGTTGGTCGCGACCGCAAGATCCGCGATCGTCGCGTCCTCGGTCTCGCCGCTGCGGTGGCTGAGCACCGCGCGGTAGTCGGCCTTGTGCGCGATGTCGACTGCGCGCAGCGTCTCGCTGATCGTGCCGATCTGGTTCACCTTGACCAGGATCGCGTTGGCGCAGTGCTCGCGGATCCCGCGCTCGAGGAAGTGCGGGTTCGTCACGAAGAGATCGTCGCCCACGAGCTGCGTGGTCGCGCCCAGGCGCTTGGTGAGCTTCGCCCAGCCGGCCCAGTCATCCTCGGCCAGGCCATCCTCGATCGAGCAGATCGGCCACTTCGCGCACCAGCCCGCCCAGAGCTCGATCATCTCGTCGCTCGAGGCCACCTTGTCGGGCGCGCTCTTGAAGAAGCGGTAGCCGACCTTGCCCACGGCCTTCGCTTCGTTGGCGAGTTCGCTCGTCGCCGGATCGAGCGCGATCTTCACCTGGCGACCAAGGTCGTAGCCGGCCTTCTTGACCGCGCGCGCGATGTACTCGAGCGCTTCCTCGTTGCTCTTCAGGTTGGGCGCGAAGCCGCCCTCGTCGCCGACGGCGGTTGACAGGTGCGCATCGTGCAGCACCGTGCGCAGCGCGTGGTAGATCTCGACGCCCGCGCGCAGCGCATCATCGAAGGTGTCGAAGCCCCACGGCTGCACCATGAACTCCTGGAAGTCGACCGTGTTGTCGGCATGCTTGCCGCCGTTGAGGATGTTCAGCATCGGCACCGGCAGCGTGCACGCCGCCGCACCGCCGAGGTAGCGGTAGAGCGGCAGGTCGCAGCCGACCGCGGACGCGTGGGCGACCGCCATGCTCACGCCGAGCGTGGCGTTCGCACCGAGCTTGCCCTTGTTGTGCGTGCCGTCGAGCGCCAGGAGCAGGCGATCGATCCCTTCCTGATCGCGCGCGTCCGCGCCCACCAGGTTGGGCGCGATCAGCTCGTTCACATTGCTGACCGCCTTGGTCACGCCCTTGCCGAGCCAGCGGGCCTTGTCGCCGTCGCGCAGCTCGACCGCCTCGTGCTCGCCGGTGCTCGCACCGCTCGGTACGGCCGCGCGACCCGTGGCTCCACCGTCCAGCGTGACCTCGCACTCAAGGGTGGGATTGCCGCGACTGTCGAGGATCTGGCGCGCGTGGACGGCATCGATCGAGAAGCTCATGGTGGTGTCTCCGGTGGGGTCAGCGTAGCGGTGCTGGGTATCGAGGTGTCGCCCCGTCGAGGACGGCGGCGACATCCTTGACGACCCAACTCATGTTGGCCATCGCCGTCAGGGTGCGGCTGGCCAGGTGCGGTGCCAGGTGGGCGTTGGGCATGCCCAGGAGGGGGTGAGCATGCGTGAAGGGCTCGGGATCGTGCACATCGAGGATCACCTGCGCGGTCGGGCGGGTGCCGAGCCACGCGGCCAGCGCGTGATCGTCGATCACGAAGCCCCGGCTCGTGTTGATGAGGACCGCATCGTCGCGCAGGCGCTCCAGCAGCGGCGCGCCCACGAGCCCGCGGTTGGTGGCGCGGTCATCGACATGCACCGTCACGACATCGCTGTCGGCAAAGAGCTGCTCGATCCCGCACGGCTCCGCGCCATGCCGGGCCGACTCGGGGATCTCCAGGAGATCGTGGTAGATGCAGTGGAACCCGATCGCCCCGGCGACCTCGGCCACTCGGCGACCGATCCGTCCCATGCCGAGGATCCCCAGCACGAGTTCATCCATCTGCCACGCCCCGACGACCTCGTCGCGCACATCGTCCCACGCGTCCTTCGCCAAGGGCCGATCGAGGAAGAGCCGCGGCCTGAGCGCATCGCACAGGAGGCACAGCACATACTCGACGACCGCCTGCGTGTTGGCATCGGGCGTGTGCACGACCTCGACCCCGCGTCGGCGGCAGGCGGCGACATCGATGTTGTCCAGACCGACGCCTGCCCGCGCCACGACCCGCAGCGCGGGGAGCCGTCCGAGCAGCGCATCGTCCACGATCGTGTAGGTGCGCACGACAAGCGCGTGGGCTCCGGCCGCGGCCGCGGCGAACTCGGCGCTCGTCGGAGAGCCACGCACGATCCGCGCGTGCCCGGCGAGCCAATCGATGGCTGCCTCATCGAGCGATTCGGTCACGATGCAGGTGGGCAGGCTCACGGCGCAAGGGTAACGGCACACGACGCTTCGCCGCGCTACCTTCCCGCTTGTGAGCGTGCGCCGTGACACCGCTGTCCTGTGGAGCCTCGTGGGCCTGTTGGCCGTCACGCTGCTCTGGCCGATCTGGATGGTGCTGCGCGGGGCGTTCCAGGATGGTGCGGGCGACTTCACGCTCGCGCACCTCGAGGATGTCTTCCGCGATCCGCTGCTCGTGCAGGGCTTCGGGAACAGTTTCCGTCTGGCGGCATGCACCACGCTCCTGGCGATCCTGCTGTCCTTCCCGCTCGCCACCGTCGGTGCTCGATGCGCTTTCAGGGGCAAGGCGATCCTCAACGCCTTCGTGCTGGTGCCGTTGATCCTGCCGCCCTTCGTGGGTGCGATCGGCCTTCGCCAGGTGCTCGGCCGCATGGGGGCGCTCAACGCGCTCCTCCAGGACATCGGCCTGACCTCGGCGCCGATCGATTTCCTCGGGGATGGCGGCTTCTGGAGCATCGTCGCGATCCAGGGCTTCAGCCTCTACCCGATCATCTACCTGAACCTCGTCGCAGCGCTCTCGAACATCGATCCGGCCCTCGAGGAAGCCGCGCGCGGGGTGGGTGCCGGCGCGTTCACGCGCTGGCGCCGCGTGACGCTGCCGATGGTCCGGGGCGGGCTCTTCGCCGGCGCGACGATCGTCTTCATTTGGTCGTACACCGAACTCGGCACGCCGCTCATGTTCGAGTACCGCGTGGTGACGCCGGTGCAGGTCTTCGATGGGTTGAAGGAACTGGAGACGAGCCGCCAGCCCTACGCACTCACCGCGATCATGCTCGCAATCGCTGTCTCGCTCTACCTGGCGAGCAAGTACATCTTCGGCCGCAACGCCGGCACCCAATCGACCAAGGCCACCATCCGCCGCGAGGAGCGCCCGCTCACGGGGTGGCAGGGAATCGCCGCCGCGGGGCTCTTCGTCCTGGTGGGCGGCCTGGCCTGCACCCCGCATCTGGGCGTGATCCTGAGCAGCTTGGCGGTGCAGGGCGAGTGGTATGGCACGGTGCTGCCGCAAGCCTGGACCGGCCACCACTTCGCCGAAGTCGTCTCGCACCCGCTCTCGGCCGGTGCGATCCGCAACTCGCTGGTCCTCAGCCTGCTCGCGGTCGTCCTCTCGATGGCAGTGGGGCTGGTCATCGCGCGATCGCTCGTGCGCGGGCGCGGCTGGGGCAAGCCGGTGCTCGATGGACTGGTCATGCTGCCCCTGGCCGTGCCCGGGATCGTGATGGCCTTCGGCATGATCGCGCTCAGCATGTCCTGGCCCTTCAACTCGAGCGTGCTGAAGCCCTACACCGACATCATGGGGGCCACGCCGAATCCCTTCCCGTTCCTGGTCCTTGCCTATGCGGTGCGGCGACTGCCCTATGTCGTGCGCGCGGCCGTAGCAGGGCTCGAGCAGACCCCGGCAGAACTCGAGGAAGCGGGCTCGATGTGCGGCGCCAAGCGCACGACCGTCACGCGCAGGATCGTCTTCCCGCTCGTTGCCGCGAACCTGGTGGCGGGCGCGCTGCTCGCGTTCAGCTTCGCCATGCTCGAAGTCAGCGACAGCATCCTGCTGGCCCAGCGCGAGAGCGACTATCCCGTGACCAAGGCGATCTACGCGCTCGCCGAACGGTTGGGCGATGGCCAGGCGATCGCCAGTGCGCTCGGGGTCTGGGCCATGGCGCTCCTGGCGGCCACGCTCCTTGGTGCCAGCCTGGTCTTGGGCAAGCGCTTGGGTGCGGTCTTCCGCGCGTGAGCACCACCGGGCCGGCGGGGCCACTCTGGCCCGCGCCGCACGCTGCCGGCGTGCGTGGGTCGGTCCTATACTTGCCGGACCATGCCGTACACGCTGATGCCCGACGAGGGCTACGGACTCGAAATCGAGACGCTGGAGTACCTCAAGGAGCACATCCGGGGATCGGACCGCTGGGTGCTGAACTTCGGCCCGCAGCACCCTGCCACGCACACCACCCTGCGCCTGGTCCTTGAGATCGACGGTGAGCGCGTGGCCCGCGCGACCCCGCACATCGGCTACCTGCACTCGGGCTTCGAGAAGCTCGCCGAGCACCACGACTGGAACCAGTATGTGTGCACCGCGAGCCGGATGGACTACATCAGCCCGATCGTCAACGACATCGCCTGGCACCATGCGGTCGAGACGCTCTTCGGCGTCGAATTGACCCCGCGCTGCACGGTGGTGCGCACGATCCTGGCCGAACTGGGCCGCATCCAGAACCACCTGCTCTGCGTGGGTGCCGCCGCGCTCGACCTCGGCGCGTTCACGGGCTTCCTCTACGGCTTCAACGAGCGCGAGCGCATCTACGACATCATCGAGTATGTCAGCGGCCAGCGCTTCCACCCGGACTGGACCCGCGTGGGTGGTGCCTGGCGAGACCTCCCCGATGACGAGACCTTCCGCCGCATGGTGCGGAACTTCATCGATGTCCGCCTGCCCAACGCCATCGCGGACCTCGAGAACCTCTGCAACCGCAACCGCATCTTCGTCGATCGCCTGCAAGGGGTTGGCGTCATCGACCGCGAGGATGCGATCGCTTGGGCGCTGAGCGGTCCCAACGCCCGCGCCAGCGGCGTTCGCCGCGACCTGCGCAAGGACGAGCCGTACATGTGCTACAAGGCGAATTGGGACGGCCAAGGCGCAGAGCCGGTGCGCTTCAGTGTGGCGGTGGCCAGCGAGGGCGACTGCCTGAGCCGTTACCTCGTGCGCCTGGAGGAGATGAAGCAGAGCCGATCGATCATCGACCAGCTCATCGACCGCATCCCCGGCGGCCCCATCGACACCACGCACGACCGCAAGGTCCGCGTGCCGCAGAAGTCCGAGGTCTACGGCTCCATCGAGAGCACGATCCAGCACTTCGAGCTCTTCATGAACAACCGCGGCTTCGTGTCGCCGGTGGGCGAGAGCTACGCAGCCATCGAGGGCCCCAACGGCGAGATGGGCTTCTTCGTGGTCGGCGACGGCGGCCGCTGCGCGTTCCGCGCCAAGTGCCGCCCGCCATCGTTCATCCACTTCCAGGCCTTCCCCAAGTTGATGGAAGGCCATCAGCTCGCCGATGTCGTCGCCATCATCGGCTCGCTGAACATCATCGCCGCCGAGCTGGACCGGTGATCGACGGGGACCATCCGGAACGCCACCGAGCCACACGCCAAGGACCAACGACATGAGCTGGAAGACCAAGCCATCGAGCACCCTGCAGATCCCGCGCCGCGCCGAGCCGTATGTCTCCGCTGCCGTGGCCGAGCGCTGGGAGCGCGAGATCGTCGCCAAGTACCACGTGCGCCAGGGTGCGCTCATGCCGATCCTGCATGAGATCCAGCACGAGCACCGCTGCATCCCGTACCAAGCGATGGTCGAGGTGGCACGCTTCCTGGGCATCTCGCCCGCCGAGGTGCTCGACTGCGCCACCTTCTACGAGGAGTTCAGCCTCGAGCCGCGCGGTCGCTGCACGATCGGCATCTGCCAGTCGATCGCCTGCGAGGCGTGCGACCACAAGCCGCTCATGGACCACTGCCGCCGCATGCTGGGCATCGAGCCCGGCGAGACGACCGCCGACGGGTCGTTCACGCTCTTGGCCATGGAATGCCTGGGCTCGTGCGATACGGCGCCGGTCGCGCTCTTCAACGAGACCCTGCACGAGAAACTCGATGTCCCCACGGTTGATCGACTGATCGCGCAGGCGCGGAAGGCGCCGGCGGGCGGTCATCACCACTGAACAGGCCATGAAGCGTCGCGACCAGGACATGAGTGTTGCCGAGAGCCTTGGTGCCTTCGTGGGCGCCATCTGGAGCGGCATCACCTCCCGTCCGGGCAAGCCCGCCCGTCCGGAGAGCACTTCGCGCACCGTGGCCACGCGTGTCGAGGACCGCGAGGTCGACGGCGTCGTCCTCCGACGCACCATCATCGACGAAGTCATCGTGCCGCCCACCGACGGTGCGGCCCAACAGGACCACAGGACCAACCATGCGACTCACTGAACCCGTCCTCACCAAGCGCATCCCGGGCTGCGTGCCCGGCGTCCACGACGGCGGCACCGCAGCGCGCACCATCGTGTCGTTCGAGCAATACAAGGCCACGGGCGGCTATGCCTCGCTGGCGAAGTCGCTCGACATGGAGCCGGCCAAGGTGGTCGAGCTCGTCAAGGACGCGGTCGTCCGCGGCCGAGGCGGCGCGGGCTTTCCGGCGGGCCTCAAGTGGTCGTTCCTTCCGCAGGATGACGGCGCGGGGCACCGTTACCTCTGCATCAATTGCGACGAGGCCGAGCCAGGCACCTTCAAGGATCGCCTGCTCTGCGACTTCGATCCGCACCTGATCCTCGAAGGCATCGCGATCGCGTGCCACGCGTGCAAGCTCGACACCGCGTACTTCTTCATCCGCGGCGAGTACCACCACCAAGCCAAGGTGATGGAGAAGGCGATCCAGGAGGCCTATGCCGGCGGCATCTTCGGCAAGGGCGGATTGATGCGCCGGGCCGGTGCGATCAGCGTGGAGTGCTTCCTGCACCGCTCCGCCGGCGCGTACATCTGCGGCGAAGAGACCGGCCTGCTCGAGGCGATCGAGGGCAAGCGCGGCTGGCCCCGCGTGAAGCCGCCGTTCCCCGCGGTGAAGGGCCTCTTCGGCCGCCCCACGATCATCAACAATGTCGAGACCCTGGCCGCCGTCGTGCCCATCGTCGAGAAGGGCGTGGCGTGGTGGAAGGGGATCGGTGTGGAGAGTTCGCTCGGCGGCATGCCCAGCTACGGCACCAAGCTCATGGGCGTCAGCGGCCATGTGAACCGTCCGGGCGTCTTCGAGGCACCGCTGGGGGTCAAGCTCAGCACACTCGTCAACGAGTATTGCGGCGGCATGCGCAAGGGCAAGCGCTTCAAGGGCGCGATCGCCGGCGGCGTGAGCATGGGCGTGCTTGGGACCGACCAGTTCGATGCCGCGATGGACTTCGACATCGGCCGTGCGTGCAATGTCCTGGGCCTGGGCACGGCATGCCCGACCATCTTCGACGAAGACACCGACATGGTCATGGTTGCGCGCAACATCGCGCGCTTCTTCAAGAACGAGTCGTGCGGCCAGTGCACCCCGTGCCGAGAGGGCAGCGGCTGGATCTACAAGCTCCTCTGCCGCATCGAGCAGGGCAACGCCACGACGGCCGACCTCGACTTGTTGCTCGAACTCGGCATGAGCATGGGGCTCACGCCCGGCACCACGATCTGCGGCCTGGCCGACGGGAACAACTGGGCGATCCGCACGATCGTCGGCAAGTTCCGCGGCGAGTTCGAGAAGCGCGTGAAGCCGAAGTTCGTGCCGGTGCATGTGAGCGCACACTGAACACTCGGCGCGCTTGTGGCCCCTTGGGGCCCGATTCATGCGGTCAGGCGCTGGTACGGCCCACCACGGCGCGCTGGCGGCCTGTGGCGGGCTCAGGCAGCATGATCGGTAGCATTTCCTCCATGGTTCCCGTGGTCGATGTCCGTCTCGATGCGCCCGTGAAGCAACTCGAGGCCGAGCGCGCCTGGGTTTCGGACCGGCTTGCTGCATGCCTTCCCCACCTTGGGGGAGCCATCGCGCGAGTGACCGTCGAGGTCATCGATGACCACCGCATGGCGGCCCTGCACGAGCGCTTCAGCCATGTGCCGGGCACCACGGATGTCCTGACCTTCCCAGCCAGCGGTCCGGGCGAACCGGTCGAGGTCGACCTCGCCGTCTGCGTTGACGAGGCCGCGCGACAGTCGCGTGCGCGTGGGCACGATTTGCGTCAGGAGTTGCTGCTCTACGCGCTGCACGGCGTCCTGCACTGCATGGGCTTTGACGACCGCACCCCTGATGAGCACGCACGGATGCACGCCGAGGAGGACCGCATCCTCCAGGCGATCGGCCTGGGTGCCGTCTACGCCCGCGAGGAGCGCCCATGAGCGGCCTGCACCTGGCGCTCCTGATCGTGAGCCTCGTCCTGGCAAGTTACTTCAGCGCCCTCAATCTGGCCTTGGTCGCCGTGAGCCCGAGCCATCTCCAGCGCAGGCTCGACCAGCGCGGCCGTGGTCCGGTCGGACCGTGGATCCTGCAGGAGACGGTGGCACTCGAGCAGTCGGTGGCCTTCCTGCGGACCTTCGGCCGGCTCGGGGCGCTGGCGGTCGTGATCGTGGCGATCCATGTCCGGGATCCGGAGGGTGACTTGGCCATGCAGGCGATCCTGGGGCTGGTCATCGCTGCCCCGATCGTCTGGCTGACCACGAGCGTGGTGGCAGGCGCGGCTGCGCGCCATGCGCCGGCATGGATCATCGTGCGCAGCGTGCCGGTGCTGCGGGCATGCTGGGTGTTCTCGTGGCCGCTCGTGCGCTCCGTGCGCTTCGTGGACGAGGCGGTGCGCCGCATTGCCGGCGCCGAGGAGGGAGCCGTCCACGCCGAGCGCGAGCTGCTGCAGACGATCGAGGACACGCAGCGCGCCGGTGGGGTCGACGAGACGATCGCCACCATGATGGAGAATGTCGTGGCCCTCAAGGGCACGCTGGTGAGCGAGGTCATGACCCCGCGCACGGCGATCGAGGGCTTGCCGTACACCAGCGACCTGCAGGTGATCCGGCAGTTCATCCTCGGGGCCGGTCACAGCCGCATCCCGGTCTACCGCGAGAGCCTCGATGCGATCATCGGGATCCTCTATGTGAAGGATCTGGTGCGCTACCTCGGCGACGAGACTGAGGACTTCGATCTCTCCCGGCTGCTTCGCGTCCCCGTGCGCGTGCCCGAGACCAAGCCGGTGCGCGAGCTGCTGCTGGAGTTCCAGCGCAGCGAGGTGCACCAGGCGATCGTGGTCGATGAGTTCGGCGGCACGGCGGGCCTGGTCACCATCGAGGATGTGCTCGAGGAGATCGTGGGCGAGATCATCGATGAGCACGAGCCCGAGCATGAGGTGATCGCCTCGATGACCGGCGACGCCGTGGCGGGCTGGACGGTCGATGGGCGCTACCGCGTCGACGACTTCAACCGCGAGACCGGCCTGTCGCTTCCCGAGGACGAGGACTACGACACCGTCGCGGGTTTCCTGCTGTCGTCACTCGGGCGCGTGCCGGCGGCGGGGGAGTCGGTCGATTCGCACGGGGCCACCTTCGCCGTGATCGACGCCTCGCCGGCGGCCATCCGAAGCGTGACGGTGCGGCTGAAGGCTCAGCCGAACTCGTCGCCGCGGAAGGTGCTGGCCAGGTAGGCATTGCGCACCATCGGGTCGTTGATGATGTCCTTCGGAGCGCCATCACGCAGGTTGCGGCCCTCGTGGATGATGTAGGCGCGGTCGCAGATGCGCAGCGTCTGCTGCACGCTGTGGTCGGTCACCAGGATCCCGATGCCGGTGTCCGCGAGGCGGCGCACCTCGCCCTGCAGTTCCTCGACCGTGTGGGGGTCGACGGCGGCGAAGGGCTCGTCGAGCAGGAGCAGCCGCGGATCGGTCACGAGTGCGCGGGCGATCTCCAGACGGCGCCGTTCGCCGCCGGAGCAGGTGCGCGCCTCGTCGCGGCGCTTGTGTTCGAGGCCGAACTGCGCCAGCAGCGCATTGCACCGGTTGGTCCGCTCGGCACCGGTCAGGGGCAAGGTCTGCAGGATCGCCATCAGGTTCTGCTCGCAGGTCAGCCGCTGGAAGACACTGGGCTCCTGGGCGAGATAGCCCATCCCCGCGCGGGCGTGCTGGTACATCGGCAGGTGCGTCATGTCGAGGCCGTCGAACTCGACCGAGCCGCTCTCGGGTGCGATCATCCCGATCGCCATGCGGAAGCTGGTGGTCTTGCCGGCACCGTTGCGGCCGAGGATGCCGACGATCTCACCCGCATCGACGGTGAAGCTCACACGGTCGACGACGCGGCGGCCGCCGTAGGACTTCACGAGTTCGTTGGCGGCAAGCAGCGGCACGCCGGGAGTGTAGCGGTCCCGCTAGCATCGTCGCCCATGCGACAGCTCACTGCCATCGTGCTCGCGTGCCTGCCATGTGCCGGCTGTGTCGAGCGCACGGTCAGCATCACCAGTGATCCGCCGGGCGCACGCGTGTGGATGAACGATCGCGAAGTCGGCACCACGCCGTGCGTCGTCGGCATCAGGGACTACGGCACCTTCGATGTACGCATCGTGAAGGAGGGCTACGCCGCCGACTGGAATGGTCGCAGCGTGGACATGCCGGCTTGGGATGCACCTGGCCCTGACCTCGTCGGCGAGATCCTCCCGGTCGACCTGCGCAGCCGTACCGAATGGCATGTGACGCTCGTCCCGCTGTCGAAGGACGATGCAGCGCTCATCGAGCGAGCGCGTGCCGCCAAGGTCGAGGCGTCGAAGCCGCCGTTCACGAAGTGAACGGTCGATCGTGCGGCGACCCTGAACGCAGGTCGCGGTCAAGGGCCACGATGCCCTCGGTGAGTGGCGCGTTGGCAGGCGGGAACCTCAGCTGGGACAACTCGCTCGACTCGACCCAGCGAACCTGCGCACAGCCGATCGCCCTGGGAGCCGCGTCGTGCGGCGCCATCGTCCAGAAGAGATCCAGCGCGAGTGGGCCGGCGTGGATGGTTGGACCCACGGCGCGAAGGTCCTTCGCCGCGATGCGCACACCGACCTCCTCGAGCAGTTCACGCGCCGCTGCCTGAGCCGCGGACTCGCCTGGTTCGACCTTGCCTCCGGGCCACTCCCAGTAGTCGCCAAGTGTCGAGGAGGGAAGTCGCCGGGCGACCAGCCACTCTGGGCACCCACCCGGACCGTTCCGGGCGATCGCAACGGCGGCAATGGCGGAGGGCACGAGTCGAGATTATCAGACAAGGCTGGCGGCGGGGGGCTGATGTGCAAAACCACTTGGAAAATCAACGAAATCGGCTGCGCAT
The DNA here is from genome assembly GCA_016873115.1 of Planctomycetota bacterium. Classification (GTDB taxonomy): domain Bacteria; phylum Planctomycetota; class Phycisphaerae; order Phycisphaerales; family SM1A02; genus SYIB01. The sequence continues at coordinate 38,926 of VGYB01000007.1, read as the reverse complement.
CACCCATTGACGGGGCATCGCCGTCGTAGATACTTCGGGTTCAGACTTCTTCGCGGCCTTCCGGCCGTGATGCCGCCGTTCGAGCGTGTCGGAGCGTTCGGACGGCGGTTTTTCCATTTGGTCCCCGCCGTGGTCGACTCAGTCCAGCCGAGCGTGCTCCGGTAGCGTCCGCGGCATGATCGATGCCCTTGCGCTCGTGCTTGCGTCAGAGGTCGGCACCGACCCAGTGCCGAAAGAGAAGGACCTCGAGGCTGCGGCCGCCCTGCGGTACGGCGCGGAGGGCTCGAGTGCCGTGACGGTGCTTGCGGGCGTTGGCTCCGATTTCGATGGTGCTGACTATGTGCAGGGAATCGTGGAGTATTCGTGGTTCGTGGCCGAAGGCTTGGGACTTGGTCTTTACGCCAGTGGCATCGGTGTCTGGCAGCCGGTCGAGGATGCCGCTGGGGGTGGCGTGGGACTCGACATCCGCTGGCACTTCCTTCGTCAAGAGACCTGGTCGGTCTACGGTGAGCTCGGCTGCGGCGTGCAGTTCACCACGAGCGAGGTCCCGGCCGACACGAGCGACACGAACTTCACCCCGTGGGCAGGGCTGGGGGTGCGCCATCAACTCGATGCCGGAACGTCGCTCATGCTCGGCGTGCAATGGTTTCACCAGAGCAACGCCCGGACGGACGAACAGAATCCCGGCCGGAACAGCGTTGGCGCCTACATCGGCCTGAGCTGGTCGCTCTGAGCCCACCAAACTGGCGGTCCGCAGAATCATGGCGTTCATGGGCGTGGACCGATGACATTTCCGGGCCAGTGAGGGAACAAACCCCCTGAGCCCGGAACGCCAAGCCAGGACCCATGCCGCCGGTACACTGCCCATGTGCTTCGAACGAGGCTACTCGCGTGAAGACAGACCCCCTGACCCAACCTGAACCCAAGGCACCCGTGGCCGATGCTGGGTTCCGCTTGGTCGGGACCGCGGCCCTGAACAGCCTCCCCGTCGACCACGCGGGGATGTTGCTGCTGCGGCAAGCCTGTGCAGCCCAGGCGGCCTTGGTGGCCGAGGCCATGCGCCTGCAGGTCCGCCTGAGGCAGGATGGTCGCACTGACCCGATCCAGGCCATCACCGGAACCAACAGCCTGGAGCGTGCGGCCGCCGAACTGGCCGAGTTGGTCCGGGTGCTCGACGAGCGCCTGTCGGCCGAGGCGAGCCGGTAGCCTTCCTTGGTGATCCCCCAGGTGACCGCCATCAAGGAGGGTGACGCGCTCGACGCGTCCGACCCAGCCAAACTTCTGGCCCGCCTTGATGCCATCCGCGATTTCCGCGGCGATGTGACGCTGGTCCTGCACGACGGTGCCACCATCGAGGGCTTCGTGTTCGATGTGATCGTCGGTACCGACCTTGGCTCCTGCGCGCTTCGACTGTTGGTCCCCGGTGAGGCGACCCGCCGTTCTGTCGCCGGCCGCGAGATCGCCGCCATCCGGATCACCGGGCGCGATGCCGCGGCGGGCAAGACCTGGGAGAACTGGGTCCGGCGCTACGCCGAGAAGCGGCTTGCTGGCGAACGCGCGAGCATCGAGAGCGAAACGCTCGACTGAGCGCGCTCGCGGTCAGAAGTCGTTGTGGTGCCGACGCACCCTGAAGAGGTTGCGCTTCTCTTCGGGATCCCAGAGGCACCAGCCCATTTCACCGGCGATGCGCAGCATCACGGGCCACGAGATGGCTTCGTCGCTCACGCGCAGCACGGCAAAGTCGAGCACTTCGTCGCCCTCGGGCAGGCTGATCTCGATGCCCGGCCCGTACAGCGTGCAGCTTCCGGGAGCGTCGGGCGAGGTGTTGAGTTGAGCCAGCCTGCGCAGCACGGTGGCTCGCTCACCGATCGGCAGGCGCGGGATGTCGCCATCGGGATCGAGATCCTCGATGTTCTCGGGAAGGCCGTAGATGTAGTACGAGCGATGCACGCGTGAGTGAGTCTATCGGAGCGATTCGCACACAGCATCGACCAGGCGCTCCAGCGGCACGGGCTTGTTGAAGTACGCGCTCGCGCCGAGCGCGGTCGCGAACTCACGGTGCCGGCGTCCTTGGTTCGCGGTGACCATCACGACAGGTGGTCGCTTGGCCGCTGCCCCGAGCCGCTCGAGGATCGCCAGCCCAGACAATTGCGGAAGCATCATGTCGAGCACCACGGCGTCGATCCCGCCCGCCAGAAGCGCCGTCCACGCCTGAGCACCGTCACTGGCCCGTACCACGCTGGCACCCTCGGCTTCGAGCACCAACACCATGCCCGCGAGGATGTCCAAGTCGTCATCGACGGCGAGAATGGTCTTGCCTTCAAGACGCCGCTGCATACGCGGGATCGTAGCGCTCGCAGGGAGCCGGACCCGGTTCAGTCGGCGATCGGCGGAAGGGGCAGGGCGAGCTGCTCAAGCAGTGCATCGGTCATCCAGGGCAGCGATTGCAGCTTGGCGCGGAGGCGATCGGGCATTGGCTTGCCTTGGCGCTCGTGCGGCGGCCTGCTCTTCCAGCGTCGGTGCATCCAGAGGTACTGCCACGGCGAGCGACGGATCGCCAGTTCGATGCCGCGGTTCACGCGCGCCGCGATCAGGAACGCGGGGTCATCGGCGGTTGCCCACTCATGCGGCTCGATCACGTCATGCACATCGAACTCGTAGTGGAAGCGATCGCCGTTGCGATGGGCAGCACCGACCACGATGGGCACGTCGTGCCGCATGGCCAGGAGCGGGATCGACTTGTAGGTGCTCGCAAGGCGGTTGAAGAAGGGCACAAAGAGCCCGTCGTGACCTGCATTCTGGTCGGCGATGAACGCCACCCGCCCGCTGCGGTCCAGGATGTCCTGGACCACCTCGGTCGCGCCCCACTTGGTGAGGATGCGCAGACCGCGCGCCTCGCGGACGCCAAGGATCCAGCGGTTGAGCCAGGGGTTGTCCAAGGGGCGTGCCAGCGCGGTCATGTCGAACCCGAGCATCGTCATGACGAATCCGAGCAGTTCCCAGTTGCCGCAGTGCCCCGTGCAGAGGATCACCGGTCGACGCTCAAGCAGCAGTCCGAGGGCGCGCTGGAGCAGTGGGTTCGAGGGGGCGAACGAGACATGGCTCGTCCAGGTCGTGGGCGTGACCAGACGCGGCGTGGCCACACTCTCGACCATGAAGAGCTGGAACATCGACTCGATGCTCCGAACGGCGAGATCGCGTCGATCCCGATCGCTCAGGTGCGGCATCGCGTGCCCGAGGTTGTCCATGGCGCGCTGTCGGTGCCGCGAGACCACGGAGGCATAGAGCCGGCCGAAGCCTGCTGCCGTGCGGAGGTTCTCCTCCACACCGAAGCTGTGCAGCAGTCCGAAGCAGGACCGCAGGGCCGCGTATTGGGCGAAGTGAACGGCTGGCGCGACCGTGGAGGCCACGCGCGGCTCAGCGATCCGCGTCGCCGGTCAGCGTGCGCAATCGACTCCAGTTGAGGATCGGGATGCGAGCATCGGTCGCGCGGTTCCACAGATCGAGGTACTTCGTACGCCGCTCGCGCGCCTGCTCCTGAGCCTCCAACTCGTCGCGCCTATCCTCGACCGATGTGAGTTCGCGCATGCTGGCACGCGGCTCGCGGGGTTCCACGCCGACCAGCACGAAATCGACATCGCCGGGCAGTGCCTCTCCTTCGATCACGGTCCCACCCCAGTCGCGGATGCGCTGGATGACGAACGCCTTTTCTTCGGCGCTGGTGCGTCCGTCGGCATCGGTGTCGAACTCGCCGAAGACGAAGAAGCGATAGGTGTAGTCGGGGCTGTAGATCGCGTTGATGAGGACATCGTCCTTGACCGGCGGACTGGCACCGCGCTGCTGTCGGGTCACCCGCGCGGTGCTGGTCGTCTCGTCAACCTTGAGGACTTCGATGCTCGCCTTTCCGGGCTGGATCGCCCCGGTGGCGGGGTCGACACCCGCACCAACGGCATCCGCATAGACCTCGAAGGTCATCCCCGGACGGATGCGGTGTTGGCGGCCGAGGTCGATGTAGACGCGACCTTCGGCGTTGGAGGCGAGCACATGGCCATCGACGAGCGCAGCCGCATTCTTTGGCTGCACACGGATGCGATCGACCTGACGCTGCAGGTCGCCCGTTCGCGCCTCAAGCTCGTTCTTCTGGCCGGTGATCGCTTCGAGCTGGCTCTGGAGGTCTTCCTCGCGGGCGCGGCCGGCGCTGGCGACCTCTTCACGAGCGCTGGCGAGCTGGCTCTTGAGTTGATCGAGTTCGGTCTGCGTCTTGGCGATCGCGTCCTCGCGTTCTTGGAATTCGGGCTCCTTGGCTCTGAGCGCGTCGTCATAGGCCTGCTTCGCCTCGTCCATGCGACGCCTGGCCACGTCGCGCTCGCCCTCGGCCTTCTTGGTGGCCTCGCCCGCGGCATCCAAGTCCTTGCGGAGCTTGGCCGTCTCGCTCTTGGCCTTGTCGAGCATGGTCTTGACGATGTCGTTCTCGCTCGCGCCAAACTCCTGACGCAGTTCGTCGAGCGATGCATCGGTCCGGCCAACCATGAGCGTCAGGGCCTGCCCAAGGCGCTGGGCGGCTTCCTCCGCCTTTCGGTTGGCCTCCGTCTGTCCGCCACGGGCCGCATCGGCCAGCTTGCGGGCCTCGTCGTACTTGGACCAAAGGACGATGCTGGTCACCAGGAGCCCAACGGTCGCCAGGACGAAGATGACCAGGCCGATGATGGTGCCGTTGCTTCCGGAGCGCGATGCCATGGGAAAGGACCTCGTGGGGGGCGGGGGTGGCGGAGGGCCACCCCGAGACCCGGAGTGTCGCGCATGGAGGGGGTATGCGTCAAGCGGATCGGTGGTCCGATCACCACATCGCTGGGCGGGTTGCGCCGAAGCCGCCTTGCCGCCATAATGGCGGATCCCCCGCAGACAGCAGAGGAACCACACCAGTGCCCAACACCGCATCGGCCAAGAAGCGAGTTCGCCAGACCGAAGAGCGCAATGCCCGCAACCGCTGGCGCCGCACCCATGTCAAGGATGCCGTCAAGGCGTTCAACACCGCCGTGCTGGCTGGCGACGGCAAGGCTGCCGCCGAGGCCTACAACAAGGTGGCGAGCCTGATGGACAAGTTCTCCCACACCCCGACCATGCACAAGAACACGGCGGCCCGTCGCAAGAGCCGCCTTGCCAAGCGCCTGGCCGGTCTTACGGCGAAGAAGTGAGCCGTGGCGGCCCGCACGCCGCGCACCCGAACCAAGCCCCGAGCGGTCCGGCCTGACGCCGGGCCGCTGTCCTATTGGGAGCGCTCCAAGCAGCCACTGGAGATCCTTGTGCTGCTCGTGCCGCTGATCGTGCTGTACGAGATCGGCCTCGTGCGCTGGCTCGCCACAGCGCAGGGCGTGCAGACCAACGATGCACACCGAGCGCTGGTGCACCTCTTCCAGTCCTTCGGCATGGACGCCACTCGCCTGGGCCTGCCGGTGCTCAGCCTGCCGGCGGTGGCGATGGTCGTGGTGCTGCTCGTGCTGCACGCGCTCTCACGCAAGCCCTGGACGGTGAACCTGCCCACGGTCGCCGGCATGGTCATGGAGGGAGTGCTCGCCGGGCTGCCGCTCTTCGTGCTGGTCCGTGTGATCATGGGCATCGCCACCCTGGCCACGACTGCAGAACCGGTTGCCTGGCTTGGGGACCGCATCCTGATCTCGATCGGGGCGGGGCTCTACGAGGAGTTCATCTTCCGCATGGTGGCGCTGCTCCTGCTGCACTCGCTGCTGGCAGACCTGCTGCGGATCAAGGAACCATGGTCGACTTGGGTGGCGGTGGTCCTGGCGGCACTGGCGTTCGCGGCGTACCACCCGCTGCGAGGCGCGACGGGAGCCATCGAGTGGCCGGTGTTCGCGTCGCTCTTCATGGCCGGGCTCTACTTCGGCGCCCTGTATGTGGTACGGGGCTTCGGGATCGCGGTCGCGGCACACGCGTCGTACGACATCATCGTGACGGCGGTTTGGCATCCCGTGGGATAACATCGCTCCCATGTCCGATGCACGCTCCGTCCGTCTTCTCGTGCTCGATGTGGATGGCGTCCTCACCGATGCCGGCATCATCTACTCCGAGGACGGCGTGGAGCACAAGCGCTTTTGTGCGCGCGACGGAGCGGGCATCGTGGCGTGGCGCCGCCTGGGCAATCGCGTGGCGATCCTGTCGGGACGCGTGTCGTCGACGGTCGAACGGCGTGCGCGCGAGCTCGGCATCGAGGTCGTGGTGCAGGGATCGAAGGACAAGCTGGCTGACCTTCGCGCGATCGTCGAACGCTGCGGGTGCACGCTCGACGAGACCGCGATGATGGGCGATGACTGGCCGGACCTGCCGGCCATGATGGCGTGCCACTACCGGATCACCGTCGGTGATGCGTGCCAGGATGTCCGCAGCATTGCCGACTTCGTTGCCCGCCATCGTGGTGGGCATGGCGCAGTCCGCGAGGCGATCGAACACCTGCTTCAGGCGCAGGGGCGCCTGGCCGAGGCCCAATCGTGCTTCGCGGGCTGACGCCGACACGCCTGTTGCTGCTGGGTTCGGCGCTGCTGATCAGTGCCGGGCTGCTCGTGGTGGCTTCGGGCAGCGATCGCGGCATCCCGCGCGAGGCCCCGCGTCGCATCAAGGATCCCGCATCGCTCGCCCCGCCCGCGTCGCTTGGCCAGGATGAGGCGGCCCGTGCCGGTGCACCAACCGAACTTCGCGGCGGCATGCAGTTCGATGCCGGCGCGTGGGTGCAGGTCGCCGACCCCGATGGCCGGGTCAAGCAGCGCTATACGGCTGATCGCATCGATCCTCGCCCGGGCCAGTGGCTCGAGATGGTCCAGCCTCGCGCGGTGATGCACAGTCCGAACGGCCGGATCGTGGCCCTCCGTGGCGACCGCGGCCGGGCGCACGTTCCGGCGAGGGCGCTCGAGAACGGGTACTTCGAGGGCAATGTGGTCGTGAGCGTCTGGATGCCTGATGACCAAGGCCGCAGCCGTGACATCTCGACGGAGGCCCCGTCGGTCGTGGTGCTTGCGCATGAAGCGACCTTTGATGCGATCCGCAACCGCATCGATGCGCCCGGCGAGGTGCAGATCACCAGCGACACGATGCAATTCACGGGCGAGACGCTCGAACTCGTGCTCTCGGCGGACGGACGATCGATCGAACTGCTGTCGGTGCGCCGACCCCTCTCGCCACTCATCATCACGCGCTCGCCGGGCAGGAAGGCCGCCGCAGCATCCTGGCCGATGGCATCCGGCACACACGCGGCATTGGCCGCGCAGACCCCTCCACCGCACGGCGCGATCCATCCGCCGATGGCCTTGCCGCAGTTTGCGCAGCAGGAACCAAAGCGTGGCGGTCGGCCCTATCGATTGCAGCTGCGTGATCAGGTGCACATCACCAGGGAGCGTTCCGGGCAGTCGAGTTCGGTGACCGGTGACCTCCTCGTGGCGTACTTCCATCTCGAGGAGGGCCAGACCGGTGATGCGCTCGTCGATGCCGCCGCTCCACGGTCTTCGGTGGCCGGTGCGCTGGATCACCCCGTGCATCCGGTCCGTGTACCGCTGAGCGGTCATGCTGGTCATGCTGGTCATGCTGGTCATGCTGGTCATGCTGGTCATGGTTCGGCATCGTTTCCTTCAATCGTGGCGTCGCAGGTCGTTGCGTCGGTTCCATCGCAACCCATCACGATGCCGGTGCTCGAGGATCCCGAGCGCGTGGTGGTGCGCTTTGCCGGACCACTCCTCATGCGCCCGGCCGTCGCCGATGAGCAGCCACCAGCCGACGATCGCATGCGCATCGAGCTCGATGGGCGACCGGTCGAGTTGGCTGACCTGCCGATGGCCTTGCGCGCGCCTGATGTCACGGTCGACCTCGTGCGGACGACCGATGGAGACCAACCCGAACGATTGCTGGCCAAGGGCGGTGCGCGCGCCACCGACGGGACACGGGTGATCGAGGCATCCACGATGGACATCCTGCTCGATGGCCAGCCCGGAGGCAGCGAGCCTCGCCGGGCCGTCCTCACCGAGCAGGTTCGGCTGTCCGATCGCGAACGCGCGGCCAGCGCCCAAACGGCGGACATCCGCTTCGCGCGAGGCATTGATGGCAAGGCGCAGCCGCGGCGCGCCGAATTGCGCGGCGGCGTGACGATGGTCGAGGGCCAACGCACGGTGGGCGCGGGCGATCTTGATCTGGACTTCATTGAGGTCGATGGTGCAGCGCAGCCGGTGCGGGCGCGACTGCGCACCGAAGTCCGCATCAGCGACGACCTCCAGGTGCTGTGGGCCAAGGAGGTCGACTGCTCGCTCGGGCCGTTGGAGGGCTCAAAGGGCCATCAACTCACGCAGGCGGATGCATCGTCCATGGTCCAGCTGCAGGTCAAGGATGGTGTACGGGTCTTTGCCGACTCGCTGCAGGCCGATCTGGTGCGGCGGCAGGCGCTCTTGCGCGGTCCGGGATTGCAGGTCGTGCGCGGCCCGGTCCGCATGGACCAGATCGCGTCGCTGCGGGTGGATGACCGGGAGCGCTTGGCGCGTGTGGATGGCCCGGGGCGTGCGCAGGGATTCGAGGGTTCGCTCCTGGCCGACACACTCGCTTCGGCCAAGGCCACGGCACCCAAGGAACCGACGCTCCGCAAGCAATTCGAAGCCACATGGCAGGAGCAGATGGCGTTCCAGGAGCGTGAGGACGAAAGCGCGTTGCTTGAGCTGCGCGGCCAAGTCGCCGTACGCGCTGAGCCCGAAGTCGGCGAGATCGACCTGCTCGATGCGCGCACCGTGACGGTCGAGTTCCTGCCGAAAGTCGCCTCGGACGCCTCCCCGTCCGGTGCGGCGCCCGAATCCCCGGAGTCGGCTGCCGGCGGCGAGGACCTGCGGGTGAGCAAGGTCGTGGCCCTTGGCGACGCCCAGGTTCAGAACCAGGTGTGGACGATGCGCAATGGACGCCGGATCGGTGACCCGCGGCTGGTGCGGCTTCAGGGTGAGCGACTCGAGTTCGACATGGTTCGCAGCGAAGTCGTGGTTCCCGGGGTGGGATCGATGCTCGTGAACAATCCATCGGCTGCCGGTGCGCGCGCTGCGAGCTTCGTCGGACCCGGGAGTGAGGGTGTGACACGCTTCCGCTTCGCCGACGGCATGCAGATCAAGCAGGTCGGGGGTGACCTTCACCGGATGAGCCTGCGCAAGTCGGTCGAGGTGGCGCACGCGGGGCCGCGCGAGGGAGACACCTTCACCCTGACCTGCGCAGCGCTCGATGCGGATCTCTTCCGTCCGGCCGCGGCCAAGGCCGCGAAGGATGAGGTGATGGGGTTCGGCGGTGCAGCCGAGATCCGCACACTCTTCGCCGAGGGCGCGGTGTTCGTGCGCACCTCGCAGTTTGACTGCGAGTGCGAGTCCTTCGACTACGACGCGCAGAAGCAGGTTGCCGTGCTGCGGGCGGCACCTGGGCGGCTCATTGCCCTCGTGCCGACCGGCCAGTCCACACCGACACGCGCAGCAGCGTTTCGATGGGACATGGCCGCGGGCAAGCTGACGGTCGAGGGTGCGCAGGGTGGTGTGCGCCGCTAGAACGGCGCAGGGTGGTATGCGCCGCTAGAACGGCGCAGGGTGGTGTGCGCCGCTAGAACGGCGCAGGGTGGTGTGCGCCGCCAGAACGGCGCAGGGTGGTGTGCGCCGCCAGAACGGCGCAGGGTGCCTCAGGCGAGGGCGAGTTCGCGAGCCGCGGGGCGCGTTGCCACACGGTCCATGGCAAACGGTGTACCGAGTTCCTCGCACAGCATGCGCGAGGTGATCTGGCTCGACAGGAAGATGACGGGCAGCCCCGATCCGGGATGCGTTCCGCCGCCGACGAGCCACAGACCATCAAAGCCGGGCAGGCGGTGCTGCGGCCGAAGGTGCAGCATCTGACCGAGGTTGTGGGCCAGGTTGAAGGTCGCTCCGTGGTTGATGCGTTCCGACTGCCAATCGGCAGGTGTGACGAGCCGCTCGGTCCGGATGCGACGGGCCATGTCGGGAATGCCGAGGCGGTGCTCGAGTTGATGCAGGGCATCGGCGCGGAGCTTGGGGCGCATGGCGTCCCAGTCCAGGGTGCAGTGACCGGCCTTGTTGTTGGTGGACGGAAGCAGCACATAGAGCGAACTGCTGCCCTCGGGCGCAAGCGTGGGATCGATGCGCGAGGGATTGCACGCATAGATGGAGGGATCATCGCTCCAGCAGCCGCGCTCGGCGATGTCCTTCAGGTTCTCGCTGTAGGTCTCGCTGGTGTAGATCGTGTGATGGGGCAGGTCGATGGCGCCATCGAGGCCCAGATACATCATCACCGTGCTGCACGAGTAGCGCTTGGCATCCAGCACGCCATCCTGCTGGTCACGGCGCCGCAACTCGGCCGGGATCAGGTTCTTCATCGCCCAGGTGGCATCGGCATTGACGATGACCTGGCCGTGCCGATGCTCGAGCCCATCGACGACCACGCCCCGGACGGTGCAACCATCGAAGGTCAGGCGTTCGACCGGCGAGGACATGTGGAGGCGCACACCCATCGAGCGCGCAATGTCGCCCATCGCCTGCATGAGGGCGTTGCAGCCGCCCGTGGGGTGCCAGATGCCGAACTCGTATTCGATGAAGGGCAGGATGCTGAAGAGGCTCGGGCACTCGAACGGGCTCATGCCCAGGTACTTGCTCTGGAAGCAGAGCGACAGACGCACGAGCGGATCCTGGAAGTACTCGCCGAGGTGCGCGTGCAGCGACTGCCATGGCTTGATCTTCGGAGAGACCTTGAGCGCATCGAGCGTCAGGAGGTCGTAGAGCCCGCGCATGGGGGCTTCAAGCATCGGCGTCATCGCAGCGAGCTTGGCACGGTTGTCATCGAGGAAGCGTCTGAACGCCACGCCATCGCCGGCTCGGCGAGCCTCGAACTGCTGGACCATGCGCGCCACATCCTGCGTGGCGTCGATCTGCACGGCGGGTGCACCGGGCTGGCCATGCAGCAGCCGGTACATCGGATCGAGGCGGACGAGCTCGGCGTGATCGTGCAACGAGTGGCCAGTCGCGCGGACGATCTCCTCAAGCACGTACGGCATCATGAAGAAGGTCGGACCGCAATCCCAGTGGAAGCCATCCTGACTCAAACGCCGCGAGCGGCCTCCGACGCGGTCGTGTGCCTCGTAGACGGTGACATGGAGGCCGCTTGCCGCCAGGAGCAAGGCGGCTGCAAGGCCACCCGGCCCGGCACCGACGATGGCGACGGATCGTTCAGCCGACAGTGAAGCGTTCGCGGTCACGGGGATCGTTTCGGGTGCCGACCAAGCCCGGATTCACGAATCCGCGCCCTGCAAGGGTGCGAACTCGCCATCAATGCGCGTCACCGCTGCCGTTGTCGATCCCAGCCTGGCCCCGCCCAGAGAGCGTGATCCGAGCGCCTTGGGCTCCGAGCCGTGCCATGGGAGTTCGGTCATGGCGCCAACCGCGTGGACCGACCTGGGACGGCGCATTGCGTGGCTCGAGGGCCGGAGCCGTGCGCTCGCCTCGAAGGCCGGTGACCTGGCCGCACTGGTGGCCGATGAGACCGGCAAGCCAGAGCACGAAGCCGTCATCGCTGATGTGATGGCACTCCTGGCGGCGATGCGCTGGACCGCTCGGCGGGCACCATCGATCCTCGCTCCTCGTGGCGCCGGTTGGGGGAGCGCCATGTTCCTTGGTCGCTCGATCCGCACACAGCGTGCGCCGCTCGGTCATGTGGCCATCATCGGCACATGGAACTACCCGCTGCAGCTCCTGGGTGTGCAGATCGTGCACGCCCTCGTCGCCGGCAATCGAGTGACGGTGAAGCCGAGCGAACGATGCCCACGCACCCATGCGGCCTTGCTCTGCCTGCTCAGTCAGGGGCTGCCTGACGGCATGCTGGTCTGGACCGAAGCCACGCGCGAAGCGGGGGAGCGCCTGCTGGCCGGTGGCCGGTTCGACCATGTCGTGTTCACCGGCTCCAGTGCCGTGGGCCGTCGTGTGGCGCAACGCTGCGCGCTGGACATGATTCCGTCAACGCTGGAACTCTCCGGGGCGGACAGTGCACTGGTCCTCGCCGACGCGGATCCGGTCCGCGCGGCACGCGCCGTCTGGAACGGCTTCACCATGAACGCAGGCCAGACCTGCATGGCGCCGCGTCGGGCCATCGTCACCCGCGAGTCGGCGCCCGGCTTCCTGCACGAACTGCGCGTGCTGGCTGCATCGGCTCATCCGGTCACGCTGATCGACGAGGCAGCAGCCCGTCAGGTCGATGCCGCCGTGCATGAGGCCGTCGCGGCAGGCGGCATGCCGATCACGGGCATCCTGGAATCGCGGCGGGGCCGGGTGATGCGGCCCCAAGTCGTGGTCGATGCGCCCCCGACCTGCGCGCTCGCCCGGGGTGAGCACTTCGGTCCGGCGCTTGCGGTGCTCATCGAGCGCGATGACGAGGCCGCGCTCGAGCGCCATCGTGGATACGGCCAGAACCTCAGCGCCTCGATCTTCACTCGCAGCACGCCGTCGCGCGCGATGGCCGAGGCAACCGGGGCCAGCATCGTGACCATCAACGAGTGCTTGGTCGCTTCGGGACACCCTGCGGTGCCGCTGGCGGGTTCTCGTGAGAGTGGCTGGGGAACCAGCCGCGGCGCCGACGGCCTCCTGGCCATGACTCGACCGGTCACCATCGCGTTCACACGCCGTGGTGCCGATGTGCCCGTGGGCCCACCACCATCCTTCCTGCTGCGCGCGCTCGGCTGGATCATGCGAGCCAACCTCTCCCGTCGTCGCGGCCCAACCACCTGAACCAACCATGAATCGACCCACGGCCATCGTCATCGGTGGAGGCCTCGCCGGGCTCTCGGCGGCCACCGAGCTCACCACCAACGGATTCCGCGTCACGGTCGTCGAGCGCAACCAGCACCTGGGCGGCAAGATGAACGTGCTCACGGAGAAGGGCTTCACCTTCGACATGGGACCGACCATCCTCACGATGCCGCAGGTCGTGCGTGGGATCATCTCGCGCAGCGGCCGTTCGGTGCCGGACTACCTGAATCTGGTCGACCTCGATCCACAGTGGCGCTGCATGTGGGACGACGGCACGGTGATCGACCTGCTCAAGGATCCCTCGACGATGTCCGCGGCGCTCGATCGGCAGTTCCCGGGCACGGGTGCGGGCGCAGGCTGGGGCTCGTTCGTCGACTACAGCCGCCGCATGTACCGTCTGAGCGACAAGGTCTTCTTCTACAAGGACCTTGGGGGCATCGGCGACCTGATGCGCAAGCCGCCTGCGCGCGATGCGGGGCTGCTGGGCGATGTCCTCAACATGCGCGTGCATTCGACCGTGGCCGGCACCATCCACAAGCACATCGGCGAGCCGCACATGGCGCAGCTCTGCGAACACTTCCTGCAGTATGTCGGCTCGAGCCCGTTCCTGGCGCCGGCGATCCTCACCTTGATCGCCTCGGCACAGATCGACCACGGCTGCATGTACAGCATGGGCGGGACCCGCATGGTGGCCCGTTCGCTCGAGCGGATCCTGCGCGAGGAACAGGCTGAACTGATCACCGGCGTCGGCGTCCGGCGGATCATCCAGGAGGGCGGCCGAGCCGTTGGCGTGGAGCTCGAGGATGGCCGCCAGCTCCGTGCCGAGGTCGTCGTGAGCAATTGCGATGTGCAGCGGACCAATCGGGACCTCATTGGCACTCCGCAGGGCCGTGCCGAGCAGGAAGACATCGCCGGGAAGTACACCCCGGCGTGCAGCGGCGTCGTGCTCTACCTCGGGCTCGATCGCCAGTACGACCATGTGCTGCACCACGACTTCCTCTTCAGCCGGGACTCGCAGTACGAGTTCGACGACATCTACCGCCTCGGGATCCCGGCGCGCGATCCGACGCTGTACCTCGCGGTCCCCAGCCGCACCGACCCGGGCCAGGCACCGGCGGGGTGCGAGTCGCTCTACATCCTGGTGCACACGCCGTTCCGGCGCGAAGGCCAGGAGTGGGATGCCCCCGGTGGCCTGTTCGACCAGTACCGGCCGGTCATCATCGACAAGCTTCGTCGCAACGGGTTCACGGACATCGAGAGGCACATCGTGGTCGAGCGTCGTCTGACGCCAGCCATGATCGACCGCATCTACAACGCCGAGGGCGGCGCGATCTACGGCCTTGCCTCGCATGGCAAGCTGCGCGGCGGCTTCAAGCCACGCAACCGCAGCAAGGTGCTCAAGGGGCTCTACCTCGCCGGCGGCAGCGCGAATCCCGGCCCCGGCGTGCCGATGGTCCTGATGAGCGGCGTCACCGCGGCCAACGCGGTTTGCGAGGACATCGGCATCCGTCCGGTCCAGGTGCAGGAGCGCGAGGCGTGTCTGCAGCCGGCCTGACCGACGGTCGACCGAGCGCGGGCTTCAAGCGCGTGTTCGGCTGGTATGCGCGGCGCTTGGTGCGCAAGCGCTTTGCAGCCATCCGGGCCATGCCCGGCGCCATGGATGTCCTGTGCGCCATCGGTTCGCACGATGGCCCGGCGATCGTGGCCATGAACCACTCGAGCTGGTGGGACCCCATGATTCCGTGCGTGCTGCACCCGATGACCGCAGGGGAGCGAGGCGTCTTCGCGCCCATCGACGAAGCCATGCTTCGGAAGTTCCGCTTCTTCGCACGCTGCGGCCTGTTCGGGGTCGAGCCCGATTCGCCGGCGAGCCTGTCACGCCTGGCTGACTACAGCGCGCGCGAGTTCGCCCGCGAACCTCGCAGCACGCTCTGGATCACGCCGCAGGGTCGCTTTGCCGATGTGCGCAGCCCGATCGTCTTGCGTCCAGGCGTGGGGGTCGTGGCCCACCGCGCACGCGGGCCGAAGGTCGCGGTGCTCGCCGTCGAGTATGGCTTCTGGACCGAGCAGCGCCCCGAGGTGTTCCTGAGTGCGCGCATCGTCGATGCACCGTCCGAGGCCAGTGCCCGTGGCTGGCATCGTGCGATCGAGGCCTCGCTCTCGTCGGCCTGCCACGACCTGGCCGACGCGGTCATGACCCGCGATCCAGCGCGATTCGAGATGGTGTTCGGCGGTGCAGGCGCCACGATCAACCCCGTCTATGACGCCATGCTCCGGGCGCGCGGCCAGGGTGCCGCCATCGATGTGCGTGCTCGACGGGCGGGCGTGCGATGAGCCTGGCGGCGACGCTCCTGTCGGTGGGTACGGTCGCGGGTGCGGTCGGTGCCGCGGTCGCCTGGGGCGGCATGCTCTCGAACCTGCGGCTCTACACACGCACCGCACGCGGCGATTGCCCGGTTCGCGCGGGTGAGGGGCCGGTGGTGAGCGTGTGCATCCCGGCCCGCAACGAAGAAGCCAACATCGAGGCGTGCGTGCGCAGCATTCTCGCGAGCGTGCATGTCCCCGTCGAGGTGCTGGTCTATGACGACCAGAGCACCGATGCCACCCCGAGGATCCTCGCCCGCCTGGTCGCCCTGGATCCCCGCGTCCGCGTGGTACCGACGCAGCCCTTGCCTGAGGGCTGGAACGGCAAGCAGTGGGGGTGCGAGCGCATGGGCCAGGCTGCGCGCGGGGCCTGGGTGCTCTTCACGGATGCCGATGTGCGCTTCGAGCCCGATTGCGTCCCGCGGACCTTGGCGCGTGCCGAGTCGCTCGGCGCAGACCTGCTCTCGACCGTTCCTCGGCAGGTCACCGGGTCGTGGGCGGAGCATGCGGTGATCCCGCTGATCTCGTTCGTGCTGCTCTCGTACCTGCCCATGGGCCGGATGCGCACCACCACGAGCCCGGCGGCGAGCGGTGCGTGCGGGCAATTCATCCTGGCCAGGCGCGAGGCGTGGCTGGCCAGCGGCGGGCACGCTGCGTTCCGCGCGAGCATGCACGATGGCATCAAGATGCCACGCGCCTTCCGCAGCGCCGGGTTCAGGACCGATCTCTTCGACGGCACCGATCTGGTGTCATGCAGGATGTACCGGGGATGTGGACAGGTCTGGCGGGGCTTCGCGAAGAACGCCTACGAAGGCCTGGGCTCGCCGGCGCTCTTGCTCTTCGTGACCGTGCTGCATGGATGTGCCGTGCTCCTGCCGTGGGTCACCCTGCTCCTGTGGCTTGTTGGGGTGGGCATGGCCCCGTGGGTGCCGTGGGTCGCCGCGCTCACGATCGTGGCGGGCTTCGCGCAGCGCATCGTGCTGGCCCGGCGCTTCGCGCACGCATGGGTGTCCGTGGCACTGCACCCGATCGGCATCCTCATGCTCACGGCGATCCAGTGGCACAGCCTGTGGCTGCACCTGACCGGTCGCCGCGCCTGGAAGGGGCGCACCGCCGGCGTCACGGCATCATGAGGTCGCGGAGCCGGTGAACGGAACCGGCGGCGCCGTCTGCAGCGCCACCATCTGCCTGTAGTGCTCGCTGCGCTCCATCAATTCTGCATGGGTTCCCTGTTCATCCACGACGCCGTCACGGATGACGACGATGCGGTCGGCGTGCTGGATCGTGCTGAGTCGGTGGGCGATGACGAAGCTCGTCCGTGAGCGCATGAGCGTGGCGAGCGCAACCTGGATGAAGCGTTCGCTCTCGCTGTCGAGATTGCTCGTTGCCTCATCGAGGATCAGGATCCGCGGATCGGCCAGCACCGCACGCGCGATGGCGATGCGCTGGCGCTGGCCGCCCGAGAGCCGGACCCCGCGCTCGCCGATGATCGTCGCGTAGCCCTCTGGCATCTCCTCGATGAAGCGATCGGCAAAGGCGATGCGTGCCGCCTCGCGGATCGCCGCGTCCGAGGCATCACGCTGCGCGTAGGCGATGTTCTCGGCGACCGTGCCGTCGAAGAGGAAGACATCCTGCTCGACGATGCCCAGGAGCTGGCGGTAGCCGGCCAGCCGAAGGTCGCGCAGGTCGGTGCCATCCATCAGGATCGTGCCGGCGGTGGGATCGCTGAATCTGGCGATGAGGTTGCAGAGGGTGGTCTTGCCGCTGCCGCTGGCGCCGACCAAGGCCACCATCTGGCCGGGTTCGGCGACCAGGCTCACGCCGCGCAGCACCTCGCGCTCGGCGCTCGGGTAGCGGAAGTGCACATCGCGGACCTCGACGCGACCGCGCACGAGGCTGCGCGCCGGGACCACGGCGCCCGCCCGATCAGGCAGTTCCGATGGCTCGGCGACCAGATCGAGCACGCGGTCGAGCCCCGCGAGGCTGGCCTGGAAGTTGGTGGCACTCGTGGCCAGGGTCTCGAGCGGGACCAGAAGCATCACCAGGTAGGTCAGGAAGAGAATCAGGTCACCGGTCGTGAGCGTTCCCTCAATCACCTGCATCCCGCCGTACCAGAGCAGCAGCGCACTGGCCACCGGGATCATGATCTCCCACGCCGACTCGATGCCGCGTGACCACCACCAGACATTGATCTCCTGCCGCGCCATGAGGTGCGAACCCTCGGCGTAGCGGCCTCTCTCGGCGGGGGTGCGAGCGAATCCGCGCACCACGCGGATCCCGCTGAAGGTTTCGGTGGCGTGCCCATCGATCGCATCGCGCGTGACCTTGATGTCTCGGTGCAGCGGACGGATGCGCGAGATCCAGGTGCGGTGCGTGAACCAGACCATGGGCAGGAGCAGGAGGCTGCCCACGAGCAGTCGCCAGTCGGTCCACGCGAGGACGGTCAGGCTGCCGAGCAGCTGGATGATGGCGCGCCAGGGGTTGTAGACCATCGAGAAGACCAGCTCACCAACGCCACCCGCATCCTCGCGCAGCATGCTGACGAGCCCACCGGACTTGAGCGACTGCAGCCGGTGGAGCGGCAGGTCCGCGGCGTGCGTGAAGGCCAATCGTCGCGCGGCATTCTGCATGCGCTTGACGGTCCGGGTCGCGAGCCATCGACCCCAGAGGCCAATCACCAGCTGCACCGCGGTGAGGGCGATCATGCCGACGGCAAGCGCCACGAGCAGCCCCCGCGGCGTGTCGAGTGTGGTCCACGACTCCGGGAAGAGACCGCGTATCGAGGGCTCAAGGGGCGCGCCACCGAAGACATTGTCGATGGCGAACTTCGTCGCCGCAGGGGGCACAAGGCCCAGCAGCGTGCTCACGGTCAGCGTGCCCAGGGCGAGCGCGAGCGAGCGACGGCTCGGGCCGAGCAGGCGAAGGAACTCCCGAAGCAGCGCACCGAAGCCCCGGGATCGGCGCAGGCTTCGCTCGGTGCCTTGCTGCGACACCATGGAGCCCTCGCGGCGCAGGCGTGCGAATCGCTCGCGCATCTGCGCCCGATAGGCGTTGTAGCGGCGTCGACTGCTGGTGTGCGGCATCGGATCATGCTAGGGGGCGGTTACAGTGCCCTGCATGAGCCTTCCTCTGATCCTCGTGCTTTCCGGCTGTGCGCTCGCGCCATCGCTCCTTGGCCTCACGCAGTCCGCCACCGACACTGATCGCAGTTCGAAATCACCTGCCACCACGCAGCAGGGATCAAGCGGCCCGCGCCGCGGCACCGATGCGCAGGATGCACAGCAGGGCGGAGAGCAGCAGCCCAAGGCCAAGCGCCCGCCCGGCGTCTACTACGGCTTCAAGGAGGCCCCAGCCAAGCAGAAGGGTGCCGTTCGCCTGGCGGCCTACAACGTCGAGAATCTCTTTGATGGGGTGGACGACCCGAAACTCATTGGCGATGTCGATGACCTGAAGGAACGGACGAGCGAGGACCGGCTGGAGGCGATCGCCAAGGCGATCAAGGCACTCGATGCCGACATCCTCGCACTTGAGGAAGTCGAGAGCGAGGAGTGCCTGCGTTGGTTCCGTGACACCTACCTCAAGAACATGGGCTACGAGCATCTGGCGAGCAAGGATGTCGGGTACTACCGCGGGGTCGAGCAGTCGATCCTGAGCCGCTTTCCCATCGAGTCGGTCGAGGTGCGGCCGGACGAGGATCTCTCCGATGTGAAGCGCGATGGCACAGGCTTCGCCGAGAAGCCGACGAAGGCAGGCGATGAGCAGGGGCAGCGGTTCCAGCGCAGCCCGCTGATGGCCGATGTGCGCGTGACGCCCGACTACCTGCTTCGCGTGATCGTCGTGCATCACAAGGCCGGTGGCCTGGAGTTTGCGTACCAGCGCGAGGCCGAGTCGCTGCAGGTCATGGAGTGGGTCAAGGAAGCACAGGCGAAGGACGAGCACATCAATCTGGTCGTGCTGGGTGACTTCAACGCGCAGCCGAGCCACAAGACCGCCAAGATCTACTCCGAAGGCGGCCTGGTCGGTGCCTACGACTTCCGTGACCGTTCGCGCAAGGACATGAAGGCCGCGTACACCACGCACGCCTCGGGTCGCCCGATCGACTACATCATGGCGTCGCCCGGCCTGAGCGAGGACTTCGTCAACAGTTCGTTCTTCGTCCTCGGCACGATGCATGCCGGCGACGACTACGACTGGCGCAAGGGCGAGGAGCCCCCGAAGGGCTACGCCAGCGACCACTATCCGATCGCGATCGACTTCACGCCGGATGATTCCGAGCTCGCCGAAGGCGGCAAGGCGAAGCCGGCCGCCAAGGGTTCTTCGAAGTCATCGGTGAAGTCGTCGTCCAAGTCCTCGTCGAAGCCTGACGCTGACGACGACTGACCGTCGCACCCGCAGCGGTCAGCCTTGGCTCATGCCGAGCAGCCGCATGGCCTCGACGACATCCTTGTCGCCGCGACCGCTCACATTGATGACCACGACCTGGTCGGGCCGCATCGAGCGTGCCGCGTGGACCGCTGCGTGCACGGCGTGGCTGGTCTCCAAGGCCGGGATGATCCCCTCAAGCCGAGCCAGCAGCTGGAAGGCTTCGAGTGCATCGGCATCCGTGACGGCGGTGTAGCCGACGCGGCCCGCGTCCTTCCAGTGCGAATGCTCAGGGCCGACGCCCGGATAGTCGAGCCCCGCGCTGCAGGAGTGCACCTCCGCGGTCTGGCCATCGCCATCCTGGAGGACATACGAGAGCGAACCGTGCAGGACGCCTGGCGTGCCGTGCGAGAGGGGCGCTGCGTGATCACCCGCGCCCGGTCCGCGACCGCCGGCCTCGACGCCAAGCAGGCCGACCGATGCATCGCCCACGAAGGGCGCGAAGATCCCCGCGGCGTTGCTGCCGCCACCCACGCAGGCGACGATGAGATCAGGCAGCCTGCCGAGCGTGGCAAGCGACTGGGCGCGGCACTCCGTGCCGATGACCGACTGGAAGTCACGCACCATGAGCGGGAAGGGATGCGGACCGACGACGCTGCCGATGATGTAGTGCGTCCGTCCGACGCTGCCCATCCAGTCGCGCATCGCCTCGTTGGTGGCGTCCTTCAGCGTTCGGCTGCCGCTGGTCACTTCGTTGACGCGGGCACCCATGAGGCGCATGCGGAAGACATTCAGCGCCTGACGGCGGATGTCCTCGGCACCCATGTAGACCTCGCAGGGCAGGCCGAAGCGGGCGCAAGCCGTGGCCGTGGCCACCCCATGCTGGCCAGCGCCGGTCTCCGCGATGATCCGCGACTTGCCCATGCGTCGCGCGAGCAGCACCTGCCCCATCGTGTTGTTGATCTTGTGCGCACCGGTGTGCGCGAGATCCTCGCGCTTGAGCCAGATCTGCGCACCGCCGGCGTGCTCGGTGAGCCGTGGCGCGTGGCAGAATGCGGTCGGGCGGCCGACGACATCGCGCAACAGCTCGGCGAGCTCGGCTTGGAAGGACGGATCGACGCGCGCGGCGAGGTAGGCGGCCTCGAGTTCATCGAGCGCGGCCACCAAGGTCTCCGGCACATACCGGCCACCGAAGCGGCCGAAGCGGCCGAGGATCGGATCTGGCGGGGCCGTCGTCATGACGGGAGCGTAGGAGCCATGTCGGGCTGGCGGCGCACGATCGCACCGATGGGACCCGACAGCGCATAGATCGTGAAGATCGCGGCCATGGTCGGATGGAACCAGACCATCGCGAAGGCCAGCGGCAGCACCAGGCGCACCGCGAAGGCGAAGTCCTTGCGACCCTTCAGGTAGCGGTTGACCAGATGCGCGTAGCGGATCCGGCTCACCATGCCGATGCCGCAGGCGAGCGTGACCAGCGGGATCACGAGGCTGCTCGCGCGCTCGAACGTGTCAGGCGCAGACTGCTGGTAGTCGATGAACAGCATGTGCTGATGCAGGATGATCAGGCTGGCCACGGTGCCGCCTGCGCCCGGGCTCGGCAGGCCAGCGAACCACCGGTGATCCTCTTCCTTGGTCGAGCCGCTCTCGACATTGAAGCGCGCCAGACGGAGCGCTGTGCAGCAGACATAGAACGCCGCGATGATCCACACGATCTTGATGTAGATGCTGTCGGCATCGGGTCCGAGGATGCCCGTGTAGTTGCTCGGCCCGTAGTAGTGGCTGACCAGGCGCAGCATCATGAAGGCCGGCGCCACGCCGAAGGTCACCACATCGGCCAGCGAATCGAGTTGTGCGCCGAAGCTGCTGGCCGAGCGTGTGAGCCGTGCCGCGAAGCCATCGATGCCGTCGAAGAACATGCCCAGAAAGATGAGCGTCCCGGCGACGGTCAGCGTGTTCCAGCCGAAGATCGCCGTGGGCTCGATCGGCTTGGCCACGAAGTGGATGGCTGCGAAGCCGCACATCAGGTTGCCCAGCGTGAGCAGGGTCGGCAGTGCACGCACGGCCGCGATGCCGCCCTTGCCGCGCTGACGCCTCAGGCGAAGCCGGCGGGTGGTCCGCGGTGGCGTGGCGCTGGCGCGCTCGGAGTCGATGGGGCTGGGATCGTTCACGGTTCGCTCGGCGACGGGGTACCTGATGCTACGGGCGCGGCTTCAGGAAAGAGTTGTGGCGGGAGGCTGGGGACGAGCAGGAGCAGCGTGCGCCGAGGCAGCGCGCGGGGCGTGCTGTCGGCCGTGGCCAGATCGGGTGCGAACAGCACTTCACCGATCGAGAGCGGCAGGTCAGTGGTCGGTCCGGTGCCGCCCACGGCCGATGGTGCGCACGAGGTCACGACATCGACGAAACCACGCCGAAGGGTCCACGACGCACCAGCGCGGCGGAACTCCCGGACGGCATCGTCGGCGGCGTCGATCGTCGTACCCAGGCGCACCGTGTCGCGACGATCGGGAGCCTCTGCCGGCGTGAACTCCACATGCACCACGGCACCATCGTGTGTCGGCATCACCCACCCACGAACCAGCAGCCGCACATCACGGCCATCAAGCTGGGTGACACCGCCATCGACCAGCACGCGACGAACCGACGCGGTCTGGCCGACACAGTCTCGCCAGCCGAGCGCCTGTTCGTGCCAGGTGCGCACATCGCTGTACGAGCCGCCGAGGATGTCGACGGCATGCTGCAGCTCATTGATCGGGATCCGAACCACGACCAGGCCGCTTCGTGCCAGACGCTCATGATCGATCGGCGCAAGGTCGGGGCATGGCTCCATCGTCGCGAGCGTCTGGTCGAGCACGAAGCCCTCCTCGGGCACCGTCCATCGCATGGTGAGCAGTCCGGGGCGCTGGATGCCGTCGAGCGGTGCAGCAACCGGCGTCGATGAAGCGTCTCCGAACTCCGGTCGATCGGTGGCGATGGGCGTGCTGCCGGCGCAGGCTCCCGTGAGCATCGCGATCGCGGCGAGCCGTCGCATCATGCGCCGGACTCCAACGGGACATCGTTGATGCGGTCGATCAGCCGGCGCAGCATGCCGAAGTCGCGTCGCGTGTGATGGAAGACCAGGCGCGTGAGGTGGGCGTGCTCGCCCCGCTCCTCGGAGAGTGCTCCGCGCTGCTCGACGGTGCCGCTGGCGAAGAGCGGGCGGAACTCGGAGGCGATCCGCTCCAGGTCAGCGGAGGGCAGGGGTGCGTTGAGACGGATCACGAGGTGGTCACGCACATAGCGGTTCGAGTGGTAGCGCCGGTAGAAGCGCAGGACCTCGTCCACGGCTTCCTGCGGCGTCTGCACGATGCGGAAGAGCGCCATGTCCTCGGGGCTGATCCAGCCGTTGCGCAGCAGTTCGTCGCGCACGAACTCCTGCCAGTCGTGCCAGTAGCCGCGGCTCGTCCCATCGACATTGAGCCCCTCGACGAGCACGATCGGCATGATGTGGCTGCGGCCGGTCTGCACGAGCGTCAGGGTCTCGAAGAGTTCGTCGTGCGTGCCGAACCCCCCGGGGAAGACCGCGACCGCATCGGACTGCGACAGGAACATCAGTTTGCGCGTGAAGAAGTAGCGGAACTCGATGAGCTTGTCATCGCCCTCGATGATGTCGTTGGGTCGGCTCTCGAACGGGAGCCTGATCCCCAGGCCGAAGCTCGCCTCGCGGCTGGGGCCCTCGTGTCCGGCCTTCATGATGCCATCGCCAGCGCCCGTGATGGCCATCCAGCCGTGGCTGGCCATCAGCCGGCCGAACTCACGCGCGGCGAGATAGTCGGGATGGTGCGAGGGCGTGCGCGCGCTGCCGAAGATGCTCACCTTGCGCACGCTCCGGTACTGGTTGAAGAGGCGGTAGGTGCGTCGCAACTCGTCCAGCGCGGTGCGCACGAGCCGAAGCTGGCCGAGATCACCCCCGTCCACCAGCAATCCGGCCACGGACTCGACGGCCTCCTGCACGGTCAACCACCGTGGATCGTTCTCGCTCGATGCGTCGAGGGCCCGCTTCAGTGCTGCCGTGGGATCTGGTTTCGGTCGGGGGCGCTTCATGGTTCCTTGGCTGCGCCAACGCTGGGCTGGTCAGGCTCGGGTGCCGGTGGTGCAGCCGGCTCGACCACGGGTTCCAGGGCTGGTTGTGGATCCGAGATCGTACCCGTCACGCGAATGCGAAGGAATGCATCGCCGAGGGCACCGAGCACTTGCCCCAGCACCGGCAGGCCGCTGCGGCTGCTCAGGCGCAGATCGAGCGCTGAGGTCGCCACATTCATGGTGCCACTCCCCTCAAGCGTCAGGGAGTTGCCGGCGACCGTGAGCCCGGTGACCGTGGCGATGTCGCCGTCGAGCGTGAACTCGCCCTTGGCCTGCTCGAGCCGATCGAAGCCCGGCAGCGACAGTTGGGCCAGTTGCAACAGGCCCAATCCGATCGAACCACCACCGAGCGTGAGCCCCGAGGCGCTGAAGGACCCCTTGCCGGTCCGGGCTCCGTGCGTGCCATCCAGTTCGATCCGAGCATCGATGAGGCCCGGGCGTGAGCCCGGCAGATCGCCGCCGATCGCCCACACGCTGCCTCGATCGAGCGTGGCATCGAGTCGCCACGATCCATCGGGGTGGGCCCAGCCGCTGCCCGAGGCGCTTCCCTCGCCCACACCGATCCCGAACCGTCTGATCTCGATGCGCTCACCGCCGGCAGGCCGCTCAAGCGAGAGCGTTCCCATGGTCAGTGGCCGGCCGACGGCCGAGATGACCGGGGCGGAGGCATCGAGATGGACCGCCACACCCGTCGGCATCGACTCGACCAGGATGGATGCCGAGCCCGTGGCACCCTCGATCGGCACCATGCCCGTGAAGGAGGCATCCTGCATGAGTGCGGTGCCACGCACGATCAGGCTTGGTTGCAGGGGAGATGGTCGCGAGATCACTTCCAGATCTCCAAGGATGACATCGCTCCAGTGCGCATCGGCCGATCTCAGCACGCTCGATGCTGCGGCACCGAAGACCGATTCGAGGCCGGGGTACCAGCCGCCGAGCTCGGCTCGGCAGCTCGCCTGCGCGATCAGATCGGGCGAGGAAGGATCGATGACCGCTCCCACACGGACCCGACCGCCGGGTAGGCGCACCTCGTCAAGAGTCACGGTGATGCGCCCGTTCATGAAGCGGACAGCGCTGCCCCGATCGAAGGCCACCGGCACGGCGCGTTCGCCGCTGCCCACGACGCCGACATCAGGATGCACCGTCGCCTCGATCGAGAGATCCGAGAGGGGACCGTGCACGCGTGCAGCGAGATCGCAGCGTGCCTCGAGTCCGCACTCGGCCAGGACGCCGAGTGCCTCGGGTGCCACGAGCGACAGGGCTTGGCGGACGGCCGGCGCGTTGGTCCACACCCCATCCGCGGCCATCGAGGCGTCGATCGCGCCGTCGGCCCACGACAGATCGAGGCATGAGCTCGACCAGCCATCGTCGTTGTGGCCGCGAAGCCCGGTGCAGGTGAGTGCATCACCGTCCCAGATGGCGAGCCCATCCATCCGCCTGAAGATCGTGCGTGCTCCGTCAGCAAGGATGCTCGCCTCGACGGGCCGCGCCCACGCGGTGATCGAAGGGCTGGCCACGGCACCCCTGATCGACAGGCCACCATCGATGCGCACGATCGGCACCAGGCGGTCCCACCAGTTCCGTGCGCCGTCCCGGACCATTGGATCGAGTGCATCGAGCAGCCAGTGTTCCAGCTCGAGGCCGTAGCACTGTGCGTCGAGATTGAGGCCGCCATCAAATCCGACCGTGCCGTGCAGCAGGCACCGAGCATCGCCCCGACGGCCCTCGATGCCGAGGAACCGCAGGCCGTCATGGCTTCCTTCGAGCGATCCAGTGACGCGATCCAGTACGAAGCCGCGCGGCCATGGAATCACCTGCGCTCCGCTGCCTTGGGAGGGATCGACGGTGCAGTCGTGCAGGCGCACCACGAAGCGAAAGTCGACCTCGCGCGTGGGGACGGTGGCCGGGCTGACGCGGCCATCGATCGAGACGCGGCCCGCTGCGCCGACCTGGGCCAGCACGCGGGCAGCCACGCTTCGATCGCTGCGCGGCCAATCGATCGGTCGTGAACCATCCTCGTGAGGAAGGCACGCCAGCACGAGCGGCGTGATCGGGAGGTCCGTGCACACGATCTTCAGGTCTGGACGCAGCGGGACATCCGCTCCCGGCGGGATCGCGATCGATCCGCTCACGAGGCCCAGAGCGGGCGTGGGCTGGCCGATCGACGAGAGTTCCTCGAAGGCCAGCCCGCCGCCGAGGAACTCGACCGAGTCCTTCCCCAGTTGCACCGCACCCTCGCGCACACGAATGGGAATCGGCAGGAAACCCAGGACCAGATCGACCTCATGCAGGTTCACGCGCCCGGTGATGAACTCCGGCTGGCCCGTTCCAGGTTCACGGTCGATGGCGAGGTCGAAGGAGACGCGACCGCCGGGGACGCACCGCGGCACGCCGGGCGGGAAGGTGCCTTGGCCATCGTCGATGAGCCCAGCCTGGGCCAGTTGCGTCCAAGCCCGGCGGTCCATGAGCGTCTCGAAGATGCGACGCGGTCGCGGCATGAACGCGGAGACGAACCGCTCGTCGACGACGATGCCCGTCGTCGAGAGCCTGAGCTTCACGCCGGGGTCATCGATCAGGGGGAAGACGCTGCCAGAGAGCTGGACCGGAGCACCGTTGGCACCGGCGCCACGCAGGTAGGTGATCTCTGCACGGTCCGCGTGGATCTCGATCGAGGCCTCCACATCGGTCAGTCGGTAGGTGAACAGGTGGAACGCGCCGATGCCGTTGCGTATCGAGATCGTGGTGTCGCTCGTGACCTCGCCCATGGGATCGCGCCGCGCAACGACCGCATCGATCCCCAGATCGATCTGCTCGAGGGTGAAGAAACTCAGAAGCCGCGCGGCGGACATCGGCAGGAGCAACGACGACGGATCGCCCGGCTTGCCGTAGCTGACCGTGGCGAGCTTCGCCTCGATGGCGAAGGTGGCGTGCTCCAAGGCTTCCGACAGCGAGCCGCCGCCGGTCTCGGCGTCCTCGGGCAGCGTGAGCTCCCCGTCAAAGGTCAGGATGAGTGGTGCAGCCGATCCATCGGCGACGGTGAACCGTGCTCGGCCGTTGGAGACCGATGCGGCCGTCCCTGCAAAGTGCACCTCGGCTCGTTCGAGGGTGACCGTCGGGGTGGCGAGCGTGGGCATCGCCTGCAGTCCGGCGAAACGCGCCCATCCACTTGGGACCCACGCGCTGGGCAGATCGAGCGTGAGTTCCTCCAGAACGACCTGCGCCGTCACGCCGACGCGTGGTGCGACCTGCACGCTGGCCGAGCTGATGGAACCGCCCGGGTTCAGGTCGAGGATCGCCCGCAGCGATGCCGGCAGCAGCGTGCGCAGCGTGGGCAGGGCCTCGAGCTGCTGGAGGTTCGCCACGAGGGCGCGGCTGCGCTGGTTCACGCTGCCCGACAGCGCCGTCGGCATGTCCTTGACGCGGAGATCGAAGCTCGTCCAGCCCGGGCGCTGGGCATCGGGGCCGAGCAGGCCGGCGAAGCGCTGGGCCTGGTCGATCTCGAGTTCGCCGTGGACCACGGTGGCACGGCGCACCTCCAGATCGGTCATCTGGGCCTGCACGACCTCGACCGGCTGCGACGGCCCACCGCCCTGATCGACGGGGGGCTTGAGCGCCGAAACATTGAGTGCGCCTTCCTTCGAGGGATCCTCGACGATCGTCAACTCCACGCCGTCGGCCACGATCGAGTTGAACACGACGCGGCCCATGAGCAAGCTCGGTACATCGAGGTCGGCGTCGAGCCTCGCCATCGAGGCGATGCGCGAACCGGGACCGGACCAGTCGGGTGCATCCAGCGTGACGCCATCGAGCCGGATGGCATCGGGCGCCGTCCACGACAGCCGGGCGATCGATACGGGCCCACCGAGAGCCTCGGAGAAGGCGCGTTCGAGCATGCTGCGCACGAGCGAGCCTTCCCAGATCACGGCCGTGACGATGAGCGCCACGGCAGCCACGCCCGTGAGCACGGTCCGCCGCACGAACCTGCGCCTGACGCGTCGCGCGTGGCGGAGGAAGGGGTGCTTCGGTCGCCAACGGGCGCTCATGCATGGAGTGTACGGAGCGGCCACGCCGCAGCCGTATGCTCCGGGCATGCACATGAGCGAGGTCGTCCGATGATGCCCCGGGCCGTGGTGACCGGCGGAACGCATCGCGTTGGGCGTGCGATCGCTGTTGCGCTGGCCGAGCGCGGAATGACGGTGCTGGTGACCACGCGCGACCCGGCTCGGGCGCGGTCCTTCGGATCGATCGCCTGCGGCGACGGCTCGATCACGGCCCTGTGTGCCGACGTCACGACCGACCGGGGCATCGCGGCTGTGCGTGAGGCAGCCGGGCCAGTCGTTCGCACGATCGTGCACAACGCAAGTTCCTACGAGTCCAGTCCGATCGGGTCGATCGAACGGGCAGCGATCGAGTCGTCGCTCGCCGTCCACGCCACCGCGCCGCTGCTCCTGACGCAGGCGCTCGTCCCTGCCTTGCGCCGTGCTCACGATGAGCATGGCGATGCGTCGGTCGTCGCCATGCTCGACATCCATGCCATGGGTCGCCCGCGCGCCGGTCAAGCCGTCTACCTCACGGGCAAGGCAGCACTCGCGGGGCTCGTCGATGCGCTCGCGATCGAACTTGCACCCTCGGTGCGTGTGAACGGTGTCGCACCCGGTGTGGTGGAGTGGGACCAGAAGGCCGATCCTGCCGAGCGTGCCCGGTACGAGGCCCGCATCCCGCTCGCGCGTGCTGGCACCCCCGACGATGCAGCCGGCGCCGTCTGCTGGTTGGCGCTGGACGCGCGGTACACCACCGGGACGATCGTCAGGGTGGATGGCGGCCGCGCGTTGCAGTGAACGAGGCTCGCCGACCGCCGGTCCCGACCTGTCGGGTCACGGCGCGCCCGTGCCCTCATCGAGAAGACGCTGAAGATCGTTCGCGATCCTGCCATCTGGTTGTGCCACGCGAGCGAGGTCCACGCACGCTCGAGCACGCGCACGATCACCGGCCCGGAGCCAGAGGCGCCCGGCCTCGGCGGCAGCCAGCGCGTCGTTGGGTGAGGCCAAGGCGAAGTCATTCCACGCACGCGCCGCATCGGCGACCCGCTGGAGATCGAGAAGCGACAGCGCGAGCTCCTCGGTGGCACCTCGCTTCAGTCGCTGCTCGGGAGCCAGGGCCATCAAGACATCGACGGCCTGGCCAGGCGCACCGGATTGCCGGAGCACCTTCCCCAGATTGACGGACAATCCCGTCTCGGTCGGCGCGATGGACACGGCCTGTCGAGCGAGGGTGATCGCCTCATCGAACGCGCCAAGCTCACCGCGCAGGCTCGCTTGCGCCGAGATCGGCCACGGGGAGTCGGGCGCGAGTCGCTGGGCATCGTCCAACGCGCGACGGGCTTCCTCGAACTCCCGTTGTCGCAGGTAAGCCAGGCCCAGCAGCAGCCGATCCTGCATCGATGACGGGTCGAGCCCGGCGGCGGTCTGGTAGCAGCGGATGGCTTGCACCGTGTCGCCGGCCATGTCGGCGGCCACACCCTGCGATCGCCAGAGTCCGACTTCACGCGGGGCCAGTGCACAGGCTTCGGCGTAGCGGTCGAGCGCCAGCCGGCGCCGTGGCAGGGGGTCGAGCCCACGCTCCGCATCGTGCGTCGCCGCCATGAGCAGTGCGCGGGCCTGCAACTCAGCGGCGAGTGCGCTGTCTGGTTCGAGTTCGCGAAGCCGATCCGCAATGCGCAGCGCCTCGTCGGGAAGGCCTTCCCGAAGGTAGGTCTCGATGGCGGCAGCCGAGGCAGGTACATCCACCCGGGCCTGGCTGGGCGGCGCCGGACGGTCGCAGCCAGGGAGTCCGCTGGCCATGAGCGCGCAGGCGATCATGCAGCCCCGCCGCACGGCGCGCCACGGGGAGTCCCGTCGAAGGAGCGAAGAAGGGCGTGGATATGATCCTTGGCTCATGTCTCAGGGCGCTCCCGCATCGATGTCCGCAGCCTTGGCCAAATCCTACTCCCCGCGGGAGCACGAGGCGGCGATCACGCAGCGTTGGGAGTCGGCCCACTGCTTTCATGCCGCGGCCGGGACGGGCCGTGCGCCGTACTCGATCTTCATCCCACCGCCCAATGTCACGGCGGCGCTGCATCTGGGCCACGCCCTCAACAACACGCTGCAGGATGTCCTGGCGCGCGTGCACCGCATGCGGGGCTACGAGACCCTGTGGATGCCGGGCACCGACCACGCTGGCATCGCCACGCAGATGGTCGTCGAGAAGCGCCTGCTCATGCAGGGCAAGCGTCGCACGGACTTCACGCGCGAGGCCTTCATCCAGAAGGTGCAGGAGTGGAAGGACGAGTACGAAGCCGTCATCCTGTCGCAGCTCAAGGCGATGGGATCGAGCTGTGATGTCGAGCGCACGCGATTCACGATGGATCCTGTTTGCGCCACGGCGGTGCGCGAGGCGTTCTTCCGGCTCTTCTGCGATGGCCTCATCGACCGCGGCAAGCGCCTGGTCAACTGGGATCCGGTCTCGCAGACCGCCCTGGCCGACGATGAGGTCGAGATGCACGAGGTGGATGGCCACTTCTGGTACCTGCGCTATCCGCTGACTGACGGGTCTGGCCATGTCACCGTGGCCACCACGCGACCCGAGACCATGCTCGGCGATACGGCCGTGGCTGTGCATCCGCGTGATCCGCGCGCCGCTGCGCTGCGTGGCAAGCGGCTCCGCCTGCCGATCGTGGGTCGCGAGATCCCGATCGTCGAGGACGACTATGTGGTCATGCCGGTTTCGATGGGCGGCGATCCGTCCGATCCCAAGGCACAGTTCGCCACCGGCTTCCTGAAGGTGACCCCCGCGCACGACGCCAACGACTGGGAGATCGGCCAACGCCATGGCCTCGCCGCGATCAATGTGATGGCGCCCGATGGATCCATCAGCGACAGGCATGGCTGGAGTGATGTCGGCGACGAGGCCCGGGCCTTCGTGGGCATGTCACGCGAAGCCGCGCGCACCGCGATCGTGGCATGGTTCAAGGCCAAGGGACTGCTCGAGGAGGCCCGCCCGTACCGCCACAGCGTCGGCCACTCGTACCGGAGCCATGTGCCGGTCGAGCCGTACCTGAGCGATCAGTGGTATGTGCGGGTGACCGATGATCGGCTCCGCGGCGCTGCCTTGCGCGCGATGGCACCCGACCAGGTCGACGGCACCTGGCCCAGGGACATCGCCCCCCGCTCCGGTGCAGAGGGTGACGGCGAACTGCGGTTCTTCCCGGCGCGCTATGCCAAGACCTTCCAGCAGTGGCACGAGAACCTTCGCGATTGGTGCATCAGTCGCCAACTGTGGTGGGGGCATCGCATTCCGGTCTGGACCAAGCGCGTCGAGGGTGCCGCTGGCGGCATCGACCTCGCTGCGCACGGTGCAGGACACCTTCGGCAAGCGACCGCCGAGGCGTCCCTCGCCATCGTCCGGGTGTCGAATGGCACCCAGGTCTTCGCGCACGAAGCGACCTCGGGAGCGTTCGACCTGCACGCCTGCACGCTCACCGATGCGGCGGGCGCGGCCCTTGAACGCCATGGGTTCGTGCGCGATCCCGATGTGCTCGACACCTGGTTCTCGAGCGCGCTCTGGCCGCTGTCCACGCTCGGCTGGCCCAATCCGGCTGCCTTCGACATGGCTGGGCTGCTCGAGGAGTTCAACCCAAGCGCGGTCTTGAGCACGGCACGCGAGATCATCACGCTGTGGGTCAGCCGCATGGTGATGTTCAATCGCTACTTCCTCGGCGGCCGCGTGCCGTTCCGCCATGTCTTCATCCACAGCGTCGTGCAGGACGGCTTCGGCCAGAAGATGTCCAAGAGTCTCGGCAACGGCCTCGATCCGCGCGATGTGATCCACAGTCACGGTGCCGATGCGCTGCGCTTCACGCTCGTGCAGATGTCGACCTCCACCCAGGATGTCAGGCTCCCGGTCGACATGGTCTGCGCGCACACGGGCGAGTCGTTCACGCCCAAGACCATCGTGACCCAGAGCGGTCACACGGTGGCTTCACCCGTCCAGGAGAGCCCGAAGGCACCGGGCAAGCGCATGGTGAGCGCGTACGGCGCCGCGACCGGTAGCGCCGAACCCGGTGATGACCAGCCGCTGGCCCGCAACACCAGCACGCGCTTCGACACCGGCCGCAACTTCGCGAACAAGGTTTGGAACGCCACCCGATTTGCGCTGGCCAACCTGCCGGAGGGCCGCCCGACCGGGCTCACCACGGCAGCGCCCGCGTCCATGGCCGATCGATGGATGCTGGCCCGGCTTGCCCAGGCCGTGGCGTCGATCGATGCCTCGATCGCCGACTACCGGTTCAACGAGGTGGGCGATGCGCTCTATGACATCGTCTGGCGCGACTTCTGCGACTGGTACCTCGAGTCCATCAAGCCGACCGTCAAGACCGACCCGCTCCAGCAGCAGTGCCTGCGGACCGTGCTCGACGGCCTCTTGCGCCTGATGCACCCGGTGATGCCGTTCGTCACCGAGACGCTGTGGCCTGCCGTGCAGCAGGCCGGCGCTCCCGGTGTGCGCGGGCTGGTGCTCCCACCGAGCGCCCTCTGCACCATGGCGTCGTGGCCGCGTCCTGATGCAGCGCTCGCCGATGAGCGTGCGCTCCATGACATGGCGAGGGTGCAGGCGTTGGTCCTGGCGATCCGCAATCTGCGCGGTGAGCGCAAGGTCGACCCCAAGCGTCGCATCACGCTGCATGCGGCCGCCTCCGCAATGGCCACCATCAAGGCCGGCGAGGGCATCGTGCAGACGCTGGCAGGCCTGGACCGCGTCGAGCTGATGTCGGGCAGCCGTCCTGCCGGTGCCCTGGCGCTGGCGCACGAGGGCGAGGAGCTCTGGCTGACGAATGTGGTCGACGCCGTCGACGCCGGTGCCGAGCGCGAGCGCCTGTCCAAGCTCATCGCGGAGCGTGAGCGGGCGATCGCCGGCTTCGAGGCCAAGCTCGGCAATGCCGGCTACCTGGCCAAAGCCCCGCCAGCGGTCGTCGAGGAGACCCGCGCGAAGTGCGCGCAGGCGCAGTCGGATCTGGATGCAGCACGCAGCGCACTCGTTGCGCTGGGAGCGCAGGCATGAACGCAGGTGCACGATGGATGCCGGTCCTGTGGACCTGCCTTCGTGCGGGCGTTCGGACCTGTGCAGCGGCATCGTTGCTCATCGTGCTCCCGATCACCGCGTGCACCACGGTGCCCGGATCGTCTCCGGCCGCCCAGGCGACGCCCGGCGCCGTTGGACCCGAGGCTGCCGTCCTGTCGGCGATGCCGCAACCCACCATCGAGCCGTGGGTCTTCGGTGGCGCTCAGGGCAGCATCGTGCGCCTTCCGGGGCTCTCGATCCACATCGTCGTTCGCGATCGGTGGCTCGCCGACACGCTGCCGCGCTTCGCGTGGCAGGCCATGCAGCAGTACCGCACTGCGCTCGGGCCGCTGCCCGAGCCGCGACGACCCATCGATACCTACATCTTCGGCAAGCGATCGCAGTGGGAGCAGTACACCCGCGAGGCGCTGCGCGAGAGTGCAGAGCTCTACCTCGGCATGGGGCGCGGCGGGTACACGATCGAGGGCCGCGCGGTGCTCTATGACATCGGGCCCGTCGACACGCTCTTCATCGTCGCGCACGAGGGATGGCACCAGTACACGCAGTCGACCTTCGTCGAGCAGTTGCCGCCGTGGATGGAGGAGGGACTGGCCACCTTCATGGAAGGCCATCGCATGCGCAACGATCGCACCACGATCGAGTTCCTGCCGTGGCGCAACCTCGAGCGCTTCAGCGAACTGCGCAGCGTGGTGCGTGAAGGTCGCATGGTCTCCCTCGGCCAGCTCGTGGGAGGGACCCCGCAGTCCTTCCTCGGCGATGGCCGGGACTCACTGCTGAGCTACTACGCGCAAGTGTGGGCACTCATGCACTTCCTCAACGAAGGCGAGGGCGGGCGATACCGCGCCGCCTTCCGCCAGCTCATCGATGATGCCGCGAACGGCCGCATGGCCGATCGCATGGGGCTCGCGCGTCGTTCACGCCTGATGCCCGGTCGGCTGGTCCTGAGCCAGTACTTCAAGGTCGACGAGCGCGAGTTCGATCGCCAGTTCCAGGACTTCGTCAAGCAGGTCGTGGCGAGCGGCGCGGGCGATGCCATCTGGCTTGGCGAGAACCCGGTCGGGTTCGCTGCACGCAAGGCGGCGGCGAAGTCGGCGAACCCCTCGAAGCCCTGACGCGCTGCCTCAGCGGTGCGGCTTGGTGCCGAAGGTCCGCAGCCAGAACGCCGTTCCTGCATCCTTGGCGACGGCCCCCAGTCGGCCGAACCCTGCGTGCTCGAAGGTTGCGCCGGTCGACTCGAACGCCAGCAATTCGATCTGTTCCGGGTGTGCTGCACGCGAGCGCAAGGCATCGAGGAATCGACGCTGTCCGTCGATCGGCACCCACTGGTCCAGTTCCGAGTGGATCGCCAGCACAGGGATTTCCCGCCAGGCTGCAAGATGATCGATGGGATTCAGCGCACGCACCAGATCCACGGGACAGTCCGCACCGGCTCCATGCGCACTCCAGTCACCGGTCGTGCTCTCAAGGAGCACCCCCATGAAGGCGTGCGCCCTGCACAGCCTGACCATCGACACCATGCCGCCGGCGCTCATGCCGCCGATCCCCACGCGACCAGGGTCGAATCCGTCGAGCGACCGCACACTGCCGACGATCGCATCGACTTCGGCCTCGGCACGGCGCACCACATCCAGGACCCGACCCGGTGCCTGGAGCGGGGGATCGAGCCGCTCACCGTGCCCTGGCAGATCGATCGCCACGCAACCGATGCCTCCACGCAGCCACCGCAGGTAGCGACCCGGATCGAGCTCCTTGTTGGCGGTGCGGCCGTGGAACCAGAGCACCCAAGGCAGCGTGCGCAGCGCCGTCGTTGATCCCTCCTCGTGATCGGGATGCATGACGACCGCCGGCGCTCCCGCCAGGGCCATCCACCGCGCGTGCCTGCGGAGGCTGTCCGGGAATGTGCCGCCGAGGTCGACCATCAGGCGCCGGCCTGCGGGGCGAAGAGCATCACCCATTGCTCGTTGCCGTAGTGGTGCACTTCGGGACCGGCCAGTCCGGGGATCGTCCATTCCGCCGCAACCGGTTGGTCCGGCGATCGCACCACGAGGAATGACTTGGGCTTCATCACCGGCAGGCATGCGGCCAGCTGCGCCTTCACCCGGGCCAGACCGAGCTCCTCGCGCATCATCGTGAACGGGGGATCCATGAAGACGACATCGACGGGTGACGGGGCGCTCGCGATCGCGACCGGCCCGAGCGCATCGGCCATCACGGGGATCGCCCGGCTGCCACAGCCCAGGGCGTGCACATTGCCCTGCAGGAGTTGGAAGACATGGCGGTCGCGCTCGACCATGACCACGCGCGCAGCACCGCGGCTGACGGCCTCCAGTCCCATCGTTCCCACGCCTGCGAAGAGGTCGAGCACCTGGGCGTCCTCGAACCAGCCACGCAGCAGGTTGAAGATCGCCTCCTTGGTCCGGGCACCCATCGGTCGCGTCTGGTCCTTGCCGCGGGGCGTGGCCAGCACGCGGCTCCGGTACTCGCCTCCAATGATGCGCAGCATGCATCGAGGATAGCCGGGCTCGTGGATAGCATCGCGAGCATGATGACCATCCTCGTTCCTGTCCTGCTCTCGATCGCGTGCGTGGTGCACCAGGATGCCGCGCCGAAGGCACCGACCGACGCGCCAGCCACCTCCGCGAAGAAGGAGTCGCCGCGCAGGTCACGCAAGGCGGATCCTGCGCCTGCACCCAGTGCTCCGCGTGAGCCCGTCGAGGTTCCCAAGGACCTTGCGCCGATCATCGCCACGGCGGTCGAGCGGCTCGTGGCGATGCAGGAAGATCCCGGGCAGTGGCCGTACGAGGGCGTCTACCGCGTGGGCGGCAAGATCCCGGTCGGCTACCGCATCGGCGGTACGGGCATCTGCGGCGAAGCGCTCCTGCGCGCACCGGCCTACGCCGATGATCCCGCGCGGGTTGCCGCCATCGCGAAGGCGATCGCGTTCGTCTGCGAGGGGATCAAGGACCCCTTGATGAGCCCGGATGACTACGACGGCGGCTACGACGTGCGCGGGTGGGGCATGTGCTACGGCGCACGCTTCCTGCTGGCTGCGCAGCGTGCCGGCGCCGTTCCCGAGGCGATGAAGGACCAGGTCAAGGCAGCGACGGAGTGGTACCTCGTTGCGCTCGCCAAGCTCGAGATCCCCAAGGTCGGGGGCTGGACCTATTCACGCGCGCCCGGTCGAGACACCCCGTGCCCGGCGAGCCCCTTCATGACGGCGCCGTGCCTCGAGACGCTCTTCGCCGCCAAGGCCCAGGGCTACGCCGTGGATCCGGCGGTGATCGATCGGGCACTGAAGGCACTCACTGGATCGACCGCGAAGGGCAGCGGCTATGTGGACTACTCCGGCGGCACGGGCGTGAAGGACACGGCCGACCAGATCCCGGGAGCCGTCGGCCGCATGTGCGCAGCCGAGGTCGCCATGACGCTGGCAGGCCGTGGTTCGACGGAGGGGCTCGAGCGTGCGATCGAGGCCTTCTGCGCTCACTGGGACGCGCTCGAGGTCAGGCGAGCCAAGACGGGCACGCATGTGGCGCCGTACGGGGTGGCACCGTACTACTTCTACTACGCCCACTACTACGCGGCACAGGCCATCGCCTTGCTGCCGGAGGACCGCCGGTCGAAGCACTGGGCGACCTTCAACGAACTGCTCTTCCGCACCCGCTCTGCAGAGGGCACATGGAACGACCGGGTCTTCCCTCGCAGCGCCAACTTCGGTACGGCCATGAGCATGATGGCGCTCCTCATGCAGCAGCCGGGGTCGGTCGAGCCCGCTCGCTGGGCCGGCAGCGCACCGTCGGGCTCCGAGTGATGAGCCCGGGAGCATGCCAATCCCGGTCCGAAGCCCTTGGAGGTTCCTCGATAGGAGTTACACTTCGCGACTCCCCAACGCCACTCGGCGGTGGTTCGCACTCCGACACCAACTCGATGACCCAAATCCAGCCCGACCACGCGTCGAACCCGCCCGCCTCGCGTCCTGCCCGCACCGGATCCCCGGGCTGGACCATCGATGACAGCGCCGACGCCTACCAGATCAGGCTCTGGGGCAAGGGCTTCTTCGACATCAATCCATCCGGCAATGTGGTCGTGCGCCCCAGCCGCACGCCCGGCGCCGAGATCGATCTCTTCGAGGTCGTTCAGGGCATGCGCGAGCGTGGCCTGAAGACGCCCGTCCTCATCCACTTCAGTGACCTGCTGGAGCGCAGGCTGCGCGACCTGCGCGAGGCATTCGACTCGGCGATCACGGAGAACGGCTTCACGGGGGACTACTGTGGCGTCTACCCGATCAAGGTCAACCAGCAGCGTCGCGTCGTCGAGGAAGTCCGCAAGTACGGCGTTCCGCTGGGATTCGGCCTCGAGGTCGGCAGCAAGCCCGAGCTGCTGGCGGTCATGGGCATGACCGCGGACAGTCCCGAGCGCCTGATCATCTGCAACGGCTTCAAGGAAGACCGCTACATCGAGTTCGTCACGCTCGCGGCCAAGCTCGGCCGCAACATCATCCCGGTCATCGAGAACCTGACGGAACTCCATCTGATCGCCTCGCACGCGCAGCGCCTGGGCGTGCGCCCGCAGATCGGCGTTCGCGTGAATCTGAGCACTCCGGGCGCTGGCCGCTGGCGGCACTCGAGCGGGTCAAAGGCCAAGTTCGGCCTGTCGCTGACCGAGGTGCTTGAGGTCTTCGAGTTCCTGAAGGCCCGCGGCATGCAGGATTGCCTGCAACTCCTGCACTGCCACATGGGCAGCCAGATCCACGACATCCGCCAGGTGACCTCGGGCGTCAACGAACTGGCGCGCATCTACTCGCAACTCGTGCGCATGGGTGCCGGCATGAAGTACCTCGATGTCGGCGGCGGCTTGGGCATCGACTACGACGGCAGCCAGACCAGTTTCGAGTTCTCGATGAACTACACGCTGCCCGAGTATGCCAGCACGGTCGTCTACAAGATCATGTCGGTCTGCGACGAGGAGGGCGTGCCCCACCCGACGATCGTGACTGAGTCTGGTCGCGCCATGGTCGCGCAGCAGTCGGTGCTGGTGTTCGATGCGCTCGGGGCCAATCGTCCCGACCGCGTCGTGGCACCAGCCGCCTTGCTGGCCCCGCCGACAGGGGAGGAACTGCCGCGGCCGATCACCGAATTGTGGGAGACCTACAGGTCGGTGAGCGAACGGCGCCTCGTCGAGCAGTACCACGATGCGCTTGAGGCACGCGACGAGGGGGTCCGGCTCTTCAGCGTCGGCCACCTCAGTCTGGAACACCGCGCCATGCTTGACCGGCTCTTCTTGGCGACCTGCGCCAAGATCCGCGATCGCGTCCGCGAGATGGACACCGACGAGGTTCCGGAGGAACTCGACGACATCGAAGGGGACATGGCGGACATCTATTTCTGCAACCTCTCGATCTTCCAGAGCCTGCCCGACATCTGGGCGATCAAGCAACTCTTCCCGATCATGCCGATCCACCGGCTCGGCGAGAAGCCCACCCGCAAGGCCACGCTGGCCGACATCACCTGCGACTCGGACGGCAAGATCGATCGCTTCTGCGACGACCACGATGTGAAGAAGTGGGTCGAACTGCACGACTTCCAGGAAGGCCAGGATTACTTCATCGGCGTCTTCCTCTGTGGCGCGTACCAGGAAACCCTGGGCGACCTCCACAACCTCTTCGGCGACACCCATGTCGCGCATGTTCGCCTCGATGACGATGGCGACTGGTGGATCGACGAGGTCGTGCACGGCGACACCGTGCGCGAGGTGCTGAGCTATGTGCAGTACAACGTGAACGACCTGAGCGCGGCGATCCGCCGCGAGTGCGAGATCGCCGTGCGCGACAAGCGCATGAGCGCCGCCGAGAGCCAGGCGTACATCCGCGCCTACGATGCCGGCCTGTCGGGGTACACGTACCTCGAGTCGGGTGAGCATCCGGTCTTCAACCACTGACATCGTCGGGACGCTCGGCACGCGAAACGGGATTCCGCGTGCCTTCGTCCCGAGGGCATCGTCGGGACGCTCGGCACGCGAAACGGGATTCCGCGTGCCTTCGTCCCGAGGGCATCGTCGGGACGCTCGGCACGCGAAACGGGATTCCGCGTGCCTTCGTCCCGAGGGCATCGTCGGGACGCTCGGCACGCGGAACGGGATTCCGCGTG
>VGYB01000006.1 GCA_016873115.1 Planctomycetota bacterium | reverse complement strand
TCCGAAGCCGAGCCGTACACGCCGCTCTGCATCGGGCAGGTCGCGGTCCATACCACGGTGCCATCGAGCGCGGTCTTCACCACGCAGCGCCGGCGCGTGTCGCAGTGATAGAGGAACTCCTGGTCGCCTTCCTTGCGCAGGTCAAGACCATGCGCGCCGCCGGCGAAGTCCGTGCCCCAACCGCCGATCGCGCGCCCGTCGGCCTCGTACACGCAGACAGCCAGCGGCTTCTCGCTCCCGCCGCCGACGGTGTGCGCCAGATAGATCCGCCCCGCTGCATCCTGCGCCACGCCGTGCGTGTCGCCCCACGAGGTGCCCTGCAGCGGCGAGAGGAACGAGTGATTGACCGCGTAGCGCTGCGAGCCCGAGCCGATGGGCGGCGGCAGCGGATCGTCACCGAGTGCGCGAGGAGCGAGAAACGACGGAGCCGCGACGGTGGCCGCGGTGGCAGCGATGAACGAGCGTCGGTTGATGGTCATGTGCGCAGGCTACCCGTGCGCAGGGCTCACTCGCCCGGGAAATCCCACTGCACCCCGGGTCGGTAGCCGAGCAGGCCGTAGAGCTCGCTCCGATGCTGCATGCGCGGCAGCATGGCTTCCATCGAGCCGTGCGCCTTCAGGTGCGCGAGACCATCCTCGACCGCCTTCATGGCCATGCGCATCACGCTCAGCGGGTAGATGACGATCGAGTAGCCCATCGCGCCAAACTGCGCCGCGCTGATGTGCGCGGTCATGCCGAACTCGGTCATGTTCGCCAGCGACCGTCCCGGCGAGGCCTTGGCGAAGTGCGCGAACTCGGCCGCATCGGCAAGCCCCTCGGGGAAGATCACATCGGCGCCTGCTTCGCGGTAGAGATTCGCACGACGGATCGTGCCCTCGATCCCTTCCATCGCCCGCGCGTCGGTGCGCGCAATGATGACGAAGTCGGCGCTGCGCCGGGCTTTCGCCATGGCGGCGACCTTGTCGGCCATCGATTGCGCGGGCACGACCTCCTTGCCGTCAAGGTGGCCGCAGCGCTTGGGGAAGACCTGGTCCTCGACATGCAGCGCGGCCGCGCCGGCACGCTCGTAGTCAACCACCGTGCGCACCGCGCACTCGACCTCGCCGTAGCCGGTGTCGGCGTCGGCGATCACCGGCAGGCGGCTCGCATCGGCGATCTCGCGGATCGTGCGGCACATCTCGCTGAGCGTGATGAGGCCGATGTCGGGGTAGCCGGCCACATTGGCCGTGGCACCGCCCGAGATGTAGCACGCCTCGAAGCCCGCCTTCCGGACGCTGTGCGCCACGAGTGCGTTGAACGCACCGGGTGCGACCACCGTTCCCTTGGACATGAGTTCACGCAGGCGTGCGCCAGGATGCATGGCGTGAGTCTACGACTCGAGGCGGGAGTCAGGGCTTCACGGCGTCGAGGCGCGGCTGCCACTCGCCCCGCTCATCCTGGGTCCAGGTCACGAGCAACTCGTTCGGGCGCAGGCCCTTGGTGCGTAGATCCAAGGGCGGCGGGCCATCGTCCCAGTCCTGCGCACCCTTGGGCTTCTTCCGCTTCTTGGCCTTGCCCTTGCTGGCGGTCCAGGCGGCATCCTTGGTCTGCGGATCGTCGGGGATCGACCAGAGCATCGGGGCCGTGGCCTTGATCGCGAACTCACCGCCGTGGGTGCGGATCCGCTGCTCGAAGCCATGCTCGACCAGCGCCGTGCGCAGCTCATCGACGCTCGCCGGCATGATCCCCTTGCCGCGCAGGAACTGCACGCCGGCTGCCATGAATGATGCGCTCTTCATCGCGCTCGTGAAGCTCGAGGCCTGCAGCCCCTGCACGAACGCCTTCCACTTCGCCTCGAAGGCATCCACCATCGACTGATCCGTCGCACCGAAGGCAAGGCCGAAGGCTCGCAGGCTCGGCACGCCGGCGTTGAGGTGCTGGAGGTACTGGTTGAAGTTCCGCTGGTACTTCCCACCCTCGCCGTACGCGAGGAACTGGATCATCGACCACGCCTGGTCGTACTGCAACCGCGCATCGCCGCCACGCACATTGGCGCCCCACGCCTCATGCGACATGTTCAGCATCGATGCCAGGGGCAGATGCTTGCCGGCCTTGATGGCTTCTTGGATCGAACGCAACGCGGTGGCATCGACCTGGCCGATCACGACATCTCCATCGAGCACCTCGGCCATCCCGAAGAACTCGGCCATGCCCTCGTTCACCCAGATCGGCAGGTCGTTGACGAAGAAGGACCATGCGACCTGGTGGAAGCCCTCATGCTGGATCGTGTGGCGCACCTGCTCCTCGGGCACGCGCTCGGTGAAGAACGCCAGCCCCGCACCGTTGGGGCTCACGAAGAACATGCCACCCGAGCCGGTCCCGTCGATGCCAAAGCGAGAGCGCAGCGTGTTCAGGTAGTCCTGCTGGCGCGCGAACATGTAGACGGCCAGCACATCGGGCTGGCGCCGGGGCAGGTGCTCGAGCCGGCTCGTGTATTCGCCGTACATCGTGTCCAGGAGCGCGGCGTATCTGGCCGTGACCGTTCGGTCGAGGTCGCTGCGGATGGCGTAGAAGCGGCTGGGGCGGACGGTGCCCTCGGTCCGGTCCCACCACGATGCCTGGGGCACGACCTGTGCGGGTGCCGAGGAATCGGACGCCACAGCGGGGCCCGGGAACGCCGGGGCGATGATGGCAGCCATGCCCAGAATCCAGATCGCACGCACGGGGCCAAGCGTAATGGGACGCAAGGCCGGGCCAAGCCCTCCAACCGATATAGTGCTGACTTCCCCCACGGAACCCCATGAAGACCTTGCTCACCGCCGCTCTCTCCGCCGTCCTCGCGGCCGCCATCGCCAGCCCCGTCGTGGCCCAGACCCCGACCGCTCAGGAGATGCGCGAGCGCCTTGAGAAGAGCCTGGTGCTCGGCCCCACCGCCATCGAGCAGATGGGCGTGCGCCACCTGTGGCAGCAGCGCCTCATCATGACCGAGGGGACCACCGCCCTGCGCGGCTGGATGCGCGGCGACAGTGCCTTCGTGCTCGACTCGCTCGGCGGATTGAGCCGGCTCTCGCTGCAGGACGGTGCCGTGATCTGGCGCAGCGAAGTCGTCGGTCCGCAAGACCGCGTGTTGGGCGTCCATCGTGGCCGCCTCGATGGCCGCGACCGCGTGTTCGTGGTGATCGACAGTGAGTTCATCCAGCTCGACGGCACGACCGGCGGACTCATCAGCCGCAAGCCATCGAAGGAGTACCTGAGCGCCGATTGTGCCGTGGCCTGGCCGTACCTGATCTTCGCCTGTGCATCGGGCCGCGTGGTGTGGTTCCACGCCCTGCTTGGCGTCATCCACCATCAGGGCCTCGTGAACGGCGCGATCCGAGGGACCCCGCAGGTCGTGGGCAACGAGATCGTGGCCGCCGGCACCAGCGGCGAGGTCGCAGGCTTCATCAAGGACGACGCGCGCATGCTCTGGCGGCGCAACATCGGCCCGGTCTTCGGCCGTCTCGCCGAAGACACGGCTGGCATCTACGCCGCCAGCACCGATCAGTCGGTGTACTGCCTCGACCGGCAAAGCGGCAAGACGCGCTGGAAGTACTTCACCGAAAGCGCGATCACCGGCGATCTCTCGCTCTTCGGTGATGCCCTGCTGGTGCAGATCCCTTCAGAAGGCCTCGTCTGCCTGGCGACCGATTCCAAGGGCAACATGGACGGCGTGCGGCGCTGGGCCGCCGAGGCACCCGGCACGATCGCCGGTGCGATCGGTCCGAACATCGTGGTCGTGGACAGTGCAACCCGCACGATGCGACTGCTCGAACTCTCGCGCGGCGGACTGGTCGCGACCTTGCCCATGGGCGGGGCCCACGACCTCACCATCGGTGCGGGCAACGACGGCAACCTGCTGATCGTCGCCTCCGACGGCCGCGTGCAACTGCTCGAGCCGCTGGGCGCGAAGCCCAAGCCCTCCAGCCTCAAGATCATTCCGGCATCGAAGCCCTCGGCTGAGCCCACCGAGGCCGAAGGCGAAGGCAGCGACGAACCCGCCGACGACGATGCCGGTGAACCCTGAACCCAAGGACCCAATCGCATGGCCAGTCTCGCTTCCATCGACGCCCCTGTGGTCGATCATGTACGCGTCACCCGAGCGCTCCTGAGCGTGAGTGACAAGCGGGACCTGGTCCCCTTCGCCAAGGCGCTTGCGGCGCGAGGCGTGGAACTCGTCTCCACAGGCGGCACGGCCGCCGCACTCATCGCAGCGGGCCTGAAGGTCCGCTCGATCGATGACCTGACGGGCTTCCCGGAAATGCTCGATGGCCGCGTGAAGACGCTGCACCCGCGCGTGCACGGCGGCCTGCTCGGCGTGCGCACGAATCCCGCGCATGCGGCGAGCATGACCGAGCACGGCATCGAGCCGATCGATCTGGTCTGCGTCAACCTCTACCCGTTCGAGGCCACGGTGCGCCGCCCGGGCTGCACGGACCGCGAGGCGATCGAGAACATCGACATCGGCGGGCCAAGCATGCTGCGCAGCGCGGCAAAGAACCACGGCTTCGTGGCGGTCGTGACGGACCCCTCGCAGTACGACGCCGTCGCCAACGAACTCGCCGCGCACGACGGCTGCACCACGCTGGACCTGCGACGCACGCTGGCCCGCGAGGCGTTCCGAGCGACGGCCGCCTATGACACGGCCATCAGCGCGTGGTTCGGCCGCACGCAAGACACGGACTTCCCGCCGGTCCTCGAGGGCCGCTGGGTCCGCTGCGAAGAGTTGCGCTACGGCGAGAACCCGCACCAGCGCGCCGCGGTCTACCGCGATCCCGACCCGCGTGAGGCAAGCGTGGTTGGCGCTCCCCTCC
The DNA here is from genome assembly GCA_016873115.1 of Planctomycetota bacterium. Classification (GTDB taxonomy): domain Bacteria; phylum Planctomycetota; class Phycisphaerae; order Phycisphaerales; family SM1A02; genus SYIB01. Next base: position 61,483 of record VGYB01000006.1, on the reverse strand, counting down.
TGCACGGCAAGCCGCTCTCCTACAACAACCTGCTCGATGCTGCGGCCGCGCTCGAACTCGTGCGTGACCTCGTCGACATCGATCCCGCCGCGCAGGCCTGCGCCGTGATCAAGCACACGAATCCATGCGGGGCTTCGATTGCCGGCTCGGCACGCGAAGCGTTCGACCGCGCGTACGGCGGTGATCCGCTCGCGGCGTTCGGCGGGATCGTGGCGTTCAGCCGTCGCGTGGATGCTGCGGCAGCCAAGCTGATGGCTGAGGGCGAACGCTTCCTCGAAGTCGTCGTGGCCGAGGGCTTTGACGACGAGGCGGTGAAGATCCTCGGTGAACGCTGGAAGAATGTGCGGCTCCTGCCGGTCGGTGCCACACGGCATGCGCTGGCGGGCGCGTTGGCGCTGCGCAGCGTGCCCGGCGGACTGCTGGTGCAGGAGCGCGATGCGAAGCCGATCGATCCCGCGGCCTTCACGCACGCGGCGGGGCCGGCTCCCGATGCAGCCATGCTGGCGGGAGCGGGGTTCGCCTTCACGGTGGCCAAGCACCTCAAGTCGAATGCGGTCTGCATCACCGACGGCACGACGCTGCTCGGAGCCGGGGCTGGCCAGATGGACCGCGTTGCCAGCTGCCGACTCGCGGTCGAGAAGGCATCGGCACGCTTGGGGACCGCGCGCCTTCCCATTGCGGCAAGCGACGCGTTCTTCCCATTCGCCGATGGCCCAGCACTTCTGGCCGACGCCGGCGTGCGGTGCATCGTGCACCCCGGCGGCAGCAAGCGCGATCAGGACACCCTGGATCTTTGTGCTGCGCGCGGGATCACCTGCCTCCTGACGGGTGATCGCCACTTCCGGCACTGATTGAGTCCGGCGTCCCAGCGCCGGAGAGATTGAGTCCGGCGTCCCAGCGCCGGAGAGATTGAGTCCGGCGTCCCAGCGCCGGAGAGGTTGAGTCCGGCGTCCCAGCGCCGGAGAGGTTGAGTCCGGCGTCCCAGCGCCGGAGGGACTGCGTCCGGCGTCCCAGCGCCCGGCTACACTTTCGCCCCATGTCCGACGCGCCCACCGTGCCGAACCACCCGACGCTGCCGCTCCTGAAGAAGGCGTTCCCGAATGCCAGCTTCCTCGTCGCCAACTACCGCGATCAGGTGACCGTCGTGGTGCCGAAGGAGCACCTGCATGCCGTGGCGCGCTTCCTGCGCGACGACCCAGCCTGCGCGTACTGCTTCCTGAGTGATGTCGTCGGCGTCGATTACCTGAACTACCCGGCGCCGCAGCCAGGCCGCTTCGCGGTCGTCTACCTGCTGGCGTCATACGCGCATGACCTGCGGATCCGCCTGAAGGTCTATGTCGAGCCGACGCTGCCGACCGAAGGCATCCAGCCGGACCCTGGCTTGACCGTGCCGAGCGTCGTGGATCTGTGGCCGGGTGCGGAGTGGCCCGAGCGCGAGGTCTACGACATGTTCGGCATCCGCTTCGAGGGTCACCCTGACCTTCGACGCATCCTGCTCTGGAAGGACTTCCCCGCCCACCCGCTGCGCAAGGACTATCCGCTGCGCGGCCGCGGGGAACGCGAGTACTACCAGACGATCACGCGGCAGAGCACCTGAACGGACGCCTCCGTCGTCATCCCGCGCGTGGGATCGAGCGAGCGCTGCACCATGCTTCGTGCCGAGGGCTCAACCCGTCACGGCGAGGCCGCGCATGCGTTGAAGAAGCGCTTGGAGACGATCGACCACCAGGAACTGAAGTGGCTCGCGTGCGAATGGCTCATCCGCCAGGGCGCACGAGTGGTCGCCACCGAAGTCAGCGCACCGATCCCGCGTTGGCGAGTCGATGTCGCCGGCTGGCTCGATGGTCGCGACCACCGCTTCCACCGTCCCGAGCTCGATGCCCCGCTCTTCGACGGCACCGCTGCGGCACGCGAGCCCATCATGACGATCGCGGTCGAGTGCAAGCAGTCGCGCGCCGACTTCTTCCGCGACACCGGCAAGGTGGATGAACTGCTCGCCGAGCGCGATCGCCTCGAGCGGCGCTGCCGCGAACTCGAGGAAACCCGCATCAAGGTCTACGAACCCCACCTGCGCCGATCGGGATCGTCGCTCTTCGATGGACTGGATGAGTGGGACTTCGCCTCGAGTCGCATCACCGCCTACCGGACCGCGCTTGCGGAACTCCGTCGTACGGAAGAGTCGCTCTACGGCGAGATCAAGTTCGGGCTGCTGCCCAGATACCGCCTGGCTGATCGGTGCGTGCTCTTCTGCCCCCGCGGCATGGTCCGTCCATGGGAAGTCCCGACCGGTTGGGGATTGATCGAGTGCGGCCGAAGGGAACTGCGGGCGGGCGCTGCACGCCTGCCTCGCGAGGTGCCGCTGCCCTTGCGCGCGGTGCGTGGGGCGCCGCATCTGGGGGCATCGCCCACCAACCGTGATCGATGGCTGCGCAACATCGCCAGGGCGGCCACGCGATCATGGATGGTTCGCGACCTGCCTGCGCCTCCACGCGAGGCCGAGACCGAATCCGGCGACGATTCGTGCCGGGTCATCGAGTGCCCCGTGGAATGATCGGTCCATGCGGCTACAGTGCGCACGGGCCCCGGTAGCTCAGTTGGATAGAGCAGCGGCCTTCTAAGCCGCAGGTCGACGGTTCGAATCCGTCCTGGGGTGTTCGATTCATGCAGCGAATTTTCCGCGGGTTTCACGGCGCGGCACGGTGCATGCCGTAGGGTGACTCGAACGGTGGGCATCGGGCCTGCCATCGCCACACATTCGGGGGACCACACATGCCATCATGCACTCGCGCAGCCGTTGGCTGCCTGTTGTCGATCGTTCCGACCTCATCCATCGTGCTGGCCACGAGCGGCTACACGCCCTGCCCTCCGCTCATGGAGCTGCCATGCGATGGCAGCACGACCGGTGGTTCGTCCGGCGAGGGACCGGGCCCCTGCGGATGCGGCATCGGCCAGTGGATCGTGAAGGTGCCACCACCACGCCTCGACCCACCGCTTCCACTTGCCGAGGACCGAAGCCTGCACGAGGGACTCGTGAGCTGGGTCTGGTCCACTCGCGCCACCGCGCAGCCCGAACTGGCCATGGCCAGCCTCACGGTGCGTGGGCGCAGCAACATGTGGGCCGCGGGCAGCTTCTCGCGCTACAGCCTCGCGCACTACATGTCTTCACGCCGTGAGATCTGGTCGGGTGGGTTCCCGGCGTGTCCCCGCTTGCTGAGCCTTGCCGCTGTGGGTGGTGCCACGCTGCACATCAGCGCCAGTACGGCAGCTCGGCAGGGTTGCTCTGCCTTCGCCAGTGCAGCCACCTCAGGCGCGTGCAGTTCGCTCGGGCTTGCCAATGCATCGATCGAGGATCTCGCAATCGCCGGATCGGTCGGCTACGACGAAGCCGCCAACGCCTTCGATGTCTCCGGCAACTTCGGACCCCTCGTGGAGGTCTTCAACGACTCGGTCGAGGGCAGCCTGAGTGCCAACTCCAGCTGGTCCACGAGCGGCGTGGGGTCGCACAGTGGCTCGGCCTCGGTCACCGTCCGCCCCGACCGCCTGTACTGCGCGTTCACCAACCGGCCCTATGTGGCACGGGCCGCAGGCCAGGCCATCGCAGGTGGTGCAGGCAGCGTCGATCACAATGGATCGGCGAGCTGGTCAAGCATGGCCATCATCAGCCTCTCGGTGCAGTGACATGGTCACGCCTCTCTTGGTGCTTTGGTGGTGTGCGCTCGGTGGTGAACCGCACCCATCTGCCCTGGCGGCCGAGCGCCTACGCGACATGCTCCAGCGCGCACATGAGGAGCGCGATGGGGCGCGACTGGTCGCTCGCAAGCTGTCGGTCGAAGCGGCACTGCTGCCCGCCTTCATCGTCCAGGACCTGGCGCACGGATGCGCCAGCCAGGACCTGGCCCAATCGATGTCGTACACCTACGGTGAACCCGCGGTGGTGCGGCGATCGGCCTTCGCTTGGGCACCGCACCCCTTCGGTTCGCGGGCGTCCATCGAACCCGGCTGGACCTGCCCGCCGGGCATGGTCTGGCGGGTGCGTGCCACCACCGAGCGGCTGTGCAGCGCCGGGCCCGAACCGGCGGTCGCCATCGACTGGATCATCGAAAGTGACGGCGCGTCCACCACGGCCATCGCCGAACGCTTCGAGCCGGCACTCATGCCAGCCGAGCTCGATTTCCCGCTCTTGCCATGGGGGCTCACGCTGCGATGGGATCGCGGGGGCGGACACGCACTCGATTTCTCGGGGCAATCGCATACCGAGCCATGGCCCGCCTCGGCCCCGATCCTTGCCAACCCCGATGACATGTTCGACACCTTCGATGCGATGCGTGTGCAGCAGTGGGTGTCACGGTGGCGATCGACCGGCTCGCAGGCCCTTTCGCCGATCCGGTCGTGCCTGCAGTCGATCGACCTCGATCGCGGTCCTCTTCGCTGGCATGATCCCACGGCCTACACGCTCGTGCATCATGGCTCCCTCACGGACCGTGCCGAGCGATTCCGGCCCGTGCGGTGGATACCAACCACTCCCGGCTTGCACGCCATCATCGAGTGGCAGCCGTGGCCCGCTGGTCCCCCACCGGCTGCCTTGCCGCCGGCTGTCGATCCAGTCGATGTGGCGGGTCCGTTCATCGCGCCGCAGCCAGTCGATCCTCCATCGCGCGCACCGCGCCGCGTCCGGATCGTGGGTCACGATCGGGATCAGGCGATCGTCAGCTTCGGTCGGTTCGAACTCGTCCCGCATGGCGCGGCCGTCGATCAGATCGCCCACGAACCACCATGGCTTGCCGTGCGCCAGGCCGTCGAAGCGCGTGACGCGGTCACGCTCACGGCTCTGGTGCTCCGTGCTCAGGATGGGCTTGGCACCATCCACGCGCGTGCTCGCATGGGCATTGAGCTGGCGATCCAGGCCCTCGATGCGGCCGTCGAGGCAGGCTGGACCATCGAACTCCTGCGCGGGGTGGCGCCCGACCTCCTTGAGCGCTGCCTGAGCCGACTCAGACCCGCTGAACTCACTCAACTCACGCTTGATGCAACGCTGGCGAGCCGTGGCACACTCGCCGTGCTGGCTGCATCACGCTTGTCGCGGCATGAGCATGCCAGTGCCGACGAGCGCATCTGGGCCGCACTGGCGCTGCCCTCGCTCTGGGCCTGGCTGCACGAACCTCCGGCGGATGAGTCGCCACTCGGGGCGCGTCGGCTCGCCTGCGACCGGGCGCTTCGACCGATCCTCCTCGGTGAGCCGGTTGCCGTTGCCGCCAGCGCGGGAACCTTGCCATGATCCGTCGAGCGCGCGGGGCCCTCCTCGTGGCGATGACCTTGGCGCTCGGTGTTGCGATGCATGCACCACCTTCGCTCGCCGCGCTCGATCCAGCAGCGCCGTGGCGAGTGCTGCTCGTGACTGCGGGCTGCCCTCCTGGCGTGGCCCATGACCTCGCGGTCCGGATCGAGCGGATGGCAGGCCAACCACCCGGGCCCGATCAGGACGGAGCCGTGACCATGGCACGGATCGCTGAGCAGATCACGCATCTTGCCGTGGGTCGACACGGGCTCCAACTCAGCCCCGCCCAGCTCGATGCCGTCCTGGCGGTGCTCGTCGGTGGTGCGGGGTCGCCGGAGCAGAACACCACTGGCGCCGACGAACGCCAGTCCTCCGATCCGCGTCCGTCCGATCGACCTTCACCCGGAGACACCCCTCAGCCCTTCACGACCCGGAACGCACACGACTTGCTGTGCGAGTGGCTTCCTACTCCTGCCCCACATTGATGCGCAGAGTTGGGCGCGACGAGGCAAGCGCACTCGCACCAGTCGGGGTGACTTGGCTGTTCCACGCGAACACGCGTTCCAGCGCGGGAGCCTGCTTCAAGCCATCGAGCCCCGCGTCGCTGACTTTCGTGCTGTGCACATTGAGCACCTTCAGCCGCGGCATGGCCGGTATGCATGCGAGCGCAGCATCGCCCACATTCGTCGAATCCAGACGAAGCGACTCCAGCAACGCGAACCCCTTCAGCCCGGCCACACCGGCATCGGTCACCTGTGAGCGCGCCAGGTTCAGGTTGACGATCGCTGCTGCTGCGGGCTGCAGCAGCACCAGGTCCGCGTCACCGAAGGGCGGCGTGGCCAGACTCGCGTTGATGTCCAGGCGAGGGTCATCCTGCGCAAGCGGTTGCGCGATCACGCCACGGGCCCGCAGTGCCTTCGCGACTTCGACCGCTCGGCGAGCCAGATCAGCATCGACCGCCGTCGCCGAATCCTCCACGGCTCCCGGCGCAGCGGCCACGCCTGCCGTCACAGCATCCATCACGCCACCTTCCTTGATCCAGGTCCTGATCAACTCACGCTCGGCCTCCGTCAGGCGCTCGCCTTTGGGCGGCATCGAGTCGGGATCGCTTGCCGGCAGGGTGATGCGCTGCACGATCAGGCTTCCGTCCGGATCGCCAGCCTTCACGGCCACGCCGTCATCGTCGACCTCGGTCATCGAAGCAGCCGAGTCCACCGCCAAGCCACCCTTGCGCTTGCCGTTGCCGTGGCATTCGAAGCAGCGGGACTCGAAGATCGGGCGAACCTGCGTGGCGAAGTCAACGCTGCCGGCCTTGGCTGTACGGGAGACGACCGCAACGGCTCCGGACGCAGGATGTGCGCCCGCGTCGCTCGCCATGGCTGGCGGCACCGCTTCTTCGTCCGAGCCATCGACACCGAGGGCAGCGAAGAGGGCCTTCTCGACATATCGATCGCCGTACACGAGCTCACCGCCGAAGTGGCCCACGAGACCCACGCCGAGGGCGCTCACCATGGTCAGCACCCGAGCAGGCATCAAGCGTGCCTCGGCGGCTGCCGGCGACTCGGCGCGACGGCGCGTCTTCCACGCCACGGCCAGCAGCACCACAGCCATGGATGTTCCCAACCAACTGTGCAGGTCCAGCGTGCGCGATGCATCCTCGCCTTCCTGCCACGCATTGATCCAACCAGTCGCCACCGCACCGACGGCCGAGATCCCCGCCAGGAACATGGCCACGCTGGTGAACTCCGAGAGGCCGCGCTCACGCCGGGTCCAGCGCCAGGCTTCGACGGCGGCGGCGGCGAGCACCAGACCGATCGGGAAGTGCACCAGGATCGGGTGCAGGCGTCCCATCAGCCGGAACCACGGCTCCAAGCGTGCGCTCTCCGGGAGATCGCCCCCCGCCGCAACGACCAAGCCAAGGCTCATGACCAGAAAGAGCGCTCCGTGATGCACCATGCATGGACTCTACACAGCCGGCTGCGTCGGGGCCAGAGAGGGGGACGGCACGAAGCAGCCTCGATGACGCCTCTCGGACGCCCGGGGCTGCACCCTGGACGGGGCATCGCGGCGCGCGGCTCACCGCGCACGATGGGCGCGGTGATCACGGGCTGCCGAGCAGCCGGTCGAGCACTCCGGGCGCCTCGCGCGCGCTGTTGAGTGTCGACTGAGGACCGCGCGCACCGATGTGGGCGATGCGACCGTCTGCATCGATCACCACCAATCGATTCGGGAAGCAGCCGTACAGGCGCTCTGCATCACCATCCATCGTGTCGACCACGAGCGGCATCGAGATGCCGATCTCCTCGGCGAAGTCGCGAGCGGCGGCGCGGCGCTCATCCATGCTGGTCGCCTGCTTCACGGTGAAGCGGTTGCGCTCGAGGGCCCAGCCATCGGTTGGGTGCGCCTCGCGTCCATAGACCAGGAGAAAGTTCACGCGTTCGCGGTAGCGCTGGTGGAGCGCTCCGAGGGGGCGCGTCGAGCGTACGAACGGTGGGCAGGTGCAGCTGCCGAAGATGACCACGGTTGGCTTGCCGCGGAGCGAGTGCAGCGTGACGGGGTGTGCACCCGTGGCATCGGACAGCGTGAAGTCCGGAGCCATGACGCCAACGACGAGACCCTCGCTCCTTGGTGGAGGTGCCTTGGACGGAGGCTCCGAAGTCGCGGCGGCAACATGGGCCTCGAGTTCGGCCACCGCCTGGCGGCGTGTGGCGTCCATCTCGGCGTTCGCGTGCTTCACCAGTTCGGCCACTTCAGTCTTGCTGCGCGCGTGAAGGTCATCGACGGCGGTGGTGGCAGTGGCGGCAGTGACGGCGGTGGCGGCAGTGGCGGCGGTGGCGGCGGTGGTGGCGTCGGGTGCAGTGTGGATGGGCTGCACTCGGGGTTTCGGAGCGTTGCACGAGGCAAGGCATGTCCAGCACGCGAGGACGGAGAGCACCACGGCGGCGGAATGTTGATTCATGCGTTGCTCCTGTGGGGAGTGGTTGTTGCATCGAGCGCGCGGTGGGACCCTGGCTCGTGTGCCGCGTGGGGTTGGGAGTCCCTCGGCATCATGCTGCATGCTACCCCGGCATCACGAAGCATCAGCCGATGGCAGCCCCGACGGTACGGCCCGCAGCGCTCGACTCGTCGAACTCGATCACGGGGGCATCGACGCCATGCTTGTCACGCAGCGCTTCCGCCACCCCAAGCCATGCGGGATCGGTCGAAGCCGACCGGCCGATCACGACGGGGTACGCCGTCTGCCCAGGAGTTGCCGTACCGTGCGCCGAACATGACAGCACTGCCGCAAGGACCGCGATCGATGGAATCATCACCTGATGCTACGGCCGTGCGCTGGATTCCCCACGCATGGCATGCGTGGCTGGATGCGAACCCACGCGCAGCTCCCGCAGTCTGCTGTGCGTGGTGGGTCACGCTCTGGGCCACCATCTGGTTCGGCTCGGCCTGGCTGTCGTCGTTCTGGACGCACCGCATCGAGCTCGCGCTGCCATTCGAACGCACGGCTGCGCCGATGTACTGGATGAGTCCCATCTACATGAGCTATGACCTCGTCGCTGTGTTGCTTCCGCTCTTCTGCCGGGGATGGCGCGACTACGCGGTCCTTGGGCGCACCATCCTGCTGCAGACGGCCATCTCGTGCACGATCTACATCATCCTGCCTCAGCAACTGGCCTTCTCGACGACCCAGACCGGCGCGGTGTGGGACTGGCTGTCGGGACGCACCGGCATGCCGCACCCGGGCCTCTACTCCTACGCACCGAGCATGCATGTCGCGGGCATCATCGCGATCTCCATGTTCTTCGCGCCGCGACTGGGTCGCGCAGGCGCCGCGGCACTCTGGACCTGGTGCGTGGCCGTCATCGCCAGCACATGGATGGTGCAGGAGCACCATGTCGCGGACATCGTGTCGGGCATCGTGCTTGCTCTCGTGATCCGGCCGCGAACGGTTGCCTCGGCCTCGGTTGGTCCTACCATGTCCTTGTGAGGACGATCACCACCGTCACCGCCTTCGCGCTCACCTGCGCCAGTTGCCTCGCCCACGGCACGGACACGACTCCTGCGAAGGGCGTGGAGCCGGGCGACACCCATGCGGACGAGGGGCATGCCGCTCCGCGTGTGATCGACATGGAGAAGGCCCGGGCATGGTGGTCATACCGACCCATCGCCGATGCGGCCCCGCCAGCCGTGCGTGAGACCGCGTGGGTCCGCAACGACATCGACCGCTTCATCCTCGCTCGGCTTGAGGCCGATGGACTCGTACCCGCCCCCGAGGCCGATCGTGTCGCCCTCATCCGCCGGGCGACCTACGACCTGACCGGGCTGCCGCCGTCGCCCGCCGAAATCGATGCGTTTCTCGCCGACGCGGATCCCCAGGCATGGGAGCGCGTGATCGAGCGGCTCTTGGCGAGCCCCCACTACGGGGAACGATGGGGCCGCCACTGGCTCGACCTGGTGCGGTACGCGGATACGAACGGCTTCGAGCGCGACGGCGACAAGCCCGGAACCTGGCGCTACCGAGACTGGGTCATCGGCGCGATGAACCAGGACAAGCCCTACGACCGCTTCATCATCGAGCAACTGGCCGGCGACGAACTGCCTGACCGTGACTTCTCCACGATGGTCGCCACGGGCTACTACCGGCTCGGGATGTGGGACGATGAAGTACCCGACCTCAAGCAGGCCCTCGCCGACGACATGGATGGCATCGTCGATGTCACCGCGCGCACCATGCTCGGCGTCGGGCTCGGCTGCGCTCGCTGCCACGACCACAAGGGCGATCCGATCCCGCAGCGCGACTACTACGCCTTCAGCGCCTTCTTCGCGGGTGTGCGCCCATACAAGTCGCATGCCGGCAACAGCATCGAGTCCCGCAACATCACGCGCTCGATCGACCCGGAGTTCGGATGCCGCGACCTCGAAGCCGAGCGCATCGCCTTCCGCGAGCGCCGCTCGTCGCTGGTCGAGTCGCTGCTGGCGATCGAAGCCGCCGCCGGCATCTTGCCGCCGGCGAACGGTTCATCGGGCACTGCGCCGGATCGTGCCCCGTCCGACGGCCTCGTGGCGCACTATGCGTTCGAGACCGAGGCCACCGCGCCGGAGGCGGATCGCGCCGTGCTTCGCTCGACCGTGCCGGGCCCCGTAGCGAAGGTCAAGGACCTGCGCTGGGGTGAGCGAGGCCGCTTCGGACTCGGGGGCTCGTTCGATGGCGGTGACGATCGCCTGCTGCTCGACCGTCCGGTCGCGGACGACTTCACGATCTCCACATGGTTTCGTACCGACCGTGTCGCTGCCGGTGATGACGGCGACCCGCGCTGGTTCCTGGGCTCTGGCATCGTCGATGGTGAGGTCCCGGGCATCGTGGATGACTTCGGCATCTCGATCATCGGCAACGGCATCGTCGCCGCGGGCGTCGGCAATCCGGAGACCTTCCTCAACAGCTCGCCCGGCCACCACGACGGCCAGTGGCACCACCTCGCGCTCACGCGTGAGCGCGCCAGCGGCACGGTCGTGCTCTACCTCGATGGCGTCGAGGTCGATCGCGCGACCGGCAGCACGCGCAGGCTCGACTCGCCGCGTCAACTCGTGATCGGCGGCATGCTCCCCGGGGGTGGCCCGTTCAGCGGGCAGATCGACGAGGTCCGGTTCCACCAACGCGTGCTCACGCCTGATGAGGTGCTCTGCGCCGCCACCGGGGTTGGTCCGGCGAACACCAGTGACTCGATCGCTTCCATGGGACGCGTCGACGCAGCGCAGCAGTGGACGACAGCCCGCACGGAACTCCTCGCCCTGCGGCCGCCTTCTCGGCACGGCAAGGTGGTGCTCTCGGTTTCCGAGGCGGGGCTTGCGCCCGCGCCGGTCCATGTGCTCACGCGTGGGAGCCCGCATGCCCCGGCTGAACAGGTCGAGCCGGGTGTGCCCGGCGTGCTGGCGACCTTTGAACCGCCGGCAGCATCGGTTGCGCATGGTGAATCAACCGGACGCCGCACGGCGCTTGCCTCGTGGATCACCGATCCGCGCAATCGCCTTGCGTCGCGCGTGATGGTGAACAGGCTCTGGCAGCATCACTTCGGCGTGGGCATCGTGCCCAGCAGCAATGACTTCGGTCGCCTGGGCGACAAGCCAACGCATCCCGAGCTGCTCGACTGGCTCGCGCGACGGCTGATGGCTGATGGCTGGAGCATCAAGTCGATGCACAGATTGATGATGACGAGCGCGACCTACCGCATGTCGAGCGTGCCGAGCGACGCGGCGCTCACTGCCGATCCGGGCAACGAGCGGCTCTCGCGCTTCCGCCTGCGCCGGCTCTCGGCCGAGGAACTCCGCGACAGCCTGCTGGCGGCCAACGGCACGATCAACCTTGAAGTCGGCGGACCCGGCATACGCCCGCCGCTTCCCGAGGCCGTGCTGGCGACCAGCAGCCGCCCCCACGAAGTCTGGCCGCTCACGCCTGAGCCGAGTTGGACGCGCCGAAGCGTGTACATGCACCAGAAGCGTTCGATCCAGGACCCGCTGCTGGCGGTCTTCGATCAGGCCGACATCGACAATCCGTGCCCCGTGCGCTTTGCGACGGTGCAGCCCACGCAGAGCCTCATCCTTTTCAACGGGGAGTTCGCCAACGATCAGGCGAGGAAGCTGGCCGAGCGTGCGCGCCGTGAAGCCCCCGGCAGCGGTCGCGACCGCGCCGGCGCCGCGATCCGCTTCGCGTACGGCCGCACAGCGACCGTGACAGAGCTCGACGCCGCCGAACGCTTCATGGCCCGCCTGGCCGACGAAGGCGTGCCCGATGCCGATCGCGCGCTGGACCTCTTCGCGCTCATGCTGGTGAACAGCAACGAGTTCCTCCACATCGACTGACGAGCCATGCACCACCCTCACCACGCAGCGAGCTTCTGCCGACGCACCCGCCGCGAGTTCATGTGGCAGGCCGGCGGTGCGTTCACCAGCGTGGCGCTGGCTGATCTGCTCGCGCGCGACGGATTCCTGCAGCGCCAAGCCACGGCGTTCGATGGTGCGACGCCCCTGCCCAATGGCCCGCTGGCGTCCAAGACGCCCCTCTTGCCCGGCCGGGCCAAGAGCGTGATCTTCCTCTTCATGTACGGCGGTCCGAGCCATGTCGACACCTTCGACTACAAGCCCGAGCTCTACAAGTACGACGGGCAGACGATCAAGGTGAAGACCAAGGGGCGCGGCGGCGATCGCAACGAAGGACGCATCGTCGGACCGAAGTGGAACTTCCGCCAGCACGGGCAGTGCGGTGCGTGGGTGAGCGACCTCTTCCCCCACCTGGCGACCTGCGTCGATGACATCGCCTTCATCAAGAGCATGTATGCCGAGAGCCCGATCCACGGCAGCGCGATGCTGATGATGAACTCAGGCAAGCTGCTCGGCGGCGCACCCTGCATGGGCTCGTGGGTCAACTACGGACTCGGCACCGTCAACCAGAACCTTCCCGGCTTCGTGGTCATGCTCGACTCGACCGGCGGCCCGATCTCGGGCGCGAAGAACTGGTCGAGCGGCTACATGCCTGCGGTCTACCAAGGCTGCGTGCTGCGCGGCCAAGGCGATCCGATCCTCGACCTCGCCACGCCCGAGGACCGCACGCAGCGTGTGCAGCGCGTGGTGCTCGATGAACTCAAGGACTGGAACACGCGCCATGCGCTCCTGCGCAGCGGGAATCCCGATCTCGAGAGCCGCATCGAGGGCTACGAGCTCGCCTACCGCATGCAGGCCACTGCACCCGAAGCCGTCGAACTCGCGCAGGAGACGAAGGACACCCAGGAGCTCTACGGCATCGATGACCCACGCACGGAGGAGTTCGGGCGCAAGTGCCTGCTCGCCCGGCGCCTCGTCGAGCGCGGTGTCCGCTTCGTGCAGCTCTACTCAGGCGGCTCCCACAACGATGACAACTGGGATGCCCATGACGACCTCAAGAAGAACCACGACTATCACGCCGGCCGCACCGACAAGCCGGTCGCGGGGCTGCTCAAGGACCTGAAGCGGCGCGGACTGCTCGACGAGACACTCGTCATCTGGGGCGGCGAGTTCGGCCGACAGCCCACCGCCGAGTACGCCATGGGCACGGGGCGCGACCACAACTCCTTCGGCTTCACCATGTGGATGGCCGGCGGTGGCATCAAGGGAGGCATCACGGTCGGCCAGACCGATGAGCTCGGATCGATCGGCGTGGGCGATCGCTTCCATGTGAAGCACCTGCACGCGACGGTGCTTGACCGGCTTGGTGTCGACCCGAACGCGTTGACCTACTTCTACGGCGGACTCGCACAGAAGCTCGTCGGCGTCGAAGGGGCCGAGCCGATCAGGCAGTTGCTGGCGTGATCGGCCCGGACGAATGCGAGGCCGCAGTTCGCTTCGCCGGTGACGGCCCACTCGGCGGCGCGCGGAACTCGGCTCAGACCGCGAAGTACTTCGCCTGCGGGTGGTGCACGATGATCGCGCTCGTCGACTGCTCAGGATCGATCTGCCAGTTCTCGGTGAGCACGCAGCCGATGCGCTGGGGCTCGAGCAGGCGGAAGAGCTTCTCCTGATCGCTCATGTCCGGGCACGCGGGGTAGCCGAAGCTGTACCGGCTGCCGCGATAGTGCTGGGTGAAGAGCCGACGAACCTCGGGATCATCGTCATGCCCGATGCCGAGCTCGGCGCGGATGCGCTTGTGCCAGAGCTCGGCGAGCGCCTCGGCGCACTCCACGCCGAAGCCGTGCAGGAAGAGGTAGTCGGTGTACTGGTTGCGTTCGAAGAGCTGCTTCGCGCGGTGGCTCGCCTCGCTGCCCATCGTCACGCAGTGCAGGGCGAGCACATCGCGCGCGCCACCTGACATCGGTCGGAAGAAATCGCTGATGCACAGGCGCTCGCGGCCCTCCTGCCGGGGGAACCTGAAGCGCTCGATCTCGCGGTCCCGGTCGACGGCATCGAACACCACGAGCTCATCACCATCGGCGTTGCACGGGTAGTAGCCCCACACGACGGCCGGACGCAGGATCTTCTCGTCGCGGCACTCGACCTTCAGTCGATCGAGCACGGGGTACGCGTGTTCCTCGAGGAAGGCCTCGTAGCGTGCGTCGTCCATGTCGCCCTTCTTGAAGCCCCACTGCCCGCGGAAGAGCGCCACGAGGTTCAGGTATGGGTAGATCTGCTCGAGTGGGAGCCCTTCGACCAGGCGACTTCCCCAGAAGGGTGGCGCGGGGACCTCGACATCCTGACGGACATGGCTGCGCTCGGCCAGTTGCTGCGCACTCGCAGCCTGCTGACGGATCGTGCGGCTCGCGACGACGCGATCGGCCGCTTCGCGCTTGGCCAGGCGCTCCTCGACCTGGCGGTCGAGCGCCTCGAGCGTGCGCGTGGCGAGCGCGTCGCAGACCTGCAGGCCCTCGAACGCGTCGCGGCCGTAATACAGCGGCCCCTTGTAGATCGAGCGCAGGTGCCCCTCGGCGTAGTGGCGGGTGAGCGCCGCGCCGCCGAGCATGACCGGCACGGTGATCCCCTGCCGGTTCATCTCGTGCAGGTTCTCCTCCATGACCGCCACGCTCTTCACGAGCAAGCCGCTCATGCCGATCGCATCCGCGCCGGTCGACCGCAGCGCCTCGACGATCTGCGTCAGGGGCTGCTTGATGCCGATGTTGTGGACCGTGAAGCCGTTGTTGGTCAGGATGATGTCAACGAGGTTCTTGCCGATGTCATGCACATCGCCGGCCACGGTCGCCAGCACGATGCTCGCCTTCGACGGCCCGCCGATGCCGTGGCGCTCCATGTGCGGCTGCAGGTGGGCGACGGCCTTCTTCATGACGGCCGCGCTCTGCAGCACGAACGGCAGCTGCATGCGGCCGGCCCCGAAGAGCTCACCCACGACCTTCATCCCGGCGAGCAGGTCATTGTTGATGATGTCCAGCGGCGCGTACTGCTGCAACGCCTCGTCGAGCGATCCTTCGAGATCCTTGTCCTCGCCGTCGATGATGTGGCGCTGCAGACGCTCCTTGACCGGCAGGTCGGCCAGGCTCGTCTTCTCCGTGACCGCCTCCTCACCCTCGGGGAAGAGGCCGATGAAGTGGAGCAAGGGATCGAACTCCGCTGGCTTGCCCTCGGGTCGGGCATCGCCCCGGCGGTCGTAGACGAGCCACTGCGCCGCTTCCCACCGCTCTGGCGCGATGCGGTCCTGCGGGAGGATCTTGCTCGCGTGCACGATGGCCGCGCTCAGTCCGCGCAGGCGCGCCTCGTGAAGGAAGACGCTGTTGAGCACGGCCCGTGCGGTGGGCTTGAGGCCAAAGGAGATGTTCGAGAGACCGAGGATCGTCCCGCACCGCGGAAAGCGCTTCGCGATGAGTTCGATCCCGTCGAGCGTCTCGAGGCCGAGGCGACGGTCGTCATCATTGCCGGTGGCGATCGTGAAGGTGAGCGGATCGAAGAAGAGGTCCTCTTCGGGCAACTCCCAGCGGCCGGTGTAGAGCGAATGGATTCGCTCCGCGATCTCGATCTTGCGGGCGGCGGTCTTCGCCATGCCGGCCTGCGGATCCTCGTCGATCGTCAGCGCCACGCAGGCGGCGCCGTAGCGGCGCAGCATCGGGCAGACGCGGGCCATGCGTTCCTCGCCGTCCTCGAGGTTGATCGAGTTCACGATGCAACGACCGCCGGAACGCTGCAGGCCCGCCTCGAGCACCTTGGCATCGGTCGAGTCGAGCATGAGCGGCGCGTTGACCTGGCGCACATACCGGCTCACGACTTCGCCCATGTCGCGCACGCCGTCGCGGCCCACGAAGTCCACGCACAGGTCGAGCACCTGGCCGCCATCGCGCACTTCCTCGCGGGCCATGCTCACGAGACCGTCCCAATGCTCCTCGTCGAGCAGGCGCTTGAACTTCCGGCTGCCGTTGGCGTTGGTGCGCTCGGCGACGATCAGGAAGGAGTTCTCCTGCTCGAACTCGGTGTAGCCGTAGAGGCTGCTGCAGCCGGGCGCCTGCGGTGCCTTGGGCGTGCGTACCGGCTCGCGGTCCTTGAGCGCCGTCGCGAGCGCGCCGATGTGTTTCGTGGTGGTGCCGCAGCAACCGCCGAGCGCATCCACGCGGTGCTCCTCCATGAAGCGCCGCATCGCTTCGACGAATCCCGCGGGCTGCAGCGGGTAGACGGTCTTGCCGTCCTGCAGGATGGGCAGCCCGGCGTTGGGCACCACGCTGACGCGACGATCCCAGTGCTTGGCCAAGTACGCCACATGCGGCGTCATCTCGACGGGACCGGTCGCGCAGTTCAGGCCCAGGCTCTCGACCGGGAACGGCCGCAGGGCGTTGACGACTGCGGCGATCTCGCTGCCCAGCAGCATGGTGCCGGTCGTCTCCATCGTCACGCTCACGAAGATCGGGCAGTCCTTCACGCTGCGGCGCGCCGACTCGAGCGCATCGAGGCACGCGTTGATCGCGCACTTCACTTGCAGCAGGTCCTGGCATGTCTCGATCATGAAGCAATCGACGCCGCCATCGAGGAGCCCGCGGGCCTGCTCGCGGTAGCTCGCCAGCATCAGATCCCAACTCGTCTGGCCGAGTGAGATGAGCTTCGTGCCCGGCCCGATCGAGCCGGCGACGAAGCGCGGTCGCCCCGGCGACGCATGGCGGTCGCAGGCAGCACGCGCGATGCGCGCAGCCTGCTCGTTGAGGGAGTGCACCCAGCCGACCATCTCCTCGTCGAACTCCGCAGCAACCAGCCGGTTGGAGCCGAAGGTGTCCGTCTCGACGATGTCGGCTCCGGCGGCGAGCATCGACTCATGGATGCGCTGGATCAGGTCCGGGCGGCTGCGCACGAGGATGTCCGTGCAGTTGTCCCGGCCGAGCCAGTCCTGGGGGCGGCAGTCCTCGCACGAGTGGATCGAGGTCCCCATGGCACCGTCGAAGAGCACGGTGCGGCGATCCATGATGCCCAGGAGCGTGCTGGCCATGGGAGAAGGTTAGTCTCGAACCCGCCTTCGTTCAACCGTTCAACCGGATAGACGGATGGAACAGGACACGCAGCCCTGCCCCTCATCCTGCGGCTCCACCCCGCAGCCCTACACTTTCGGCCCTCATGATGCCCCGGATCCTGTTCGTGCTACTCACGGCCCTGCTCGTGGTCGCGTGCGGCGATGGCTCGGCGGCGAAGCCCGCCACGAAGTCGGTCTTCCTGCCCAATCGGCTCGAGGGCATCCCGGAGCCGGCACGGCCAGTCCTCGCCAAGTCGCTCGACTGGATCGGTGGGCCCGGTGCGTTCGCTGACATCGGTGCCGTGACCACCTCGATGCGGGTCAACCGTGGCTCGGGCAGCGTGCTGCATGACTGCACCATGGGAGCCGACGGTTCCGTCGTCATGGTGCGCCACGGCGAACCCAACCGCTTCACGGAAACCATGGGTGCGCACGGCGGCGTGGGCTGGATGTTCCGCGCTGGTCGCCCGGAACCCATCCTCGTCGATGCCGATGAGGTGCGTCGGCGCGCCACGATCGTGCACGCCTTGAACGCACTCGGTTCCGTGCTCGGCACGGGCTGGCTGCATGCCGAACTGCTCGAGTCACGCAGCATCGGTTCTGTCGAGTGCGATGCCGTGAGGCTTCACGGAGCCGAGGGCCTGCTCTGCGACTTCGTCTGCGAACGCACCACCGGCCGCCCCATGACGCTTTCGTTCTCCGTTCCCGGCGAGTCGGGACCACGCGTGACCGAAAGCCGTTGGCTGCAGTGGCAGTCATCGGATGGACGGCGATGGCCCACGATCATCGACACACGCTCGGACCAGGGCTCCGTTGGGCTCTTGGTGCTGAAGGCGTCCTTCTCTCCCGGCATGCCCGCGGAGACGGCCTTGCCGCCCGAGGTCATCGCGTTGGTCATGGCAGGCGATCCCATCGCGCGCATGGATCCACCGCCGCCGGCACCGGCTCCGGCCATCCCCAGTGTTCCCGCCGACGAGCGCCCCGCCGACCGACCGTGAGCACCTCCTCCACCATGGTGCTGTGTCGACCGTCAAGGACCCCGACGGCCATCGCCGCTTCACCTAGGCTGCGCCGATGAACGCGTCCGTCGTGCTCCAAGGGGTTCGCAAGCGCTTCGGCTCGACCGAAGCGGTGCGCGGCATCGACCTGACCATCCCCGCGGGCTGCCTCTGTGGCGTGCTGGGTCCCAACGGTGCCGGCAAGA
The DNA here is from genome assembly GCA_016873115.1 of Planctomycetota bacterium. Lineage (GTDB taxonomy): Bacteria > Planctomycetota > Phycisphaerae > Phycisphaerales > SM1A02 > SYIB01. The sequence goes on along the minus strand of VGYB01000006.1, from coordinate 43,048 downwards.
GCACGACCATCCGGATGCTCATGTCGATCATCTATCCCGACCAAGGTTCGATCTGCGTGCTTGGCTCGGATGCGATCTCGATGAAGGATCGGATCGGCTACCTGCCGGAGGAGCGGGGGCTCTACAAGAAGATGCGCGTCCTTGAGTACCTCGCCTACATCGGAGCGCTCAAGGGACTCGGCGGCGCCGAGAGCCGCAGGCGCTCCCTCGCCTGGCTCGAGCGCATCGAGCTCCCTGGCGTCGAGCGCAAGCGCTGCGAGGAACTCTCCAAGGGCATGCAGCAGAAGGTGCAGTTCATCGCCGCGGTGATGCACGACCCCGAACTCATCATCCTCGATGAGCCCTTCAGCGGCCTCGATCCGGTCAACTCGCGCGTGCTCGCGCGGATCGTGACCGAGTTGCACGCCGGGGGCCGCACGATCCTCTTCAGCACGCACCAGATGCACCACGCAGAGAGCCTCTGCGACCGCGTGGTGCTGATCAATCGCGGCGAGAAACTGCTCGATGAATCGCTCGAGGCCGTGCATGCGTGCCACCGGCCAACGACCGTGATTGCCCGCATGGAAGGACCGTTCGAGACGGCGGCTGCAGCGGCGGCGCGTGTCCCGGGCGTGGCCTCGGTCGAGTGCGCCGAGGATGGGAGCGTGCTCGCGCACGCCGACGACCGCACCGATGCGATCGACCTCCTCGCGCCGCTCGCGGCCACGCGGCTCTTCAGCAGCGTGAGCCTCAAGCGCCCGACGCTCGATGACATCTTCGTCGAGCTCGTCACCGCCCACGGCGGCCACGCCCGCCATCCGGAGCCCAACCATGCCTGATGCACCCCGCCACGCTGGCGCGTCGCGTCGCGTGCTCTCGATCGCCTGGCGCGAGTTCCGTACCACGGTCCTCACCAAGGGATTCCTCTTCACGGCCCTCGTGTTCCCACTGCTCATGGTGGGCGTCTCGATGCTGTTGCCGATCCTGATGGCCACGAGCATCCAGCCGATGACGGGCGCCATCCTCGTTCATGCCCCCACCGCCGCGACCGAGGCCATGCGTGCCGAGCTCGAGCGCACGGCCAAGGATCCGGCGACATCCCTTCGCGCGCGCGGGGAGCGCGGCGAGGAGTTCGGGCTCGACGAGGCCACCGCCGTCCTCACGCCGATCGAGTCGCTGATCGAGCCGATCGCAGCGGACCAGATCGAGGCCGCGAAGGGGCGCGTGCGCAGCGGCGATGCACTGGCCCTGGTCATCATCCCGCCCGCATCGCTCGATGCACAGGCGAAGGACCCGACCTACGAGCTCTTCGTCGCCACCAAGACGAGCCCCAAGCACACCTCGATCGTGAGCCGCTCCGTGCGCGAGGCGATCGTTCGTCTGCGCGTACAAGCCTCAGGTGCTGACTACCAGCGCACGATGGACCTCTTGAAGCGGCCCGAGCCCAACATTCTCCGGCTGACGGTTGATGGCACCGAGGCGAAGGAGCGGCTCGAAGGCCGCATGCTCGTGCCGGGCGCCTTCATGCTCCTGATGTGGATCACGACCTTCACCGGTGCGAACTACCTCCTCACGAACACGATCGAGGAGAAGGGCAGCAAGGTCATCGAGGTGCTTCTGGCCGCCGTCAGTCCCATGGAGCTGCTGGCCGGCAAGATCCTGGGCCAACTGGGCTCGACCGCGGTCATGCTCGGCATGTACGGACTGGCGGGGATCGCGGGGCTCTCGGCACTGGCCATGATGGACTTGGTTCCGGTCTCGAGCCTCGTGCTCATGGTCGCCTTCGCCCTCACGGCCTACCTGATGATCGCAAGCATGCTCACCGCGGTCGGCAGTGCCGTCACCAACCTGCAGGAAGCGCAGGCGCTCGTGGGACCGGTGATGATCGTGCTCATCGTGCCGCTCATGCTCTGGCTGCCGATCACCGAAAATCCCAACGGCGCATTCGCGATCGCGTGCTCCTTCCTCCCGCCAATCAGCCCGTTCATCATGGTGCTGCGGGCCACCGGCACGAGTGAACCTGTTCCCGGCTGGCAGGTCGCGCTCTCGCTCGCCCTGAGCGCCGCCTCGAGCGTCGCGTTCCTCTGGCTTGCTTCGCGGATCTTCCGCGTGGGCATCCTCATGCAAGGCAAGCCGCCGACCCCACGCGAACTCCTGCGCTGGGCGCGCTACCGCTGATGGCCGCCTGATCGCGCCCATAGACTGGTGACCATGAATCACCAGTCGCTCTGGGCACCGTGGCGCATGGCCTACCTGCGTGGCCTCGATGAACGAGCGGGTGCCGAGCGCCTGACCGGCGAGGAATCGCACCGCAACTTCCTTGCCGAGTACTGGCAACACCCAGCGCTCGACCGAGAGCACCATGTCATCCACCGCAACGAACACGGCATCGTCCTGCTCAACCGCTACCCCTACTCGAACGGCCACCTGCTGGTCGCGCTCGGTGAGGCCCGGCCCACGCTCCTGGACTACACGCCGGCGCAGCGGGCGGAACTCTGGGCGCTCGTCGATCTCGCTGCATTGCTCGTGCGCCGCACGCTGAATCCCCAGGGGCTCAACATCGGCGTGAACGAGGGACGCGCGGCCGGTGCGGGCGTGCCCGAGCACCTGCATGTGCACCTCGTGCCGCGATGGTCGGGCGATGTCAACTTCATGGCCGCGATCGGTGGCTTGCGCATGATTCCCGACAGCCTCGATGCCGTGCACGAGGCCTACGCGCGCACGCTGGCGTCGCTCCCCTGACCGCGCGAGCACTTGCGCTCGACCTTGCGCTCCCTCGGGTCCTTGCTGCGCAGCCGCGCACAACCAGAACGCAACGCGCCCGGTCCTCCGGGCGGCGCGGTGCGAGCACCAGGCCGAAGCCAAACCACCCTGAAGTTGCCCGAACCCTTCCGTGAGGTGGGTTCGCTGTCCGACGATCCCGGCCTTCCACTCGAGGGAGGCATGGCCTTCGTCGCGGAGCACAGCGATCCCTTGGGTTCGCGCATAGGTTCGAGCGCGTCGGGGATGGTCCGCCGCCCAGAGGACCGGGCGCAGATCAATCGTAGCCCAGGCCTCGCGCATGTCCACGCGCATCGCGAGAACGACCTACGATTTTCCCCTCATGATCAGCACACGAGTGAGTATCCTCCAGCGGTTCCTGCTGGATGTGATCGGATCCTTCAATCCGAAGGACCTCACGCCGGCGATGCGCCGCAACTATGTGCACGAGCTCGTGTCGTGGTGCTTCCTGCCCTTTGCGCTGGGTGCGATCGAGGGCGGAACGATGGGCGTGGTCGTCAAGAAGGCCTTCGATGGCACCGTCGATCCGTGGAAGCTCGACATGGCGGTCGCCATCGTCACAGCTGCGCCGAATGTGGCCAACCTCTGTTCGTTCATCTGGGCAAGCCTTGCCCACGGACGGCGCAAGGTCCCCTTCATCGCCGCGCTGCAACTGGCCACATGCCTCTGCGTCGGCCTCGTGGCGGTCATTCCCGTGAACGAAGGCGGCCTCGTCGCGCTGTGCGCGCTCGTCCTGCTCGCCAGAATGTGCTGGACCGGTGTCATCACCGTGCGCACCGCGGTCTGGCGACACAACTGGCCCAAGGGCCGCCGCGCGAGCGTCGCCGGCAAGATGGCGACGATGCAGGCCGTGGTGCTGGCGCTCTCCGGCGCCGCCGTCGGCCAGGCGATGGACCTCGGGCCGCGGAACTCGATCATCCTGTTCCCCGCACTCGCGGCGATCGGCCTGATCGGCAACGCCATCTACCGCAAGGTCACGCTGCTCAACGAGAACGAGATCGTCGCGGCCGAGCGCGCCGGCACCGACCGGGACGAGCGCCCCACGCTCGATCCCCGGCACATCATCACGGTCTTGCGCGAGGATCCGCTCTACCGCAGTTTCATGTTGTACATGTTCGTCTTCGGGCTGGGCAACCTCATGCTCACGCAGCCCCAGATCTCGCTCATGCAAGACGAGTTCGGGCTCTCCTACCTCGAGGGGATCCTGGCAACCACCATCATCCCGACTGCCATCATGCCGTTGGCGATCCCCATGTGGTCACGACTCATGGACCGCTCGCACATCACCCGCTTCCGATCGATCCATGGATGGTCGTTCGTCGCAGCCTCGGTGCTGCTCTGGCTGGCGGCGCTCGTCCACAGCCTGCCGCTCTTCTACGCAGCCAGCGTGGCGCTCGGCATTGGCTTCGCTGGCGGCGTGCTCGCGTGGAACCTCGGCCACCACGACTTCGCACCGCCGCACCGCGACGCCGAGTACATGGCGGTTCACGTCACGCTGAACGGCCTCCGCGGCCTCATGGCACCCTTCATCGCGGCTCCGCTCTACGCCCTCATGCCGCCGGACGGCCGCCACTGGGTCTTCGCGCTCTGCACCGTGGTCAACGTGGCGGGCATGGTGGGCTTCATCTCCCTCTCGCGACGCGTCAGCGCGCTGCATCGGCCGGGCCCCGCGCACGCGGCCTGACGGCTCCCACGAATCTTCGCCCCTTTGTCGTTATCCGCACCGCCGACGCGCACCGGCTCCGCTAGTCTCGCCGACCCGGCACTGGACGGTCCAGTGCCGGTTCGCAACCGCCGCGACCGCGGGAAGTTCGTCATGCACGGTGCATGGCTCCCGCACACGGCACTTAGGACCCCAACGACATCATGGTTGACCACAACCTCATCGCAGACCTCTCGCTCGACCTCAACGATCTGGAATTCGCCCTCGGCCAGAGTTCCATGGCTTCCGTCCTCGAGCGCGGCGAGGTCAGCAAGTTCGAGACCAACAGCATCCTCAAGGGCAAGGTCGTCGGCATCAGCGGCGACTATGTCATCGTCGACGTCGGCCTGAAGAGTGAAGGCCAGATCCAGAAGGCCGAATTCGAAGAGAGCGGCGGCGTATCGATGGGCGACACCGTCGAAGTGCTGCTGGAGAGCCTCGAGGATGCCGAAGGTGCCGTGGTCCTCTCCAAGCGCAAGGCCGACCGCATCCGCGGCTGGGAGCAGATCCTGGTCACGCGCAAGGAAGGCGATGTCGTCGAGGGCAAGGTCCTCCGCAAGATCAAGGGCGGCCTGCTCGTCGACATCGGCGTGCCGGTGTTCCTGCCGGCCTCGCAGGTCGATGTCCGCCGCCCGGGCGATGTGGGCGATTGGGTCGGCCGCATGATGCGTGCGCTGATCCTCAAGATCGACACCGAGCGCCGCAACATCGTCATCAGCCGCCGCAAGCTCATCGAGGATGAGCGCGAAGAAGCCAAGAAGCGCCTCATGGGCGAGCTCGTCGAGGGCTCAATCGTGCGCGGCACCGTCACGAACATCGCCGACTTCGGCGCCTTCATCGATCTCGGCGGCCTCGATGGCCTGCTGCACATCACCGATATGTCGTGGGGCCGCGTCGGTCACCCGAGCGAGATCGTCAAGCCGGGCCAGGAGATCGAGGTCAAGGTCCTGAACATCGACCGCGAGCGCGAGAAGATCGCGCTGGGCCTGAAGCAGAAGGAAACCTCGCCCTGGGAAGAGATCGAGAAGAAGTACCCGGTCGGCGCCCGCGTGCGCGGTACCGTGGTCAACCTCATGTCGTACGGTGCGTTCGTGCGCCTCGAGGACGGCATCGAGGGGCTGGTCCATGTCAGCGAGATGAGCTGGACCCGCCGCATCAACCACCCGAGCGAGGTCGTCAACATCAGTCAGGAGATCGATGTGGTCGTCCTTGACTTCAACAAGGACAAGCTCGAGATCTCGCTGGGCATGAAGCAGACCGAGGTCAACCCCTGGGAACTCGTGGGCGAGCGCTACCCGCTCGGCACGGTCATCGAGGGCAAGGTCCGCAACCTCGCCAACTACGGCGCGTTCATCGAGATCGAGCCGGGCATCGATGGCCTGCTCCATGTCAGCGACATGAGCTGGACCAAGAAGGTCGCCCACCCGAACGAGGTCCTCAAGAAGGGCGACTCGGTCAAGTGCGTGGTCATCGAGGTCGACCAGGAGAAGCAGCGCGTCGGCCTCGGGGTGAAGCAGCTGACCGAGGACCCGTGGATCGAGGCGATCCCGAGTGCCTACCGCCCGGGCATGATCGTCACGGGCAAGATCACCAAGATCACGAACTTCGGCGTCTTCGTGGAACTCGAGAATGGCCTCGAAGGGCTGCTCCACATCAGCGAGCTCGCCGACCACAAGGTCGAGAACCCGCAGGATGTGGTCAAGAGCGGCCAGGAGGTCGAAGTCAAGATCCTGCGCGTCGACACCGACGATCGCAAGATCGGACTCAGCCTCAAGCGCGCTCAGTGGGGCGCGAGCCCGGCACCCGAATCGTCGAACCCCGCCGACCTGGCCGCGTTCGTGGCACCCAAGCGCGCCAAGCCCACCAAGGGTGGCATGGACGACCACGGTGCGCTCGGCACTGACAAGATCAAGCTCGACTGAGTCTGAATACCGCACCAACGCCCATCACGGCGGGCCTCCACATGGGGGCCCGCCTTGTCGTTGGATCGCGACCACGCAGCAAAGAAAAAGACCCCGCGGCGTGAGCCGCGGGGCCGTTGTCCCTTTCCAACCTCTTCCGCCCCGCATACGGCCGCCGAAGCGGCCTTGGGGGTGGCGGATGCCCTTTCGGGCACTTCAAACCTCGTGGGAAGAGGATCGGTCAGCAGAGAGCGATGAAGCTGATCACGGCGAGAAGGGCCAGTCGCTGATATTGCGTCTCGAACGTCACAACTCTGCCGAGCATCGCTGTTTCCTCTCTGGGTGGGGCCATGCAGAACGCGTGTCCCGCTGCCCGTAGGATGCCACGGATGTGGAGTCCGTCCACCGCGCCCCTCGCTTTTTTGCCTCTTACAGCGACCCTGCTGGGGGCAAGTGCGCCGGATGCGGACATGGCTGCTGCCGCGTGGCAGCGCATGCAGGCCGCTTTGGCCGGCATCCCTGCGCAGGATCCTGCACCCCCCGCGCCCGGCGCAAGCGCCATCCTGCGCCTGGATGGCCGGGTTCTTGGCCATGGCTCAGCCCTCGCCAGCGCCGATCGACCGTGCGTGGATGTGGCGATCGCACAAGCAATCCTCCAAGCCCAGAACGATGCTTCGTGGCTTGCCTGGACCTCCCGCCCCCCCACCCTCGCCGAAGCCGTCACGCTCGAACTCGAGCTCACGGGCGAACCCGAGCCGCTCACCGGTCGCACGCTCGCTGACTGCGCGCAATCGCTGCGGCCTGCGCTTGATGCGATGGCCGTGCGTCGCGGCACCACCATGCACTGGATGCCGGCGAGCAGGCTCCAGTCGATGGGCCTCGCGGCGAAACCGACCGACGGACTGGGCCTCCTCATGCGCCGAGCCGGCTTGGCCGACACCGACCTGCCGTCGATCGATCCCGCCGAGAGCGTGGCGGTCTATCGCATGCAGACGATCCGGCTCGCGCAATCGACTCCCGGCGCGGCTCCATGGCTGGTCCTGCACGGTGAGCGGCCCGTGCCCACGAGTGCCGTCTCGCATGACACCTGCATCGCCGCAGCCGAACGCGCCGCAGCTTGGCTGAACGGTTGCATTCTCGAAGAACCCGGCTCGCCGACGCCCGTCCTGCTTGGCGACTACGGCACGATTGCCGACCGTCGCCAACCGATGGTGGCGGGAACGATCGATCGCCTCATGGCGGCCTGGGCCTTCGCGGAACTTGCCGCGAAACCCGTTGAAGAGGCATTGTCGTGGCGCGGGCGCGCTGCCATGCTTGCAGCACAGGCGAGCGATGCCGACCTCGACATGCTCTCCGTGCGGCGCGCGGTTGCACTGCGCATGATCGCGTGGTGCGCATTGACGCGCTCGGGCAGCGATGACGAGCGCCGCGCAGCGCATGCAGAGGTGAATGCGCTCGCCACGAGCCTGGCCAAGGCTGTCCCTGAAGAGGCGCCCGCCGATGCCGTCCGCGCACTCGAACTCGCTGCTGCGGCGTGTGCGCAGTCGACCGGTGCCCGCGTACTCGAGCCCACGGCACTGCATGGTGCCATCGCTCGGGCGTGGGACGAGTTGCCACGCGCCTCGCTCGTCACCGAAGCCGAGTGGCTCCTTCGCGCCGCCGCATGGGCGGAGCTCGCACCCCCGCCGTCCCCGCTCGTGCAGGATGCCCTGCGCGATGTGCTCATGCGGGTGCAACTCGGGATCGGCAGCGCCTCGAGGGAGTTGCCCTCGGACCTCGTGGGGGCGTTCCAACTCGCTGCCTCCAACGGCCAGCCTTCGGTCGGCGCGACGGGACTTCGCCCGCTGGCTGCGCTCGTGCGCATGGTGGATGCCGCCCCCGACCCCGACACCCGCTCGCGGGTCCGGGAAGCCTGCCGCGCCGGGGCTCGATTCGTCCTCCAACTGCAAGTGTCCACCGACGGGGCCTCGCTCCTGCGGCAACCTCGCCGTTGCGTGGGTGGGATCCGGGAATCGATGTGGGAGCCCCGAATCCGGGTCGCTGGGACAGCCGCAGCGATCCTGGTCCTGCTGGACCTCGCCCAAACACTGTCGCCAGCCGAAAATCTCCAGGATCCTTCGTGATCGGACGTCACGAACGCGCCGCTCCGGTCACATGTTGGTGGTCGCGGTATCGCTGAACTGGGCCGCCAAGCGTGAACTTGGATGGATCCAGCCGCAACACACCGTGGTATAGTCTTCTGTTCGCCCCACGAGGAATTCCCATGCGCATCTCGACGCTTGCCTTCGCCCTGTCCAGCCTCTGCGTGGCCGCTCCGGCCCTCGCCCAGAACATGCACGATCGGCTCACGGCCGTAGCCGCCAACCAGCAGGCCGCGGGCTCCGACACCAAGTCCCGCCTCCTCGGCGGTCTGCTCTACATGGATGATTTCAAGGCCGAAGCCGGTCAGCCCCTGGTCGACGTGGTCATGGCCCTCGTCGATGACCTGAACAAGCGCGGCATCAAGACCACGATCCTCGTGGAAGCCGGTGAAGACATGAAGGAGCGTGTGGCGGCGGCCTTGCCCGACGACGGTGAGCGCACATGGGAAACCACGGTCAGTGGCACCGCGATCGAAGTCCTGAAGGCCGTGCTCATCGAGTGCTCGGATGACCCGGCGGCCGACACCGCCTGGACATGGCAACTCTCGCGCAACGCCGTCCAGATCGGGCCGAAGAACATCCTCTGGAACCGTCGCGAAGTCAAGATGTACAACATCAAGGATCTGCTCTTCAAGGCTCCGCAGTGGACCAATGCCCCTGACTTCAACCTGAACTCGTCCATCAACCAAGGTGGACAGGGCGGTGGCGGCGGTGGCGGCAGCGGTGGTGGCGGTAGCGGTGGCGGTGGCGGCGGCTTCGGTGGCGGTGGCGGTGGCAGTGGCGGCGGCGGTGGCGGCGGTGGCGGTGGCGGCGGTGTCTTCGGTAGCAAGGGCGAAGATCCCGAAGAACTGACCGACGAGGAAAAGGCTGATAAGCTCAAGGATGTGATCGTCGCCTTCGTCGAACCCACAGCTTGGGAGGACGGCGAAGGCGGCCCCTGCAAGTTGCAGTACTACGAAGGCATGTTCATCGTCAACGCGCCTGACTTCGTGCACCGTGCGCTCGGTGGCTACTCCTTCGCCCCAGTCATTCCGGCCCGTTCCGCCACGCCGGCCAAGGCGGCTGATGCCCCGCAGGCTTCGGCCGAGTCCAGTGACCGTCGTCGCTATGTCATGCTGAGCCCACGCATCGGCTACAACCAGCTCGTGGGGTTCCGTACCTCGACCGTCAGCGGCGCGCCCTGACCACAGGCTTCAACCTCGATCGATCGAACGGCTAGCCTTGCGCTGGCCGTTCTTGTTTGGGGAATGGCCAGCCCCATGAGCGCCCCTCGGCGTGCGAGTCACCTCACCCTCCGCAACGACCTCCGTGCTTGCACGGACGATGGGATCACGCATGCCTTCATGGTCGGTGTGGGCGAGACCTTCATCCCGGCATTCGCCCTCGCAGCCGGAGCAGCGCAAGTCCATGGCGGCCTCGTCTACACCATTCCCTTCCTGATCGGGGCGACGGTGCAGCTCCTCACGCCAGCGGGGGTCGAGCGCCTCGGCTCGCCACGCAAGTGGATCCTGCTGTGCGCCACGATCCAGGCGCTGTGCTTCATCCCGATGGCGATCGCAGCCGTGGTTGGCACGGTGCCGCTGCTCTTGGTCTATGTGTGCGCATCGATCTACTGGACCGTGAATCTGGGAGCTGGGCCTGCCTGGACCGCGTGGGTCGGTGCACTGTTCCCTGCACGCATCCGTGCGGTGTACTTCAGCAGGCGCAGCAGGATCTGCCAGATCGCGCTGCTCGCGGGGCTCTTGTTCGGCGGTGTCCTGATCTCGCGTTTCGAGCACACGCCGCTCGAGCTGGCCTCGTTCGCCCTGCTCTTCATGGCCGCCAGCCTGAGCCGTGCGTTGAGTACGCCGGCACTCGTGGCGCAGTCGGAGCCGCGGCACCTGCCACCTGCGCGGCATGTGAGTCCGATCGAGTTCCTGAGGCGAATCCGCGGCGCACCCGAGGGCCGGGTCGTGGCCGCGCTGCTCGTCTTCATGCTCGCCGTGCAGATCTCAAGTCCCTTCGTCACGCCGTACATCCTGCGCGGACTCGCCATGGACAAGGATCAGTTCACGATCTCGATCGTCACGCTCTTCGCGGCCAAGAGCCTGGCGTTGCCGCTGGTGGGCCGACTCGCTGGATCGTGGGGCGCGCGACGACTGCTCATGGCTGGCGCCGTGGTTGTCGCCGCGGCGAGCGGACTGTGGATCGTGTCCACGGCTCCAGCGTGGATCTATGCGATGCAGCTCGTGAGCGGTGCCGGCTGGGCGGCCTACGAGATGGCACTGTTCCTGCTGCTGCTTGAGCACATCCGCGAGGAAGAACGCACCGCGATGTATGCGGCGTACTACTTCTTCAATGCGATCGTCACGGTCATCGGTTCCTTCCTCGGTGCGGCAGCGATCGATGCGCTCGGCGGCGGGGTCACCGCCTACTGGTGGGTCTTCGGTGCCTCGGCGTTGCTGAGGTTCGCGGCGATCCCGCTCATGCTTCGGATCCCTCGCCACGGCCACGAGCGTACCGTCCCCGTGGTCGCGATCGAGATCGGGACCGAGTCCGGTGCCATGGATGAGCCCATCATCGCAACACGGCCTGTCTCGGAGAGCCGCACATGAAGCACGCGCCATCGATCACCGTACGCAGGCACGACGCCCGAGCGCAGTGCTCCAACATCAGCACGCTTGGCCTGTCGATGGTGCTGCTCGTGATGGCCGCGATCGTCTGGGTCGTGCTGGATCCAGCGGCGCTGGCGCGTTGGTTCGGGCACCCTGCACTTGGCGAGCGAGGCGTGGCGATGGCCACGCGCAGTGCCGAGTGGACGCAATCGCTCGTTCCCGGGGCACTCCTGCTCGCTGTGGCCATGATCATCGTGCTGTGGCGGACCGATCAGTCGCGCATGACCCCTGACTCGACCATCGCTCCATCCGGTGGCACGGCACCCACGGTCATCGATCGCCGCGGCAGGACTTCACGCAGCGCCGGAACCATCGCCGCTGCACCCGGTGACCCAGCGGTGCGTACCGAGTCGCTCGTGCTCGTGGCCATCGTGCTGGTGGCGGCGCTCGTCCGGGTCGACCGTGCAATCGAGAGCCTGTGGTACGACGAGATCGCTGCCTTCATGGACTACGCGCAGCACGGACCGGGCCCGATCGTGGCCACCTGGTTCAGCCCGGCCAACCATCCGCTGCAGTCACTCCTGTCGTGGTGCTCGTTCACGACCCTCGGGGCGGTCAACGAACTCACCCTCCGATTGCCATCCTTGGTCGCTGCACTCCTCACCGTGATCGCAACCTGGTGGATGGCGCGGCCCATGGCGGGCGCGCGCAGTGCGCTGATCGCCGCAGCAGGGATGGCGATCGCGCCGGCCGCCGTGCTTGGCAGCGTGGAGGCTCGCGGCTACTCCATGATGATGCTCGCCGGCGCGCTGCTGACGGGTCTGGCGTGGCGCGCCATCGATCGCGATCGTGTGCAGCATGGCTCGATGTGGTGGTGGACCGCCTACGCCATCGTCGCATCGCTCGGCGTCTGGGCGCACTTCACCACGGTGGTCGTGCCGGTCGCGCATGGCGTGATCGCCGTGGGGCTCGCGCTGCGCGGCGACAGGCGCGGCGGCCTGCGTTGGTTCGTGGCGCTCGTGCTTGCTGCCGCGTTCACGCTCGCACTCGTGGCACCCATGGTGCCATGGATCCTTGAGCGGCGTTCGGAGCTCGCCGCCCTTGACGGCAACGAACCCACGCTCTGGTCGCGCGAGGGTGTGGCGATCCTGGGCACCTGGGGCGGCGCGTGGCCATGGCGGCCATCGATCTTGGGCGGTGCGTTGGCCATCGTCGGCATCGTGCAGGCGTGGCGCTGGGACACACGCCATCGCTTCGCCATCGTCCTGGTCACGCTCCCCTTCCTGCTCGCGCTCGTGATTCCCCTTGCAGGCAGTTGGATCTACGCACGCTTCGTGTCGTTCGCGCTGCCCGGTGCAGCACTCGCCTGGGGCATCGGCCTCGATCGCATGCTCGATCGGCGACGGGCCTACGCGATCCTCATGGCCACGGCACTGGCGGCCGCGTGGCTCGCGGTGCTCGGCAAGCTGCCGCCCAAGCAACCCCTGCGCGACCTGCTCGCGATCGCCGCACGGGAGCCCGGACCCGTCATCGTCGTTGGCCTTCCCGACGAAGTTGCTCGCTTCTACGCCGAACCGATGGGCATCGATGCCCGCTACGCCAAGCCCTACGGTTCGGATCTGGTCGCGCTGCTCGAGTCCATGCCTCTGGCGCGTGTGCTGGTCCTCTATCCCGAGGCCATGCCTCCTGGTGTGTGGCGTGCGCTGGATGGTGCATCAATGACCCGTACGCATGCGCTGCCGGGCTGGGCTGACTGGGGCGCCGGTGCGGTCGAACTGCACGCACCGCGCGATCGCACACCTCCAACGCGATAGGTCCGTGGCTTGCGCGAGATGTCCTGCCCCGCTCATGGTCCTGCAAGGGCGTAGGCTCCATGTATGTCGTACCTGCTCGAAGTCACCCGGCTCGGTCTGGGAAATTTGCGTCGCCACAAGCTGCGCAGCGTGCTGACGAGCCTTGGCGTGATCCTGGGCGTGGCTGCGGTGATCGTGGTCGTCGCGATCGGCGAGGGCAACAAGCGTGCGGCACTGCGCGACATCAGCGCGCTCGGCGCCAACAACATCATCATCCGCAGCCAGAAGCCGCCTGAGAGCGCCACGCCCGGCGGCGGCGGCATGCGATCCATGGTCATCAAGTATGGGCTGACCTTTGAAGACCTGCGACGCATCGAAGCATCGATGACCGACGCCGACCGCGTGGTGCCGGTCAAGAGCGCAGGCAGCGAAGTCAGCTTCGACTCCCAGCGCGCACTCGCCCAGGCCTTCGGGACGACACCAGCGCTCGCTACGGTGGCCCGCTTGCGGATCCAGTCCGGCCGCTACCTGACTGATGAGGACATGACGGCGCAGGCGCCCGTCGCCGTCATCGGCGGCGAGATCGCCAAGCAGTTCTTCCCGAACCTCGACCCGATCGGCCAGGACATCCGCGTGGATCAGCAGGTCCTGCGCGTGGTGGGTGTCCTGGCGCCGATCGGCCTTGCGGGTGGCGCGGGCAGCGTGCTTGTGGGGCGCGACCTGAACAAGGACATCCACATGCCGCTGACGACCGCCGAACGGCAGTTCGGCAATGTCGTGCAGAAGCGAGCCGCCGGTTCCTTCAGCGCCGAGGAAGTCGAGCTCTACGAGATCTATGTCGTGGCGCCAAACACCGATGTCGTGACCGAGATCGCCTCGCGCGTCGAACGCATCATCGATGTCGGGCACGAGGCAACCGGCGACGCGCAAGTCATCGTGCCGTGGGAACTGCTGGAGAACGCGAAGAAGGCGCTGCTCGTCTGGAACATCATGCTCATCGCGATCGCGGCGATCAGCCTGCTCGTCGGGGGCATCGGCATCATGAACATCATGCTCGCCAGCGTGACCGAGCGCACCCGTGAAATCGGCATCCGCCGTGCGCTCGGTGCCACGCGCCGCGACATCGTCACGCAGTTCATGGTCGAGACGGGATCGCTCAGCATCCTGGGCGGGCTCATCGGCATCATGACCGGCGTGATCACGAGCCGACTGCTCGAGACGATCGTGGGCATCGCGAGCCGGATGCCTGGCCTGAAGGGTGCCTTCAACGATCGCTTCTCCCTGCAGCCCGAGGTCACGCTCTGGTCGATCGTCGCCAGCGTGGCCGTGGCCGGCGGAGTGGGCATCGTGTTCGGGATCTATCCCGCCATCGTCGCAAGCCGCAAGGATCCCATCCAGGCGCTGCGGCACGACTGATCCATGCGCGCCGTAGCATCGGCTGCATGCCAGCGCTGGTCGAAGTCGTCACGGAAGCCGATGCCGATCGCGGCTGGCACTTCATGCTGCGCTCGCTCGGTGCGGACGGAGCCTGCATGAGCCACGACATGAACCTGTCGTGGGCCGACTATGACTGGTGGAGCCCCGAAGGCATCCACGAACCCAGCCGCGTCGCCCTGGCCGTGGCCGAGGTCATGCACCACGCACTCGGTGGGCAACCCCTGCCGCCGCGCTTCGATGCCGCCACGGTGCGCCGGCGCGTTGACGACGCGGATGCGCTCATCCGCCGCAGGCTCGGTTCCGGCAGCGGTCCCTGAGCCGACGCGCCAGCGGTTCGAGCGCCTCACCGGATCAGGCCTTCATCAATGGTGGCAACTCGCGGCGCCTGAAGAAGACCGGTACCTCAAGCGAAAAGGTACTGCCTTGGCCCGGCACGGAGTTCAGCGCGACCGTCGCGCCAAGGAGCCCCGCCAATTCCTTGCAGATCGACAGGCCAAGGCCGGTCCCGCTGTGGCGGCGCGTGTGGCTTGCATCGACCTGCCGGAACTTCTCGAAGATCGACTCCTGCATGTCGGGTGGGATGCCAGGGCCATGATCCACCACACTCAGCCGGACCGACTGCCCCTGTTCGCCCGAGCGGACCAACTGCGCCACCACGCGCACTGTCGATCCTTCAGGGCTGAACTTGATGGCGTTGGACAGGAAGTTGTACAGCACCTGCCGGACCTTGCCGCCATCGGTCTCGACCGGTGGCAAGCCATCCTCGACCTGCGTCTCGACCTCGATCTTCCTCGCCATCGCCTGCGGCCGCATCAGGGCCTGCAGCCCTTCAACCACATCCGCGACCGAGGTCGGTGCCACCGTGACCTCCACGCGGCCCGCCTCGATCTTGGCCATGTCGAGCAATTCGTTGATCATGTCGAGCAGCATGCGGCCGCTCTGCAGGATGTTCGTGATGTAGCGGCGGCGCTTGGGATCGGCGTTGGGATCGTTGCGTGCGATCTCGTCGAGCAGCTCGGCGAATCCGATGATCGAGTTCAGCGGCGTGCGCAATTCGTGGCTGACGTTGGCCAGGAACTCGCTCTTGAGCCGATTGCTCTCGAACAGACCGATATTGGCTTCCTTGAGCTCGACCACTTTCAAGTCAAGGCCTTCGTTGAGTTGCCGCAGTTGTGCCTGGGCACGCTGCATCTCGGTGAGCATCGCGTCAAGCGCAGCCGAGAGCCGCCCGATGGAGTCCCCGGTCTCGATCGCCGAGCGCGCCGAGAGATCACCGCGCGCTGCGCGTTCCGCGGTCTCGCGCAGGCGCTCAAGCGGCGGACCGTACACCCGTCGCTGGATCACCATCGACACGGCCACCAGCGCCGCCGCGGCACCCAGCCCGACCCCGACAACCATCACTCGGTTGGCGATCACAAGTCCATCGCTGATGGGGCTGCTGCGCTCGATCACGATGACCGCCCGGAGCGCCTGGTCGCTGCGAACGGCCGTCGAGAAGTCAATGCGTGACGGATCGAGCACGCGGCGCCACTCCGCCTCGCGCACGGCGCGGGCATAGCGGTAGGTCGTTCGCCCATCCGCGGTCACCCAGTTGAAGCGCTCGCGTGACGACCCATCGCGCTCGAACTCCTCGGCAGCGTCAGCGATCCACGGTTCATCGGTCGAGAGCCTCGATGCTTCGACCAGCCGCATCGCCATGGGCACATCCTGCGTGCTGCCGAGCGCGAAGCCATTGGACAGCCAGGTCTCGGCGACCTGTCGTGCGATCTCGCGCTGGCTCTCGGCAACCGTGATCGTGAAGCGATTCCAAGGCACCCACAGCGCCGCGGCGAGGATGGCAGCCGACGCCGCGCCGAAGAGGAGCGTCGCGCTGTTGGAGAGTGAGATGCCGCGCCGCATCGCGCAGGGAGCATAGTGGGTGGCTAGGCTCCTCCCGTGCACCGACCCGGCGCCAATCCCAATGACCTTCGCATGGACGATGTGCTCTGCGACTTCTGCACCGCCGCCTGGACCGAGGACCTCGCGATGGTCGAGGGGCACCGTGGTTCATGCATCTGCCATGCCTGTCTGGCGGTTGCGTATGCCGAACTCACGCCGCAACCGGCGCGCCAGCCGATTGGGCAGGGTCCGTGCACGATGTGCCTCGAGGACCGTGGCGAGCCGCACTGGCAGAGTCCTGCCCGGGAGGCGGCCCGGATCTGCCGACGCTGCGCGCGCATGGCCGCGGTCGTGCTCGAGCGTGATCCCGATGCTGGCTGGTCCCGACCCGAAGCATGAGTGCCCGGACTCCGGCCTTCCGTAGACTCGCTGCATGAGCTTCGGCCTTGGACATGGACGCGATCTCGACCCCGGCGACTGGGGCATGGACCAGAAGGACCTGCCGCCCATCGACCGGGGGAAGTGGGATCCCCGCCGGTGGTTCGCCCATCCCGAGCGCACCTTCGAACTCGAGATCGGCTCCGGCAAGGGCACCTTCCTGCTGCAGCAGGCCCCCCTGGAGCCGATGACCAACTTCCTTGGCATGGAGTGGACCAACGCGTTCTACCTCTACGCCGCAGACCGCCTCCGCCGCCATCAGGTCGCCAATGCGCGGCTCATGCGCGCGAATGCCGTGGAGTTCATCCGGCATTGGTGCCCCGCAGGAATCTGCTCGGTGATCCATCTCTACTTCAGCGATCCGTGGCCGAAGACCCGCCATCACAAGCGGCGTGTGGTGCAGGACCAGACGCTTTCCGACATGCACACTGCGCTCACCTCCGGCGGCGAGCTGCGCATCGTCACCGACCATGTCGGACTCTGGGCGTGGTACGAGGAGCACGCAGCGCGCAACGAGCGGCTCTTCGAGCGTCTGGCCTTCGATCGCCCGTCCAGTGCCGGCGAGGGCGAGGTGATCGGCACCAATTTCGAACGCAAGTTCCGCCGCGAAGGCCGACCGTTCCACGCGATGACGCTACGACGGCGTGAACCAATCGCAGCCGCCGGTCAAGGCCCGTAGCGGCTCACGCCGCCTCGCCGGCTCCGCTGCCCGTGCGCCAAGTGACGCGCTCTGCATCGCCCCAGAGGCCCTCGAGGTCGTAGTAGGCACGCTGGTTGGGCTCGAAGAGATGCACCACCACCGACACGAAGTCGATGATGATCCAACTGGATCCTGTGTCGGCGCTCGATCGGAACGCGGGAGAACCCTGCGCCTTGCCGAGCTTCATCAACTGCTCGCCAACGCCAGCAAGCTGGCGCGCGCTGGTACCCGAAGCGATCAGGAAGTAATCACACACCTGACTCTGTGCGCCAACCGACAGCAGCAGCACATCGGTGCACTTGAGCTCGTGCGCGAGCCGCGCCAGCTCGATGGCCAGCGCGCGCGATGCCGAGGTGTCGGGCTTGGCAGTCCGCCTGGCCATGCCGGCGGATCAGTCCTTGCTGCGGCCACGGCCACCGGGGCCGCGCTTCAACTTGGACTTGGCGGGCTGGACCGGACGGGCCGAGCGACCTGCAGCCTTGGCTGCGGCGGCGCGGCGGGCCGCCATGCGCAGTCCCTCGCGGCGAATGTCCATGCGGCGCTTGACTTCCGAGGGCTTCTCGTGGAACTGGCGAGCCTTCAGATCCTTGGTCAGGCCTTCCTTCTCGCACAGCTTCTTGAAGCGACGGACCATCTGCTCGACCGTCTCATTGCCGCGTGACTTCACTCGAATGGGCATTCGTTCGTCCTCAGGGGTATTCAGGAATTCCGAGCCGGGCAGTAGACCACGACCGGGTCGCCGCCGCAACCCCACGCAGGCTAGGCTTTCGGTCGCGGAGGTCGGCATGCCCTTGGTCCTTGATGCCTATAACGTGCTGCATGTGTCGGGGGTGCTTCCTCCGGACATGGCCGGCATGGGGCCGCACGACCTCGCCGAAGCCATCGCAGGTTCCCGATACCGCGGCCAGCCAGTCTGGATGGTCTTCGATGGCCTCCCCACCACGATCCTCGGCCAGTCACCACGCATGATCGATGCCTACCGGCCCGCGCCGATGGAAGTCGGCGATGCCGTCTACCACTTCAGCGGTCCGCGTTCGACTGCAGATGCGGTCATCGCCGAGCTCGTGACGCGCAGCAGCGCCCCAACGCGGCTGCTCGTGGTGAGCAGTGATCACGCCGTGCAGCGCACCGCACGCCGTCGTCGATGCAAGGTGGTCGACAGCGGGACCTTCCTGCAGCAGCTCGTGCATGACGCGCGGCACGGCCCCCCGCGCGATCGGCTCGGCAGCAAGCCAAGCGGACCGCTCTCGCGCGACCAGGTGCAGGCCTGGCTGCGATACTTCGGCGTCGAGCCGATCGAGCCACCATCCAAACCGGTGGCACCGCCACTTCCCCAACTGCGCGTCACCAACCATGGCCCAGCACCACGCCGAACACGAAGGCCCCGAGCATGAGCTTCATCCGCCCCCACCCCAACCGCACCGTCGCCCCGGCGGGCATCACCCCCGCTCCCACCGACTTCGAACACCCGCCGGCCGATCCAGTGGGTTGGATGATGCGTTGGCTCGATGAAGCGATGCAGTTGCCCACGCCCAATCCCAACTCGCTCTACCTCGCGACCATCTCCGGCGATGGCCGGCCCTCGGTGCGCACGGTCCTCCTGCGCTCCTTCGATGCAAACGGCGCGGTCTTCTTCACCAACCGGCAGAGCGACAAGGGCCGCGCGCTCGAAGCCACGCATCGCGCCGCGCTGCTCCTGCACTGGGACCACCTCGACCGGCAGGTGCGGATCGAAGGTGCCGTGACCCACACCACGGAAGCCGAGAGTGATGCGTACTTCGCGCAGCGGCCTCGCGACGCGCAACTCAACGCATGGGCGAGTGACCAGAGCCGACCCGTGTCGGGCATGGCGGCGATGCGTGAACGGCAGCGGCAGGCGCACGCACGATTCGAGGGCAAGCCCGTGCCGCGACCTCCCCACTGGGGCGGGTACCGCATCGCACTGGAGCGCATGGAGTTCTGGCAGGGTGATCCGTGCCGTTTCCACGACCGCGTGGTCTACACGCGCACCGGAACCGGTTGGACCGTGACGCGACTGATGCCCTGACTGCCATCGCCGTGTCGACGCAAGGCGCAGACGGCGTCGGGCCCCGATGCCCCGTCGTTACAGCGATGGCCTCAGGCCTCGATGGCCTCGCGGCTGCGCCATCGCGGGCGCTCCGCTCTCGGCGGCAGCCATCCACCGATCGGTGCCACGCTGCCCACGCCCTTCACGAGCCCATGCAGCTTGTGGAGCAGCGCATTCGTGGCGACCACGCGGCAGCCCGCAACGCCGTGCACGACCTCGGCTTCGGGGAACTCGACGATCACGCTGACTTCGACGGGGCGCCCCTGCAGCGCAGCCATGCTGCCGGCAGCCTGGCGCAGTGCGCCCGAGAGCATCTGCAGCATCGGTGCAACCGGCTCGTCGACAGCCGCACAGAGCGATGCATCGAGCCTGATCTCGAGGCCCTTGGCCAGGTGCGCGGTGGCGTCCTCGATGGGAATCACATGATCGATCTTCACCTGCGGCTCGGCGCGGCTGCGGTCGACGAAGCCAGCGAGCACGATCACGCGGTCGGGCTGCAGCAGCTCGCCGAAGCGCGCGTACTGATCGGGGAACAGCACGCACTCCATGCTGCCGCCCGCGTCCTCGATCGCGATCACCGCCATCTTTCGTCCGGGGTCCTTGCCCTTCTGCGTCACGACTTGGCGCACGCGCGTGAGCAGTCCGCCCACGACCACGGGTTCCTCCGCTCCGCGCGACGCGATGCCCACGATGTCGCACGAGCACATCGAGCCGATCACGTGCTTCCACGCATCGAGCGGATGGCCGCTGGCGTGGAAACCGAGCGCTTCCTTCTCGAAGCGGAGCGTCGTCAGGCGATCCCACGGTGCAACCTTGCGCAGAGCACCCGCACTGCCACCGCTGGTCGCGGTCGGGGCCGCATCGAAGCCACCGAAGAGCGCCCCCTGCCCGCTGGCCGCATCGCTCGCCATGCGCTGGCCGCTGCGCATCGCCTCCTCGATGCTCGCCGCGAGGCTGGCTCGGGCATCGAGCCCATGCAGGCCATCGAAGGCACCGGCCTTCACGAGCGCCTCGAGCGTGGCCTTGTTGACCGAGCGCATGTCGCAACGCTCGCAGAAGTCGAAGAGATCGCGGAACGGACCGGCCTCGCGCGCCTTGAGGATGGCGCGGATCGCCGACTCGCCCGCGCCCTTGATCGCCTGCAGCCCGAAGCGGATGTGGCCGTGGCAGGCATCGCGCGGCTCATCGGCCCCGAAGACGACGGCGAAGTCCTGCTGGGACAGGTTCAGGTCCGGCGGACGGACCTCGATGCCCACATGCGGGCGGGCCGCCTCGTGATCGGGCCACGGCGCACGGCGGCACTCATCGAGGTAGACCGACCACTCCTCGATCTTGCGGGCCTGGCTCTCGAAGCTCAGCACGGCGGACATGTACTGGGCCGGGAAGTAGGTCTTCAGGTAGGCCGTCTGGTAGGCCACGATCGCGTATCCGCTCGAGTGGCTCTTGTTGAAGCCGTAGCCGGCGAAGCGCAGGACGAGGTTGAAGAGTGCGTCGGCCTGCTGTGCATCCATGCCGCGCTCCCCAGCGCCCTTCACGAATGCGGCACGCGCACCATTGATCACATCCTGCTTCTTCTTCGAGATCGCCTTGATGATCGAGTACGCCTCGCGCAGCGGGATGCTGCCGAGGTGATGCAGGACCTGCATCACCTGCTCCTGGTAGACCATGATCCCGTAGGTCTCGGCGGTGAAGCGATCGACGACCTCGTGCACACTGGGCACGTGCTGGCGCCCGTTCTTGCGAGCGTTGTAGTCGGGGATCAGGTCCATCGGGCCCGGCCGGAAGAGCGCGTTGGCCGCGATCAGGTCCTCGATGCGGTCAGGCTGCATGTCGACGAGCAGCCGACGCATGCCGCCTGATTCGAACTGGAAGATGCCGCTGGTCTCGCCCCGGCGGAAGAGCGCCAGCACGCGCTGGTCATCGAGCCTGATGCGGTCGAGATCGAGGGGATCGGCGCCGCCGTCACCGGCGACGCGCCCCACCGCACGCAGGATCCCGTCCGGGGTGAGCGAGTCGCGGATGTTGGCCTTGGCGCGCTCGATCGTCGAGAGCGTGCGCAGGCCAAGGAAGTCCATCTTGAGCAGGCCCGCCTTCTCGCAGGTCGGGGCATCCCACTGGGTCACGATCTCCTGGCCCGATCCGGCCGCACGGCCAAGCGGCACGATCGACTCCAGCGGCTGCGTGGCGATGACCACGCCGGCTGCATGGATCCCTGCGTTGCGCGCGTGGTCCTCGAGCGCCTGCGCCTGCACCAGCACGCGACGGATGAGAGGATCGCGCGAGGACTCCTCGGCAAGCCGGGGTTCCTGCGCAAGGGCCTCCGCGATCGTGATGTCGAGCTTGTCCGGCACCAGGTTCGCCAGTCGCTGTCCCTCGGCGGGCGGCAGGCCCATCACGCGGGCGACATCCTTGATCGCCGCCTTCGCCTTGAGTCGCCCGAAGGTGATGATCTGCGCGACATGGCGGTACTTCTGCCGCACATACTCAATCACGCGGCCACGGCCATCCTGGCAGATGTCGATGTCGATGTCGGGGTACTCGGTGCGATCGGGATCGGTGAATCGCTCGAAGAGCAAGCCATACCGCTCCGGGCAGGCGTTCGAAAGGCCAAGCACGTAACCGGTCATGGTGCCCACGCCCGAGCCACGGGCAAGCGCTGGAATCCCATGCTGGCGCGCCCAGTTCACGAAGTCCCACACGATGAGGAAGTACGGACTGATGAACTTGTCGGACAGGACCTTGAACTCACGCTCGAGCCGGTCGCGGACCTGCGGCCCACCCTTGCCCGGACCGTAGCGCCACACGAGCCCGGCCTCGCAGAGATTGCGCAGCGCTCGGTCACAGCCTTGCTTCAGCGTGGCCCGGTCGGCGCCTCCGGCGGGTCGCAGCTCGAACTGGGCGCAGTAGGCCTTGAACCACTCGGTCAGGTCGCCGCCGCGGTACTCCGGCACCGACTCCGGGCCGACGATGTCGACGATGGGCAGGTGGCTCTCGCCCTTGGGCAGGGTGACCTTGCAGCGCGCCGCGATGCGCACGGTGTTGGCCAGCGCCTCGGGATCCTCGGGAAAGAGCGCGTGCATCTCGGCCGGGCTCTTCACATAGAGCGACTCGGGATAGTGGTACCGGTCCGGGTCGTCCTTGTTCTTGCCCATCGAGATGCAGCACAGCGTGTCGTGCACATCGTGGTCCTCGGCGCGCAGGAAGTGCGCGTCGTTGTCGCAGACCGTGGGCAGGCCGAGTTCGCGCGCGAGCTTGCGCAACAGTGGGTTGATCCGCTCCTGCTCGGCATTGTGCCGCTGCAGCTCGACATAGAAGCGCGGCTCGCCCTGCTCGTTGGGCCCGAAGGTCGCCGCATGCCAGCGCGCCTCCTCGACGGCACGGTCCCACCAGCGACGCTCGTTCGTCAACGCAAACTGCTCGAGGTACTCAGCGAGGCTCGAACCGAGGTGGCCATTGATCGCGATCAGGCCCTCGTTCCACTGGGCCAGCGTCGACTTGTCCATGCGCGGCTTGTAGTAGAAGCCGTGCTCGAAGGCGTCGGACGAGAGGCGCATCAGGTTGCGCCAGCCCACCTGCGTCTCGGCAAGCAGCACGAGATGGAACCCGCCGTCGTTACCCATGACGCTCGTCCGGTCACGGCGATCGCCCGCCAGGCCATTGCGGTCAGGCGCCACATACGCCTCGATGCCCAGGATCGGCTTGATGCCCGCCGCCTTGGCCGCGGCGTAGAACTCGCCGGCGCCGTGCAGGTTCCCGTGGTCCGTGACCGCCACCGCGTCCATGCCCAGTTCCTTGACGCGCTTGACGAGACGGTCGAGGCGATTGCCGCCATCGAGGAGCGAGTACTCGCTGTGCAGGTGCAGGTGGACGAAGCCACCCGGCACAGGGTCATGGGATGGAGCAGTCGCGTCCATGCATCGTTCTCCGGCCGCGAATGTACCGCCCGCGGCGGCAGTCACCGTACTGCGGAATCAGCCTGTTCCGGCCTCGATCCAGGCCTCGCGGAGGCTCGCCGCCACATCCCCCGGCTCGCCGCGGCCGATCGACTCCTGTTCAAGCCGGGTCACCGGCAGCACACCCCACGAGGCATTGGTCAGGAAGCACTCATCGGCGGACAGGATGTCATCGACGCAGACGCGCTCGATCCGCACCTCCATGCCACGCGCACGGGCCGCCTCGATCACGAACGCACGCGTGATGCCAGGCAGCACCGCACTGGGAATCGGCGAGGCCTCGCTGTCGCCGCGCGCCACCGGCGTGCGCACGATGCCATCCTTGACGATGAAGGCGTTGCTCACGCAGCCGCACCCGAGCGCGTTGGCGACATCGAACCAGAGCGCCTCGCCGCAGCCATGCGCGGCAGCCTGCTGCAGCGCCAGCAGCCGTGGCCAGTACGAGAGCGTCTTGTGCCCGGCCATCGGGTCCCATGGATTCATGCGGCCTTCGGCCACCATCACGCGCACCCCCTCGGTGAACATCGCCTCGGGGTACGGCGTGGGTGGCTGGGCCACGATCGCGATGGTGGGGTGCATCGCCTCGGCAGCGCCGCCCTCGCGTGCGCGGGCGAGCATGTTCAGATCGCCGCCCGTCAGCGTCACGCGCACACGCGCATCGCGAAGTCCGTTGCGAGCGAGCGTCATGTCGATCGCCTCGGCAATCGCCTCGATGTTCAGGCGCTCGACCAGTCGCAGCGCCATCGCGCTCGCACGCAGGCGCTCCAGGTGCGCCAACGGACGGAAGGCCCGCCCGTCGCATGCCCGAAGCGTCTCGAAGAGCCCAACGCCATGCTGGAACCCCGCATCGAAGAACCCCACCGTGGCGGAGTTGGCATCGTGGAATTGTCCGTTGATCCAGACCTGCACGCGTCAGGGCTCCGTGGCAGATCCCGCTGGTGCCGCACCCGGCAAGGGCGGCGCACCGTCGGTCGTGGCGGGCACTGGCGCATCACGCACCGCAAGCACATGCACGATCCCGTCGATCACGTCCGCATCAATCTCGATGGGGGTATCGCCGGGAAAGACCACACGAAGGGTGACGGCCACGCCAGCCACCGCCGCGGGCGGGGATTGGATCGGCTCGACCACGATCGTGCCACCCCCGTGCACCGGGTCCGCCGCATCCCAGCGTGCCACCAGCCATTGCGCCAGGTTCGGATCGATCGGTGCGATCGCCGCGGTCGTTGGCAGCGTGCCGGGGCTCACGATCCGCTTCGTCCAGTACTGCGTGGCCAGCTCACGGACGCGCGAGACCGCGAACCGCTCGTGGTCCACCTTGCGGCCACTGTAGGCATCGCTGAGCCAGAGCCCGATCCCAAGGACCAGCACCGGCATGATCAGCATGCGGCGCAGTCGCGTCGCGCGGTCGCGACGGGACTTCGCGGCATCCTGCGTCTCGGGGATGGTCACGCTGCGAATGTAGCACCCTTACACTCTCCGCCCCGATGAGCTTGGTCACCATCAACCATGTCCGCTTCGGACACGGCATCAACATCCTCCTCGAGGATGTGGTGCTTGGCATCGAGGAAGGCCAGAAGATCGGCCTGGTCGGCCGTAACGGTTGCGGGAAGAGCACGCTGCTCAAGATCATCGGGGGCCGGATCCAACCCGATCAAGGGAGCGTGGGCCTGCAGCGCGGCATGCGCATCGGCTATCTGGAGCAGGAACCCAAGCTCGATCCCACGCACACGCTGCGCAGCGCCGCTGCCGCCGCCTTCGGCCGGCTCGACGAAATCCAGAAGGAACTCGACGGGCT
This sequence comes from Planctomycetota bacterium, assembly GCA_016873115.1. Taxonomy (GTDB): domain Bacteria; phylum Planctomycetota; class Phycisphaerae; order Phycisphaerales; family SM1A02; genus SYIB01. Next base: position 17,885 of record VGYB01000006.1, on the reverse strand, counting down.
GTTCGAGGGCATGACCACCGCGCAGGGCGCAGAGCTCGATCGGCTCATGGCCCGCCAGACCGTGCTCGAGTCGGAGTTCGACCGTCTCGGTGGTCACGCCACTGACCACCAGGTCGACACCGTCCTGCATGGCCTGGGTTTCGTCGATGAGCAGTTTTCCACGCCGGTGACCTCGCTCAGCGGTGGCCAGCGTGCACGCCTTGGCCTGGCGAAGCTCCTCCTGGAGCAACCCGACCTGCTCATGCTCGACGAACCGACGAACCACCTTGACATCGATGGGCGTCGCTGGCTCGAGGACTTCCTCGCTGACGAGTTCAAGGGTGCCGTGCTCGTGGTGAGCCACGACCGGTGGCTGCTCGATCGCGTGGTGCACCGCATCATCGAGATCGATCAGGGCGTGATCCATGAGTATCCGGGCAACTACGCGGACTTCGTGAACCTGCGCCGCGAGCGCATGGAACTGCAGGCGCGCGTGCATGAGAAGCAGCAGGACCGCATCCGCGCCGAGACCGAGTACATCCTTCGCTACAAGGCGGGCCAGCGCGCCAAGCAGGCCCGCGGTCGAGCCACGCGCCTGGAGCGCTACAAGGAGAGCGAACTCGTCGAGCGGCCGATGGAGCTCGATGCGATGGACATCGACCTGCCCAGTGCTCCCGAGTTGGGCGATCGGGCGATCGAGGCGCACGGCCTCGGCAAGTCGTACGGACACCGCACCCTCTTCGGCGGGCTCGACATGCTCGTCAAGCCCGGCGAGCGCATCGGGATCATCGGGCCCAACGGCTGCGGCAAGACCACGCTGGTGAAGATCCTGCTTGGTGAGCTCGAGCCCGATGGCGGCGAGATCAAGCGGGCACCGCGGCTGCGCAGCGGCTGGTTCCGCCAGACCCACGATCACCTCGATGGCTCGTTGACCGTCTGGCAATTCCTCCAGCAGGCCGTGCCCCCGCGATCCAGCGGACTCAAGCTCAACGAGCAGGAAGCGCGGAACCTCGCAGGTGCGTTCCTCTTCAGCGGCGAGGCGCAGGAGAAGCCACTGGGTGCGCTCTCAGGTGGCGAGCGAACGCGCGCGGTCATCGCTGGACTGGTTGCCGGCGCCAACAACATCCTCGTCCTCGACGAGCCAACGAACCACCTCGACATCCCCAGCGCCGAGCGGCTTGAGCAGGCACTTGCCCCGCGCTCGGAGCATGGCGGCTACGACGGCGCACTGCTCCTGATCAGCCACGACCGTGCGCTGCTTGAGACGACCTGCAACCGATTGATCGCCTTCGATGGTGAAGGTCATGTCGAGTTGTTCCAGGGCCGCTACTCCGAGTGGGAAGCCAAGCGCGACGATCGTGCGAAGGAGGCCGAGACCCTCCGACGCGCCGACGCCGAGCGGGACCGACGCAAGGCGGCACGGGCTTCGGCTCCCGCTCCCACCGGTGCGCCCGGTACCGCCGAACCTGCCACGGCACCCATGCAGGACTCGAAGGCCGTTCCCACGGCCAAGCCGCCTGCACCCAAGGGCGCGCACTCCAAGCTCTCGGATGACAAACTCAACGCCGAGATCGCCAAGGCAACCGATCGGATGGAAGCCCTCGATGCCGATCTGGCCGATCCAGCGGTCTACCGCGACGGCGACAAGGTCAAGCGCCTGAACGAGGAACGTTCCTCGTTGCAGGCGCGGCTGTCCGAGCTTGAGGATGAGTGGCTGCGCCGGGCGAACTGAACGCTGCCTTGCGGTCGGAGCGTGATCGCCGCGGTTACTTCACCGGTCCCGCGTAGATGACATCGCCCGTGGCACTGTCCCGCAACTGGTAGTGCCAACCCTTCAGGTACGGGATGTCCTCGAGCATGAGCCCTGAGAAGGCCCCGAAGGCCTTCAGGCCGGTGGCCAGGCCGCGCTCATTGCTCTCGGGTCCCGGGACCACCGCAACCAGGTCGTAGGAACGGGTCGGGTCCGCTCCCGCGAAGGCCACAAAGCCATTCCCGGTCGCAGGATCGACCCAAATCAACGCACCGCCGGTCGCCTTGGGCGCCATCACGGTGAGGGCTCCCGTGGACACGCCATCGCGAAGGAACGGCTCGATCGTCGGGCCGAGCAAGGCCTTGAGGTCATCAGTCGACGACTGGGAGATCGCCAAGAGCGTGATCTGCTTGGCGTAACTGTCCTGCCGAACGAGCGCGTAGCCCGCCACCACAAGGCACGCAGCCAGCGCAATGCACGCCGCGCGCAGCATGTAGCCATGGCCACGAGCGTGGTCCAGCCTCGCACGGAGCCGCTCGAGTTCGGTCTGTTCGGCTGCCTGCGTCACGCGCTGCAGCACATCGACATCGCGCGCAGCGAGGTCTGCGGCCACGATCGGCGCCACAGCCGGCACCGGGCGCTCCGGCATCGCAGGGCGACCGATCGAGGCGATCGGTGCGAGTTCAGCCTCGCTCTCCGAGACCGCATCAGCGATGCGAGCCATGACCTTGTACTTGAGGGCGGCCTCGGGCTCCTCATCGCACAGGCCGATGGGACCAAGCACTGCGGCATCCTGGATCGCCTGCAGTTCGGCCCGCAACGCGGGCGCTGCATCACGAAGGCCTCGTTCGAACCGCGCCTGTTCGGCAGGTTCGAGCGCGCCAAGCGCATCCAGTTCAGCAAGTTCGAGTAGTTCGTCGCGGGTCGGTGGCACGGTCATGGTCACAACTCCCTGCGCGTGCCACAATGGCACGACGCATGACCTCTCTCTTCCCGGCCGAGGGCACGGCCGCCCAACCCATCTGTCTTCGCCTGCCTATACGCAGGCCTGTTCCGTCAGGGGCGGCAATCACCCAATTGCGCGATCAATTCCATATCGGTCCCTGAGGCGATGCAGGCCGCGGCTGAGGGCGCTCTTGACGGTCCCCAACGGCAAGCCGGTCTGTTCCGAGACTTCGCGCAAGCTGAAGCCCTGCATGTAGACGCGCTCGATCACCACCCTCTGCTGTTCCGGAAGGTCGGCCAGGCGACGACGCGTGTCAGGCGACAGGTCGCTCGGCACAGGTTCCTGGGATGACTCGTCACGGACCTCGTTGGCCATTTCGGGGGTCAGCCCGGCCATCGTGGGGCGCACCTTCTTGCGCCGCAAGCGGTCGATGAGGCAACGGCGGGTGATCAGCATGACCCACGTCACCAACTTGGCGCGTTGCGGGTCGTACTTGTCGGCGGTGCGCCAGATCTGGACGAACACATCCTGAGCCGCATCTTCGGCCTCGGCACGCACTCGCAGGGTGGTCAGGCAACTCTTGTAGACCAAGGCGCCAAATCGATCAAACAACTCCAAGACGGCCTCTTCGTCCGTCTGAGCAACGCGCTGCATGAGCAGCCGGTCCGTGTCGGTCATCTTGTTCCCTCTTCCTGCCTGGACAACCCAAGCTCTACCCACTCCAATCCACCGTGGCGGCAGTTCCAAACTTCAGTTCGCCACACACGGCGACCTCGACTCCGTGATGCCCTCCCGATCACGCGAAGCGACATCGTTCTCCACTCTGGAAAGGATCATGCCACCGCCAATGGGTTGAGCAAATACTTGCCGGAAATCTTTCGCCCCATGGGGCAACCGTGGCATAGTCTTGACGGTCTGGAGGGGTCAAAGGGGGCCAATAATGGCCAGAGGACCCAATGCCAGCACCGTCCTTGCGACAGTCTGGGCCTTGCCGATCCCGTGGGCGCGGAGCCGATCCGTCCGCGCGCGCGTTCACTCTGTTCGAACTGCTGGTCACGATGGGCATTACGGCCCTGCTGCTGGGCATGCTCATGCCTGCCGTGCGAGCGGCGCGCGAGCAGGCCCGTCGCATCGAGTGCAGTGCGAACCTCCACCAGATTGGCCTTGCCGTGACGATGTACGGGTCCTCGTACGAAGACCGCCTTCCTGAATCGGTGTACTCGCGCGGGCAGGGACTGCCCTCGGAAATGATGGCGGCCAATGTGGTCATCTCCGATCCCCTGCCTCCGGGCTTGGGCTCGGAGCAGATCTTCCAGAACGAGGAGGGGTCACGCTGGGACGGCCTGGGCATCCTGGCAGGACCCATGAACTACATCCTGCCGCGCAATCTCTACTGCCCGAGCCATCACGGCCAGCATGACTACGAGCGCTACGAACCGGCTTGGAATGCGGGGGGACAAGAGAAGATCGCGATCAACTACCACTACTGCGGCGACACCGACCGCGTCCGAGGCACGGTGCGCCGGCTCTGGATGAATCCCCGCATCGCCATCGTGGCCGACGGCATGCGCGATGTCAGCGACATCAACCACAGTTGCGGCTGCTGTGCGCTCCACGCCGACGGCTCCACCAGTTGGTGGTACGACGAGCTTGCCCGCCTCACCACGCCGCGCGAACTCCTCATGTCCAGCCCTTCGCAGACCACCCTGTGGTACGACGAATTCTGGGCTGACCTGTCGGCGCCCTGACACCGGACGATCCCCGTTCATCATGGCGTGACGCGCGGCACTCAACGCTGCGGTCGTGAGCACGACAGCGTGTTCAGTCGATGATGGCCAACGCCGGGGTCGTGCAGTTCACAGCGCTCGACATGGAGTCGCTCCGTGACGAGCATCAGGTCGATGTGCAGGATCGGCATCTCGCGAGGCCAGCTGGCACCCCAACCCTGCCCGGCCGTGGACCATGCGTCGCTGAAGCCGGGGAAGGCATCGTGAACGCTCGCGCTGCCGCGCGTGCAGTTGAAGTCACCGACGATCAGGTCGACCGTCTGCAGGTCGACTGCCGTGCGGACTTGCGAGGCGAAGCGCTCCATGGCGGCGTGTCGCGCACGCATCGGATTGGATGGCAAGTCAATCGCCAGAACGCTGGTCTCGCCGGTACCCGATGCCTCGAACCTGAAGAGCGTGGCGAACCCATCGTCGCCCTGGACGACGGGCCGAGCTTCGATCACCTTGACCGGACCAGTCAAGAGGAATGTGCCTGCCTCGGCGCGTTCCTCGCCTTCACGCATCCAGATCGGGGCGTGCGCAGCCATGCGACCGGGATTCGAGATGATCATGACGCGGCCGGCCCAAGGCACCAAGGCCTGCGCGCTCGCCTGGGCCCGCTCGCCCGGCCAGCGCGCATTCCAGCACACGATGTGCAACGAGTCCGGCCCATAGGCTCGATTGATCACCGAGAGTGACCGCAACGACGCACCGAATGCGATCACCAGTGCCGACCAGCCGACGACCGTCACGGCGCGGCGCAGTGCCCCCCTTGCCAAGAGCCGCGCAAACGCAAGGCAGGCCAGAGCAGCCATCACGGCCACGGGTGCTGGGATCCACCACAACCACTGCGACCAGGCCCATCGATCGTTCAACAGGCAGCCTGCGGCCCACGCCAGACAGAGCAGAGCCGCACCGGCACAGGGCAGGATGACCAGTCCACGCAGCATGATCAGGCGCGCGGTAGAGCGCGCCGGGCACGCACAGCATCGACCAGCGCCGAGTGGACGCTGGGATCACAGACGATGATGCCTTCATTGGCCGTCAGGGCTTCGCCCAGCGTGAAGTCGAGCGCGCGGCCATCGGCATCGCTTGCAACGGCTCCTGCCTCGGTCGCGACCAGCACACCGGCCGCATGATCCCAACTGTGCTCGGCACGCGGCACGCTGCCGGGAACCCGGACGATGCAGTCGCCAGCCCCCAGTGCAACGAGTGCGTACTTGAGCTGCGAATCCACCGCGACCGTCTCCCACGGACGGCCCAGCGACTCGACCACCGCGGCAGCCCGAGCCGTTCGGCCACCGGGTTCGACGCTGTTCAGCAGTCGGAGCGCTCCCTGCATCGGGCCGCGCTGTACGCGGCGCAGTGGTGCCAAGGTGGCAGGATCATGCAGCCAAGAACCACCACCGCGCGTCGCGGCGATCAGCACCCCGGGCGGTTCACCGACCCGAGACAGATCCATGTCCGCGACAAGCGTGGGCAGTCCGAGCACGCCGTGGGTGACGCCGTGCGCATCCACATGCGCCAGGCACACTGCATAGTGACGGCTGCTGCGGTAGCCCTTGGTGCCATCGATGGGATCGAGGGTCCAGAAGCCAGTACGCGCATCGGCCGGTGCCCTCCACGCGAGGGCCTCAAGCGGATCACCATCGAAGCCTCCGACCGCTCGAGCGACCGCAGTGCTCGCCAGCGCGCGCATCGCCTGGGCATCGGGGCCCTCGAGGCTCGTGGGCGACTCCTCACCAACCACGCCTGCGAGCCCGAGTTCCCTGCGCAAGACGATGGCGGCGGCGGCCTGTGCTGCCACATCGCCCGCGGTCACAGGCGAGCCATCCGACTTGATGCAGGGAACGCGGCCGAGGGGGTGTTGCGTCACCAAGGCGATGGCCCGCACGCTGGCGCTCACGGCGCGCAGGGCGGTTTCGAGGAGCGGAGTGGACAACATCGGGCAGAGCATAGGTGGGTCGCTGACCGCACCCCGTGACATGGAGAACCCGGGATCAGTCAACGGAACGTTATTGGACTGCCAAAGGGTCGCCCCGGATTGGCATGGCTGTTGCATAGGAGGGTCGCGCTCGCGGCAACCCCGTCGGCGCAGAAGGAACACGAACCATGTCCACCGGCAAGATCATCGGCATCGACCTCGGCACCACCAACAGCGTCGTCGCCATCATGGAAGGCGGCCAGCCCAAGGTGCTCATCAACGCCAGCGGCAACCGCACCACCCCGTCCGTCGTCGGCTTCACCGAGAAGGGCGAGCGCCTCGTCGGCCAGCCGGCCCGCCACCAACAGGTCACCAACCCCAAGAACACCGTCTTCAGCATCAAGCGCTTCATGGGCCGCCGCGCCAGCGAGGTCCAGGACGAGCAGAAGACCATCCCCTACGCCGTGCTCGGCGGCTCGGAAGACCTGGTCAAGGTCGACATCCGCGGCAAGCAGTACACCCCGCCCGAGATCAGCGCGATGGTGCTGCAGGAACTGAAGAAGATCGCCGAGGACTACCTCGGCGAGAAGGTCGAGCGCGCGGTCATCACGGTGCCGGCCTACTTCAACGACAGCCAGCGCCAGGCGACCAAGGATGCGGGCGAGATCGCCGGCCTCAAGGTCGAGCGCATCATCAACGAACCGACCGCGGCGGCGCTCGCCTACGGCCTTGAGAAGAAGAAGAACGCGCGCATCGCCGTGTTCGACCTCGGCGGCGGCACCTTCGACATCTCGGTGCTCGATGTGGGCGACGGCGTCTTCGAGGTGCTCGCCAGCAACGGCGACGGCCACCTCGGCGGCGACGACTTCGACCAGCGGCTGATCGACCACATCGCCGAGGACTTCCGCAAGAGGGAAGGCATCGATGTCCGCAAGGACCCGATGGCGCTGCAACGCCTGAAGGAAGCCGCGGAGAAGGCCAAGATCGAACTCTCGAGCGCCATGGAAACCTCGGTGAACCTGCCGTTCATCACGGCCGACCAGAACGGCCCCAAGCACCTGCAGTGCACCGTCACGCGCGCCACCTTCGAGAGTCTCTGCGGCGACCTCTTCGACCGCCTGCGCACGCCGTGCGAGCAGTGCCTGAAGGACGCCAAGCTCTCGGCCGGTGACATCCAAGAAGTCGTCATGGTCGGCGGCTCCATCCGCATCCCGCGCGTGCAGCAGATGGCCAAGGAGATCTTCCGCACCGACAAGCTCGACCACTCGATCAACCCCGACGAAGTCGTGGCCATCGGGGCGGCGATCCAGGGTGGCGTGCTGCAGGGCGAAGTGAAGGACGTGCTCCTCCTCGATGTCACGCCACTCTCGCTCGGCGTCGAAACGCTCGGCGGCGTCATGACCACGCTGATCGCGCGCAACACCACGATCCCGACCGCCAAGAAGGAAGTCTTCTCCACCGCAGCCGACAACCAGACCAGCGTGACCATCCATGTGCTGCAGGGCGAGCGCCAGTTCGCCCAGGACAACCGCAGCCTGGGTCGATTCGACCTGACCGGGATCGCCAGCGCGCCCCGCGGCGTACCGCAGGTCGAGGTCGAGTTCAACATCGATGCCAACGGCATCCTCAATGTGAAGGCGACCGACAAGTCCACGGCGAAGGCGCAGGAAATCAAGATCACCGGCTCGAGCGGCCTGAGCAAGGATGAAGTCGAGCGCATGGCCAAGGAGGCCGAGGCCCACGCCGCCGAGGACAAGGCACGCCGCGAACTCGTCGACCTGAAGAACCAGGCCGAACAGGTGTGCTACGCCACCGAGAAGGCGCTTGCCGAGCACGGCGCCAAGGTCAGTGCCGAGACCCGCGCCTCGGTCGAGTCCGCCGTGTCCAACGTTCGCGAACGCGTCAAGGGCGAGGATCGCGCTGCCATCGAGGCTGCCATGAAGCAACTCAACGATGCCTCGATGGAGCTGGGAAAGGTCGTCTATGACTCGACCAAGGACCAGGCAGGCGGCGCACAGGCGCAGGGCAAGAAGGGCGACGATGTGATCGACGCCGAGTACGAGGTCAAGGACGGCAACTGACCGCGTGGTTGTCGCTACGGCCTCGGTGAGCCATCATCGATTGATGGCACGGGGCTTCCCAAGGCAGGGCCCCTGAACAGGGCAAAACTGAGCCGCGGCCCCCATGGGCCGCGGCCGTCCCTTTCCCTAGCGCCCGCAGGGAGGTGCGAGCGAGAGGTTCGTCGGGCGCACCGTTACAGCGCGCGGCCCATCACGGGACTCTACCACCGGCGCTCGGCCAATCAAGCGAAGGCCCCGAACGAACAGTCAGGATTCTCCGTGCCTTTCAACGCTGCGCGAACCGGGGTGCCCAAAACAGGGATTCCAGCGCATCGACAGATCCCCCCCGACCTGCTAGGGTTACGCCTTCGCCAGACCGTCTCCCCTGGACCGAGGCCGGTGCTTCGGGGCTCGGAGACTGCATCAGGAGTCGCCATGAACGCCATACGAGGCATCGCTGCGAGCCCGGGAATCGCCATCGGCTCGGCTGTCATCGTCGCCGAAAGCCTGAGTCAAGTCAGCTTCCGCCAGGTCGCCCCCGAAGACGTCGCCGACGAGCGGACCCGGCTCGAGGCCGCCCTCACGGAGAGCATCGCCGAACTGGCGGAACTCCGTGACGCCAGCACCGCCACCATGGGGCGCGAGGCTGCCGCGATCTTCGACTTTCACCTTGGCCTCCTTCATGACCGTTCGCTGGTCGGGGCGATGGTGGCCGACATCGAGCGTGAGCAGGTCTGCGCGGAGTACGCGGCCAGCGAGAACTTCGTGAAGTTTGCCGATCGTCTTCGTGCGCTGCCCGACCCGATGTTCCAGGAACGCGCCGGTGACATCGTGGATCTTGAGCGTCGCGTGGTCAGCAAACTGATCGGTGCCAGCGGCAAGCGCCTCAAGGACCTCGACGGACCGGCCGTCGTGATCGCCCACGAACTCACCCCGAGCCAGACCGCGGAGTTCCACCGCGCCAAGGTGATCGCCTTTGCGACCGATGCGGGCGGCCTCACCGGCCACACCAGCATCATCGCGCGCGCGCTGTCGATGCCCGCCGTCGTCGGCTGCATGGATGCCACCGCACAGGTCGAGGATGGCGACCTCGTCATCGTCGACGGCGATGCGGGGCAGTTGGTCATTCGACCCGACGAGACCGTGCTGGCCCACTACCGCGCGCTCGCCCGTCGCAATGAGGCCCGGCGCGGCGCCTTGCGCCAGGGCGTTGACCTGCCAAGCGTGACTCGCGACGGCACGGCGATCGAACTGCTCGGGAACATCGAGTTTCCCGAAGAAATCACGGTGGTGCTCGCCAATGGCGGCAGCGGCGTCGGGCTCTACCGAACGGAGTTCCTCCACCTCACGAGTCCGCGCGTACCCACGGAGGAAGAGCACTACCGCGCCTATGCGCGCGCGGTCGAACTCTGCGCTGGCCGCACGCTGGTCATCCGTACGCTCGATCTCGGTGCGGACAAGTACACCCAGGAACACCTCGACGAGCCCGAGCGCAATCCGTTCCTTGGCCTGCGGAGCATTCGCTTCTGCCTTCAGAATCCGGCACTGTTCCGGACCCAGTTGCGAGCACTGCTGAGGGCAAGTGCCCTGGGGCCGATCAAGGTGATGCTGCCCTTGGTGAGCAATGTGATGGAACTCCGCCAGACCCGCATGATGGTCAACGACCTCTGCGAGGATCTCGAGGAGGAGGGCATTCGCTACGACGGCAACCTGCAGATCGGGATCATGATCGAGGTTCCCAGCGCGGCACTCATGGCCCGGACCTTGGCGACCGAGAGCGCATTCTTCAGCGTGGGCTCCAACGACCTGATCCAGTACACGCTCGCCGTCGATCGGGGCAATGAACGGGTCGCACAGCTCTACAATGGGGCCAATCCCGCGGTCCTGACGCTGATCAAGGCAAGCGCCCGGGCCGCGGCGAATGCCGGCATCGACTGCAGCCTGTGTGGGGAATTGGCCGGAGAACCCCTGTTTACCTGCTTGCTGTTGGGGTTCGGGTTCCGTACACTCTCCATGGCTCCTGCGCAGATTCCCGTCGTCAAGCGGGTCGTGCGCGCGACCACGGTCGAACAGTGCGAGCTCATCGCGAGGAAGGTGGGCTCGTTCGACTCAGACAGGCAGGTACTCTCGTACCTGCGGGACGAACTACGAAAGGTCGACCCCGACGCCGTGAACCTCGACGGCTGACGGTCGACGCAACGGAACAGGCGCCCCTCGCGCCGCCCCCCGCTGAAAACCGCCGGGCCAATGGCCCGCCGCAGGACAGCGCCCGGGCGTGCGAGCGGCGCGGGCAGACGGCGGCGATGAACACCTTGAACGGCACCGACAACGATCACCCGTCACGCGCACAACACGCGCATGTGGCGCGTCGTGATCATGGTGACCCATCCGCATCGTGCGGATCCCAAGGCGCACATCACCCCGACTGCCATGCTCGCCGCGACACCGCGGCAGGACTCATTCATGGCAGACTCACACGACGACACGACCGCTGAGAGCCGCAAGCTCTCGGCCGAACAGCCCACAGCCGGGCAGACCGAACCAGACCAGACCCCCGCATCCACCACCTCGCACCACGAGGAGGATGCCTCGCATGAACCATCGCACGGCGCCGAGCAGGCGATGGCCGAGATGACCGATGCCGGCGACGACGAACCGATCGAGCCCGATCCTGCGGCGATCGATCGCGTGGTCGACCGTCTTGATGCCCAGCACTCGACCGATGACCTCCGTACACCGTCGGCCGGCGAGGATGGCGACGCCGAACTCCTGCCGATCGAACCGGTGATGGCGCCCACCAATCTCATGGACGACGAGGCGGTGGCGACCCACGACGAGACTGACGACGAGAGCCACGACGGGCACGACGAGGCCGCCGAGAAGAGCATGGCCGCCGTGAGCGATGCGGCGGATCGGACCGACCGCTCGACCCATCGCCACGGCCGCTCCAAGCCCGCGGCCAAGCCGCAGGTGATGATCGTCAACGACACGCCCGACGAGTGCCGCATCGGCATCCTCGAGGAGAATGTGCTGCAGGCCTACTTCGCCGAGCGCACCGCGACCGCCACGAATGTCGGCAACATCTACAAGGGCCGGGTGCTCAACATCGAGCCTGCCATCCAGGCGGCGTTCGTGGACTTCGGTGAGGGCGCCAGCGGCTTCCTCCACATCAGCGATCTGCACCCCAAGTACTTCCCCGGGAAGGAGCGCACCGAGCGAGTGGGCAAGAAGATCCCCCGCCGTGAACGCCCGCTGATCCAGGACGCACTCAAGAAGGGCCAGGAGATCACCGTCCAGGTCATCAAGGAAGGCATCGGTTCCAAGGGACCGACCTTGACGAGCTACATCTCGATCCCGGGACGCCTGCTCGTGATGATGCCGGACATGGGCCGCGTGGGCGTCTCGCGCAAGGTCGAGGACGAGGACGAGCGCCGCTCGATGCGCCGCATGCTCGACAGCCTCGACTTGCCCGAGGGCTTCGGCTTCATCATGCGCACCGCGGGCTACGAGCGCTCGCATTCGGAACTCAAGCGCGATGCGGCGTACCTCACTCGCCTGTGGGAGGCAATGCAGTCCCGCACCGCCAAGACCAGCGGCCCCTGCGCGCTCTACACCGAGGGTGACCTGCTCATCCGAACGATCCGGGACTCTGGCGATCCGTGCATGAAGGGCATCGTGGTCGACTCGGTGAGCGCCTTCGACCGCGCCACGCAGTACCTCGATGTCGTCGCGCCGGCGCATGCCCCGGCCGTCTACTACTACGACCGCCCGATCCCGATCTTCAGCGCGTTCGGCATCGAGGAGCAGGTCGAGCTGATCCACCAGCGCGAAGTTCCGCTGCCCTCGGGCGGGGCGCTCGTCATCGACCAGACCGAGGCCATGGTGGCGATCGATGTGAACAGCGGCCGCAGCCGCTCGGCACGCGACTCCGAGACCAACGCCTACCAGACCAACATCGAGGCGGTCCGCGAGATCTGCCGGCAACTGCGCCTGCGCGACCTCGGCGGCCTGATCGTGAACGACCTCATCGACATGCGCATGTCCAAGCACCGCAAGGACATCGAGGCCCGCATCGAGGAGGAGCTCAAGCGCGACCGCGCCAAGGCCACACACCTGTCGATCAGCGAGTTCGGCATGGTCGAGATGACCCGCCAGCGCATGCGCCCGAGCATGCGCAAGACGCACTACATCGATTGCCCGCACTGCGCCGGCACCGGTGAGGTGCGCATGCCCGATGTGGTGGCGGCCGATGCGCTGCGCCGCATCTCGCTGCTCTTTGCCTATCTGGCCGTGAAGCGCGTGCACCTCACCGTGACCTCGCGCGTGGCCGGCGAGCTGCTCAGCGTGCGACGCCGTGCGCTGCTGGAACTCGAGGAGAAGTTCGGCAAGCAGGTCGAGGTCACCATCGACGACCACCTGCGCGCCGATCAGTTCAAGGCAGCGGCCTTCGACGAGCGCAATCACGCGATCGAACTTGATCGGCTGCCGCGTCCGCCGCGCCCGCTGCTTGCGGACCTCTACACCGAGATCCCCGAGTATGTGGACGATGAGGACACCGACGAGCGCGTGAAGCGCCGACGACGCCGTCGCCGCAAGCCGGCTCCAGCCGATGCGAACGCCATCCTGCTCGCTGGTGGTTTCGACGACCTGCCGGCCGTGATCGAGGACGAACGCCCGCTGATGCATGTCATCCGCGAAGCCGAGGACGACAAGCGCGCTGCGCGCAAGACCGCGAAGGCCGAGTCCCGTGATGACGATCGCGACGAAGACGATGGCGACGATGACGAGCGCTCTGAGCGTGGCGAACGCGGCAGCCACGACGACCGTGGCCGCCGCGGTGGCCGCAAGCGCCGCCGTCGCCGCAACGCTCCGGCGCTGCCGCAGCCGGTCTCGGTGGCCGAGGCCGCCGCGCTCTGCGGCGTTGAGCCGGCCGCGATGCTCGAGCAGCTCCGCGCTGCCCATGCGGAAGTCGCGCCCATGGTGACTGACGGTCTTGAGATGCTCACACCGGAGCTCGTGGCCGTCGCCCGACATGTGTTCAATGTGCCGATCCTGGGCGCACCGGCCCCCGCAGCCGGTGGCCAGGCCAGCGACGAGGGTGCCGAGAGCGAGGGTGCCGGCAATGGCGAATCGAGCGAAGGCTCCGCCAACGCTCGTCCCGAGCGCACCGATGGCGATGATCGCGAAGGCAGACGACGCAAGAAGCATCGTCGCCGTGGCGGTCGCAACCGTCGTGACCGTGACGGTGCCGAGCGTGGATCCCGTGAGCGTGATGCGGGTGAAGCTGAAGGGAGCGCTGACGGCGAGTCCACCGAAGCCGGCAAGGCCAGCCACGATGATCGCACCGAGCGTGCCGCGGCCAGCGAGGATGGTGCCGTGACCGATGCCGGTACCGGCGACACCGACGGCCGCGGTGCCGCAGGTCAGGGCGACGGCGAAGGCGGCGAAGGCGGCCAGCGCGATGGCGAACATGAGGACGGCAAGCGGCGCAAGCGCCGTCGCCGTGGTGGTCGCGGGCGCCGCGACCGCGACGAGCGGGGACCGCGCGGAGCACGACGCACCGATGGCGGTGACCACGGCGGTTCGACCGGCAGCGCCGATGGTGGCGACTCATCGGGCGGTGCGGCGGCGGCGACTTCGCCCTCGTCACCGGCACCTGCTGAGTCAGCGAGTCCTGCACCCGCAGCCGATGCAGCCGCACCGGCGCAGCCCAAGCGTCGTTCGCTGTACGGCGCGACCACCCGTCGCCTGAAGCCCAGCGAGGCCCCCAAGGGCCGGGCGGAGTGATCCGCCATGACCGCGCTGCATGCTGATGCGCCGGTGCGCCGGCTGATCGTGCTCGGGAGCACCGGCTCGATCGGCACCTCCACCATGGAGGTCGTGCGGCGTTGGCGCGATCACGGCGGTCCACGCATGGAGGTCGTGGGTCTTGCCGCGCACAGCAATGTGGCGCTCCTTGCGAAGCAGGCCGCGGAGTTCGGCGTGCGTCATGTGGCGGCAGCGGTGCCAAGTGATCCCGCGGAGCTTGCAGGCTTCACGGTCTTCACGGGTGAGCACGCCGCGCGTGATCTCATCCAGGCCATCGCGCGGCCCGGCGATCTGGTGCTCGCGGCGATGGTGGGTGCAGCCGGGATCGCGCCCACGCTTGCCGCCATCGATGCAGGCTGCGACATCGCCCTGGCCAACAAGGAGACCTTGGTCGCAGCGGGCGAACTCGTCATGGCGCGCATCCGCGAGCGACGCGTGGCACTGCTCCCGGTCGACAGCGAGCACAGCGGCGTCTTCCAGTGCCTGGGCGAACGACCGACCAGCGAGGTCGCGCGCATCGTGCTCACCGCGAGCGGTGGACCGTTCCGAACCTGGGATCGCGTGCGGATGGCTTCGATCACGCTGGCGGATGCCCTCAAGCACCCGACCTGGACGATGGGCCGCAAGGTCACCATCGACAGCGCGACGATGATGAACAAGGGCCTTGAACTGCTCGAGGCCCACTGGCTCTTCGGCGTGGGCCGCGACCGGCTCGGCGCGATCGTGCATCCACAGAGCATGGTCCACGCGATGGTCGAGTTCATCGACGGCAGCGTGGTGGCCCAGATCAGCCCGCCGGACATGCGACTGCCCATCCAGATCGCGCTCGCGCATCCGCGCCGGGTGGATGGCCCCACGCGGCGCGTCGATTGGGCACAGCTCGGCTCGTTCCAGTTCGAGCCCATCGATCACGAACGATTCCCGGCACCGGGCCTTGCGCTCGATGCGATCGGGCGCGGCGGCACAGCCGGCTGCACGCTCAATGCGGCCAACGAGATCGCCGTACAGGGCTTCATCGATGGCCGCCTGCCGTTCATGGGGATCGCGGAACTCGTTGGCGAGTGCATGGCAGCCATGCCATGCAGCCCGGCATCATCGCTCGATGCGGTGCTCACTGCCGATGCGGCTGCGCGCGAGTGGTGCATGACTCGGCTGGGGCGATCGGCCGCGCTGCGCACCTGAATCGGCTCTGCACCGCAGGGCCGTCCCGAACCGCGGCTCTGCAGCATCACTAGACTGCGGGCATGGACCTCATCGGCGGGCTGAACCTCTTCGTCGTGATCCTGGGGTTCGGGTTCCTGATCCTCGTGCATGAGTTGGGGCACTACCTCGCTGCGCGCTGGGCGGGGATCCGCGTGGACAACTTCGCGGTCGGCATGGGACCGGTGGTCTGCTCGTGGCGGCGAGGCCTGGGGGTGCAGTTCGGCAGCTCGCAGCCGGAACTCTGCCGACGATTCGGCACGGCGACGACGGTGGTGATCCCCGAAGCCGCCCTGCGCGAAGCCGGACTCGGCGAAACCGAGTGGACCCTTCGGCTCCTTCCTCTGGGGGGATTCGTGCGGATGCTCGGGCAGGACGACGCCGCGCCTGGTGATGCCGACACCACGGAGCGTGATCCGCGCAGTTATCGCAGCGCGCCGGTCGGCAAGCGCATGGTGGTGATCTCGGGCGGGGTCGCGATGAACATCCTCTTCGGCATCCTCTTCTTCATGATCGCGTTCCTCGCGGGCGTGAAGGCCGAAGCTCCTGTCGTCGGCGCCGTGGCGCCGGGTTCTCCGGCGGCCCGCGCGGGCATCATGGCGGGCGACCGCATCGAGTCGATCGATGGCACGCCCACCGCAACCTTCACCGATGTCATCCTGGGCGGTGCGATGCATGTGGGCACGCAGCCCCTGCACATCATGGTCGATCGTGGCGGCAAGAGCGTCGACCTGAAGGCGCTGCCCGAGTACGAGGCTGCAGCAGGCCTGCAGCGGCTGGGCCTGGCACCGGCCGAAGGCGTGTCGCTGGCCGTGGACCGCGAGAGCATCCCCCTCCTGCACCAAGCCCTGATCACCGCGGGCTTCTTCGATCGGTCGCGCGTCGAGGGCGCCCCTGCAGGCTGGTTCGAGTGTGCGGGCGACCGCGATGCGTTCGTGCGGCACTGGGGCGGTGCCACGCTGCGGACGATCGATGGCCGTGACGCCACGAGTGCCGCAGGCCTGCGCACCGCAGCGCAGTCCGGCGGTGGCGCCCGGATCCCCACGACCTGGGATCTGATGTGGGCCAACGGCGCGGCCACGATCTCCGTGGCGCTCGAACCCATCGCCGATCTCGAGCCGATCCTCTACGCCCCCGGATCGAGTGCCGGCACTG
Source organism: Planctomycetota bacterium (assembly GCA_016873115.1). Classification (GTDB taxonomy): domain Bacteria; phylum Planctomycetota; class Phycisphaerae; order Phycisphaerales; family SM1A02; genus SYIB01. The sequence continues at coordinate 1,297 of VGYB01000006.1, read as the reverse complement.
CCGATCTTGAACTCGGCGTGGCGGGCCTCGTTCCCTTGGTCATGGTGCGGGATGTGCTGCCGGGGAGCGCGAACGCCGCGATCCTCAAGGCCGGCGACGCGATCCTTGCCGCGGGTGATGAGTCGGGACCGCGCATGGATGAGTTCCGCGCGCTCCTGGGCAAGCGTGCAGGCTCGGTCGTGCCGCTGGTCGTCCTGCGAGATGGTGAGCGCGTCCCGGTCAACGCGCGTGTCGATGCAAGCGGACGGCTCGAGGTGATGGTCGGCTACGCCACGAACCTTCCCATGATCGCCGGTCCGATCGAATCGACGCAGGATGGCGATGCGATCGTGAGCACGCCGGCTGCGGGGCTGGGTCTTGTCCCGTGCAGCACGGTCGTGGCAGTCGGCGGCGAGACCGTGCGTGACTGGGCATCGATGCGTGCCGCCATCCAGCGCATGCTCGCCACGGGTGCGCGGTCGGTGCCGATCACCGTGCGCATGCCGGGCGCCACCGAGGCCACCGTCGATGCCGAGCTGCGCTTCAACGATGGCCAGGCGGCAACGATCACGGCCCTGGCGTGGTCAAGCCCGATCGGCCCGGAGTGGTTCGAGCCACTCATGGTCACGATCGGCGCGAACGGCAACCCGCTGCAGGCGGTCGCGATGGGCTTCAGGGAAACGCGCAAGCTCGCGATCATGACCTGGCTCACGATCGACCGGTTGGTCCGAGGCACGGTGGCCGTGAAGCAACTGCGCGGCCCCGTGGGCATCGTCCAGATCGGCACGCAGGTGGCCGACCGCGGATGGACCTATCTGGTGTTCTTCCTGGCCGTGATCAGCGTGAATCTGGCGGTGCTGAACTTCCTGCCCCTGCCGATCGCCGACGGCGGCCACATGTGCTACCTCATCTATGAGCGCATCACTGGCCGCGAGCCCAGCGTGCTCTTCCAGAACCTCGCCTTCCTCGCGGGGCTGCTCCTGTTCGGTGCACTCTTCGTGGTGACCTTCTACAACGATGTCACCAGGCTCGTGATGGGTTGACGAAACCAGCCGCTCCCCGCGCACGAAGGCATCGCCATGGACCAACCCGTCTCGATCATCACCGGCGCAGGCAGCGGCATCGGTCGCGCGACGGCCATCATGTTGGCTGAGCACGGTCACCGCGTCACGCTCGTGGGGCGCACGGCGCTTGCGCTCGAGGGGACGGCCGCGCTGATTCGCGAGCGCGTGCCGACGGCCACCATCTTCCCGTGCGTCGCCGATGTCTGCGATCTGGACCGTGCTTCGCTCGTCGTCGACCGGACGCACGCCGCGTG
>VGYB01000005.1 GCA_016873115.1 Planctomycetota bacterium | reverse complement strand
ATCCGCGTGGTGCTCGTGTGGCCGTAGTGGCTGATCCACTGCTGGCCGAAGACCTGCTTTGGGAAGTCGTTGTTCCACCAGGTCAGGCGCGACGCATCGGGCATGGCGAACGCGTGCGTGCTCGTGCGGAACCCAACGATCGGCATGCCGCGGCGCAGCGCGGACTCGAGTTCGTCCAGTCCGCGCGCATCGGCCTCGCGCCACCGCAGGAAGAGCGCCAGACAATCGCTCGATCCAAGCGCGCGATCGGGGAACGCCGTCGGGCACGATGGATCGGGCACGCGTTTGGGGATGTCCCAGTGCACGATCCGCGGATCGAATGGCGTCGCAGCCTGGCGTGAGCCGCTCGCCGCACCCGCAGGCTGCGGTGTGGCGGGAGCCGCGAGCGTGGCGGCGCTCACTGCGGCGCGCACGGCGTCGGCCAAGAGCGGCATCGTGATCTCGCTGCGGTACTCATCATCACCGCTCACGATGCTCGCGTTGAGGAGCGGTTGGAATCCGTTGGGAAACTCAGCCTCGAGCGCTTGCCCCGATGCGCCGTTGCTGCCGGTCTGCGTGCTGGCGAAGACACGCACCCGCTGACCAATCGGCGGAACGATGAAGTGCCCCGATGCACCCGTGCCGCCGAGCACGCCCATGCTGCGGGTCCACGCGCCGATCGTGATCGGTGTGCCGGGCTTCGCGCCTGAGGCGATGCGATCGAAGATCACCGCTTCAACCTGCAGGGTCAGCGCGATCGCGGTGGTGCGATCGCCCACGAGTGGGATGCCACTCGTCGACTCCGTGCGCGCGGTCACCACGCCGATGAGGCAGAGGTCCGCGCGGTGCAGTGCGTCCATGGAGAGCGGCGCCTTCTCGGCGTGCGCGGTGGGCGTGGTCATGCACATGAGGAGCGCGGCGACCACCACCACACACCACGCCGGGCACGCACCCGCAAGGTCGAATCGCGGCCGTTGAGTTTGGGTCGCTCGCATGGCGGCGTACAGCGTATGGCAGCAGGTGAGCCGCTCGTGTGGCGTGGCAGCGGCGGTGCGTGGGAGATCGCCTGCCGTTCGTGTGGACAACCTGCCCGGCCGGAGCACCCGGCGCGCTGCGATCGCAGACTCCCGGCATGGGTTTTCGCCAGGGTTCCATCGCCTCTTCCCGCTTCGCCGTCAGTGGTTCCGCGCCGAGCGTGGCCGATGGGGCGCGCCACCGTTGGCGCTTCACGGGTTGGCCGTGCGGGGGCGCAATCTAGGGGCGGGCCGCTTGGCGCGCGGCGGCGATGAAGGCCTCGATGAGGTGGATGTCCTTCACGCCGCGTTCGCGCTCGACACCGCTGGAGACATCCACGCACCACGGTCGCACGGTTCGGATCGCGCTGCCGACGCTGGCCGGCGTGAGCCCGCCCGCAAGCACCAGGTGCGGCGCGATCAATCCGCGCATCAGGGCAAGCGCCTCGTGGTCGAAACTGATCCCGCTTCCTGCCTTCGGGCCATCCACGACGATCGCCTCGGGTTCGGTGGCGCCCGACCAGATTCGCACGCGCTCCTCGTCCCAGGGAATCGCCTTCCAGGTGCGCACGCCACGATCGGTGAGCGAACGCACTTCATCGAGCCGCTCGCTGCCGTGCAGCTGCACGATGCCCGGCCACCACGCGAGCGCCGGGTGGCGCGGCTGATCCACGAAGAGCGCGACGGGTGTGCATTCGGGCGCTCCGGTCTCGAGTGCGGCGACGATCGAACGCGCCACGGTCTCGTCGACCGTGCGTGGGCTCGCGGCGGCGAAGATCACGCCCACGAAGTCGGCGCCCGCCCGCGCAGCGGCCAGTGCGGTGGCTGCATCACGCACGCCGCAGATCTTGACCTTGCAGCCCTTCATCCGTTGACTTCCTGTTCGAGCTGGGTGAGCAGTTCGGCAGAGGGCACCGAGAGCGGGCTTGCGCGCAGCAGGGCGATCGTCGCCCGTGCACGGTCGAGGTCACGCAGGTAGCGCACGCAGATCGTGGCGAGCATGAGCTGGACCGCTTCGCGCTGCGCCGACCTGGGGTGCACGCGCAGGAGGTTGGCGTAGGCATCGGCAGCCAGGCCGTGCTGCCCGTGTTCGTGCAGGCCATTGGCCAGTTGCAGTTGCGCAGGTTCAGCAAGCGACCACAGCGGCGTGAGCGCGGTGAGTGCGTGCATGCGCTCGACGACCTTGGTCCAGTCGCCGCCCTGCATCGCCGCGCTCAGGTCCGCCCGTGCGCGCGGGATGCTCTCATCGGTGGGCTTGGCGGCGGCGGTGAATCGCTGTGCCGTATCGCGACTGGCGCTCTCGAAGGCTCCGCCCGGTCGATCGGCGAGGGCAGCCCGCATCTCGGCGCGGCGCTTCCACTGCCTGAGGATGAAGAAGAGATCGAAGTCATCGCGCGGCAGCACCTTCAGCCAAAGCATGACGAAGGCCGAGAGCCCGCCGAGCGCGAAGCCCAGGAGGTGAGCCTCGTACGCCACGCCGTCGCCGCGGCCGCGCGTGAAGCCGATGAAGTCGAGCGCGGCGAAGATCGCCACGAACCAGAGTGCCGGCACCCGCCAGAGGCCCCAGAAGAGCAGGAGCACCCGGGCGCGCGGGTAGAGGACGGCAAACGCCGCGGCGCAGGCGCAGACCGTGCCGCTGGCACCGATCAGCATGCCGAACGGCCCCGAGACCATGGGGTAGAGCGCACCGACCGCGGTGCCCAGGGCCAGGTAGACCGTGGCGAAGAGCAAGGACCCGAACCGGCGCTCGAGGGCCGAGCCGAAGGCCCAGAAGAAGATCGCGTTGCCCAGAAGATGCCAGAGACTGCCGCGATCGTGCACGAACTGGTAGGTGGCGTACTGCCACCAATGCGGATCGAACCCTGAGAGCGCGAGGGAGCGATAAATCCCATCGGCCCATGGGGAACGGATGCAGGCGATCCACACGAGGGTGTTGATGGCCAGGATCCCGACGGTCACACGCGGGACGACGGCAGAGGGGCGGTCAGTGCCGAGCGGAATCATGGGGAAGGGCCCGTGCCAGGGATGATTCCGGGCCCGACCGCACTATAGTCCCGGACTCGCATCACCGAACCGCTTTGGGAGACTGATCCATGGCCACCGCCGCTGCTCCGACCTTCGACAAGGGCCTCGCCAACACCGTCGCCGCCGAGACGCAGATGTCGTTCATCGACGGCGGCAAGGGCGTGCTGGAGTATGTCGGCATCGACATCGATTCGCTGGCGCGCAACAGCACCTTCGAGGAGACGGTCTACCTGCTCTGGAACCTGAAGTTGCCCACCAAGGCCGAGTTCGATGCATTCTGCCGCGAGCTGCGCACGGACTACATGCTGCCGGCCGAGATGGACGCGCTGATCCGCCAGTTCCCGCGCTCGACGCCGCCGATGCATGCGCTGCGCACCATGATCAGCGCGCTCTCGATGTTCGACCGCGAGGCTGACCTGAACACCCCCGAGGCCAACCGTCGCAAGGCGCTGCGCATCGTGGCCAAGACGCCCGCGCTGATCGCGCGCTTTGACCGTCACCGCAAGGGCAAGCCCTTCGTCGACCCGCAGCCCGACCTGACCATCGCGCAGAACTTCCTGCTGATGCTCAACGGCGAGCTGCCGACCGATGCGATGGCCAGGGCGCTCGATGTCTGCCTGATCCTGCACGCCGATCACGGCCTGAACGCGAGCACCTTCGCAGCGCGCGTCACGATCGCCACGCTGAGCGACATGTACAGCGCGATCACCACGGCGGTCGGCACCCTCAAGGGCCCGCTCCACGGCGGCGCCAACGAGGAAGTGATGCACATGCTCAACGAGATCGGCACGATCGACAAGGTCGATGCCTACATCGCCGGCAAGCTTGAGCGCAAGGAGCTCATCATGGGCTTCGGTCACCGCGTCTACAAGGCCTACGACCCGCGCGCGACCTACCTCAAGACCTTCGCCAAGCAGGTCGCCGCCGACACGGGCAACCTGAACCTGTACGAGATGAGCCGCCGCATCGAAGCGGTCATGGATCAGGCGGTCGCGGCAAAGGGAATCTTCCCCAACGTCGACTTCTACAGCGCGACGACCTACTACTCGCTCGGGCTGGATCTGGACCTCTTCACCTGCATGTTCGCGCTCAGCCGCAACAGCGGCTGGTGCGGCCACTGCATCGAGCAGCTCAAGGGCAACCGCCTCATTCGCCCGATGGCCGACTACATCGGGCCGCACGGCGTCGCCTACACGCCGATGGCCGAACGCCGTTGATTGCGCGCATCGCGCGGCGAGGTGAGCCAGTGCGCTTCGCTCGGAGTGGGCGGCGCCGGCCGATGTGATCAGCCGTTCAGGCTCGGCATGAACGTGAGGGTGCCGCCGCTGATCTCCATCGCCACGCCTTCCTGCATGACGCGGATGTCGGTCATCGACGGTTCGAAGGTATCGGGCAGGTGCATGAGCACCATCTTGCGGCGCAATTCGTCGGGCAGGGCATTCAGTTCGTCGATGGCGGTGTGGTAGGGCGGCGGCGTGGTCTCGTGCGCGAACGCATCGCACTCGGCGAGCCAGTCGATCAGCGAGCGATCGAAGCCCGTGTCGCTCGACCAGCCGAAGCTGGCACCCTTCACACGGAACCTGAACGCCCAAGTGGGGATCATGTGCGTGGTGCGGCGCCACTCGATCGTGATGCCGGAAATGATGCGCTGCCCAGACTCAGGCAGGGGGCAAAGATCGAGGTAGTCGCCGACGCCCGCGCGGCCATCCTGATCCATGGCTGGTGCGAGCTTCGGCCAGAGCCGCTCGGCGACCTCCTTGCCGCAGTGGATGCGTGGCCGAGGCGTGCCATGCTGCTGGCGTTGCAGCCAGTGCAGGAAGCTGAGCACCTCGATGCCGTTGCTGTGGTCACCGTGAAGATGAGTGAGGACGACCTCGCTCAGATCCTCTGCCCGCACGCTCCACCCGCTGCGTTCGGTCGCTTCGCGGATGACTTTCCGGATCGGGTCAGGGCAGTCCAGGAGGATGTTCCCTCCCGGCCCCTGGATCACGCAGGAACTGCCGTAGTACCGGCTTGAGAAGGCGCTGCCCACGCCGAGTGGCAGGATCCGGAGGCTCATAAGCGCAAGAGTAGACAAAAGCGGAAGTGGGTGGTCCGATTGCCCGATCTCCACTGGGGACGAGCCATCTGATGCACCCCCGAACCGCCATCCTCTGTTTCACGCCGCTCAGTGCCGTGATCGCGAGCGGGGCGTTTGCACAGCGTCCTTCGCAACTCGGGGCCCCGAGCAGGCCGGAGCCGACGCAGACGCTGGTCGAACTCTTCAACCAGCAGGATGCCATCCAGCGGCAGACCTTCCTCGAGTCGACGCCGCTCTCCGAGCGCATTCTCCTCGATGTCGGCGGGTCATTCAGGTTCGGCCAGAACTACATCGATGATGCGTTCGGCAATACCTCCCAACTGCAGCAGTACGACTCGCGTTGGTATGCGCGCGCCGAGCTCGATGGCGTGCACCGGTTCTATGGCCGGCTCCGGCTTTGGTACAACGTCTGGGAGTCAGATGATGGCGCCGCTGCGCCTCCGAACGAGGACGGCTGGACCGTTCCGATCGGTGAGCTCTACTGGTACGAACTCGACCTTGGCGGTGCCATGGTCAACTCGGGCAAGCGCCGGAGCGATCTGGACCTGAAGTTGCGTGGTGGCCGGCAGTACATCGTGTGGGGCCAGGGACTCACGCTCTCCACCTACATGTATGCGGGAACCTTCGACTGGACCATCGGTCAAATCAACATCCAGGGCCTGGCTGGCGTGACCGCCGGCAACGACACGGTTGACTTCGATACCTCACGGCCGGGTTACGACACCGACACCGATCGCGCGTACTACGGGCTCAAGGCCGAGTGGCGACGCAGCCAGGATCTGGTGCCGTACTGTTTCGCGCTGCTGCAGCAGGACGGCAACGCAGGCCAGACCGATGTGCTGCTTGATGGCCTTGCCCCCAGTGGAGGCGGCTACCCGACCGAGTTCGACTACGAGAGCCAGTACTACGGGATCGGTGCCACCGGCTCGATTGGCCGAAACTGGCAGTGGCGCGCCGAAGGTGTGTACGAGACAGGCACCACGCTGAGCAGTTCGATCAGCCCGTCCGGTGCCGTGCTGCCGCAGGTGGAGGACGACATCAGTGCATGGGCGGGCGTGGTCGGCCTGCAGCGAGCCTTCGATGACCGCGCGCAGACGCGCTTCGACCTGCAGTCGATCGTTGGTTCAGGCGATGCGGGACGACTCGACTCGGGCAATACCCTCGGGGGCCCGCAGCCGGGACAGGTCGACAACGAATTCAACAGCAACGGCTTCCTCTACACCGGCTATGTCCTGTCGCCTTCGCCGGCGAACCTGTGGATCAACAGCGTCGGGCTGAGCGGCAACTGGCTCAGCCATTGGCGCGCGTTCCGGGACATGCGCTTTGGCGTGACGGGGTTCACCTATCTCCGGCTCGACCCGGAGGCTCCGATCACCGTCTTCGTCGACAAGGGCGGCTCGAACTGGGTCGGATGGGAACTCGATGCCTCGATCGACTGGCGGCTCATGAGCGATGTGAATCTGCAGTTCCTGTATGGCACCTTCTTCCCGAACGACGAGATCTTTCCCGACAACCAGGACGATGCCCGGCACTTCATCTACGGGGGCGTGACCTATGCGTTCTGATCGCAGCACGCGTCGCATGGCATGGGCCCGCACGAGCATCGTGCTCGTCTTGGGTGTGCTCGCCCTCGCGGGCTGCAAGGGTCGGCAGGTCGCCGAGTCCAGTGCTGTCGACCGGTTCCCGGGTGCCGATCAGGACATCGAGTTCATGGAGAAGGTCGAGTCCATGAATGCCGTGACCAACAACGACATGCTGCATGCGCTGCTCTTGGTCTCCAGTGGGGTCGATCCGGCCCGGGACTACGAGGAGCGCGTGCTTCTGGCCCGGCAGAAGGGGTGGGTTCCCAAGGACTGGGACAAGCCCGCCAACGAGAGCGCCTCGTCAGGTGATGTGGCCATGGCGGGGTGCCGGCTTGGTGGCATCGAGGGCGGCCTGACGATGAGGATCTTCGGCCCGAGCGGCCGATACTGCCTTCGTGAGCTCGAATCGCGGGGGATCATGCCGACCCGGACCGACTATCAGTCCCTTTCGGGGCCGGAGTTCAGAGATTTCTTGAATCGGCTGGACCAGAACCTACTCTCACAGCGTCCTCGGTTTGCGGACCCGACCAAGCAGGAAGTCGGGCCCGACACCACGATGCCGTTGCCGCCCACGCCACCGCGTGGCGGCTAGGAGAGTTGCCGTGCGGATCCTTCCCCTCTGTGTGACCCTGATGCTGGCGTTTGGTTTGGCCTGCGCCGCGCGCGCGGACGAAGCCCCCGAGCATGTGAAGGCTGCAGTCCAGGCCGCGCCCGATGGCGAGGTCTACGCGCTCTTCATCGATGTCAAGGGCAAGGTCAAGTGGCGCGCCAACGCCCAAGCGGCGTGGCAGGATGCCAAGGTCGATGATCGCCTGCCGGTTGGCGGTGAAGTGCGCACGGGCCTGGGCGGCAGCCGTACCACGCTGCGTGTGGGCCTGAATGCCACCGTGCTGATCGACTCTGGATCGGTCTTCTTGATCCCGATGAGCGTCAAGGATGGTGATCAACTGCGTACGCTTGCGGGGCTCAAGAGTGGCCGCGCCGACTTCAAGGTCGAGAACACCGGCCTTGGCGCTGACTTCCAGGTGGCCACGCCGTCGAGCGTGCTCGCAGTGCGCGGCACGGGCTTCGCCGTCAACTACGGTGCGCTCAAGGGCGCCGAGATTTCCGGGTCGCGCACCAACGCCATGCGTGCGATCGAGCTGCGGTACGCGATGGGCAACATGACCTACTTCCTGTCAGGTCAGGCTCGGTCGAGCCTGGCCATGCAGAATCCGGTGAAGCACGCGCTGCTCACCGCGATCGGTCCGGCGCCCTTGGGTGGTGGCCAGACCGAGGCCGAGCGCGAGCAGACCTTGACCCAGCAGCAGACCGGCACGGTCGGCAACAGCCCGGATGCGGTCCAGGCGCAGCAGGCGGCACAGACCATTCAGTCCGGGCGCAGCGACGCATCCGATGCGCGACAGCAGTACTACATCGCGTTGGAGCAATCCCTGTTGATCCAGCTCGAGCTGGCCGATGTGAGCCAGCGGTTCAACCAGTGCTCGGCCGAGTTCGAGACCGTCGAGCAGTCCGAAGCGGCGATGGCCCTCCTTGAGGACGCGCGCGACCGCGCGGTCGATGGTGCGGCCGAGGGCGCGGTCGTGGTGGTTGAGGTCGATGAAGCCCGTGACGGCATGCTCACCGACCGGGATGCTGTGTTCCAGGGCTTCCAGGTCGTCACCGATGAAGCTGCTGGAACCACCGAATTGTCGGCCAGTGAGCTCGATGCCCTGGTCGCTGCAGTCCAGTCGTCGACTGACCTCTTTGGCGATCGGGTCGATCGGCTGGTCGAGCTCGGACAACTCGTTGCGCAAGGTCGCTCTGACGCCGAGGCGGCGTTTGCGGCAGCGCAATCGGCCGAGGGGAGCTTCGCCGGAGCCCTTGCGCTCCTTGAGTCGATTGTTCCCACCATCACTTCGGGCAGTGCCACGATCGGCGAGTACCGGCAGATCGCCCAGGCAGCCTTGGCGGCGGTGCAGGCGCTCTATGCCAACACCCCCTCGGCGGAGGTCAGTTCGACCTTGGGTCAAACGCTGCTGGAACTCGCAGCGATCGCCGAGCGTGCCGCGCAGTCGGCCGAGTTCCTGGAGCAGGCCGAGGAACGGCTGGCGACCTCGCAGTCCTATGCCGAGCGCTTGGCCATCGGCCGAGCGATCGAGCTCCAGCAACAGGCGATCGATGCCGATGCGCAGATGCAATTCCTGTTGGATGCGGCGGGGGACTTGGTGGCCGACAGCGACCAGGCGCAGTTGGCGTTCATCGAACTCGACCGTGCCATCGACGCGATGGTGCTCTCGCGCGCAAGTGCCTTGGCATCACGCACTGCTGCGGCCAACGCGCAGGGCGCCATCGATACCCTGTTCGGCAACCATGCCCTGGCTGTTCAGGTGGCCAGCAACTACATCGATTGGCAGTCAGGCGTTGATGCGGCCGAATCCGGTCGCATCGCTGCAGAGGGTTTCCAAGCCACGGCTGAGTTCAATCGCGACGAGGCGCAAGCCAGCTACAACGCGGTCGTGGCGTTGGCGGCGGCCCAAGACTACGAGGCGGCCTATCAGGAGTCGCTGCAGACGGCCGGATTCGCTCTCAATGCCAATGTCGCGGCGGCGGGTGCCACGCAAGCGGCGGCTGACGCCGTTGCGGGCTCGCAACTCGCCGTTGGGGCCGGAGGTGTGGTGATCAACCTCATCAACTCGTCGGAAGGATTGGCGGCCTACGAGGCGGATGCTGCTGCGGCGCTTGCCGCAGCCGGGTCGGCTCCAAGCGAGGCCGACCCGGATGGTGACGGTGCTCTCGGAGCGGCCGGGGTGGCCATCAATCAGGCCACGGCGGCGCTCGATCAGGCACAGACGGCCCAAGCCGATGCGGAGCAAGCGGTGGGTGCCTACGGGGGACTTGGAGGAGATGTCCTGCAGCCCAACAATGCACTGTCGGTGCTCGCGGGCCAGATCCAGGATGCCCTCGATCAGCTCGAGGCTGCTTCGGCCCAGTACTCCCAGTTGCGGGCCTACGCGCAGACCTGGGCGTCGAGCATCGCCATCGAGAACATCCAGGACGGCATCGCGGCTGCGTTGGCCAACGCCGGCGCCGCTGCCAACGCGGCAGAACTCGCACAGGCCGCGGCAGCGCAAGCCCAGCAGGATGCCGACGACGCAGCGACTGCAGCAGTCCCACCCGGCGATGGTGATCCCTGATTGATCGGGTGACGGCACGCGCGCGGCCTGTCACAATGCGCGCATGGCCTTCTCGAGAGTGACCTTTCTTGCCGCCACCGTGGGCGCCGCCATGATGGTGGGCCTGGGTGCGCTGGGTGTCTTTTCGACGCTCGAGGACCAGACGCTCGACTGGCGCTACCGCAACGCGCGATCGACGGCCGAGCCCATGACCGATCGCATCGCGCTGGTGGCCATCGATGACAAGGCCAACGACTACGCGCGCTGGCCGTGGTCGCGCGGTGAGATGGCGGATGCCTTTCGGGAGATCGCGCTCTGTGGGCCCAAGGTCATCGCGCTCGATGTCTTCCAGAGCAATCCCGAGCGGGGTACCGATGGCGATGCGCGCCTGGCGGCCGTGATCAGGGACGCGCGAGCCGCTGGCACCCAATTCGTGCTCGCAGCCGAAATCGGCGGCGCTGCCGAGGACACCGCCGCGCGCTGGGCGCGCGACCCGCAGGCGTCGCTGGCTCTCCTGCAGCGCGTGGCCGCCGCACCGGATGCGCCGCCGTTCGTGCCTGAAGCCATCGAAGGATCGATGGGGTTCGATCCTTCGCTCGTGAAGGCCGGGATGGACAGTCCTGAGGCATCGATGCGTGCGGTGACCTGGGCTGCGCTGGGCGCGGTGCTGGGCACGCGACCCATTCCGCCTGCGACGACGCCCGAGGACTTCTTGGCGATGGTCGTGCCGGAACTTGCCAAGCCCGTGGCCGATGCGTTCGCGCAGGGTCGCGTGGACCCGGCCGTGCGCCAGGGGATGGCGGCCGCGCTGGCCGAGCGCGCGGCGTGGGATCTCCTGGTCCTGAAGGACCGCGCAAGTGCCAACGGGCGCGGCTCGTTCACGGACCGGCCGCCGCTGATCGTGCTCGCCGAAGCCGGTCGCTACTGCGGGTCGGTCACGGCAGGCAAGACCGATGCCGACGAAGTGAAGCGCAGGGCGCAGCTGAGGTTCGAGGCCCACGGCGGTCACATGCTCTCGCTTGGCCTGACCGGCGCGGCGCTGATGCTCGGCGTGCCGCCGGGGCGGGTCCAGGTCACGGACGACGCGCTCGTCATCGACGCACTCTCGATTCCGCTGGAGCATGGCTTGCTTCGCCTGGACTGGCCGACGAGCACCTTCGCTGGGGCGGCGCGGCTCGCTGGCGCCCGTGACGAGGACGGCTGCGTGCAACTGAGCCTCGCGGGCTTTGCTGAAGCGGCGCGCATCCGACAGGCGCGTGACCGGATCGATGCGCGCCTGCTGGAGCTTGCAGGCCCCGGTGTGGCGCTCTCGACCGAGGCCGACCTGGCAGCGTTCGTATCGGCGATCGAGGAGGAGTTCATGCTCGCCGACAACCCCGATGCACGGCTGCGCGAGATCGCGGCGCTGCTTCCTGAGCGGACGCAGGCGACGGCGGGACTGGAACGCATTCGCACCGAGGTGGCGCCGCAGCTCAAGGACAAGGTGGTGTTCGTGGGCTGGAACGCCACGGGGCAGCTGGCCGATGTGCTGCCCACGATCTACGGCGCGCGCACGCCTGGGGTCTTCACCCACGCGGTCGTCGCGGACATGGTGCTGCAGGAGCGATATCGCGCGAGCTGGCCGGCGTGGACCGGGCCTGCGGTGGGTCTTGCGCTGGCGCTGGTCGCCGCGTGGCTCGTGGCGAGCACGGGTGCGCTCGTTGCCGCAGCGACCGTGCTGGGGTTGGTGGGCGCATGGCTGTGGGCAACCGGGATCGTGGCCTTCGACGAAGCACACGCGATCATCCCCATGTTCGTGCCCGTGACGGCACCGGTTGCCGCTTGGGTCAGCGGCACCGTGGTGAGTGCGTTCCTCTCGGCGCGCGACCGTGCCCGGATCCAGCGGCAGTTCGGAGCGCGCGTTTCGCCGGAACTGGTCGAGCGCCTCACGAAGGATCCTCGCTCGTTGAGCATGGGTGGCGAAGAGCGCGTCATCGCGGTCATGTTCTGCGACCTTGCGGGGTTCACCACGATCGCGGAGCGCCTCGGTGGTGCCGGTGCCGTGTCGACCCTGAATCAAGTCATGGGAGCCATGACCGACGAGGTCATCGCGACCGGCGGCTATGTGAACAAGTTCCTCGGCGATGGACTCATGGCCTTCTGGAGCGCCTTCGAACTGCAGCCCGATCAGGCCGAGCGTGCGGCGCGGGCCGCGGTGCGATGCCAAGAGCGCATGGAGGTGATCCGACGGCAGCCGGGGATGGAGGGCCTGTCGCTGCGCATCGGCCTGTCGATGGGGAAGGCGATCGTGGGCGACTGCGGCGCCCCGCCGCGGCTCAACGACTACACCGCCATCGGCGATGTGGTGAACCTGGCCGCCCGGCTCGAGAGTGCGAACAAGCAGTTCGGGACCGGTGTGCTGATGGACGCCACGATCGCCGAGGGTGCCCGCGCCACGGGCCTGCCGGGCATGCTGCAGCTTGGCCGCGTGGTCGTGGTTGGACAGTCGGTTCCGGTCGAGCTCTGGACATCCGTTCCGGGGCTTGCCGAGGCGGATCGTGCCTTGGTCGTGGCCGCGGTCGAGGCGTTCGCCGCCGGGCAGGGCGCAGCGGCCAGCGAGGCATGGTCACGCGCCGCCGGTGCGGCGGAGCGGATGGCGCAGCCCTTCCTGGCTGCGCTCGATGCCGGTGACGCCGACGGCGTGCTCAGGCTGCGGGCGAAGTGAGTGGATTCAGCCGTCTCGTCGCACCAGGATCGCCGTCCGGTCATCGGGGGTGAAGGCGGCGCCGTGGTAGCCAAGCACCGCGCGGTCGAGCTCGGCGACGATCGCCTCGAGGGGCTCCGCGCGCATGGCGCGCACGATCGCGAACACGCGATCCTCGCCGAACTGGCCTGCACCACCGCCGGCCTCGGGGGCCTCGTAGTAGCCGTCGGTGATCGCCACAAAGAGATCGCCGGGCTCCAGGCGCACGGTCTGCGTGGCGCAGGTCGATTCGTCGAAGTCCATGATGCCCATGGGCGGCGCATCGGTGTCGACGGGTTCGAACGCATCGCTCGCGCGCCGATACACGAAGAGCGGACCTTGGCCGGCGCTGAAGGTCTGCAGCGTGTGGCTGCGCGCATCGAGCAGGCCGAACCACGCCGTGACGAAGCGACCGCTGGGAAGATCGTCGAGCAATTGCTGGTTCACCTGACGGGCCAGCAGCGAAAGCGGTTGACCCAGGCGCAGGGCCAGGCGCATCATGCCGCGCGTCTGCATCGAGCTCAGGGCGGGGCCCACGCCGTGACCGGTCGCATCGGCAACGAGCAGCATCGCGCGATCAGCAGGGGCATCGACCGCGGCGATGCCGTGCGCATCGAGCGGCACCAGGTCGAACGCATCGCCTCCGCACTCCTGGCTGGGCGTGCTGCGACCGAAGAGTCCGTAGCCCGGGATCGATGGCACGCCCTGCGGGAACGCCTGCTGCTGGATCGATCGTGCGACATCGATCTCTTCCTGCAGGCGCAGGCGCTCGATGCGGTCCTCGATCAAGGTGGCCCGGCGCACCGCGACCGCAGCGTGGGCCGCGAGGGATCGCGCGATGAGTTCGTCCTGTTCGGTGAAGGTGCCTTCGGTGCGGTTGAGGACCTGCGCCACGCCGACCAGCCCGCCCTCGTCATCCAGCAGGGGCACCGCGAGGATCGAGCGCGTGCGGTAGCCGGTCTTCGCATCGAACGAGCGATCGAAGCGATCGTCCTCGTAGGCATCCTTGATGTTCACGACGGCTCGGGACTGCGCGCAGGCGCCGGCGATCCCCTTCGAATCGGGAATGCGGATCGTGCTCGTGCCGAGCCCGTGCGCGACGCGGGTGACGAGCGATGCGCCCTTGGCATCGTGCACGAAGACCGTGGCACGGTCGCTGTGCAGGATGTCCCGCAGCGCATCGATGACCGTACTCAGGACCTGGTCCAGATCGGCACATTCACCCAGATGGCGTGAGAGCTCCAGGAGCCTCCGCAGGGCCTGCGGATCGTTGAAGGCGCCGAGGTCCTGCATGCAGCAGTCAGCGCTTGGCGCCGTCCTTGGTCATCTGTGGATAGACGAGCACACGGTCGTGGCAAAGCAGGATCACATCGTCGGCGCCGTCGCCGGTCACATCCATCACGACGACCTGGCTGGGCTGGAACTCCTTGGGTTCGCCGCCGGAGAACATCTTGGTCTCGAAGACCTCGAAGCCCGTGGCATACAGGAGCTTGCCCGCGTCGGAGAAGGTGAGGATCTCGAGGTTCTGCTCGCCGGCATCCAGAAGGAGCAGGTCGGTGCGGCCGTCGCTGTTGACATCGCCGTCGCCGATCTCATGCTCGACGCGGCGGGGGCTGTCGCTGCGGAACGAGCCGCTCTCGGCGAGCTCCATGCGCGGGCCGGCATCGCGCAGGACGCCGAAGCCCTCGTCACCCACGAGCAGCACCGCATCCTCGCCGCCGGCGAAGGGGCCGGTCGCGAGCGCGGTGAACTTGAACCCGCTCGCATCGAGCGCTTCGGTTTCCTTCCACGCACCGTCCTTGCGCTCGAAGACCAGGATCTTGCCGTTCTCCTTGTCGCCGGCGACCAAGCGGTTGCCGCGCAGGGCGAGCGCCACGAGCTTGCTGTCGCTGCGTGCAGCATTGACCTGCTCGACGACCTGCCAGCCCTTGGCGGTGTCGTAGCGCAGCGCGCGGATGAAGTTGCGGTCAGCGACGAGGAGTTCGGCCTTGCCGTCGCCGTTGGCATCGGCGATCTCGGTGTTCTGCGCGTTCGCCGCCTGCGCGAGGCCGAACTGCGACATGTCCTTCGACTCAAGCAGCACATACGGCTTGGCCTCGTCCTTGCCGTCCCAGCGCACCATGGTCATGGGCTTCTCGGGCGTGAAGAGCAGCAGGTCATCCTTGCCATCCTGGTCCGCATCGATCGAGAGGATCGTGTCGGGTGTGCGGCTGAGCGCACCCAGGTCGATCGAGCTCGCGGTGCCGCCCTTGGCATCGATGAGTTCGAGCCGGTAGTTGCGGTTCTCCTTGGCGATCACGGCCAGCGTGGGTACGCCCTGCAGCGTGACCACATTCATGGCCACCGGGGTCAGGCCCTTCGCGAGCTCGGCAGCCTGGGGGAAGCCGACGGTGCCGGCCTTCCACGCGCTGCGCCCGACGACGCCTTCCTTCTCGCTGCTCACGAAGACCTCGGCCTTGCCGTCGCCATCGACATCGCGCGCGGCGATGAAGTCGAGCTCGGCGTAGCTCGGGCACTCCTCGGCGTTGCCGAAGCCCACGCCCTTCTGCTGGCGATAGACGCTGACCGCGTTCGACTCGGTGTTGGTGGCGACGAGGTCGGGCAGGCCATCGCCGTCGACATCGGCGACCGCGAAGTCGCGCTTTCGGTTGGAGGGATCCTCGAAGGACCAGGTGACGAGTTCGCCCTTGCCGCCCTCGCTCGAGGCCTTGGCCGGCTGAGCGGTGTGGACGACGGTGCGCTTGGTCTTCTTCTCGATCGTGGCCAGGCTCGAGCCGGGCTTGCCGTTGATCGTGACGAGTGCCGCCTCGCGCAAGACCGGCATGTCGTAGCGCACTTGCGGGCCCATCTGCGTCCGCCCATCGCGCTTGGTGCCGTACCAGATGCGGATGGGCTGCGCGTCGTCGGGCAGCACGGCGACGATGTCGTTGCAGCCGTTGGCATCGAGGTCGCCCGCCATCACGCCGGCGAGTCCGCTTGAGCCCGGCATGAGATCGGCCGGCGCACCGAGTTCGGTGCCCTTCATCGGATAGACGCTGATGTTCTGGTCGGCAATCACGAGCAGTTCCGGCGCGGCATCGCCCATGACATCGGCGATCGCAAGCGCATCCTTGCCGACGGCGAGGTTCTTCACGGTGTGCTTGCGGTCGGCCTTGAAGGTGCCATCGGGCTGCTGCAGGTAGAAGACCACGCGGTTGGGCGTGCCCACGGCGACCAGATCGAGCCGTCCGTCGCCGTTGGCATCGTGGGTGAGGAGGCCGCCGATCGCCTCGCCCGCGGGGACCTCGATGCGGCGGAAGCGCCAGTGCTCTGGGATCTCGTTCACGCGCGTGGGTGCGACCGCATCGGCAGGGGTCGCGCCCTTCTTCTGCAGGTGCACCTCGATGCGGCTGTCGTAGTTGTTCGCGACCACCAGGTCGCCGAGTCCATCGCCATTCATGTCGACCGCGAGCACCGGGCCGGCGTTGGGACCGACCTTCACGACCTCGAGCGGATCGAAGCCGAAGTGCTGGCTGAGGTCTTGCCGGGGGAGCGAGAGAAGAAGGGCAACGAGGGGAAGGGTGGTCATGGGGGTTTTGGCAGCCAAAGGGAGCGGCAGAGCATGGTAGCCTTCGGGGATGCACGCGTTGCTCGCCGTCGTCCTTGCTGCCAGCGTCCTTGCGCCCGTCGACACGCTCGTCATGAAGAGCGGCAGTCGGCTCGAGGGCACCATCATCAAGCGCAACGACCGCAAGGTCTGGCTCGATGTCGGTCCCGATGTGCTGGTCTTCGACATGGAGGATGTGGCCGATGTGAAGCAGGCCGAGGCCGCCGCCGACATGCAGACGGTGCAAGATGAGCTCTATTCGCACGCGAGCAACCCGCCCACGCTCTCGCCCAAGGAGCATGCCAAGCGCATCGGACCTGCCGTCATCAAGGTGAGCACGCCGGGTGGCTTGGGCAGCGGCGTGATCATCGACAAGAGCGGCCACGCCGTGACCAACGCGCACGTCGTGCAGGGCGAGACGAACCTGCGCGTGACGGTGTGGTTCCCGCAGGCCGACGGCACGCTCAAGCGCACCGAGATCGAGGATGTCGAGCTGATCGCGGTCAACAACCATGTGGACCTGGCGCTCGTCAAGATCAAGCATCCCGACGGCAAGGAGTTCGACTTCGCTGCGGTGGTCGACAAGGAGAAGTTCGACATCGGCCAGCCGGTCTTCGCGATCGGCAATCCGCTGGGGCTTGAGCGAACGCTCACGCAGGGCGTGATCAGCACCACGCAGCGCAACTTCGACGGCCTGACCTACATCCAGACCGACACGCCGATCAACCCCGGCAACTCCGGCGGCCCGCTCTTCAACACCAAGGGCGAGGTCATCGGGATCACCAACATGGGGATCCGCGGCGGCGAGGCGCTGGGCTTCGCGATCCCCGCCCGCTACGTGAAGGACTTCATCCGCAACCGCGAAGCCTTCGGTTACGACAAGAACAACCCCAACTCGGGACACAACTACCATCAGCCGCCGGCGCGAACCTCGTTCACGCCGCCGCCGCAACTGGATGACCGCACCGATTCGCGTTGAACCTTGCGGTTCGAGCGAACCGCACCTGACCCACTCGCGCACCGACGAACCACCTGCAACGATCCACCAAGACCGAACCGCCCGCAACGAACCACTCACGGAGACCATCATGTTCACGACCTTCATCCTGACCGCGTCCATCGCAGCCGCCGCCGACCTTCCGCCCATCGAGGCGATTGCCCCGCAGGGCACCTTCCTGGCGGTGAGTGCCAAGGATCTCCATGCGTCGTGGCAGGCCATCCGCGCGGGCCAGTTCGGCAAGCTCTACGACGACCCGAAGCTCAAGGAGCTGATCGGCGACGACTCGAAGGAGCTCGAGAAGGCGCTCGACGAGGCAGCCAAGGACCTTGGCATCGAGCGCAAGGACTTGGTGCTGCCTGGCCGGATGGGCGTGGCCGTGTTCGGTGAGCGCGACGAGGAGCTCGATGCCATGACCATGGCGTTCATCGTCGTCGCCGACTTCGACGACCGCGCCGACAGCGGCGCGCGCATGCTGATGGCTGCGTTCGAGAGGGGTGCGAAGGAAGCCAAGGTGACAATCGAGAAGGCCGAACTCGACGGCAAGGAAGTCTGGGTCATCCCGATGGGCGACGACGAGGCCGATGACCTTGGTGCCGACGACGAGTTCGACGGCATGGGCATGGACATGGGCGCCCTCGGTGCGGGCCCCGACACCATGTACTTCATGCGCGACGGCGAGCACATGCTGCTCGCGAGCAGCATGGCGAGCCTCGAGGAAGCGCTGCTCGGCACGCAGGGCAAGGGCAAGGGCAAGACCCTGGGCTCCAGCGACGACTGGCGCGGGAACGCTGCGCTCCTGGGCTCGAATGACCTGAGCGTGACACTGCTCACCGGCCCGCTGCAGGACATGCTCGGGCCGATGATGATGGGTCCGATGGCCATGGTGCAGCCGGCGATCGCGTCCCTCTTCGGCGACATCCGCTCCTGGTCGCTGGGCTTCGATGTGCAGCCCAAGGACGGCATCCTGGAGATGTCGGGCGCTGCGTTCATCCCGGGCAAGAAGGACGGACTCGTGTCGCTCCTGGCCAAGGGCCAGCCGATCGGCGCGCCGCCGAAGCTCCTGGGCAACGAGTGCGTCTCGTACTCCTGTGCCCATGTCGTCTTCGCCGACCTGTGGAAGACGATCGAGGCCGCGGTCGCCAGCCTGCCCGAGATGCAGGCCGAGCAGCTCGAGCCGACCCTGGTCGCCTACGAACCGATCATGACCAAGGCGCTCGCGGTCATGGGCCCGAGCATCCACGGTGTGCAGTGGGCCGATGCCAATGCCGAGACCGGCATGGGCGGCGTGACGGCAGTCGCGTGCAGCGACGAGAAGGCCGGCATGCCGATGCTGCAGATGTTCGCGCCATCGGTTGGCCTGATGCCGCGCGACTTCCAGGGCGCCACGATCTTCAGCGGTGACCTCGTGCCCTTCGCGGTTGGTCTCGGATCGGGCCAGATGCTGATGGGCGAGTCGTCGGGTGTGGAGCAGGCGCTGCGTGCGGCCAGCGACAAGGACACCAAGGGCATCGCGGAACTGCCGATCTACAAGCGTTGTGCGGGCGTGGTCGCCAAGGGGGTCGTCTCCGGGTGGGGCTTCACCGATACCGCCGCCCAGCTCGAGGCGCAGAAGTCGGCGTTCAAGCGCCTTGGTGCCATGCAGGACGGCGTGGATGGCTTCGTCGATGATGCCGGCAACCCGATCGACGACATCGTCACCGACGAGGCCATGGAGAGTGTGCAGGAGATGATGGGCAAGTTCGATGCCGACCTGATGAAGAAGTACCTCGGGCCATCGGTGTGGTGGATCACGCCGGCCGACAAGGGCTTCTCGTTCCGCGCCCGGCTGCTGATGCCGTAAGGCAATGCTGACGATTCAGGTCCGCGCGAGGAACGCGTTCAGCGCCTCGCGCGATGCCGTTCCTTCGACGCCCACATTGGCGTGGTCGATGCCCGGCTCGATGAGCCCATCGTGCGGGGCGGTCGCTCGGCGCACATCACTCGGCGTGGTGACGGCATCGAGCCCGCCGCCCAAGACGAGGACCGGGCACTGGACCCGGCTCAGCGTCCGGTGCAGGGGCTCTTCGCCGCGGGCCAGCCACCACGCAGCCGTGGCGGCGAAGGGACCAGCGGGCAGCCCACGCAGGCGTAGCCGATGGCCCATCGGGACGATCAACGAGTCGTAGGGTGACATGAGCACCAGCCGCCGGATCGGTGTGCCGCGCTCGGCCAGGAGCACCGCAAGCCGCGCCGCCACCATGGCTCCCATCGAGTGGCCGACGAGGGTGAGGCCGCCATCGATGGCGGCGGGGGGCACGGAGCCGTTGAAGGCGTTCGCCATCACCTGATCCAGATCAAGGTGGTCGCTGTGGCCGATGCTCGTGGTCCCCGGTGCCTCGCCGTGCCCACGGAGATCCGGCAGGAGGAACGATGCCGCGTGCTCGAGGAGCCACGGCAGCCGACGCAGGGAATCCCAGCGCGATCGACCCCAACCGTGGATGACGAGCATGGCGCCCGCACCCTGGCCCTGCACGAACCACCACGGCAGCACAATCGAGCGTGCCGAGGGCGGAGCATGAGCGGTGTGCGTCATGGCACGGCCTGCTGCATGCAGCGTGGTGCTGCCTTCACGCCACGCGCGCACACCCGGCACTTCTGCGGGGCTTGCCGCCACCCCGTGCGCGAGCGCCCATGCATAGGTCGCACGGCGCGGCCGCGTGGCTTCGCGCGCGATCGCCATGGTGTAGGTGGTCGCGATGGCGCCTGCTGCCACCGCAGCAAGCGGCACCAGCGGGATCATGACCGGCACGCAGCGACGATGCGGTCGCGCATGGACGAGGCGTGTGCGGAGGCGCGCTCGCACCACGCGGACCAGAATGCCTGGTCGACGGTCGGGTGCAGCGGCAGGTTCGCACGGACATTCCAGATCGCGCCGTGCACGGCGAGTGCCGCGAATTCCGCGGCGATCGCGAGGTCGCTGCGGATGATCGTGCTGGTCCGGCCGGGCATGCGACCAAGCATGGCCAGGACGGCCAGGGCAAGGTCGCCGATCGCCGCGGGCGCGCTCGTGGCGGCCTTGACGGCGGGCATCCAGCGCGGATCGGCGAGCCGCTCCGCGGCGGTGAGCGTCCAGAGTGCATTGAGTTCGGCGTAGGCCGCGGCATCGAGGTCAGAGAGCGCGAGCGCCTCGGTGCGCGCCTGGTCCAGATGCACGAGCATCGCGGCGTTGTCGTGCTCCCACTTGGCGAACTTGGCCTTGCCGAGCGTGTAGTGCAGCACCATCGAACCGAGCGCGGCACCATGGGCGAGCGCCACGGCGGATGCGGCGCCGCCGCCCGGCACCGGCTGCTTGCCGGCGAGGTCGTGCAGGTAGCCCCCGAGCGTGAGTTGGGCCAAGGGAGCGCGCGCCGTGGTCACGAGCGCACCTCGGCGCCGACGCCGGCGTGCAGGGCCCCGATCACGCGCGCGACCTGCGGATCGGCATCCTCGCGGCGCAGCGTTCCGGCCGAGCTGCGGAAGGTGAGCCTCATGGTCACGCTCTTGCGGCCCTGACCAACCTGCTTGCCACGGTAGGTCCCGACGAAGGCGATCGATTCGAAGTGTTCGAGCGACAGATCGCGCACGACGCCCTCGATCGATGCCCAGGCCACGCCATCAGCGACGATCGCACTGACATCACGATCGATCGAAGGGAAGCTCGGCAGTGCGCGCACGGTCGTGTCGGGTGGCCACTGCGTGAGGAGGGGCTTGATGAAGAGTTCGGCGCCCGCGATCGGGGCATCGAGGCCGAAGGCCTTGAGTGCATCGACGGAGAGCAACCCGATCGTGCCCACGGCATGGCCGCGGGTGCGCACGAGGGCAGCCGGCGACAGTCCAGCGGCGCCGGCGAGCGGGACGACCTCGATGGCAGCGTGCGCTCCGAGCACTGCACGCAGCAACCGCTCGACGCAGCCGCGCATCGTGCGCATGGCCTCATCGGCATCGGGCGTGTCGGTGATGAGGAGCCCGAGCGAGGATCGCTCGCGAAGTTCTGGTCCCTGCAGATCGAAGACATTCGCGGCCTCCATCAGCCGGATCGATGGTGTGCCGCGATCGGCATTCAGGCGTGCAGTCGCCATGAGGCTGGAGAGCAGCGATGGCCGCAGGATCGGATCGCCGGCGCGCTCATCGCTGACCCGCAGCGGCGTGGTGCCGGCGTGCGTGAAGGGCTGCGCCGCGCGCTCCGAGACGAGCGTGTGCGTGACGGTCTCGACGAAGCCCAGGCCCACGAGGGTGCGGCGGGCTTCGCGCATGCCCTCGATCTGCGGCTGCGTGGCAGCGACCCGCACCTGGATCGCATCGAGCATCGGCACGCGGTCCATGCCGTGCAGGCGGGCGAGTTCCTCGATGAGGTCGATCTCGCGCTCGATGTCGATGCGCCGTGGCGGGACGGTGCAGGTGATGGTGTCGCCGGTGCGCGAAGGCGCAAAGCCCAAGGTGCGCAGCGTGGCGAGCATCTCGTCGGCCGGGAGCGGGTAGCCCAGGACGCGTTGCGCTCGCTCGACGCGCACCTGCACCAAACGCGGCGATGGCAGCGACGGCCCGGCCGCCACGCGACCGCCATCGAGGCGGCCACCGGCGTGTTCGAGGATGAGGGCGACCAGTCGGTCAGCCGCGGCATCGACATCGGCTGGCGCCACGCCACGCTCGAAGCGGTACGAACTGTCGCTGGCCACCCTGAGCCCCCGGCTCGAGCTGCGCACGGACTTCGGCGCGAAGGTCGCCGCCTCGATGAGGACATCCGTCGTGCGGTCGCTGACCGCGCTCGGCGCGCCACCCTTGACGCCGGCGATCGCCGCGGGCACCGTGGCGTCGGCGATCACCAGGTCACCCGCGCGCAGGGAAAGCGGCTTGGCGCCCTCGCCGATGGGCAGGATCGATTCGCCGTCCTTCGCCGGGCGCACATGGATCGCCGGGCCGGCCAGCCGCGCCAGGTCGAAGATATGCGTGGGTTGCCCGTACTCGAACAGCACATAGTTGGTGGCATCGACGAGATTGTTGCGGGGGGTCTGGCCGATCGCGCGCAGGCGCTGCTGCATCCACGCGGGGCTCGGGCGCACGCTGACGCCACGGATCACGCGAGCGGTGTAGAGCGGGCACGACTCGTGGTCGTGGTTGGTGACCGGCACGGGGCCCGCACCATCAGGGATTCGCGCGAAGGTCGGTTCCTTCACCGTTCGTCCGGTCATGGCGGCCAGCTCGCGCGCCAGATTCAGGTGGCTCAGGCAATCGCCGCGGTTGCTCGTGAGCTCGACCTCAAGGACCACATCACCGTCATCGGTCGATTCGCGGTGCGCAACCGGGAACCCGACCCGCGTGAGGGCGAGGGCGGCCTCGTCGGGAGTCACCGGTCGGTCGAGGTAATCGTTGAGCCAGCGAACGCTCGTGCGCATGGGGTGCCAAGGTAGCGCAAGGGTCGGATGGCGGCGTGGGCTCGCGCGCCGTGTTACCTTCCCATGCATGCCAGACCTCCGTCGAATGGCCGTACCGCTCCTGGCGACCATGCTCGGGGCGTGCGCATCGAGCGACCAGGTCCAGGACCAGTCCGAGCCGACGATCGACATCACCGTGCTCGTCGATGAGGGCGTCAAGGGCGACGACCGTGCGCAGTTCCAGCCGGCTCGCTACACGCTCTTTCCTGACGGCGCGCTGCATGGCCAGGCCAATGGCGGGCTCACGATCCGCGACCGCCCGCCGCGCGTGCGCGTGCTCTCGCCCACGCAGCTCAAGCCGATCTGGGACCGCTTCGAGGCCGTGATGGACGCGCAGCCGCCGTTCCCGCCCGGTGCACCCGGCAGCGACATGCCGTGGATCACGGCCGTGCGCCCGACGCCCGGCGATGTGACGATCATCGTCTGGATGACGCATGACCAGCGCGGGACCTGGTCGGTCACCCGGCTCGATGCCGCGGCGCGCGAGCAGCCCAACGAGGTCGCTTCGCTCGTGCGCACGCTGGCCTCGGCCTGTTGGATGGATGACCTGCCGACGGATGGCGATCTGCCGATGCGCTACGACTTCGGTGCCGATCCATACGCCACCATGCGCGGGAACGCTGCGCTGACCACGCCATGAGCGCGGTCGGTTGCGGCGTGTCCGATCTGGCTGCGCATCGTCCCTCCATGGTCCGGGTGCGCGATCATGCCGTGCTCCCCGTGCTGGCGCTCCTGATGTCGTCATGCGCCGCTGCGCCTGGCGTGCAGGCACCACGCGGTGTGCCCGGGTGCGAGGCCTCGATCGATGTCTGGTGGGCTGATCCACCCAAGGCTCGCTTCGAGTTCGTGCGGGTGGATCAAGGCCAGATCGGTTGGGGCGGTGGGCTCGATGCCTTCGATCGCCGCACGAGCTGGGGCATGATGCTCTCGCCCGATGACTGCATGCAGGTGGCGACGCAACTGGCTGGTGTCGATTGGGCTGCGCTCGAAGCCAAGCAGGAGAGCGTGACCGAGGATCGTGCGTATGTCGTGATCGTGACGGGGCGGCCCGACGAGCATCGCGTGCGCGTGCAGGCTGATGATGCGGCGATCGCGAGCCTGCGGACGGCACTGATGGCGATCGCCGCACGCCGCCTTGACGGCACGCTCGATGAACTGCCCAAGGCCGGGCAGCGCTTCGACCAGACGCGCGACTGAGCGACCGGACCGGCGTGTCAAGGGTGCTCCCGGATATTTCGGCGCAGATCGTGCTTGGGTCGGTACGCAGAACCTGAACGAACTTTTGGCGGTTCCCTTGGCGACCTGCCTCGCCGGGCTACGGTGGTGGTGCAACGCATGTTGCGCATCGAGGAGCGTGCCCATGGAGCAGTCCATTCGGTGGCACGCGGTGGCTGGGGCGTATGAGCATCACCGCGACCGTCTCGTCAGCAGCCTGGCAAGGCTGTATCCGCAGGCCGTGGTCGAGGATGTCGTGCAGGACCTCTTCCTCAAGCTCGCCCGCATCGGGTTCGGGGATCCCGACCAGCTCACCGATCGCTACCTCTGGCGGGCGGCCAACCGGGCCGTGCGGCGGCGCATCCGGGTCGAGGAGCGGCGCTTGATCCGGCTCCAGAACCATGCATCGACCGAGTGGTCCCTCGAGGACACGATCGAATCCAGTCACGCCTGCCTGGCCGAGCCCGAGGTGCAGCGCGAGTCGCTGGCCCAGGCGCTGGGTGCAGTCGATCCTCGTGAGGTCGAGGTCTTCCGCATGCTCATCTGCCAGGGCATGACCTATCGCGAGGCGGCTTGCGCGCTTGGCGCATCCGAGCACGAGGTCACGAACCTGCGGGTCCGCGGCTTGCGCCGCGTGCGGGCGCGCACGGGTGCCACGGCTGGTTAGTGGGCCTCGTGTTCATGGCGCGGGCTTCGGCCGCTCGCGCTGGTTGCTCTTGTGCGGGCCCGCGCCACGGGCTCGTCACGCGCCGGTCGCGCCGTCGGGCATCCGCCCTAGACTCTTTGGTCCATGCAGGATCCGATCGTCGGCATTGACCTGGGCACCACGAACTCGCTCGTCGCCGTTGCCGATGCGCGCGGTCCTCGCGTGCTTGGGCCCGGCCGGGGCCTTGTACCCAGCGTGATCCGGGTCGATGCGGCGGGCGTGGTGGTCGGGGAGCAGGCCAAGGCCGAGCGCGCCCGGCACCCACACACCACTGCCGCGAGTGTGAAGCGGCTCATCGGCCGCTCGGCGGCCGAGGTCCGCGGTGCTGGCGCGCCCCATGGACTGCATGTGGTCGATGGTCCGCGTGGACTGGCGGCGGTCGGCCTGGCCGATCGCATGATGCTGCCGCAGGAGCTCTCGGCGCACATCCTGCGCGAACTCGCACGGGTGGCCTCGGCCCAACTTGGGGTGAAGGTTCGGCGTGCGGTGATCACGGTGCCGGCCTACTTCGACGATGGTCAGCGCCAGGCCACACGCGACGCGGCGAGGCTTGCCGGGCTCGAGGCCGTCCGCATCGTGAATGAACCGACTGCCGCCGCGCTCGCCTATGGCATCGGCAGGGGCCACCGCGCGGCGGAAACCGTTGCGGTCTTCGATTTGGGCGGCGGCACCTTCGACCTGAGCATTCTCTCGGTGATCCCCGGCGACGGCACGGGCTTGGATGGCGAGTTCCTGCAAGTGCTTGCCACGGCGGGCGACACGGCGCTCGGTGGCGACGATCTTGACGCGGCCATCATGGTTGACGTGCTGCCACGCTACGAAGCGTGGTTGGGCGGGCCGGCGACGCCGCACGGCATGGAGCTGCTCCGAGCGGCAGCCGAGCGTGCCAAGTGTGCGCTCTCCACCGCCGAGCGTGCGATCGAGCGCATCGAACACGCGCACGGTGCGTGGGAACTGGTCCTCGACCGGGCGTCGCTCGAGTCCCTCGCGGCACCGCTCCTCGACCGCATGGCAGCCTGTTGCAGACGGGCGCTCGTCGATGCCGGCTCACCGACCATCGATCGCGTGGTGCTCGTGGGTGGCAGCACGCGCGTGCCTGCGGTGCGCGCCCTTGCGGGACGGCTGTTCGGCATCGAGCCGTACACGGCGCTCGATCCGGATGTCGTGGTCGCGCTCGGCGCGGCACTGCAGGCCCAGGTGCTTGCGGGTGGGCGCACGGACCTGCTCCTCATGGATGTCGTGCCCCTGTCGCTCGGGATCGAGACGGCCGGCGGTGCCGTCGCCAAGATGATCGTGCGCAACAGCGCCATGCCGGCGCGTGCGACCGAGATGTTCTCGACCGGCGTGGATGGCCAGACCGCGGTCAAGGTCCATGTCGTGCAGGGCGAGCGCGAACTCGTGAAGGACTGCCGCAGCCTGGCCACCTTCGAGTTGCGCGGGCTGCCGCCCATGCCAGCCGGCATCCCGCAGGTGCAGGTCGACTTCATGGTCGATGCGAACGGCGTGCTCGCCGTGCATGCGGTCGAGCGTCGCAGCGGTCGCCGTGCCCAGGTGCAGGTGGTGCCGGCCTATGGGCTCACGGCCGAGGAAGTCGATCGCATGGAGGCCGACTCGCTGGCCCATGCTCGCGAGGACATGCAGGCGCATCGCGTGATCGACCTGATCGTGAATGCGCGGCTGGACATCACCTGGATCGAGGACGCCCGCGCGCGCGCGGGTGCCCTGGTCGATGCGGCCTACCTCGAGGAACTCGAAGGCCACCTGACCCGGCTCAAGGGCTTCATCGCGCTCGGTGAGCGTGCGCCCGGCCAGGTCGATGCCGACGCCTTCCACAAGGCGAAGGATGCGCTCGATCGAGCGAGCATGCGCCTGCACGAGGCCGCGATCGTGCAGAGCCTCCAGTCGATGGATCGTGGCTCGAAAGGACCGGTGAAGCCATGAAGGTCGCGGTGATCCTGCCCGCTGCGGGCAAGAGCGTTCGGTTCGGTCTCGGCGACAAGCTCGGCCAGGACCTTGGCGGTCGTCCGGTCCTCCTGAGGAGCGTCGAGGCGTTTGCCAAGCGCGACGATGTCGCCGTGGTCATCGTGGCAGCTCCCGCCGATGGGGTCGATGAGTTCCGCAATCGCTACGGCGTCCAATTGGCGTTCCATGGCGTGAAGGTCGTTGCGGGCGGTCGCGAGCGATGGGAGAGCGTGCGCAACGCGCTGGCGGCGGTGCCCGCGGAGTGCACGCATGTGGCGGTCCACGATGCGGCGCGCCCGCTCGTGAACCAGGAGTTGATCGATCGCGTCTTCGCGGCCGCGGCCGTGGCGAAGGCGGCCATTCCCGGCGAGCCCGTGTCGGCCACGCTCAAGCGCGTGACCGAGGAGACCTTCGACGCCAGCGCCGATGATGCGATCGTGGACTCGATCCTCGGGGGCGGCGACGGAGAGCCGGTCAGTGATGGCATCAAGGGCCGTCGCGTGGTGGAGACTGTCTCGCGCGAGCGCATGATGGCGATCCAGACCCCGCAGGTCTTCGAGCGTGAGCTCTTCGCCCGCGCCTACGCGCAGGCCGGGCTCGAGGGCGCGACCGACGATGCCTCGCTGGTCGAGCGGCTCGGTGAACCGGTCCTGGTGGTCGCTGGCGACCCTCGCAACTTCAAGATCACGACGCAGGCGGACTTGGTGCTGGCGAAACTCATGCTGGGTGCGAAGTTGCCGGGCGACAAGCCTGCATTCGGCTTCTGATGCCGCAGCCGATCACGGCAGGGGTTCGTCGGGCGGCTTGCCGCCGATGGTCAGGCGAGCGCGGGTCGGTCGTGGCTTCGGTCGTGGCCTCCATGCTGCGGGCAGGAACGGCTTGAGCACGAACCATGCTCCCACGAGCGCGCACGCCGTCACGAGCCAGAACTGCCAATCATCGACGGGAAAGCCCATCACGCCGCCACCAATCGGAAGGCGATTGCACCGGCGATCCACGCAATCGAGCTCATCCAGCCCAGTTGCAGGAGCGCCCAGCGCCAGCCGCCGGCTTCCCGCGCGGTGAGGACGAGCGTGGGCAGGCACTGCATGGCCAGCACATAGAAGATCAGGAGTGCCGCGCATGTCCCTCGGCTGAAGAGCGGCGAGCCGTCATCGCGCGTGGCGGCACGCATCGACTCCATGGTGCCCGGGTCGCTGACATCATCGCCCGATTGGACCTGGATCGCGACGGTGTTCACGAAGACTTCGCGCGCGAGGAAGCTGGTGAGCACGGCCATCGTCAGCTGTCGATCGAGGCCCAGCGGCTCGAACACGGGTTGCACGGCATCACCCACGCGTGCGGCGAAGCTGCTGCGGGCCTGGGTCTGGGCGTCCAGGGACTCGGCGGCAGCCACGAGTTCCGCGGCGCGGAGTTCGTCGCCTGCAGCGACTGCTGCCTCGGCGACCTGGCGGAGCGCCTGCGACTGCGGCACGGGCTCGCTGCGCGGGAAGGCGCTGAGCCACCACATCACGACGCTGATCGACAGGATCACGGTGGCGGCGTTGCGCAGGAAGAGCGCCGAGCGGTCGCGCGAGACCAAGAGCGCGGTGCGCAGGCTCGGGCGTCGGTACGGCGGGAGTTCCATGACCATCGCGCGGCCTTCCCCGGCGAGGATCGTCGTACGCAGCAGCCATGCGGTCCCGAGGCCTGCGGCGATCCCCAGCGCGTAGCAGCCCGCAAAGGCGATGCCCGCCAGCCAGGGAGCGTCCGCGAAGAGCAGGCCGCACAGCAGGACATACACGGGGATCCGTGCGGTGCAGCTCATGAAGGGTGCGCAGAGGATCGTGGCGAGCCGGTCGCGGCGACCGGGAATGAGCCGCGTGCTCATGATGCCCGGGAGCGCACACGCGTGGCTGGACAGCAGCGGGAGGAACGCCTGGCCGGGGAGGCCGAAGCGCCGCATCGTGCGATCGAGCGAGAGCGCGGCCCGCGCGAGGTAGCCGGTGTCCTCGAGCAGGGCGAGCAGGAAGAAGAGCAGGGCGATCTGCGGCAGGAAGACGAGCGTTGCACCGATCCCGCCGATGAGGCCATCGGCGAGGAAGTCGCGCAGCAGGCCCCCGGGCATGAGGGAGCGCACCGACTCCGCGAGCGCCCCGATCAGCGCGTCGATGGCATCCATCGGATAGCCAGCGAGCCAGAAGATCGACATGAACAGCACCGCCATGGTCGTCAGGAAGGCGGCGAGGCCGAGCACAGGATGGGTGAACGCCCGGTCGAGCCGTTCGGTCAGCGGATCCATGCCGGCACGGGTCGGCCGTCCGCCGGCACGCTCGAAGATGCCAGAGGCCCAATCGGCGCAGGTCGAGGTGCCCGGTGAAGCCTGCGGGTAGGGGATCGCCGGATTCGGCGGTGCAAGGCGAGTCGCGATATCGCGTGCCGAGTGCGCCAGTTGGGCGAGCCCTATGCCGGTCCGGCCGCTGGCCTCGATGACGGGGATCCCGAGGTCCGTTCCGATGGAGGCAGGATCGAGCACGAGTCCGGCCGAGCGCGCAGCATCGGTCATGGTCAGCGCCGCCACGCAGGGCACGCCCCGTCGCAGCACCGAGCTGGCGAACTGCAGGTTGCGTTGGAGGTTCGTGGCATCCAGGACCAGGACCACCGCATCCGGTGCAGGGCCGAGCCTGCCAGCGATGCAGTCGGCACAGACCAGGCTCTCAGGAAGGTCGAGCTCAAGGGAGTAGACGCCCGGCAGGTCGATCACTTCGACCGCGCCCCCCGCGAGCGTGCAGAGGCCCGCGTGGTGCTCGACGGTGCTTCCGGGGAAGTTGGAGGTTCGTGCGCGCGCACCGCAGAGCGCGTTGAAGAGCGTGGTCTTGCCGGTATTGGGGTTGCCGACGAGCACGATCGTCGCGGGGACAGCGTTGTTCATGACGCTTCGTCGATCGGGGTCACCATGATGCGCGCGGCGACCTCCTGCGAGAGTCCAAGCCGAGTGGTGTCCACCTGGACGATGCAGGCGTGGCCGCCCCGACACATGCGCAACTCGCACCGCTCGCCGAGGCCCATGGCCGTGAGCAGGCAGCGGTCCCCCTCGGGCAGCGCGTCGAGCGCCGAGCAGTCAACCGTGGCCCGTCGCCCGGGGGCGAGTTGGGTCAGCGGGATACGAATGGGTGGGGTGGGGTTGGTCACGCGAGGCTCGTGTTGAGAACGATTCTCAATACTAGCCGCGCTGCCAGGCACCGGCGTCGGTGGCCTCGTTGCCCTGATGGATCTTGCCGGCTGCCTTGTATGCCGAGCGTTTGGCCACGTACTCCTCGGGCGAGATGGCCAGGTCAGGCTGCTGTCCGGCCGTGTGCTGGGCATGGAGTCGACACAGGAATGGCACGCACCAACCGCAGCCGGTGCCGGCCTGCAGGCACTGGCTGAGTTGGCTGGGCATCGCTGGTTGTTCGCGATCCATGAAGGTCGTGAGTTTGTGCAGGCTCACCTTGAAGCACACGCAGACATGGCCATGCTGGTCCATGATTGACGGTCCATTCAGGTGCTGAGCACCGCTTGGGTCACGATCACGCGGCCCTCGAGGCATGGGCCGATGAATCGGTCGTTGCGGAAGGGTCGGGCTTCCTGCAGCTCAAGATCGATCGTCAGTTCGAGCGTCGCCAACCCACGCAGGCTCGCACGACGGCCCCCGATCGAGGCACCGCGCCACGCCTTGGATGCAGCACCGACCAGTTCGATGGTGCAGTGCCCACGCTCACGGTTGGCTTCATCAAGCACGACGGCCTGGACGAGGAGCCGACCGTTGCGGACCGACACGGCCTCGATCAGGCGTACGGGCCACGCGACCTCGCGTCGCGTCGAGTGCGCGATCTCCGCGGTCCAGGTCTTGAGTTCGCGTTGGTAGGCCGCGCGCTCCATGGGGTCAGTCGAGCCCGCACGCGAGCCGAAGTCCTCACGGAGCCTGATCCGCACGGCGTCCAGCATGGCCTCGGGCGAGGCGAAGTCAGCGGTGTTGCCGGCCGGTCGAGGCTCTTCCGCGTCGGGCGGCGTGAACGGGACTGGCTCGGCTGGGGGCATGAAGGGATCCCCGGGGGTGGGCTTGGGAAGATCCGGTTCCGGCGGCACGGTCTCGGGCACGGGAGCGGGTGGGGGCGCAGGCGCCGGCTCGCGCGAGCGTTCGCAGTCGGCGAGCTTGGCCTCAAGTTCCGAGACCTTGGCGGTCAGGACCTGGAGGTCGATGTCCTTGCGGCGCACCTGCTCCTTCAGGGCATCGACCTGCCGCTGCAGGTCATTGTCGACCTGGGCGATGGCAGGCCGAGCGCAGAGCACGGCAATCGTGGCGAACAGTACGGTGATGGCTCGCGTCATGATCATCCGGGGATATCCTTCCGGAGAGGAGCGTACCGTCATGGACTTGATCGATCGCATCGTCCGTCGCTGCCAGGGCCGCTATGCCATGCAGGCCTGGGCGCGTGCGTTCCTCTGGGCACTGCTCCTGGCGAGTGCTTTGCCGCTCCTGTGGGTGCTGGTGACGAAGATCGTCGGTGATCGGTGGGATGCCGCGGGTGACCCGCAATGGCTTGCCCTCGTGAGTGTGGCAGCAGCCGTCGGTGCCGGCATCGCTGGACTCGTCCTGCGCGAACGCACACCGTCGCCGGTCGCCATGGCGAGCGTGATCGACTCCCAACTGGACCTGAAGGATCGCCTGTCAACGGCGCTGGCCGTGCGCGATCGTCAGGATCCCTTCGCGCAGGCCGCAGTGCAGGATGCGATGCACCTGGCGGATGAACGAGGCCTCCTTGGCATGTGGCGCCGCGCGCTTCCCTTCAGGCTGCCTCGGCTCTGGTGGGGCGGACCGGGTGCGCTCGCGCTGGCGTGGCTGCTCTTCATGGTCATCCCGGCATGGTCGACCGCGCAGGCCGACGCTGCCGCAACCGATCCGGGGAGCCAGGCACGCGTCGACGACATGAAGGCGCGTCTTGAAGCGGTCGTGAAGACCATGGCCGACGATCCGCGCCTGAGCGAGGAGATGGCTGCCGAGATCCGGCGCGCGAACGAGGCGCTCGAGGGTCAGGATGACAAGAGCCTTGCGGAGAAGGAGCGCGAACTTGCCAAGCGCCTGACCGAGATGGCGCAGAAGCTCGAGGCGCTCAAGGAGAGCGCCCAGGCCAAGGGCATGGCGCAGACCAAGGATGCGCTCGCCACACTCAACGTACCCAAGGACAGTGCCGTCGCGCCGTTGACTGAGGCGCTCAAGCAGGGCGACATCGCCGGTGCGAAGGAGGCGATGAAGGACCTGCAGCAGAAGATGAATGATGGCTCGATGACCGACGCCGAGCGCGAGCAGGCGAAGAAGGATCTTGAGGCCTTGGCGAAGAAGTTGCAGCAGATGGCGAAGGACAAGGACGCCTTGCGCAAGTCGCTCGAGGATGCGGGACTTGATCCCAACATGGCTGACAACCCCGAAGCGCTCAAGCGCGCGATCGAGCAGTCGAAGCAGCTCAACGAGGCGCAGAAGGAGCAACTCAAGCAGGCGCTCGATGCGGCCCAGCAGATGCAGCAGAACATGCAGCAGTTGAGCAACGCCTGCAAGCAATGCCAGAACCCCGGCCAGTCCGGGCAGAAGGGGCAGCAGGGCCAGAAGGGCCAGAAGGGCCAGAACGGCCAGCAAGGCAATCAAGGCCAGCAGGGCAGTCAGGACCAACCGTCCGACGGCGAGCAGGGCGAGTCGGATGAGCAGAAGGATGCCGCCGCCGGCGACCCCAGCGAACTGCTGAACGACATGGAGGCGCAGGAGCAGATGGACCAGGCTGGTCAGTGCGCCGGTGGCCAGTGCAAGGGCGGCGATGGCCCCACCAAGCTCGCGGAGGGCGGCCAGAGCGAAGGCCAGGACGGCGATAGCAATGGTCCCGGCATGGGTGCGCGCGGTCGTGGCGCGGGTGGGCAAGCGCCTCGCGAAGTCACGAAGACCAACACCGTCAAGCGCCGCGAGAAGGTCGAGAAGGGCCAGGGGCCGATCATCGCGCGCCAGCTCGTCGAGGGGCCGGCGATCACCGGTGAGGCCGCGACCGCGCTGCAGTCCGTGGCCGGCGATGTGACGCGCAAGGCCGAACGTGCCACGGCCGAGGATCCCGTGCCCCCGCACCTGAAGGAAGCGCATCGACGCTACTTCGGCGATGTCAAGAAGCAGATCGATCGCAAGACCGGCGGCGCAGGTCAGGGCAGCGGCACCGCCGCGGATCAGCCTGCGGGGCAGGCTCCGAGCCAGGGCGGCACGAAGTGATGGTTGCCGTGCCTCGTTGGGATGGCGCGCGTCGTTGGATTGCGGGCGCCGTGGTGGCGGCCTTGGCCGCCTGCGGCAGGTCGCCTGATCTCATTGTCTATGTCAGCGCGGATGAGCAGGTCGCGCGCCCCATCATCGAGTCATTCGAGGGGGAGTCCGGCCTGAAGGTCGGTGTGCGCTACGACACCGAGGCCACCAAGACAACCGCGTTGGCGAGCCTGCTCAGGGCTGAACGCGAGCGGCCGCGTGCCGATGTCTTCTGGAGCAGCGAGTGCTTCGCGGTCGCCCAACTGGCCGCGGAGGGTTCGTTCGAGCCGCTGGATGCGGGCGTGTTCGGCGAATGGCCAGCGAACCATCGTGACGGCGAGCGCCGATGGTTCGGCTTCAGTGCGCGCGCTCGCGTGCTCGTGATCGCCCCCGACCGCGTGAAGCCCGAGGAACTGCCCGATACCTGGATGGATCTCGTCCGCCCGTGGTGGAAGGGGCGCATCGTCATGGCCGATCCACGCTTCGGGACCACGCGTGGGCATCTCGGCGCCATGCAGTCGTTCTTCGAGCGCACCTTGCGGATTCCCGGCTACTGGGAAGCCTTCGTCGACGGCCTTGCCCAGAACGAGCCGCGGCTCCTGACAGGGGGCAACGCCGCAGTGGTCGAGGCGGTGGCGCGTGGCGAAGCCGACATCGGCCTGACGGACACCGATGATGTTCTCGCGGCACAGGCTCGGGGCGCGAATGTCCGCTGGATCATGCCGCGACACGATCCCGTCTCCGATCCGGGAGGCGGCACGCTGCTGATCCCCAACACGGTGGCACTGATCGCTGGTGCGCCACATCGCTCCAACGCGATCTGGTTCATGGAGTACATGCTGAGCCCGGGCGTGCAGGCGCGCATCGCCGCGAGCGAGAGTCGCAACTGGCCGCTTGGCGTGGAACTTCCGCCTGACCTCGATCCGCTCCCCGAGGACCCGTTGCGGGTCGACATCGAGGATGCCGCCCGTCGCATGGATGCTGCGGTCGCGGATCTCATGAAGGCGAACGGGCAGTGATGCACCGATCGGTGGTGCCGATCCTGCCCATCATCCTGCTCGCGCTCGGGATGCTTGGGGTGATGATCGGCGTGGTGGTGCCCGTGCTGCACCTGCCGTCGCTGGGTTCTGGCACCGACGCGCCGGTGGGCCTTGGTGGCGATCCATGGACGGTCGTCGTGCGCACCGTGCTGTGGAGCGTCGGCGCGGGCGTGCTGGTGACCGCGGTGGGATGGTGGATGTCGCGCAACAGCCCGCCACGGGGATGGCTGTCGTGGATCGGCTGGATCGTGCCCGTGCTGGTGCCGCCGTATGCCGCGTGGTACGCGTGGTGGCAGCTCGGGTCGCCGGAGTGGGCGCTTGGTGCGTGGATCATCGAGCACGACGCCGTCGGTGCGTGGCGCATGCTCGCGCTGGTCATCGCACTTGGCTGCACGCTCTGGCCGATCGCAGGGGTGCTGGTGATCGGCTTGCGGGAGCGTGTCGTCGCACGCGAGGCGGCGGCCACCGACCCTCTGCGCTGGAGCGATCGCGTCCGCTTGTCATGGCGCGAGGATCGACACGGTGTGCTGCTCTCGATCATTGCCGTGGGGGGGCTGACGATGGCCGACACGACGGCCTTCGATCTGGCGCTCGTTCGGACGGTGGGCTACGAGTTGCGCGCGCTCGAGGCTGCCGGTGCAAGCCCGTGGTCGGTCCTCATGGCATCGGTCTGGTCGATCATTGCGGCGCTCGCGGTGGCGATCGTGGTCACGCGGCCTCGGGTGACCGACGACCATGCCGGGGCTGGGTCGACCGGTTCGGCTCGATGGCCGCTGGTCCTCCTCGCGCTGCCGCTGGTCGTGCCCAGCGTGGTGCTGATGGTCCTTTCACTCAGCCAGGGCGGCATGGCTCGGGTCATGCAGGTGTACGGAGAAGGTGCCCTGCGCACGGCCACGGCTTCGGCACTCTGCGGTGCGCTGGTTGCGGGGGTCTGCATGCTGCATGCGTGGCTCGCCGAAGGTTCGATCTGGCTGCATCGCGTGGAGCGATGGCTCCGTGTGGCGTGGATCACGCTTGCGCTGTCCCCGGCCATCGTGGTTGCGGTGACGCATGTGCAGGCGTGGAACCGGGAGGGGCTGTCGTGGATGCACGATGGCCTTGGCATCGTGGCCGCGGCGCAGCTGACCCGTTGGGGATGGCTCGGTGCGGTGCTGGGGTGGCTGGCCGTGCGAAGCGCGCCTCGCGACCTGCGCGCGAGTGCGCGCCTTGATGGCCGTGCTTGGACGATCGTGCTGGCGTTGTGGCCTCGCGTGGGATTGGCCTGTGCAGCCGCGGGAGCGATCGGCGCAGTCGGTGCTGCCGGCGAGGTGGTCGTGTCGGCACGCGTGCAGCCACCCGGCGGCGATTGGATCGCGAGCGCGCTCCTCAACGCCATGCACTACCAGCGACCCGATGTGGTGGCGGGCTTCGTGCCCATCCTCATGATCGTGGCCAGCCTGGCTGCGGTCGCCCTGGCGTGGCTGGCCCGGCGCTGCGGTGGCGTGCTGGTCGTGTGCCTGGCCGTCATGCCGATGCTGGTCGCCTGCGGTCGCGAGCCATCCTCCACTCCGCTCCCGGCGTGGTGCGCCGATGCACGCCTCGTCGGTCGCGGCGGCAAGGGGCCACTGCAGTTCAACTATCCACGCGCCATGGCCTGGACCCCGGCCGGCGAACTTGTGATCATCGATCGCAGTGCCCGGGTCCAGGTGCTTGGGGCCGATGGTTCGTATCGGCGCGAGTGGACGATGCCCGAGTTCGATCAGGGATTCCCCACGGGGGTGAGCGTGTCGCCCGAGGGCGAACTTTGGATCGCCGACACGCACGAGCATCGGATCACCGTGATGGATGACGCGGGCCGGGTCCTGAAGACCTTCGGTGGCTTCGGCCAGGAGCCCGGGCAGTTCGTCTTCCCGACCGACATCGTGTTCGGCGAGGATGGGCTCGCGTATGTGAGCGAGTACGGCGGCAACGATCGGATCCAGGTCTTCCGGCGTGATGGCACCTTCGTCCGCGCGTTCGGCCATCACGGCGTCGTCGGCGATGGATCCCCTGAACCCAAGTTCGACCGCCCTCAATCGATGCTCATGCTCGGTTCGGGGCGGCTGCTGGTAGCCGACGCATGCAACCATCGGCTGGTGGAACTCACGACCGACGGGGAGTTCATGCGGTCGATCGGCGCGATGGGGCAGGAGAGCGGGGAATTGCTCTACCCGTACGGCCTCGAGCGCCTCGATGGGGCCACGGTCCTGGTGACCGAGTTCGGTGGGTGCCGACTGCAGGCGTTCGACCTTGGGAGTGGTGCGTCCAGCGGATGCTGGGGAAAGGGCGGCCGCGAGCCGGGCATGCTCAACGGGCCGTGGACGGCGCAGGTGCATGGTGGCACCATGGCCGTCCTTGACTCCACCAACAACCGGCTCTACCTGATGCCGTCGGAGCGGTGGGTGGATCGTGCCAAGCGTGAGTCCGGGGCGGTATCTTCCCGTTGATGCCATCGATCGATGTTGAACGCCCGCTGGCGCTGGTGGTGCTGCTGCTGGTTCCTCTGTTGTGCTGGATGGCGTGGCAGCGCCGCCGCGTGGTGGGTCGTGGCAAGACGATCACGACGATGGTGCTGCGGGGGGTGCTGGTGACGCTGCTGGCACTGGCGCTGGCGCAGCCAAGCCTGGTGCGCAAGGGCGAGGGCCTCACGGTGATGGTGGTGTCCGATGCGAGCCGATCCGTGCCGCAGTCGATGCAGCAGCAGGCGCAGAAGCTGGTCGATGGCCTGGTCGCAAGGAAGCGCGAGCCTGCCGACAGGGTGGGCTTGGTCACCTTCGCCGACCGGCCCGAGGTGCGTGCAGTCGCCGAGAGCGATGCCAGCCTCGATGTTTCCCAGCATGGTGGCGATCGGATGGCGACCGGCATCGAAACTGCGCTCAGGCGGGGTTTGGCGATGCTGCCGCCGGACACGGCAAGCCGGATGCTGCTGATCTCCGATGGCAACCAGACCTCCGGCAACGCGATCGAGGCGGCCGAAGCTGCACGAGCCAATGGCATCCCGATCGATGTGGTGGCTTTGCCCTTCAGCCATGCGAGCGAGGTGATGGTCGAGTCGCTCAGGACACCGAGCACGGCGCGCGAGGGGCAGACGATCGACCTGAGGGCCTCGATCCGGAGCATGGGGCCCAATCGCGGCATCGTGACCCTGCGTGAGAACGGGGAACCGGTGGATCTCGATCCTTCTGCGCCCGGGAGTGGACTTGCGGTCGAACTCAAGGCTGGCGTGAATGCGCTGACCTTCCCGATGGTCGTGGTGGGTCGGCAATCCCGTCGATACGAGCTGGTGTACACGCCTCTTGATCAAGCCTCCGATTCGATTCCCGAGAACAACCGCGGCGCGGCGATGGTGCTGGTGAGTACGGGTGCGAAGGTCGTCATCGTGGATGGGAGCGACGGTGG
Source organism: Planctomycetota bacterium (assembly GCA_016873115.1). Lineage (GTDB taxonomy): Bacteria > Planctomycetota > Phycisphaerae > Phycisphaerales > SM1A02 > SYIB01. The sequence continues at coordinate 36,302 of VGYB01000005.1, read as the reverse complement.
CGAGGAGTCGCAGCCGTTGGTGGCTGCCCTGGCCGAGGGCGACATCCCGTCCCGCGTGATCACGCCGGATGAACTTGACAACGAGGGTGTGTCGGCCCTTGCGGATGCGGATGCCGTGGTCCTGGCGAATGTGGGTCGCTTCGAGATCACGAACGAGACGGACCAGTTGCTGCACTCGTATGTGCATGATCTCGGAGGTGGTCTGCTGGTGACTGGGGGCGACCGAGCCTTCGGTGCAGGCGGCTGGCAGGGCAGCGACGCGTCGAAGGCCTTTGCCGTCAAGCTCGAACCGCCGGCGACACGCCAACTGCCGCAGGGGGCGCTCGTCTTGGTCATGCACTCATGCGAGATGGCTGCCGGCAACTACTGGGGCGAGAAGGTCGCCGAGGCCGCGGTCGATGCATTGAGCCGGCTCGACCTTGCGGGGATCGTGACCTTCGATTGGGGCGGCAAGGATGCCAAGCTCGCCTCATGGGCGCACGATCTGCAGCTGGTGGGCGACAAGTCGGCGATCCGCGCGGCGATCAAGAAGATGGTGGTCGGCGACATGCCCGACTTCAGGCCGAGCCTGGCACTCGCGAAGCAGGGTCTCGCGAAGGTCAACGCCGGCCAGAAGCACATCATCATCATCTCGGACGGCGATCCGAGTCCGCCCACGCAGGCGGAGCTTGATGAACTCAAGCGCCTGAAGATCACGGTGACCACGATCATGGTTGGCGGTCACGGCACGAGCATCGATCTGCAGAACATGCGTGCGGTCGCCGAGCAGACCGGCGGCACCTTCTACAACGTGCAGAATCCGAATCTCCTGCCCAGGATCTTCACGAAGGAAGCCACGCTCGTCAGCCGCACGCTGATCCTTGAGCAGACGATCCGCCCGGTGGTGGAGCAATCGACGGGTGGGCCGATGGACGGTGCCGGGAGCCTGCCCGAGGTGAACGGCTGGGTGGTGACCGTGCCGCGTGAAGGCCTGGCCCAGGTGCCGGCGATCCTGCCGACGAAGGAGTCGCGTGATCCGCTGGTGGCCTACTGGAACTACGGCCTTGGCAAGTCGATGGCGTTCACGAGCGATCTTGGTGGCCGATGGGGCAGATCCTGGGCGATCTGGAGCGGATACCAACCGTTCTGGACACGCGCGATTCGATGGATGATGCGTCCACCCACGGCGCAGGATCTCTTGGTGTCGACCTCGGTCGATGGTGATGTGGGTCGCGTGCAGGTGTCGGCCTTCACGGCTGATGGCGAGCCGCGCGACTTCTTGCGCAGTTCGGCAACGCTCATGCGGCCCGATGGCACGGTCGAGGTGCTCGACCTGCAGCAAACGGCTCCGGGCCAGTATGTGGCGAGTTTCGATGCGCGCGAGCAGGGCGCATATCTGGCGAGTGTGTCGGCGCGTGATGGCATGGGCGCGGATCGATCGGCGCGCTCGGTGGTCAGCGTGCCGTACCCGCGTGAGCTCGCGGCCACGCGCGATGACTCGGCGCTGCTGCGTCGGATCGCGGAAGTGAGCGGTGGCCGCGTGATCGCGCTCAAGGATGCAGCGACGACGGACTTCTTCGATCGCAGCGGTCTTTCGATGCCGGAGGCGGCCAAGCGGATCTGGGATGTGCTGGCCATCCTGGCGGCGGCGCTCCTGATCCTCGATGTGGCGGCGCGCAGGATCTCCTTGGATTCCGAGGCGGCACGCGACCTTGCGGCGATGGCGGTCGGCGAGGGCGCCAAAGCCGGGGGAGCGACGGTCGAGGCGTGGAAGCGCGCCAAGAGCGGTGCCCGCACGGCCTCCGGCGAGCCCGTCGTCACGGCGTCCGCCGCACCCACCAAGCCCGACCGCCGGGCTGCATCGAGCGCGCCCGTCGAGATCGTGGATCGCACGGAGGCGGCAGGGAGTGACGCAGCGTCCGATGCCAAGCCGACCGACGATGCCTCGAGCCTTGCGCGGTTGCGGGCAGCCAAGCGCCGTGCGCGAGGCGAAGAGGACGCCTCATGACGCGATTGCAGTCGGTGCCCGATGCGCCTTCGACCATTGAGGAGGTCCGCGCTGCGGCCGATGCCTTCGGTCGCACGGTGCTGGCGATGCGCCAGGAAGTCGGGCGTGTGCTCGTGGGCCAGCAGGCGGTCGTCGATGAGTGCCTGACGGCGCTCCTCGCCGATGGGCACATCCTGTTGGAGGGTGTCCCGGGTCTGGGCAAGACGCTGCTCGTCAGGACACTCGGTCAGATCCTCGGCCTGAAGTTCTCCCGCATCCAGTTCACGCCCGACCTGATGCCGGCTGACATCACCGGCACGCACATCGTCGTCGAGGACGCCGCGAGCGGCAATCGTGAGATCCAGTTCCGCGCGGGCCCGATCTTCGCGCAGGTCGTGCTTGCCGATGAGATCAATCGGGCCACCCCCAAGGCACAGAGCGCATTGCTCGAGGCGATGCAGGAGCGCAGCGTGACCGCGAGTGGTCGCACGATGCAGCTGGAGCGGCCGTTCTTCGTCCTGGCCACGCAGAACCCGATCGAGCAGGAAGGCACCTATCCCTTGCCCGAGGCGCAACTCGACCGCTTCCTGCTCAAGGTGCGGGTTCCCACGGTCGACCAGACGACCCTGAACGAGGTCCTGGCCCGTACCACGACCGACCAGACCCCGCAGGCGCGCCAACTGCTCGATGCGCCGGCGATCCTCGCGGCGCAGCGGCTCGCCCGGCAGGTCGCGATGGCGCCGCATGTGCAGGACTACGCGGTCCGGCTTGTCCTGGGCACGCATCCTCGCGGGGCATTCAGCGATCGATGGACCGATCGATGGATCGCCTTCGGTGCCAGCCCACGCGCTGCCCAGGCGCTGGTCTCCTGTGCCAAGGTGCGTGCGTTGCTCGATGGGCGCTTCGCCGTGAGTTGCGATGACCTGCGGGCGATTGCACCGGCTGCGCTCCGTCATCGCGTGGTCGCCAGCTTCGAGGCCGAAGCCGACGCGACCCCGGTCGACCGCATCATCGAGCATGTCATCCGGCGCACGCCGACCGAGGTGGTGCCATGAGTGAACGCACCGATGCACCAAGGACCGTCGACCAACTCATCGATGGCCCGCTCATGGCGCGGCTCGATGCGCTCGATGTGACGAGCCGCAAGATCTTCCAGGGCAAGGTGCAGGGCGAACGACGCAGCCGGCGCCGGGGCCAGAGCGTCGAGTTCGCCGACTTCCGGCCCTATGTCGCGGGGGATGACCTTCGATTCGTGGACTGGAACATCTACGGTCGGCTCGATCGGCTCTTCCTGAAGCTCTTCCTCGAGGAAGAGGACTTGAGCCTCGTGCTGGCGATCGATTGCTCGGGCAGCATGGACTGGGGCACGCCCAACAAGTTCGACTACGCGCGTCGCGTGGCGATGGCGCTCGGTTATGTCGGGCTGGTCAACCACAACCGGGTCTCCGCGTTCGGTTTCGGCGGCGATGGACTCCATCCACTCACGGGGATGCGCGGCCGGCGTCGCACGCGCGATCTCGGACAGTGGCTGCTCGACCGCAAGGCGGTGGGGGATGCGGGCTTCGATGACGCCATGCGAACGATCGCACTCGGTCGCCAAGGCCGCGGTGTCATGGTCGTGCTCAGTGACTTCCTCTTCCGCGACGGGGCCGAGAAGGGGCTGCGCTCGGTTGCCGGGCGCGGTTTCGATGTCTATGCGTTGCAGCTGGTCTCTCCCGAGGAGCGTGATCCCGGTCAGCATGGGCTCACCGGCGACCTGCGGTTCATCGACAGTGAGGACGGCACCGAGGTCGAGATGACGATCACCTCGAAGGCGCTCGAGGCCTACGGCCGGGCGACGATCACCCACGCCACCGCGCTGCGTGAGTTCTGCGTGCGCCGTGGGATCGTGCATGTGCCCGTCCCGACCACGACGCCGGTCGATGAGTTGTTGCTGGACTACCTGCGCAAGCGAGGTCTCCTGCGATGACATGGCTCGTCCCGCTGGCTGGGATCATCCTGGCGGCCGCCACGCTGCCGCCGCTGCTGGCGCTCTACATCCTTCGCCTGCGCCGGCCAAAGCGCACCGTGGCCAGCACGCTGCTGTGGACGCGTCAGGTCGAGGACCTGCGCGCCAACAGCCTCTTCCAGCGCATGCGGATGTCCTGGCTGCTCATCCTGCAGGCGTTGGCCATCGTGCTGCTCGCGCTGGCGCTTGCCCAGCCCCAGGCGGATCTTGGTCTGGTCGAGAGCGGGCGCGTGGTGCTGCTCATCGACCGCAGCGCGAGCATGGGGGTGAAGGATGCCGATGGCCGGTCTCGGCTCGACCAGGCCAAGCGAGAGGCGCATGAACGGGTTGATGCGCTGTTCGGTGCGGGGCTCTTCTCGCAGGCGCCCGAGGTCATGGTCGTGGCATTCGCCGGCGAAGCCACCGTGCTCAGTCCGTTCAGCACGATCGCCGCGCGTGCGCACGATGCGATCGATGCCATCGAGGCGACCGACGAGTCCACCACCCTCTTCGATGCGCTCGATGTGGCCCGCTCCTTCATGGCAGTGCCCAATCCCGACAAGCAGGGCGCTCCGCAGGAGAGCGGCGTCACGCTCGATCTGTGGTCGGACGGCCGCATCCCGGATCTCGATCGGTGCGTGGTGAAGCCGGGGGAGAACCTGCGCTATCGCCCCATGGGGTCCGCCACGGCGCGCAACGCAGGCATCGGGGGTGCCGGTGTCTCGCGTCTGGCCGGCAACCCCGACGAGGTTGCCGTGTTTGCGCGCATCATGAATTGGGATGAGCTGCCGCTGCATTCGGATGTCGAGCTCTGGGTCGATGGCACCCTCCGTGCCGTCCTGCCCAGTGGCGTCGATGTGCCCGCCGCCGGCGAGGATCCATCGCGCAAGGCCTGGTTGCCCGGCGAGGTGCGCGTGTCGTTCCCATCGGTCACGGTGAAGCCCGATGGCATCGTGGAGGTGCGGCTGGTCCAGGCCGATGACCAGCCTGCCGACAATCGCATGGCGATGATCGCGGCACCCGCCGCTGCCGCGCGTGTACTGCTCGTGGGCGCATCGTCGATCACGCGTGGCGTGGTTCAGGCACTGCCCGTCAAGTCGGTGGACTCCATCACGCTCGACGAGTTCTCGACGCGCTCGGCAGCGAACCCGGCGTGGATCGATGCATTCGACGTCATCGTGCTCGATGGTGCGTCGCCGACCGTGCTGCCTCCGTCCCGCTACCTCGTGCTCGGCGGGATCGCTCCCTTCGAGGGACTGAATCCGTACGGTGACAAGGCGGATGTCTCGATGCGCTCGGTGCAGGCCACGCACCCGCTCATGCGCTTCGTGAACCTCGACGAACTGGGTGTCTCGCGGGGCGTGGCGTACTCGCCTGCCAGCGATGTGGAGACCATCGTCGAGGGAAGTGATGGCCCCTTGGTCATGACGCTTGCCCGCGGTGGCGGTCAGGCGGTGGTGGTGGCCTTCGATCCGCTCGACAGCAATTGGCCCTTCCAGCGTGGCTTCGTGAACTTCATGGCGAATGCGGTCGAGTTCCTCGCTGCGAGCGGGCGCGAGGCGGCACTGCCCACGATCGCCCCTGGTGAAACGCAGCCGATCCGGCTTGGCGCGGGCGTGCGTTCGATCGAGCTGGTCTCGCCCGCATCACGCACCCGGGAGATCACCGTCACCGATCCCGCGCAGACGGTCGTGGGACCGTTGCGGCAGGCCGGGATCTGGTCGGTGCGCTGGCAGGAGGGTGGCGAGGAGCGAACGCGGTCGATCGCCGTGGCCCTGCAGGATCCGCGCGAAGGTCGTGTCGGCACGGTCGATTCGCTCTCGCTCGGTCTGGAAACGGTGCGTGGCGTCCAGGGAGGCGTCACGAGCCGCAGCGCACTCTGGCCGTGGCTCATCCTGGCCGCACTCGCGGTCCTCACGCTCGAGTGGCTTGTGTACTTGCGAAAGGTCTGAGGCAAGGCGGGGTGGGACCCGCGGCGCTCGTCGATCACGACTTGGCCGTGGCCGAGCGCAACTGCGCCAGCACGTCATCGTCGATGCCCAGGTACTCCCGCATGTGGCGGTCGTAGATCTCCTGGTCGCTGTCGCGGCTGAAGTCGAGGCGCAGCTCATTGATGACCTTCGTGCCCTGGCCGATCCAGTCGCGCCAGGTCTCGGCGCTGATCGTCTCGAAGATCCACTGGCCGACGGGTCCGCGGAAGGGTGGCGAGAGAAGCTTGGTACCGGGGCGACCGGTCCGTCCGCAGACAAAGACGCCGCTGGCGCGCAGCGCATCGGCAGCGGGGTCGGCCGGGCGTTCGACCTTCGGCGGCTCGCGGCCGATGGAACGGAGCATGCCCGCAATCGCCTCCTGCGGCAAGCGATCACCCTTGCGCGCGGCGACCTCGTAGCCAGCCATGAGCAGGGCCACGGCCTTGTCTTCCCAACCTGCGCCGATCATCGCCTGGCCGCAGAGCTGATAGGCCTTGCTCATGTCGGGGTTGATCGCGATGCACCGCTCGAGGCTCTGCGCACTTTCGGCGTGGCGGCCGACCTGCAGGTAGGCATTGCCGAGGCTGAAGTGGGCCATCTCGTTGCTTGGATCGGCCGAGGCCATCTTCTCGAACTGCGCAATGCGGTCGGGCGTGCTCATGCCCGAAGCATAGCGGTGCAGCACCTGCTAGAACTCCGTGCATGCAGCGCCTGCGCGTGCACGCCCTGGGCATGGACTTCGCCTCGCCGCTGGTGGCGGCGGCGGGGACCTGCGGCTACCTGGACGAGCTCTCCGATGCGCTCGATCTGCGCACGCTCGGCGCCGTCACGACCAAGAGCATCACCCGTGAGTCTCGCGATGGCAACATGCCCTGGCGCATCATCGGGGCCAAGGGTGGCATGCTCAACGCCATCGGCCTGGCCAATGTGGGCATCGAGGCGTTCGTGCGCGAGAAGTGGGGCCATGCCTCCCGGATGCCGTGCCGGATCATCGGCAGCGTCGCGGGCCACTCGATGGAGGACTATGCCGCGGTCGTGCGTGCCTTCGACGGCCTCGCAGGGATGTCCGCGATCGAGATCAACGCGAGCTGCCCGAACACCGCGACGGGCCTGCAGTTCAGCGACTCGCCGGAGCATTTGCGCGAACTGACCAGGACGCTGCGACCGCTCACCACCAAGCCGCTCATCGTCAAGCTCACGCCCAACACCGGAGACATCGTCGGCCTCGCGCGCGGTGCCATCGAGGGTGGTGCCGACGGCTTGACGCTGATCAACACCGTGCAGGCGATGGCGATCGACCCCGAGACCCGCCGCACGCGCCTCTCGCATGGCAAGGGCGGGCTCAGCGGTCCGGCCATCCACCCCATCGCGGTCCGCATGGTGCACGATGTGTACACACAGGTTGCGCGCGATGCGGGCACACCGATCATCGGTCTTGGTGGCGTGATGGACTGGCGCGACGCGGCCGAGCTCGTGCTGGCTGGAGCCACGCTGGTGGGCATGGGCACATCGCTGTTCGTCGATCCGTCGGGGCCAGCCACGGTGGTGCGCGACCTCGATGCTTGGGTGCGGCGCCAGGGAGCCTCGACCATCGCTGACCTGGTGGGTGCGGTCGACCTGTGCGCACCCGACCTCACCTGAGCGATGCCCGTGGTCCGTGAGCGAGGATGTCGGCACATGATCCGATTCCAACGGCCATGAGCGAGCACCTGCCAACATGGGAGCGCGAGCGCTTCGATCGGCTCATGGACCGTGTCATGGCGTCGCTGCCTGCGCGTCTGCACGAACTCCTCGAGGAGTCGCCGCTCATCATCGACGACTGCCCGAGCGCAGCGCTGCTCGAGGAGATGGGACTCGATCCGGAGCTCGACGATCTCTGTGGGCTCTACTCGGGCATCCCGCTGACCGAGCGACGCCATGATGCGAGCGGGGAGCTGCCCGAGACGATCCATGTCTTCAGGCGGGGCATCATCGACGAGGCCGGGGGTTGGGAGCCGGGCACCGATGAGGATGGGCGGCCGTACGGCGGCGACGACGAGGTCATGCGCCAGATACGGATCACGATCCTGCACGAGATCGGCCACCACTTCGGTCTCTCGGAAGAGGACCTCTCGGCGCTCGGCTACGAGTGACGCTCAGCGCGGCCCGGGAGCCGCTCCGGCAGGACCCGCCGCGCAGGTTCAGTCTGCCTTCTCGGCGAAGGCCAGATGCAGGATCCGGCGGCAGCTGGGGCAGCAGATGATCGTGTCGTTGTTGCCCATCAGGGCCGCGTAGGCGCGCGGCGGCAGTTCAATGTTGCACGCGCCACAGGTGTACTCGCGATGGCGTGCGCTCAGTTCGATGACCTCGGCCATGGCCTCGCCCTCGTGCTCGTCGGCGATGGAGTTGAAGAGCGCAAGTTCCTTGGCAGGGACCTGGATGGCGGCTTCTTCGCGCTCGCGACGAAGTTCGGCAAGGCGGTCGGCGATGTCGGCCTGACGCTGGTCATGCTCGGTCCTGGCGGCATCGCGGCGTCGGACACGCTCATCGCGGTGGGTCGTGGCGTCGGTGATCCGTGCCTGCTGGGCATCGGCCTTGGTCATGAATTCCAACGCCTGGCCGTCGAGCTCGTCGCGCTTTTCCTGCAGCGTGCCCATCTCACCGAGGATGATGTCGTACTGGGACTTCTTCGAGGTCGCGTTCAGCTCCACGCGCAGCGATTCGATGCGGACCTTGAAGCTGCCACTCTCGGCTTCCAGGTTCTTGGCACTGGCCATCAACTGGCGATGGATCGACTCCGCCTCAGCGAGCTTGGCGTTCGCCGTCGTCACCTCGCGTTCCCGAGCGGCCAGAGCGTCGGCAGCGCCATCAAGGCGGGTGCTGAGGGCTCGGACCTGGCTGTCGACACGCTGGAGGTGGCGCAAGGCGGCAATGACACTCATGGTTGCGCAAGCCTACTGGAAGGCCACGCACGCGAAGGGGTTCAGTCCAAGCGAATTGGCTCGTCACCGGGGTTCAGGCGAGGAGCAGCCACGCTGCAGGGGCGGTCAAGAGCAGGCTGTCGGCCACATCATGGACGCCTCCCATGCCCGGGAGCAGGCGGCCACTGTCCTTCACACGCGCTTCGCGCTTGAGCAGCGACTCCGCCAGATCCCCGATCGGTCCGAGGATCCCGAAGATCGCTCCTGCGATCGCACCGCGCACGGGATCGATCGGCGTGGCGACCCACACGCAGTCACCTGACCACCATGCAAGGAACGCACCGATGCCCGCACCTGTCACCAGGCCACCGACGAATCCCTCGCGCGTCTTGCCCGGGCTCAGCCAAGGAATCAGCTTGGTTCGACCAATCGCCATGCCGGTGAAGTAGGCACCGATGTCGGTTGACTTGACGGTGAGGATCGCACCGGCCAGGACGGCGGGGCCCTGCGCACGGTCGAGGGCGATCCAGAAGGCCCAGGGCAAGCCGGCGTAGGCCCACGACAGCAGGACGCCGGCCACGGTCGATGATGCCCCGGTGGCGGATCGGCGCTGCAGGAGCGCGAAGGCCATCAGCGCGATGAGCGCGATGGGCACGGCGAGCATGGCACCGGCAGCCTTGGTCGGGATGGTGGTGCTGTTGCCCAGGAACCACATTGAACCCGTACCGAGCATGGCCGCGAGCATGCACGACCACTCGTGAACGGCCGAGCCTGCCCGGGAGAGCATGCCGGCAATCTCGCGCGCCAGGAGCGGTGCGATCACGAGGCCGCACATCGCCAGCAGCACCATGCCGCGCGGTGCGAAGGGCACCTGCTCGGCAGATCGCCCACCACTCACCATCGTCGTGGACGCCGTCTCGTCCAGCCAGACGAGCCCGATGAGCATCAGGATCAGCAGGGGGCCCGTGATGAGTCGCTGCCAGAGCATGCGCGGATGCTAGTCAGTCAGGACGCGGGCCCCCGGAGCGGGCGCCAGACCGTGATGAACCCCGAGTGACAGCCATCACCCGCACGCCGAGCGGATCACGGCAAGCGTCTTCTCGAGCCCCGTCCGTGCCACCACCATCGGATCCTGCTTCCAGTACTCCTCGTTGTAGAGCTCGAGCGAGACGCAGCCGGTGTAGCCGATGCGCTTGAGATCCCGGAGGATGTCGCGCAACGGCAGCACGCCGTCGCCGGGATAGACCCGATGGCGGTCCTCGAGCGCATCCCGCGCGGGTGCAGCCGGGGCATCGTTGAACTGGAAGATCGCGATGAACTCGCCGCGCAGGTGCTGCAGCCCGCCGAACGGCGTGCCGCCAATGAACATGTGGAAGGTGTCGGGAATGACCTTGGCCTGCGGATGCCCCGAGTCGATCGCGATCTGCGCGGCCTGACCGAGCGTGCGTGCGCCCGGCAGGAACTTGACGAAGACCATCGCGGGCACGAGCTGGTAGTCGCGGATGCCGATTTCCAGGAGATCGCGGTAGCGCGCTGCCGCCCACGCTGGATCGAATCGCTCGCGCGGGCGCTCTGGCTGCGGGATCACCTGGATATGCTCGGCACCGATGGCCTGGGCCATGCGCATGCGGTCGCGCGAGGCAGGCAACTGCGCGTCCCAGGCCTCCTGCGTTTCCGGGATCGCATTCCACAGGCCGATCACGCTCGGCACGCGAAGGCCACGATCGCGCAACCCTTTGCCGAGGTCCTTGAGGCTGCCCCCCGATCGCTCGTGGTCGGCCAATTCCGATTCCCAGGGCTCGATGGCGTCGTAACCGGCGTCGGCCGCGATGCGGATCTTCTCGAGCAGGGGAACGGGGCGGATCGTGGAGGTGTCCAGGCAGATGGGCCATGGCGTTCCCGCGTGACGGCTCGCGGGCGGGTCGGCAGTCACCGTGTTCAGCGGCAGTGCCGGACCTGCGGTGACCGTCGCGGTGCCCGTGACCGCTGCAGCGAGCGCAGCGGTGCCGGCCAGAAAGGCGCGACGGTCAACCGTCGTGGGTGGCTCATGCATGGAGGGAAGGGTAGCCGCCGACTGGCGCGATGGGTCGCTCGCTGCGACACTTCCCCGGATGGCTGATCCACACGGTCCCGATGCACGGCGCGCCGATCCGAAGCCGGAGAGCACGACGACCCCGATGGCCGCACCCGGCGCGCCGGAGGGTGGCGCACAGCCCGGCAACCTTGCGCGCGTGTCGACGATCCTCGCCGTGGTCGTCGCAGCGCTCGGCTACTTCGTGGACATCTTCGATCTCCTGCTCTTCGCCATGGTCCGCAAGGAATCGCTGCGCGAGGTCCTGGGGTCGCGGCTCGATGGGCTCGATGCCGCCGCGCAGGACCTCATGCTTCGGGACTGGGGGGTGTGGCTGGACAACACCCTCCAGACGACCGGGCTGTTGGTCGGTGGCGTGGTGTGGGGCGTACTCGGCGATCGACGCGGGCGGCTTTCGGTGCTGTTCGGGAGCATCCTGCTGTACAGCGTGGCGAATGTGCTGAACGGGTTCATCGCGGATGTGGACCCGAACGGGCCCCTTTGGTTCCTGCACTGGATCGGCTGCGGCTCGGCGATCCGCCAGTACGAGGTGCTGCGTGTGGTCGCCGGCATCGGCTTGGCCGGCGAACTCGGTGCGGGCATCACGCTGGTGGCTGAACTCGTGACGCCGGATCGCCGCGGCATTGCGACCACGATCGTGGCGGCGGTCGGGATCTGCGGCGCCATCGCGGGCTACTTCGTGACGCAGGCATTCACCTGGCGCACCTCATTCCTCATCGGCGGGGGGCTCGGTCTGGGCCTGCTGGCGTTGCGCTTCGGTGTGGTGGAAAGCGGGATGTTCAGCGCGGTCCGGCGTGCCCATCGTCCCGGTCGCGGTGCCGTCTGGCGCCTGCTCTGGCCTCGTGAGCGCTTGGTGCGCTACCTCAGCGTGGTGCTCATCGCGCTGCCGATCTGGTATGTGGTCGGCGTCTGCGTGAAGTACAGCGATGTCATCGCGCGATCGATGGGCATCATCGAGCTCGATCGCCCAGTACCCGGTCGCGCGATCATGTGGTGCTATGTGGGGCTTGCGGTGGGCGACCTGGTCAGCGGTCTGGCCAGCCAGTGGTGGCACTCGCGTCGGGCTGCGATCGCGGCCTTCCTCGGCATCACGGCGCTCGGTCTCGTGGGGTACTTCTCGCTCGGGCAGATCCAAGCAAGCCTCGGTGTCACCTATGCGATCATCGCGCTGCTCGGGTTCGGCAGCGGGTACTGGGCGGTGTTCGTCACGACCGCGGCCGAGCACTTCGGCACCGACCTGCGCGCCACGGCTGCGACCACGGCGCCCAACCTCGTGCGCTGGTCGGCTGCGGGCAGTGGTGCGCTCTGGTTGATGGTCGAACGCTGGATCGGGATCGATGATCCGGGCGCACCGTGGCAGGCTGCAGCGATCACGGGTCTCGTGGTGCTGACGCTCGCCACCTTGGGATGGTTCGGGTTGCGTGAGACCTTCGGCACGAGCCTCGACTGGACTGAACGCTGAACCCACCATGGGTGCGCAAGCCGCTACATTCCGACTCGATGTCCCCCGACATGGAGAGCACCACCGGTACGACCGTGATCGCCCTGGAGGGCGCACTCGACGATGGGCGCGTCCGCGATGCCTGGGAAGATCTGGTGGGGCGCGCCCGCGCGGCAGGATCGGGCTCGGTCGTGGTGGATGCCTCCAAGCTGCAGACGGTCAGCGGGAGCGGGCTCCTGCTCCTGGCTGAGATCCGCCGGACGGTGGTGTGGGCAGGTGGGAAGATCGAGATGCGTGGACTGACGGCCGATCAGGCTTCGTTGGTCGAGCGCGCCGTCGGGCACAAGCCGCCCACCGCGCGCGTGAAGGACTCCACATTCGTCAGCGATGTGGGGGAAACGGCTTTCCGGTTGCTTCATGAGCTGGCGGACACCGTGCGCTTCATCGGTGAGGCGGCGATTGACCTGGTCCACGCGATCGGGCATCCCCGATCGCTGCGATGGCGCGATCTCCTGCGTGTGATGGGCCAGTCGGGCATCGATTCGATGCCCGTGACCTGCATGCTCAGCGGAATCGTGGGGTTCATCATTGCGTACCAGATGATGCCCGCGCTCGACCGCTACGGTGCCGCGGACCAGACTCCCACCATCATGGGCTTCGCGATCATCCGGGAACTCGGGCCGCTCGTCACGGCGATCATCCTTGCAGGCCGCTCCGGCAGTGCCTTCGCCGCGGAGATCGGCACCATGAAGGTCACCGAGGAAGTCAACGCGCTGACCACGATGGGGCTCAATCCTGAGCGCTACCTCGTGACTCCCCGTGTCCTGGCGGTGGCGATCACCACACCGCTGCTTTCGGTCTTCGCCTCATTCGCCGGCGTGCTCGGGGGATGGCTTCCGATGGCCGCTCGCGGCATGAGCCTCGAGCTCTACCTGCAGAATGTCCGCAGCTCGATCGACCAGGTCGACTTCCTGCAGGGGGTCTTCAAGGCCTTCGTCTTCGCGGTCGTCATCGGTGGCATCGGCTGCCGATCCGGCCTGAAGACCCAGGTCGGCCCGGGTGCCGTCGGTGCCAGCACCACCCGAGCGGTCGTGGCGGGCATCGTGGCCATCATCGTGCTCGATGGCGTGCTCGTGGGTCTCTTCCACACGCTTGGGATCTGAGCCATGCTGTCCACCGCGAGATCCACCGAGACCGTGATCGAGGCCAAGGACCTGTCAGTCGGCTACGAGGGAATCCCCGTCCTGACCGGCATCAACTTCACGGTGGCGTCCGGCGAGGTCTTCGTGATCGGCGGCGGCTCGGGATGCGGCAAGAGCACCCTGATGAAGGCCATGATCACGCTGCTGCCACCGATCGATGGCACGCTCCGGATCGCAGGGCATGAGCTGGTCACTGGCGGCGAGGCCGTGGTCGAATCTGTACGCCATTCGATCGGTGTCATGTATCAGGGGGGTGCGCTCTTCGGCGGCCTGACGGTGCTGGAGAATGTGCGGCTGGCGATGGAGGAGAACGGGCTGTACACGATGAACGAGATGAACTCGCTGGCACTCTCCCTCCTGGCCATGGTCGATCTTGACGAGCATTGCAACAAGATGCCCAGTGCGCTCTCAGGCGGCATGCAGAAGCGTGCGGCGGTGGCGCGTGCGCTGGCGATGAACCCCAAGATCGTCTTCCTTGACGAGCCCAGCGCGGGCCTGGATCCCATCAGCAGCGCCGAGTTCGACCAGATGGTCGTACGCCTGGCGCGTTCGACGGGGCGGACCTTCGTGGTCGTCACCCACGAACTCCCCAGCATCTTCACCATCGCCGACCGCATGGTCGTGCTCGGTGGCGAGAACAAGACCCAGTTGGCGATCGGCACGCCCAAGGAACTGCTGGAGTCCGGCCCGACGGATGTTCGGCGGTTCCTGGCACGCCAACCCGAGGACCAGACTCTCCAAGGAGCAGCATCATGAGCAGCAACAAGCACGCCTACAAGGCTGGGATCTTCGTACTCGCAGGCCTTGTGGCCATCATTGCAGGCACGCTGATCACGACGAGCCGGGCCATGTTCCAGACCACGATACCGATCAGGTCATACTTCACCAGCGCGGTCACCGGTGTGGCGCCCGGCACACCGGTGCGCTACCTCGGCGTGACCATCGGCAAGGTGACGGATGTCGGGTTCCCCGAGGGAAGGTTCGTCTATGACGAGGGCGAATCCAAGGCAGGCGAGTTCAACCGCAATGTCATCGTGAGCATGGACATCTTCGTACCCGATGGCCAGTCGAGTGACGAGGTCCGCCACGAGTTCTCCCTCGGCCGCAACCATGGCTTGTGCGCGCGTGTAGCCACGGCGGGGCTGACCGGGCTGCCGTACATCGAGATCCTGAACGAGAAGGACCAGTCGCTGCTCTCGATGCCGCCTGATGACATGATGAGGGACAATGTCGTGGCGATCGCCAGTACATCCAGCAAGTTCGAGGAAATGGTCGACTCGATCCAGGCTGCGGTCGCCAAGATCAGCCGCATCGACTTTGCGGGGCTCGGTGTACGCATCGGTGAGCTCATCGACACCGCCGACACCACCATCAAGACGGACCTCCACCGCACCTTGGCCAGCATCTCCGACACCAGTGACGAGATCCGGGCCTTCCTCCAGAGCGGGGACTTCAAGTCCACCATGAAGGAGCTGCCCGAGACGGTCGCTTCCTTCCGGAAGGCCGCCGAGGACATCCGCTTGCTCGCACGCCGCCTCGAGGGCGCGGTGGCCCGTGGGGAGCCCCGGATCGGTGCGCTCATCGAGGAACTCACGTCCGCCGCCCGCAGCTTCGAGCGCCTCGCGAACCAACTTGAGCGCGATGCGGGCTCCACGCTCTTTGCGCCTCCCGAACCCGCCAATTCCCCATCGAATTCCTTCAGGAGCACCAACCCATGACACGCTTCACCCCTCGCGCCCGATCCAGCACCATGATGGGCTTCCTGAGCCGTGCGGTCGTGGGCATCACGGCCGTCATCCTGTCGCTTGGCGGCTGTTCGCTCCTGGCACCTCGGCCCGGTGCCACGCAGTGGACCATCGATGTGTCGATGTCGATCCCGGCCGCCGAAGGTCCTCCCACGCTTGCCGCACTTGGGGTGGCCCGACCGCGCCCTGCGGCTCCGTGGAACTCTGACACGCTGGTCTACCAGCAGGCCAATGGCGAAGCGCGTGCCGACATCTACAACGGGTGGGTCATGCCGCTGGACCAACTCCTGCAGGCCCAGATGGTCGATGTGCTCTCCCGGGCCAAGGTGGCGAACTCCGTGACGCTCGCTGGGCTGTATGGCTCGGACCAACTGATCCTGGTGAGCAACATGCGCTCCTTCGGCGCTTGCTTTGCGGCGGACCGTTCCGGCGTCGCGCGCGTCGCGATGCAGGCACTCCTCATGCAGCGCACCGTCGATGAGCCACGCATCGTGATGGAGTGGTTCTACGAGCACGGGTTCCCGATCGAGAAGGACGATGCAGCAAGCGTGGTCAAGGGGCTCTCCGATGCCTACGGACAGTGCTTGCGGGATCTTGTGCGCGACCTGCGTGCGGTCCCGGCCGATGCGCTCGTCAAGCCCTGAGCGTCGCATGATCAACTCCACGCTGCACGCGCTCCTTGGTGAATCGATCGACTACGCGGGGCTCTATCCACCCGCGTCGCTCGATGAGCCCACGGTGGTCTCGATGCATGCGCGCCTCCTGGGGGGTGGTGCTGCGTGGATCGGTGCACGGCTCGTGTGGCCGACGGGTCGGCTCGGGGCGCTTGGCTCGCTCGCCAAGGGCCACGCGCCCATCGCCGAGCTCCCGCGCACCGAGGGTGCCTGGGCGGTCTCCGCCGTCACGCCACCGATTGCCCAGTGGGATGACTTCATGGCAGCACTCGCGGCGGTCGAGACCTTCAACGATCGCCACGCCTCACCGGGCGAGCCCGCGATGCGCGTGGACTGCCTCGAGGTGAAGGCGGCGAGCGCCGACGAGATCGAGCGCGCCATCGAGGTGCTGCCGGAGTGCTTCACGTACTGGGAGTTCCCGGTCGATCGCGATGTCCGTGGGCTGCTCATCGCCGTCGCCGAAGAGGGCTTCGGTGCGAAGATCCGCACCGGCGGCACCGTTGCAGCGGCGCATCCGTCCATCAGCCAGGTGGCTGCCTTCATCGAAGCCTGTGCCCGGGGCCGCGTCCCCTTCAAGGCAACCGCCGGCCTGCACCGGGCGCTGCGTCACGAGGTGCCAGCCATCGGTTGCACGCAGCATGGCTTCATGAATGTCATCGTGGGTTCGTGCATGATGCATGCGGGTGTGATCGATCGCGGGGGGCTCGAGCGGCTCCTTGCCGATGAGCGGCATGGTGCCTTCACCGTCGATGCGCAGGCCATCTCATGGGATGGCCATCGCATCACGGCCGCGCAGGCAGATGCCGCGCGCACCCAGCTCATGCACAGCTTCGGCTCGTGCAGCTACGACGAACCACTGGAGGATCTCCTGTCCATGGGGCTGGTCAGCAAGGAGGAGTGCGCATGACTGCAGCGGGAACATCGTGGGTTGGAGGCGCCAGGACCGTCGGCGGCGAGGGCAAGAGCGAGGGCTTCGGTCTCGCCAACCTGCCGATGGGTGCCTGGAGCGGCGAGGGGCGCGGCGCGCGCCTGGGCGTACGGATCGGTGACAGCCTTCTCGACCTCCATCGCTGTGTGGAGTCGGGGGTGCTCGCGCGGCTCGACCGCCGGATCCAGGATGCGCTGGCCAAGCCCGCGCTCAATGACTATCTCAGCCTCGGCCAGTCGGCGTGGGCCGCGGCACGCGCCGAGCTCCAGCGATTGCTCAGTGCATCGTGCAGTGAACTCTCTGATGCAGCGGTCGCCAAGGAAGCGTTGCTGCCGGCGTGGGGCGTCACGATGCGACTGCCGTGCGAGATCGGCGACTACACCGACTTCTACGCCTCGATCCATCACGCGACCAATGTGGGTTCGATGTTCCGCCCGACGAATCCGCTCATGCCGAACTGGAAGCACCTTCCCGTCGGCTATCACGGGCGTGCGAGCACGGTCGTGGCCAGCGGTGCTGCGGTGCGGCGTCCGATGGGACAGACCGTCCAGGCGGACGATGGCCCGCCGTCGTTCACGGCCTGCCGGTTGCTCGACTATGAACTCGAGCTCGGTGCGATCGTGGGCGGGCAGGCCAACGAGATCGGCCAGCGGCTCAGCGTGGCTGAGTCCGCCCAGCGCATCTTCGGTCATGTCCTCCTGAACGACTGGAGCGCGCGTGACCTGCAGAAATGGGAGTACCAGCCGCTCGGCCCGTTCACGGCCAAGAACTTCATCACATCGATCAGTCCGTGGATCGTCACTGCGGAGGCGCTGGCTCCGTACCGCATACCGGTTCCGGCACGCGGGGAGGGCGATCCGCAGCCACTGGAGTACCTGCGGTGGGATGGCGACTTCCTGCTTGATGTGCGGTTTGAGGTCGCGATCTCCAGCGCGGCGATGCGCGAACGCGGTGTGCCCGCGATGGTCGTCAGCCGCAGTCGTGGCACCGACCTGTGGTGGAGCATGAACCAGATGCTCGCTCACCACACGGTGAGCGGCTGCCGCATGCGCCCGGGTGATCTCCTTGGCAGTGGCACGATCAGCGGTGCGGGCGAGGATGAGCACGGTTGCCTGCTCGAGCTCACCCGGCGCGGGACCAAGCCGATCACGCTTCCCGATGGCACCGAACGGAAGTTCCTGCAGGACGGGGACGAAGTCATCCTGCGCGGCTCGGCCGTTCGCGATGGTCTGCCCCGGCTCAGTTTCGGGGAGTGCCGCGGGATCGTGCTGCCTGTGGCGTGAGGGGCGGTGCTCAGCGCTTCGAGCCGGCCACGCGCGTGGCGCGAGCCACGGTGTTCACGGCCTGCCAGTCGACCTTGATCTCGCTGCCCTTGGCGATGCCAAGGCGCGCGAACTCGCCAGCGGCGAGCTCGATCGCGTAGCGGGCCTTGGCGCCGCTCGGATAGCGCGGCAGCCTGACTTCGTACGCGCCACGCGATTCATCCGCGCGCTGCGGCGGCTCGGTCTTCATGGTGTGCACCGCGGTCACGACCCCTTGCTCGTTCATGAACGCGATATCGATGGGCACGAGGCAGTCGATCATCCAGAAGCCCTGTTCGCGCGAGTAGGGCATGACGAACAGCATGCCGCGGTGGCGGCGCACACGATCACGACCCGAGAGCCCCTTGGCGATCGCGTCGTCGGTTGCCGCCAGTTCGAGATCGAATGGCTCGCTTCCCAAGGTGAGCCGCACCACCGGCAGACCGGCATCGCTGAGGTTGGGGATCTGCGTGGGCAGGGGATCGTCATCGGCTGGCGGGGCCGGGCAGACCGGCACCGCGGCGGGCGGAGCGTCGCCAGCCGCCGGCGCAGTCGCGGGAGCTCTGGTTGGCGCTTGCTTCGGCTGATCCTGGGTGGGATGCCGCTCCGTCGTCGACAGTGGCGACGCGCCAACAGCGACCAAGGCGACAAGGCCCATCACCCCGGTCGCCGCGAGCAAGGGTGCGTCCATGACCGTCAGTCCCAGGTGTTCGCGGCCGCAGTGCGCGCTGGCGTGCGGCGGGCTGGCTTGCCCTTGCCGGCGGGTTTCGCGGCCTTGGGTTCGCCTGTCGCCTTGGCTGCCTTGGGTGTACGCACCTTGCTGCTGGCCGTCATGGCACCCTCTTCCCACGAGGCCGGGTAGCGGGGTTCGTCGAGCTCGACTGCGGCTCGCGTGGCCATGAGTGGACGGAAGGTGTCGCACATCACGGCGAGCTCGTTGGTGTGGGTCAGGCCGATCGTGGCCTCGACCGTTCCAGGATGCGGGCCGTGCGGAATGCCCTGCGGATGCAGGGTGAGCGAGCCGCTCTCGATGCCGCGACGGGCCTTGTAGTTGCCCTCGACGTAGTAGAGCACCTCGTCCGAGTCGAGGTTCGAGTGGTTGTAGGGGACGACGATCGCCTGCGGATGGAAGTCCAGCGGCCGCGGGCAGAACGAGCAGATCACGAAGTTGTGCGCCTCGAAGGTCTGGTGCGTCGGCGGCGGCATGTGGTGCTTGCCGACGATGGGGCTGAAGTCATCGATGTTGAAGGCATAGGGATAGACGCAGCCGTCCCAGCCGACGATGTCGAGCGGGTGGTACTGGTAGGTGTAGCTGTGCACCCAGCCGCGGCTCTTGATGCGCACCTCGAATTCGCCCCGTTCATCGAAGGTCATCGGCAGTTGCGGCAGCCGCAGATCGCGTTCGCAGTAGGGCGCATGCTCCAGGAACTGCGAGCCCTTCTTGCTCAGGTAGCGCGGCGGGGGAAGGATCAGGCTGCCGTTGACGGCCTCCATGAAGACGAACCTGTTCGCAGGTTCGCTGGCCTTGGGCTTCTCGAAGACGAGTCGATAGATCGTGCCCTTGGGGATGACGAGGTAGTCCTTGGGACCGAAGGGGATCGCACCGAACATCGTGTAGAGCGTGCCTCGGCCGTGGTGCACGAAGAGGCAGTCGTCGAAGACGCTCTTGTAGTGGTAGTCCATCCCGTCGGCCGGGACGCAGACGCCCATCTCGACATCGGCATTGCCGTAGAGGATCACTCGGCCGGTGATCGGATCGCCCTGGGGTTGCATCGGGCTGCTTCGCGTGTGACGCATGCGCATCACGTTCTGCTCCACATACTCGGGGCGCGCGTCGTACAGGGGTTCCCAGCCGCAGACCTGCGTCGGCGCATTGATGTGGTAGAGGGTGCTGGTCGGCCCCGTGAAACCCTCGGTGCCGAAGACTTCCTCGCTGTACAGGCGGCCGTTGGGGGCGCGGAACTGGATGTGGCGCTTGCCGGGCAACTTGCCCATCTTGGTGTAGTAGGCCATGGGAATCCTCGTGTCGGCAAGTGTAGCCATGAAGGGGTCGCGCCCGTACCCTCGACGCCTCATGGCACCGCGCACCGAACCCTGCATCATCGCCGAGCGCGCGGCATGGCTCGTGGTCGGCAAGCCTGCAGGATGGCATTCGATCGAACAGGCCGGTGGCGGCACGCACACGATCGAGGCGTGGCTGCGTACGGCCGTCACGGCGCAGGATTCGCTCCCGGGTGCAGGACTCGTGCATCGGCTTGACGAGGGCACCACCGGTTGCTTGGTCGCGGCGCGATCGGGGCAGGCACTTGCGGGACTCCGCTCGGCGTTCTCGGGCGAGCCATCGCAGCATGCGGTGGAGAAACGCTATCGCGCATGGGTTGCCGCTGGCGCCCGTGATCGCGGCCAGTTTGCCCTGCACTTCACCGGTCGTCACCGCGGCTCGTCCAAGGTCACCGTGAGTGAACGGGGCGAGGCGTCGACGCGAGGCATCTGCAGGTGGGTCGTCCTCTCACGCGGTGCCACGCATGACCTCGTCGAGATCGAACTTGTGGGTCCGGGGCGTCGCCACCAGATCAGGGCGGGGTTCGCGTGGCTCGGCTTCCCCCTGGCGAGCGACGCTGCCTACCGTGGCTCAGCGCGCGAGGGATTCGACCAGGCCGCGCTGCACGCCCAGGCGATCATCATCGATGGCGACGAGGTGGTGGATCCCGACCCACGCTTCGGTGCATGACGCGGTCAACGCGGACGCCGAGGGGAGGATTCCGCGGCCGTCCTGACGGTACCGCGCCGTTCACAGGTTGCCGCGGCGGTCCTGCTCGATCTCGAGCGCCTCGAAGAGCGCCTTGAAGTTGCCCTTGCCGAAGCTCTGCGAACCGCGACGGCAGATGATCTCGAAGAAGAGCGTGGGGCGGTCCTGCAGCGGCTTCGTGAAGAGTTGCAGCAGGTAGCCCTCGTCATCGGCATCGACCAGGATGCCCAGGTCCTTGACCTTCTGGTGGTCTTCCTTCACGACATCGTGGCCGTGCTGGCGGAGCATCGTGTCGACGCGGTTCCAGACGCTCTCGTAGTACGCATCAGGCAGGGCCAGGAAGTCGACGCCGCGGCGGCGCAGCTCGGCCACGCTGTGAAGCTCGTCATCGGTGCGCAGTGCCAGGTGCTGCACGCCTGCGCACATGCCGTGCCACTCCAGGTACTCCTGGATCTGGCTCTTCTTCTTGCCGGCGGCGGGCTCGTTGATCGGCATCTTGATCAGGTGGTTGCCGCTGGCCATCACCTTGCTCATGAGCGCCGAGTACTCGGTCGAGATGTCCTTGTCGTCGAAGTGCTTGAACATCGTGAAGCCCAAGACATCCTCGTACCACTTGACCCAATGGTTCATCTTGCCCAACTCGACATTGCCCACGCAGTGGTCGACGAACTTGAGGCCACAGGGGTTGGCCTTGTTCCAGGCGTTCAGGCTGATGTTCCCCATGGACCGGAAGTCCGGGGCGAAGGTCGCACCTTGCTTGATGTTGGGAAGCGCGTAGGCACCGGTGCGGCTGACGAAACTGTGGACGGCACGGCCGTAGGTCTTGATGCCGGCCATGGTGACGCTCCCGTTGGCGTCGCTGACCGTGCGCGGTTCGTAGGCGCTCTCGCCGCCGTTGCGCCGGGCCTGCTCCCAGGCGCGCTCCGCATCGAGCACGGTCAGGGCCACATCCTTCACGCCGTCCCCATACCGGCGGCACTCCTCGGCCACCGGGTGGTCGCTGGTCAGGGCCGTTTCCAGGATGAATCGGATGTTGCCCTGGGTGAGCAGGTACTGGGCGGTTGTCCGACTGCCGGTGGTCAGGTCCGACACCTGATCGACCTGGAAGCCGAACGCGCTGGCGTAGAAGAAGGCCGACTGCTTGGCGTTGCCGACATAGAACCGGACATGGTCGACATCGACCAGCATCAGGGGATCGGTCGAGGAAAGGTCTTTGGCGGTCGGGGTGGTGGAGAGGCTGCTCATTGCACGAGTATAGATCGCCACGACGGTCCGAACGAACTGCAGTCAGTACCGCAGCACGCTCGAGACCGCGATGTCGTGCAGCACCGCGCGCCCGCCGAGGCCCTCGAGCTCGATCAGGACCGATGCCCCGACCACCTGACCGCCGCACGCCTGGACCAGATCGGTCGCTGCCCTCAGCGTCCCGCCCGTGGCGAGCAGGTCGTCGGCGAGCAGCACGCGCATGCCGGGCGTGATCCCATCCTCGTGCATCTGGAGTTCGTCGTGGCCGTACTCGAGCGCATAGCGCACCGAGCGCTTGCGCCATGGCAGCTTGCCCGGCTTGCGCACGGGCACGAATCCCGCATTGAGGCTCTGCGCGATCGCCGTTCCGAAGATGAAGCCGCGGCTTTCAGGGCCGATCACGACATCGACGCGGACATTGCGGAAGGGATTCGCCATGAGCTCGATGGCGAGCGCCAGGCCGGCCGGATCCCCAAGAACCGGCGTGATGTCCTTGAAGATGATGCCCGGCTTGGGGAAGTCGGGCACGTCGCGCACGAGTTGGCGGATCCGGTCAGGCATACGCATGTTCTAGCAGCAGGAGGGGCGGTTCGCCTATCCTCAAGACATGTCGAGCAAGCCGACCCAGCCAGCCACGCGTCTTGAGACGGTTGAACCCGTCGGCAAGCGCGTGCTCATCCGCAAGGACGAGGACAAGAAGATCACCAAGGTCGGGATTCACCTTCCGGACAAGATCGAGATCCCCACGCTCACCGGTCGAGTGGTGGCGGTCAGCGCCCAGGTCGAGCGCGACGAGGACTACCCGATCAAGCGCTACGACCGTGTGCTCTTCAATCCGCGGCACGGCATTCCCGTCGATTTCGAGGGCGACAACCGGCTGTTCGTGATTCCGGTCGACGATGTCGTGGCCGTCTTCCGCAGGGAAGGCGCCTGAGCGGTGATTGGCTCCGCCAGGGTGGTGCGGCCGGCGACGAGGGGACAGGACATCCTTGTGCAGGTGCCCGGCAGCAAGAGCCTGACCAACCGCTGGCTCATGCTCGGTGCCCTGGCCGAAGGCCAGAGTTTGGTGCGGGGTGCGCTCGCCTCCGACGACACGAGTTCCCTTGCCGGGGCCGTGACGAACTGCGGCGTTCACGCGACATGGACCGCCCCCGACGAACTCACCATCGTCGGATGCGCCGGGCGACCGCGTGGCGGCAGCCGCGTGAACCTGGGCGACGGCGGAACGCCGACGCGGTTCATGGCGGCGTTCGCCGCGCTCGCTGATCGACCGATCGTGATCGATGGCAGCCCGCGCATGCGCGAGCGCCCTGTGGCCGAGGGGATCGCGATGCTGGCGGCCTTGGGTGCGCCCATCCGATGGATGGAGTCCGTGGGCAGGCTGCCCGTGGCCGTCGGTGGCTTGCGACTCGTGGGCAGCACGCTCGCCGTCGGGGCCACCAGCAGCAGCCAGTTCGTCAGTGCGGTCATGCTGATCGCACCGTGGCTCGAGCGGGGGCTCGAACTCGTCTTCACCGAGCCGCCCACGAGCGCTTCGTATCTGGAACTCTCGATCAGCGTGCTTGGGCGGGCTGGCGTGCCGCTCAGGATCGAGCGCACGGTCAGTGGGGGGCTCTCGAGGGTGACCATCGAGCCGATGCCCCTGCGTGGTATCGACATCACGGTCGAGCCCGACGCCAGCAGCGCGATCTACCCGCTCGCCGCTGCGGCGCTGGTGCCGGGCACGCGCGTCACGGTCCCCGGGCTCCCGCGGACCACGGCGCAGCCCGATCGCGGGGCGATCGATGCCTTGGTGGCGATGGGCGCGAGAGAACGGACCATCGATGGATCGACCTCGATCGAGCACGGCGGTGTGTTGCACGGGATCGCGATCGATGCATCGCTCTGGCCCGATGGTGCGCTCGCAATCGCCGCCGTGGCTGCGGCTGCTTCGGGCACGACGACCATCACGGGCCTGCGCACCCTTCGCCTGAAGGAAAGCGACCGCATCGGTGCCATGGCGACGGAGCTCCGAGCCCTCGGGTGCACGGTCTCGGCAAGCGGTGATGCGTTGGTGATCGATCCATCGACCCGTCACGAACGCCCGGTGACGCTGCATGCGCACAGCGACCACCGTGTGGCGATGAGTCTGGCGACCCTCGGACTCCTTCGCCCGGGCATCTCGATCGATGACCCGACCTGCGTGGCCAAGAGCTGGCCGGGGTTCTGGGAGTCCCTCGCGCAGCTCGAGGGCGTGTAAGGTGACTCCGTTCCCATGAAGGCGTACTGGACCTTTGCCCGACAGCTGCTGGACACCCCATGGACCCTGGGAGGTGCCGTGGCGTGCGCCGTCGTGAGTGGGTTGGGCATCGCGGCGGGGCTCGGTGCTGCGCTTCCGGTGCTGCAGCTCATGCTGGGTGAGGATGCCAAGGGTCTGGCCGGCATTGCGGTGGACCACAACGCGACGGGCGCGCGGCTGCAGGTTCCTGGGTGGGTTCTGGAGCGTCTTCCGGAAGCGACCGACACCAGTCTTGCGGTCGTGCTGCTGGCCTTGGCCGTACTGACGGTGATCGGTGCCGCCGCCAACTTCCTGCATCAGTACCTCACGCTGACGATGGTCACGCGCATCGTGGCCGAGGTTCGCCAGCGCGCTTTCGACGCCGCGATCAGATTGCCGCTGGTGCAGGTCGTGGCGAGAGGACCGAGCGACTTCACCACGCGCATCCTCCGCGATTGCAGCGAACTGCATGGCGGACTGGTGGCGCTCACGAATCGCTCCCTGGCGCATGTCACCAAGGGCCTTGCTGCAGCGGGCGTGGCGATCTGGTTCGATTGGCGCATCGTGCTCGCGGCGGTCGTGGCCGGGCCGCCCTTGGCCTACACGCTGCGCCGCCTCGGCAAGCGCATCAATCGTGGCATGCGTGGCACGCTCGAGGCCCAGCAGCGGCTGCTGCTGGTGACGAACGAAGCCATGCAGGGGCTTCGCTCCGTGAAGGCTGCCACGGCCGAACCCGACATGTCGCGGCGATTCGCGGGCGCGAACGAGGGTGTCCTGCGCAACGAGCTCAAGCTTCGCAAGGCGCGCAGCCTGGCGAGCCCGCTCATGGAGCTCCTGGCCGTGCTCGTCGTGCTCGGACTCGTCTTCATTGCCGGGCGGGAACTCCTGGCAGGTCGCATGCAGTTGGACCGATTCCTCATGGCGCTGGGCAGCCTCGCCGTGGCGGCGGGCAGTTTCCGGCCGCTGACGGCCTTCGTCAGCGACATCCAGTCGGCCGAGGCTCCGGCGCAGCGGATCCGCACGGTCCTCGATGCGGCGGCCGAACCCGGCACGGACGGCGGTCATGAGGTCGCTCGATTCGCCCGTTCGATCGATCTCGTCGGGGTCGGGTTCACCTACCCTGGCGCCGAACACGCCACGCTGCGTGGGATCGAGCTCACCATTCCGGCGGGGGCCCATGTGGCGATCGTCGGCCCCAATGGCTGCGGCAAGTCCACGCTGCTCTCGTTGATCCCCCGGCTGCTGGTGCCCTCGACGGGCCGCGTGGTGATCGACGGGATCGACCTCGACGGTGCATCGCTTCGATCCTGGCGTTCGCAGATCGGCGTGGTTTCGCAGGAGTCGGTGCTCGTGCAGGGATCGATCGCCGAGAACATCGCGCTCGGGTGCGAAGGCACCACCCGGGAGTCGATCGTGGTGGCGGCCCAGCGCGCCCACGCCGATGCCTTCATCCGTGCGCTGCCGCGAGGGTACGACACGACGGTGGCCGAACAGGGCATGAGCCTCTCGGGTGGGCAGCGACAGCGCATCGCCATCGCTCGTGCGGCGCTTCGTGATCCGTGCCTGCTCCTCATGGACGAGGCCACGAGCCAGGTCGATGCCGACAGCGAGCGCCAGATCAACGAGGCGATCCGTGAGTTCGCACAGGGCCGTACGGTGATCACGGTGGCCCATCGAT
Organism: Planctomycetota bacterium; assembly: GCA_016873115.1. GTDB lineage: Bacteria > Planctomycetota > Phycisphaerae > Phycisphaerales > SM1A02 > SYIB01. The sequence continues at coordinate 10,167 of VGYB01000005.1, read as the reverse complement.
TGAGCACGGTGCTCGCCGCAGATTGGATCGTGGTCATGGACCAGGGTCGCGTGGTCGACCGAGGCTCCCACACCGAGTTGATGGAGCGGTGCGGCATCTATCGCTCGATCGCGGCCAGCCAGCTCATGCCAGCGACCGCATGAGCGCCGTGCTCAGGGGTCGATGGGTTCACCCCGGGTGCCGCGCAGGGCTCCTGGCGCAACCGGATCGACCGTCGCAGGTTCGCTGGTCTTCGTGCCGCTGGCATCCGCATTGGTGGCGTCCGGGACCGGTGCCGTGGGCTTGGTGGTTGATGCCGTCGCGCCGCTCTCCGCAGCGGGCGCCGTGACCGGCGGTGCAGCGGCCGGTTCGGTGCCGCTGGTGGCGGCAGGGTCGGTCGCGACCACGGGTGCCACGGGAGCGGGCTGGGCCTGCGGTGCGTCGCGCAAGGCAACGACCAGCGCGTAGACCAGCGCTGTGGTCGAAAGCGCCGTGGTGACGACCAACCAGAGCTGCAAGCGCCGTTCAAGGCGGTCGCTCTGGATGGTGCGGCGGCGCGTGGCTTCGGCGAGCGACTCGATGCTTCGGGCATGCCGCTCGCTGGAGGCACTGAAGGCCCCCAGCGCGGTCCGAGCCTCGCCAAGGATCTCGGCCACGCGGGCACTCGTCTCGCTGTGCAGGTCGAGCTGCTGCTGGACCAGGCCGAGCACCTGGGTTTGCCGGTCGGAGCCCTCGCCAAGGTCCCTGAGGCCGCGCGTGAGCGCCGCATCGCGGTCCTTCGCTCGTTGGGCCTGATCGATGAGCGTGTCGACCATGCGCGACTGCTGGCGGGCCATCTCCGGCAGCGACGCAAGCGTGCCATCGAGCTGGCGGATGAGTTCGCCCAACCGACGGTTCACATCGGTCTGGGAGGCCAGTTGCGATTCGAACTGCTGCATCACCTCGGAGGGCTTGATTGGCTCGGCCTCGTGGACCTGGATCGCACGGTCGCCCTCGGGCGGCGTGGCGGCGGTGGTCGGCGCAGGGTCACCGAGGAAGAGGCTGCTGATCGCACTGCGCAGAGGCATCGTGGCCCGTACTGTATCGCTTCGATGCGTCCGGTCACGCTTGGATTCCTCGTGTTCATGTTGGTCGCCTGTGGTGACCGAACGCGTGACGGCTGCCGGGGCGCCGCGAGCCTGAGCCCAGCGATCACATCGACCATCGTGGCGCTCGGGGCGGGAGGTGACCTGGTCGGGCGCACACCGTGGTGCGTGTCCCAGGCGCCCGTTGTGGGCTCGCTGCTGGATCTCGATGCCGAAGCACTGGTCCTGGCAAGACCCTGCGTGATCCTGGTCCAGCCTCCGGCGCAGGGGATCGACGGCGGGCTTGAGGAGGTCGCAGCGCGTCTGGGTGCAGAGGTCCACGCCTGGCCACTGGCCACGATGACCGACATCCGTGCCATGGTGCGCGAACTGCCACGGGTGCTTGCGCCCGATGATCGGCAGATCGCAGCGCGTGCCAGCGACCTGCTGTCGGCGATGGATCGGGCCTGCGCTCCCATGTCATGGGATCGTGATCGCAGAGTGCTCGTCGTGCAGGCCGGAGATGGCCGATTGGCGTTCGGGCCGTCGACCTATCTCGGGGAGTTTCTGATGTCATGCGGGGTGCCCAATGCCCTGGCCGCTGGAGCGTGGCAGACGCTGGACATCGAGGAGATGGTCACGATCAAGCCGTCAGTCGTGCTCACGATCGGCTCGGCGCCATCACCATGGACCGACGAGGTTGCCCTGCGGACGAGTGCGGTCGTCGTGAAGGTCGACGACGACACCTTGCTGGTCCCCTCGGGCGCGCTCGGCATGAGCCTTGAGCGTGTTCGCGCTGCGCTGGAGCACTCAGGGAACGCGGAGCCATCGCGATGAGTGCCGGTCGGCCCAGGGTCGTTGCCTGGTCGGTCATCACGGTGGCCTTGGTGGTGGCCGTGCTGCTTCGTTTGGTGCTTGGTGCGCGGGGCTGGTCATGGCCGACCACCGAGATCGTCGATCTGCGGCTCGGTGCGCTCGCCAGTGCCGCCGTGGCTGGTGCAAGCCTTGGCCTGTCGGGCGTGTTGCTGCAGGCGCTCCTGCGCAACCCCTTGGCCTCGCCGTTCGTGCTGGGACTGTCGTCAGGTGCGGGCCTTGCGGTCTCCGTCGCCGCGCTTGCGGCGAGTTGGGGCGCCACCTGGGTGGTTGCCGACGGCGGCATGGTGGCGGCCACGGTCGGCGCTGCACTGGCACTCGTGGTGGTTGTCGTGGCAGGGCGTCGTCACGGGGCAATCGATCCGGTCACGCTGCTTCTGGCTGGCGTGGTCGTGGCGAGTGTGGCGGGCGCGCTGACCGTGCTGGTCCAGTACCTCATGCCTCCGTCCTCGCGCGGCGACCTCATGGCCTGGGCGATGGGCCGGATCCCCGAACTTCCCGAGCGCGTGCCGCTCATCACGGCTGTTGTGCTCCTGGCCATGATCGGCTGGTGGTCGTTCGTCCGTGCACGATGGCTCGACGCCGCCTGCACGGCCGATGACGAAGCCATGAGTCTTGGGGTCGATCTGCCGGCGATGCGCTGGAGGCTGGTCATCCTGAGCGGTGCGCTGGCGGGCTCGAGCGTGGTGCTCTGCGGACCGATCGCATTCGTGGGCTTCGTCGCACCGCATGTCGCCCGACTCATGCTCGGTGCCGGGCACCGAGGCCTGGTGGCGGCGTCAACCATCCTGGGGGCGGCATTGCTGATCGCTGCCGACGCGCTGCGGCTGGCCATGCCTCTTCCTGGTGCAGGCAAGCTGCCCGTGGCGGTGGTGACGGCCATCTTGGGCGGGCCGATCTTCCTCTGGGTGCTCCGGCGCCATGGAGGGCGCGGAGCATGAGTCTCGTCATCGACTCGATGTCCGTCTGGCATGGCGCGCGCACGGCAGTGCAGGGGGTCAGCGTGAGCGCGCCCCCCGGGCAGACCGTCGCCGTGATCGGCCGCAACGGCAGCGGAAAGAGTTCACTCGTCCGTGCCATCGCCGGCATCCATGCAGGGAGGTGCTCCGGCTCGGTGGTGTGGAAGGGGCGTGAACTCTCCACATGCTCCGCAGCGGATCGAGCGCGCTGCATCGCCTATGTCGCGCAGCGCCCGCTCGTGGCGGCCGACTTCACGGCGCGCGAGGTGATCGGTTTGGCCGGGGCCGTGGTGGCGCGATCGACTGAGCAACTCGAGCGTGCCATCGATGCACTCGCGGTGCACGACCTGATGGATCGACCCTTTGCCGCACTCTCGGGCGGTGAGCAGCAGCGCGTCGTGCTGGCGCGGGCCTTGGCGCAGCATGATGTGGGTGGACTGCTGGTGCTAGATGAACCCTTCAACGCCATGGACCTTGCCGAGCAGCATCGCGTGGCCGGTGCGCTGCAGTGCCTGGCCGGCGCCGGAAGCCTGGTCCTGATCGTTCTGCATGACTTGGTGCTCGCCGATGCCTTGGCGCACACGGTTTGGTGGATGGAAGCGGGGCGCCTGCGGGCGAGCGGGCCGCGGGCATCCGTGCTCAGCGAAGCCGCACTCGGCGCGGGCTTCGGCGTCGCCTTCGAACGCGTCGGCGGCAGCCTTCGACCGATCGTCGCCCCACGCTGCACTCCGTCGGCAGGCTAGGATCCCCGAAGCGTGACGCAGACGATCGTCATCTTCATCCTGATCGCCGTCTTCCAGGCGGTGGCTGGCTACTACGCGAAGAAGGCCAAGCAGAAGCAGGCTGCGGCAGATGCGGCAGGACGCGGAGAGGGATCGGGCGTTGGCATCTCTCCATCGCTCGACGGCACGCGCCCCGTGCAGGTCAACAGCGTGCGCCCCATGACTGCCGAGCAGGCCATCGCGGTCGCGCGCTTGATTGAGCAACGCAACGTGATCGAGGCCGTGATGGCGCTGCGGGCGATCTGCAACATCGGCCTCGCCGAAGCGCGCGATGTCATCAATCAGTTCCCCGCGCGAGGGTTCCCGGCGGACTTGCTGCCACCCGGCGGCGTTTCACTCCGGACCACGGGAATTGCAACGACCGCGGTGGCTCCTCCCGCTCCGCCCCCGATCCAAGACGATCCGGATCACGAGGCGGCATCGCAGGACGGGGAAGAGGACGAGAGCAACGACGCGCGCCGCTCGCTCCAGAGTGTGCGTGCTGCGGTGGACCACGTTCGAGCTGAGGTCCAGTCGGTGCTCGGTCGGGCCCTTCGCGCGACGGGTATCGAGCGACCCAGTGCCGCACCGGCGGTCGTGCCCAGAGTGGCTCCGTCGGTGTCGCCTGCTGCATCGGCCCCCAAGCCTCAAGGTGGGGCGATCGCTACGCCGGAGACCTCGACGATCGCCGCCTCTTCGGCTCGGCGACCCCATGATCGTGGTGCTCTGGCGGACTCGGTGGCCGGCCTCCTCCGCTCGCGGGAGGGTGCGCGGCGGGCCATCCTGATGTCCGAGATCCTTGGCCCACCACGGGCGGTCAAGCGGCTTCGATAGTCTCAATATCGGACCCAGCAGGTTCTGAGGCAGCCAGGGCTGATCCCCTTGGTCCAGGGCGGATTGGGGCCTGATCGGCGCACGATCGATACACTTCGGCCCCAACATGATCGATATCCGCAAACTCGAGTCGTTGGTCCGCCTGATGGTTGAGAACGACCTCGCTGAGTTGGACCTCAAGGATGGTGAGGAGACCGTGACCGTCAAGCGTGGCGGCAAGCCCGTCGTGCTGGCCGCACCCGCGCCTGTGGTGGCGCTTCCGGCAGCCGGGGCTCCTGGTGCTGCGTCGACGGTCGCTGCGCCCGCTGCCGCTGCTCCCCCCAAGTGGGACGATGACGCCGGCTGCACCGCCGTCGAGAGCCCGATGGTCGGCACCTTCTACGCCACCCCAGGCCCCGACAAGCCGCCCTTCGTGCAGGTCGGTGCACGCGTGGGAGCGGACTCGATTGTCTGCCTCGTCGAGGCGATGAAGATCTTCAACGAGATCAAGTCCGAGAAGTCCGGCACCATTCACAAGATCCTGGTCAAGAGCGGCCAACCCGTCGAATTCGGCCAGAAACTCTTCCTGGTCAAGCCGTCCTGAGCGGGCGCAAGCACCACCATGTTCAAACGAATCCTCATCGCCAACCGCGGCGAGATCGCGCTGCGGATCATCCGCGCCTGCCGTGAGCTCGGGGTCGAGACCGTCTGCGTGCACAGCCAGGCCGATGCCGGCGGCACCTGGCTTGAGCAGGCCGATCGCACGGTCTGCATCGGGCCGGGCCCGTCCAAGGACTCCTACCTTCGCATCGACCGCATCATCGCTGCAGCCGAACTCATGCATGCCGATGCCATCCATCCGGGCTATGGCTTCCTGAGCGAGAACAGCCACTTCGCCGAGGTGGTGCGTGACTCAGGCTTCACCTTCATCGGTCCAAGCCCCGAAGCCATGAACCTGCTCGGTGACAAGGTCAATTGCAAGCGCATGGCCAAGCAGAGCGGCACACCCATCTTCCCCGGGACCGACGGTGGCATCGAGGACCTTGAGGAAGCCGTGAAGGTTGCTGCCGAGATCGGCTACCCGGTCATCGTGAAGGCCGCCGGTGGCGGCGGCGGTCGCGGCATGCGCATCGCTCGGGACGAGACGGAGCTTCGCGCGGGCGTGGACAGTGCCCGGCAGGAAGCCGCTGCGGCCTTCGGCAACCCGACGGTCTATGTCGAGAAGTACCTCGAGCAGGCGCGTCATGTCGAGGTGCAGGTGATCGGCGACAACCACGGCAATTCGATCCACCTCTACGAACGCGACTGCAGCAGCCAGCGCCGTCACCAGAAGCTGATCGAGGAAGCCCCCGCGCCCGGTGTGGACCCGACCAAGCGTGACCGCGTGTGCGCGAGCGCCGCGGCGCTCATCCGCAACGCCAAGTACTGCGGCGCGGCGACCTGCGAGTTCCTGATGGACCGGGACCAGAACTTCTACATGCTCGAGGTGAACACCCGCGTGCAGGTGGAGCACCCCATCAGCGAAGCGATCACCGGCGTGGACATCGTGCAGACCGGGATTCGCGTGGCGGCAGGGGAGAAGCTTCCCTATCGCCAGGAAGACATCCGCATCAACGGCCACGCGATCGAGTTCCGCATCAACGCCGAGGACCCGGATCGGAACTTCATGCCGCAGGCGGGCCTGATCGAGACCTGGGCTCCGCCCGGTGGCCCGGGCATCCGCATGGACAGCCATGTGCGCGCCGGCTACCGCGTACCACCCAACTACGACAGCATGGTGGGCAAGCTCATCGTGCATGCGCCGGACCGTGCGTCGTGCATCCAGCGTTCGCTCGGTGCGCTCAAGGAGTTCAAGGTCGGCCCCATCAAGACCACGATCCCGCTGCACATGCGGCTCCTTTGTGAACCGCAGTTCGTGAACGCCACGCACGACATCAAGTATGTCGAGCGGCTGCTGGCGGCGAAGTAAGCAGGGCGTCCCATGGAGTTTGACCTTCAAGCCCTGCTGGATCGTGAACGAGGGCAGGGCACCAGCCAACTCGCCGAGCATGTGAACCCTCGGTTCGCCACGGTCCTGCGCACGATCGGCTTCGACCGGGAGTATGTGCGGGCCGAGGGCGCCCACCTGTGGGATGCCAAGGGCCATCGTTACCTCGATTTCCTGGCCGGCTACGCGGTCTGCAACCTCGGCCGCAACCATCCCACGGTCACCCGCGCCTTGCAGGATGCGCTGGCGCTCGACCTCCCATCGATGGTGCAGTTCGAGGTGCCGACGCTGGCCGCCGCCCTTGCGCGGGAGCTCAAGGCGCGCGTGGGCAGGGGCCTCGACCATGTGTTCTTCACGAACTCAGGCACCGAAGGGGTCGAGGCCGCGATCAAGTTCGCCAAGTGCGCGACGGGCCGGCCGGGCCTGCTCTATGCGCGCCAGGCCTTCCACGGACTCTCGAGCGGATCGGTCTCCCTGAACGGTTGCGAGAGCTTCCGTGCTGGCTTCGCGCCCTTCCTCCCGGGCTGCCGCATGGTCGAGTTCAATGATCTGAGCTCGCTCGAGGCGGAACTGGCGCTCGGTGACATCGCGGCGTTCATCATCGAGCCCATCCAAGGCAAGGGCGTGAACCTGCACTCGCCCAACTACCTCGCCGAAGCTTCGCGGCTCTGCCGCAAGCATGGGACGCTGCTGGTCTGCGACGAAGTGCAGACGGGCGTGGGCCGCACCGGCACATTCCTGGCGATCGATCAAGAGCAGGGGGTCGAGCCTGACATGGTCATTCTGTCCAAGGCGCTCTCAGGCGGCCAGGTCCCCGTGGGTGCGGTGCTCGTGCGCGGTGGCGTGTGGAAGGCGACCTTCTCCAGCCTCGACCGCGCGATCGTGCATTCGTCGACCTTCTACATGGGCACGCTGGCGATGGTCGCGGGCCTGAGCGTGCTGCACGCCTACGACGCGTGCGATGCGGCGGGCAATGCCCGGCGCATGGGTGCGAAGCTCATGGATGGGCTGCGGGCGATGCAGCCGCGCTTCGAGATGCTCAAGGCCATCCGCGGTCGGGGGCTCATGATCGGCGTCGAGTTTGGGCAGCCCAAGTCGCTGGCCCTGCGGGCATCCTGGGCCGCCACCCACGCGATGGACCGGAACCTCTTTGCGCAGAGCGCGATCGTGCCGCTCATGGAGGATCACCGGATCCTCTGCCAGGTCGCGGGACACAACCTTGATGTGGTCAAACTCATTCCGCCGCTCGTGATCGACGAGGCCGATGTGCACTGGTTCCTTGGTGCGTTCGAATCGGTGCTCGAGTCGATGCACCGGCCGCTGGCGACGGCGGCGCTGCTTGCGCGTCTGGGCCGCAACACGCTCCGCAGCGTGATGGGCTCGGCGGAGTGAGCGTGCCGGCCACCGGGCCCGGTTTCACTCGGGCAGTCTGCTCAACATGATGCGCTCGCGTGGTGACCGAGGGCGTTGCCGCCATTCGCCAGGTGGCACAGACATCACGGTTGGATCACGATGGTGTGGTAGCCGCCCGCAGCGATGGCGGCGCAGGGGCCGAGATCGGTTGGGATGTTGCACTGGCCGTAGCCGTTCCATCCCCATGCCCTGACGGTGCCGTCAGTGCGCAGCGCCGTGCTGTGGTACTGGCCCGTCGCGATGGCGGTGCAGGTGCCGAGGTCGGCGGGGATGGTGGTCTGACCCAAGAAGCCGTCTCCCCACGCTCTGACGGTTCCGTCGGTGCGAAGCGCGATGGTGTGGTCGTTGCCGCCCGCGACGGCAATGCAGGGTCCGAGGTTCGTGGGGATGTTGCACTGGCCGTAGTCGTTGCGTCCCCAGGCTTTGACGGTGCCGTCGGTGCGAACTGCGATCGTGTGGCTGTTGCCCCCCGCGATGGCAATGCAGGGTCCGAGGTTCGTGGGGATGTTGCACTGGCCCCAGTCGTTGCCGCCCCACGCCCTGACGGTGCTGTCGGTGCGCAACGCGATGGTGTGCAGATAGCCCCCCGCGATGGCAATGCACGGCCCCAGATCGGTTGGGATATCGCTCTGACCGTCGCTGTTGAAACCCCACACTCGGACGGTTCCGTCGGTGCGCAGAGCGATGGAGTGCAAGCCGCCCCCGGCGATTGCGGTGCACGAACCAAGGTCGGTGGGGACGGTGGACTGGCCGAAGTAGTTGTATCCCCACGCCCTGACGGTGCCGTCGGTACTCAGCGCGATGGTGTGGCTGTTGCCCCCAGCGATGGCGGTGCAGGAACCGAGGTTCAAGGGGATGTTGCACTGGCCCTGCACGTTCCATCCCCACGCCCTGACGGTGCCCTGCAAGCATGATCCCCAGTTCCCAAGGAGCACACCAAGATCCGCTCCGTCCACGATGCCGTCGCCCGTCACATCGGCGGAGCCACCTTGCGTGCCCCAGGCGCTGAGCAACTCACCAAGATCCGCGCCGTCCACCAATCCATTTTCAATCAGGTCGCCGGGGCACTGGGCCGCAGCAGGCACGGCGGCACCCAACCCCAGCACGATCGACAGCGCGGCAAGGGTCACTCGGACGGCGTGGTTTGACCCGGTGTGCATGGTGTGTTCCTGCACACACACCATAGCCCACGACCGGGAGGGCTCCAAGGGCGGGGGCTGCTGATCACGGGTTCTATCTAGGCTCCTGGCCGGCGGACGGGGGGGCCGGAGGCCGTTCCCGGCGGGTTCTGAGATGGCCGGGAGAAAGCGGGCGACGAGATTCGAACTCGCGACATTCGGCATGGAAGTCACGGCCCGCTCGTTTGCCACCTCATTGAAACGCCGTTTAGAGACTCCTACGAGGGTTGAATGTACCTCGCGCCGTTGCGATTGTCGATGACGTTGCGTGGAAGTGTGTACCAAGTGTGTACCAACCCTGTACGAGTGTGACACGCGGTGACACACACAAGACGAGGCGGGGAGTGCCCCCCGTATGAGGGTGGCGGGGGTGAGTCGGTGGATCCCTCACCGCGGGCCCCTCTTCATGCACGCACACATCGGGGCCCTCGCCGGCGGTCGTCTGGAGCCGCGAGGAGCTCACGAGACGGGCGGGCGCGAGGTTGATTGATAAGAATGCGGGCGATGACGGGTGGCCGCTCGCGCCGAGCCCCGGCCCCTATGGGGGGGGAGGGGTCTAGCCTGTGCGGCACACTTCCCTCGCGCCGATGTGCGCCAGGGTCGCGTGCCTGTCTTTCGCGAGCGCGAGGTTCAGGGATTGATCAAGTTCAGGGGGCAGTCCGACGGCGGGATGTCGTAGCGGGGGGCGTCGCCCCAGTCGGCGAGCATCGTCGCGAGGTCGGCGCCGTCAACGACCTGATCAGCGGTGATGTCGGAGCGGTAGGCGTAGCCTTCGGAGGCGGTTGAAATGGTGAGCCACGAGCCGGTACACGGGTTGGATCCGCAGCTTATCATGTTGTCGATGAACTTGGCTTCGATTCGGCCGTCCGTCCAGGCTCGAAGTACAACACCGCTCACGTAGCTCCCATACTTGCCGCCATAGGTTCCGTACCACACGATCGTCGGCTCCGGGTTCGCCTGCGCGGTCGCCGCGGCGGCGATCGCAGCGACGGGCACACTCGCGTGTGCGGTCTGATCGACCGAGCTGATGCGGTTCACGATTGGGTACGCGACGATGGCGGTCGCGAGGAGTGCAAGGCCGGTTCCAGTGGACAGGTTCTTCATGTTGGGTGCTCCGGGTTGGGGTGATGAGGCGGTGAG